>JAIYAP010000027.1 GCA_027488935.1 Saprospiraceae bacterium | reverse complement strand
TTTTCAGATGCTGCTTTTGGCTTTGGACCGCGCTTTTTAGGTTCGCTCGATACTGCTGCGCCGTTTTCAGATGCTGCTTTTGGCTTTGGACCGCGCTTTTTAGGTTCGCTCGATACTGCTACACCGTTTTCAGATGCTGCCTTTGGCTTCGGACCGCGCTTTTTAGGTTCGCTCGATACTGCTGCGCCCTTTTCAGCCGCTACTTTGGGTTTTGGGCCGCGCTTTTTGGGAGCGTCAACAATAGAAGCGGTTTCTTCAATTGGTTTCAATTTTGGTTTTGGTCCACGTTTTTTTGGACCTTCTTCCAGGAAGGAAGGTACTTCTGTGGCAGATGCACTGTCCGTAGACTCTTCAGCACGATAAGACAAACCTTTTCCTGGCTCGTACTGTTCGCCATTCAAAATCAATTTGAGGTGTGCAAGGTGGTGACGTGCGTGCCAGGCATAGGCACCAATCGCATCCTGAAGCATAACAATGCGTTTCATTTCAGGATGGAAATAACCGCGGTTGAGGTCATCGGCGCTCAAGGATTCCAGAAAATACTCCCAGCGTTTGGTAAGTGCCGCAATTAATTTGAGGGAAATTTTAATCGGGCCCGATCTTCCATCTTCGGTTTCTGCCCAATTAGCCTCCAAATAAGGTTTAATAATCGGAGTAGGCTCTGTAACCGCAAGTTTCATTCGAATATAGGCGTTTACGCTACTGTCCGCCAAGTGATGCACAATTTGACGCGCTGTCCATCCACCTTTTCGGTAAGATTTATCTAATGCATCACTATTTAGTTTTTTTAGGATTTTTTTCAAATCATCTGGTAGTTCGGCGATCGTCCTAATGTGCCTTCGGGTTTCATCGAACGTGTAGGAATTTCCGTATTCGTATTTACCTACGGGATAACGGAATGCATCTGAGTGTTTCATCTTTTAATGAATTGAATGAACTTAATATAAATTAGCAACGACTGGATGAAAACCCAATCATTGGTGCAAGGATCTTGTTAATCAGAATCATAATTGTTTTGCCGAGCCCACTTAATCTGCCGCAATAGATTTTGTACAGATTATATTGCTGTTCAAATCCAATTGGACAAAAACTGTCGCATGTGCGTATAAACGCTTGATATACAAGCAGATTATTCCGCAGAAGATTGGTCTATTTAATTTTGCAAAGGTAGTCTCGAATTAAATAGTATGCAATAATAAAAAACATGCCAACAATATATTTCCCATTTATCAATAATAATTTCGGCAAAAAAACGTACTAATGTACTGATAATAAACAACTTGCAAGAACACATTTAAAATGTTAAATATTTGCAATAATTTAAAAATTAGGTTTATTTGGAACAAATATTGTTAAATAAATTAAAATTTTGGCTTTGAACATGACCTTTGGCCAGTATTTTTCGTTTTACTAAAAACAAAAGAACATGATTTGTATGAGATTTTCCCTGTTTTTATTGGTAACAATAGTAACAACCAATGCGTGCAGCACGGTAAAAACCACACCAAAGCCCCCTATTAGTCCCAAAGGAGCTGAAATGCAATTGCGCAAAGACATCATTGGTTACGCCAAAAATTATGTGGGCAGTCCTTATAAATACGCTGGCGGGAGTCCCAAAACCGGTTTTGACTGCTCGGGGTTTACTACATTTATCATGAAAGAATATGGTATTACCTTATCACCGGCTTCTGTGGAACAGGCCAAACAAGGCAAGCCCATCGATTTATCGAAGGCTAAACCAGGCGATCTTTTATTTTTTAAAGATGGAAACCGCATTCAGCACGTAGCACTTATTACCGAGCATAATAAGGACGGCATCATATGCATCCACAGTACAAGCAGCCGTGGTGTAATTATCGAAAACGTATCTACCTCGTCCTATTGGAAGCCAAAGATTTCCTTTGCAAAAGATGTTATAAATAGCAAATAGAGCCATCATCGACGTATCGAGATGGCTCTATTTATTTTATTTCCCGACCTGGTTTTTTATATAAAACCAATTATGGCCAGCATTTTCAACCAATTTTCTAGTTATTTTCAAACACCAATTTGCGTTTTACAAAACCTTGTTCGAACAGAATTTGGGCAAAATACATCCCATTTGCCAATCCATCCCGCTGCATTGTAAAGGTTTCTGCATCGATATTGTTGAACGTGCGTACAACGCGGCCATTGATATCAAATACCAGGATCGTGCGGATTGCTTCTTCCGCGTTGAAAACAACTGCTGAAGTAGCAGGTACTGGTGCTACAGTCAAACCAACTTCAAAACCAGCAATTTCCTTGGTATTCACGAAACCGCAAGGCAAGCCCAGTGCCAGGCAAGCGCGTGGAGCGTAGTAACGCACGATGGTATCGATGTACAATTTTGCAGGTGCGGCGTCTGTGTTACAACCCGCAGGCGGGTTTGCGTAAGTTGTCCATTCCCATGGTGCAGAGTTGGAAGCAACTTGTGGCAATGGGAACAAGCCGTTACGGCCAGCATTGCGTGCATTTGCTACCACACCGTAAGGGTCAACACTTGCAGGGATACCGTTGAAAATAGCGTTGTTATTAAATTTTTTCGCGATGCTTTGAACGTCATCTGCGCCAGAAACCTCTACAACAGGCTCGTTCGTAGTAGGAACAATCAAGATATCGGTGCCATAAGGAGCAAAAGGATCGGCAGGAACCTGATAGCTGATGATCGGGTTGTCGCCCGCTTGCATCCAAAGGCTGTCGCCCAAAGCACCGCCCGTGTGTACGCACAACTGGAATTCAGAAGAATAGCCAGGGCTGTTTGGCACTGCGAGGGTGTCGCCGATTGGGTAAGCACCGCCCGTTGCCTGGTTGTAAAATGCATCCGATACGTGTGGACCGCTTGTTCCGTAGATGTTACCGTTGTAGGCTTCCAAAACCATCGGCAACCAATTGTTTGGTGCAGGCAGGCCGGTAGGAAGTTGGAATTTGAACGGTGTAGAAGTGGTGATAATTTCGCTGTACTTGTCGAGCGAGTTCGCAGCCAAAGAGATGTAACCACCTGTTCCTTGTCCCCAAACTACAATTTTAGAAGTGTCCACACCGAATGGATTTCCACTAGTTTCAGCCGTCTTTTTAAAGAAACGAATGCAAGAACGCACATCCTGCACACCGCGGTAAGCAGCATTAATCAGGGTAGCACGGCGTGTCAATTCGCCGGTTGGACCAGAAGCGATTGGGTTCCAACCTGTACGATAGTCTGCAACTGCCACTACATAACCCATTTTAGCGAGGCGTGTAGCAAATTCGTCAGCAGCGGCATCATTGATGGTACCACCGCAAGAACCGTTCTGTGGGTAAGGCAGGAAGTTACCGGTATGCAGGTAAATCACCAATGGACGTGCCGTTTCAACGTCACCCGTTGGCTGGTACACGTTCATTACCAAAGGCTGACGTGAAGTGTGGCCGGTTACAGCAAGCGTAAGTGCCGTAAAGTTGCTGCCATAAATTGCGGTGGTTTTGCTTGCCGCCGTAAATACTTGCTCGAGGTAACGTTGCGCATTTGCCTGACCGACAAAAGCGCACAACAAAAGCAGGAGTGTTAATTTTTTCATGTGAATAAAAATTTTGTGATAAACAGGTTTTAATTGAAAAGGCAATTCGGGATTTTATTTCTTAGCAAAATCATAAACCATTGAAAGATAGGCCATTCTACCAATTCTTGGGCCACCGTAGGTTTGAAATTGTTGATTGTTCAATAAATTGGCTGCACCTAATTTAAAGGTTATGTTCCATTTGGGAATCAAGCAATTCACCTGAGCATCCAGCATATCGTAGGTTGGAATTTGTCCGGTAAATTGTGGGGAACCCTCAAAGGTAAATCCTTGTACCCACTTATAATTAATATTGAAGCCCCAAAACGTATTTCCCTTCAATATTTTCAAATTAATGTCCCGTCCCGAAAAGCCAATATTGTATTTATGGGCCGGTGTATTAAAGGCCGGAATGATGGGATCGGTTTCGGCAGTATTCAATTTATTCCAGGAATAATTGGTTTGTACCATGAAATATTTCCAGAAATAATAATTCAGGCCGATTGCAAATCCTTGTGTCGTAACGGTTTGCGTTGCATTAGAAGCGACGCGCCAAACTTTGATATTTTCCGGCAAGCCAATGTTGTTGAAGTCGGCAGTAAGCCCAATGTTATACCCAATGAAATCGTTGTAAATGCTGTAATAATAGCTCGCATCCATATAAAGATGATCAAACAGGGTAGTCCGATATCCGATTTCAAAGGTTTTTACTTTTTCGGGCTGGATGGGATTCAAATTATTGTACACCAATTTACTGCGGTCCAACAGGTTGCGGTATTCATTGAACGATTCAATGGAAATCAGGCTGTCAAATCCATCGAGATTTCCAATTAACGTGGCGCGCCCTACATTCAAGTTCAGGTATTGATCGGCCAGGGTCGGGTTGCGGATGGCCGAAGAAAAGGACAAACGCAGGAAATTATTAGGACTTGGATTCCAGACCACCGAAGCGGCAGGGGTATAAATAAAGTCAAAATTCTGGTTTTTATCAACGCGGATGGTTCCGTTTAATTTGAAATCGCCAAAATTTTGCTCTGCTCCTACATAAGCACCAAATTCGGAATTGATAATTTTAATACCATTGGTGTCTTTAAACACGGTTCCATCAGACACCGGACGGTATTGGCGGAAGTTGGCGCCCACAATAATTTCATCGATAAATGTTGGGGTAAAATGGTACTCGCCGTGCAAATGGTACAAGGCCGATTTATCATAAAAACGGGTTCCGCCTTCTTTGGAATTCGATTTTCGCGAAATAATGTCATTAAACAAGGAGTCAAAACGCGCCGTACCTGGTTGGTAAAAATCTTTTGATTCAACAGCGTTTGAACTGGCTAAATCAGCAAAAGCAGCTGCCTGATTGTGATAACCGGTCAGCAATTCTTGGTTGTCAGCCTGCCAGGTTTCCAGGGCTTGTGAATCTCCGCCCGGACCATAACCCAAACCTTTCATTTTGTTAAACACCCCGCCCAGGCTGTTCAAGCCCCACCAGCGGCGGTAATCTGCATCCCATTGGGCGTCCGTTTTGGCGAATTGTTGCAATTTCAGGGCCGTAAAATACGGGTCGTAAGAATTTCCGGCATCCTCAAACGTTGCATACGCCCGCACGAAATACTTGTCAAGTTTAGTCAGCTCAATACGTTCCTGAAAAAACAAAATATTCCGCAAACTAAAGCGGTTATCGCCTTGATATACCGTAGTACCTGTTCCGAAACTAGACGCGAAAATCAACTGTGGCGACTGGTTTTCCTGGCTTGGGCGCAGCCGGAAATGCAGGGCAGCGCTTGATTTTATATTTTTTGTGTCGTAATCAACCAGGTCAACCTCCTTATACCCTGTGCGATGGTACACATTCAAACCTGCGCGTGAAGAATACAAATCGGAGGGAGAGGTAAAATCGTAAGAGGTTTCATCACCATATATATTAACGCCGTTGTTGCGGCCCGGGTTTTCATTGGGCTGGAAGATGTTGCCCGTAGTCGTTCCGGTTACGGCATCGTAATTATCGGCCTGCCAATCATCTGCGCGCAAAGCGAAGAAATTGAGTTTAAAGGCCATAAAATCATGTCCGCTTTTATTTTTGAATGCTTCTGCATATCGGAATGCGCCTTCGAGCAAATTGCGTTCGGCGCCTTTGAGCGAAACGCTGAGCCCCTTTAACACAAATGGGTCTTTGGTACGCATGCTGATTACCCCGTTAAACGCATTCGGGCCATAAAAAGCCGAACTGGCACCTACAATCAGATCCACTTTTTGCACATCCAGATCTGAAGCACCCAGGAAGTTACCCAAAGAGAAGTTGAGACCAGGCGCCTGATTATCCACGCCATCAATAATTTGAAGTGAACGCACCGGGCTGGTAGAGTTGAAGCCGCGTGTATTGATGATCGTAAAACCAAGTGATGCCGTTGTCAAATCCACGCCCTTAAGGTTGCCGAGGCCGTTGTAAAAACTTACCGCTGCGGTCTGTTTGATGGCAATCGCATCCAGGTTTTCCACGGTCAGGGGTGCTGCTTTTTGTTTGTCATCAATCCGTTGTCCGCGCACCACTGCTTCTTCAATCACAATCTGATTGGTTTGCATTTTTATTTGAATGCGTTGGGCTGATTCCGTCACTGTCACTTCCTGCGTGGAATAGCCCGTGTAGGCAATCCGGATTGTGGCAGGAAGTTTTGGCACCTTCAAAATAAAGTTACCATCATAATCAGAAATGGTACCGCCGCCGCCTTCTGCTATCAGCGCGAGGGCTGCCCCAATGAGGGTTTCACCCGTTTCTGCATCCAGGACTTTACCACGAAGGGTAACTTGCGCCTGCACAGAAATACTTCCGAATACCAGGCACAATAAATTGAAAATCAAAATTTTGTAGAATTGCTTCATACGGGCTTTCTCTTATTTTCCAATAATACTTTTCTCAAACAGGTTTTTAAACAAACGCTATTCGTCTTGCAAATAAATAAAGAAAATTTGATTTCAGAATGAAAATAGCTTCACAACACTAAAATGAGCAAAATGCGCTTACTTTTCTGCGAAAAAGCCCCCATTTTACCAGTGTGAACATTGGCTATTCCGAACGCAGCACGTACCCCTGGCCAAACTGGGTGTGAATCAATTTCTGTTCGAAGCCTTTGTCCACCTTGTTGCGTAGGTAGTTTACATACACTTCGATCAGGTTCGTACCCGTGTCGAAATCGAGGTCCCAAACCTTTTCAGCAATTTCAACTTTGGAAAGTACTTTACCGGGGTTACGCATCAGGTATTCGAGCAGGGCCATTTCGCGGGGGGTCAGGTTGATGGGTTTACCTTCGCGCCGCACGGTTTTGGCATCTAGGTCCAATTCGATCGTAGCAAAACGCAATATATTTTCGGTGGTTTGAAAACCGGCAGATTTACGGCGTGCAAGCGCTTTTACACGTGCAAGAAACTCGCGAAATTCAAATGGTTTGGTGAGGTAATCGTCGGCCCCTGCATCCAAACCGGTTATTTTATCTTCCAATTCGCCCAGCGCAGAAAGGATTAACACGGGTGTTTGGATTCCTTTTTTGCGCAACAGGCGACACAGTTCAAGACCATTAATTCCAGGAACAATGATATCCGACGAAATAACATCATAGGCGTTTTGCGCTCCCAATCGCAGTCCTGTTTCACCATCATAAGCGATATCTACAGTCCAGCCATGCTCTTCCAGCCCCTGTCGTACCGATTGCAGGGTTTTAACTTCATCTTCAATGACCAATATGCGCATAATCAATACATAAGATGGTCGCGACAATGCGAATTTGAGCCGTAAAAATAGGACAAATTAATGCTCTAAGGGTTTTCTAAGGAAAAACTAAAGTAAAATTAAGGCAAAACACGAAAAATACAACTGTATTTGTGACTGAATAATTTAAAAAAGAAGTACACATGAAGCAATTATTAACACTGTTGTTCCTATCCAGCATGTTTTTGCATGCAAGTGCCCAATCGCTGACCGACGGGGTTTTTATGGATAAAAAGTTTCTTTGCGTTGGGGTTCAATACAACAACGATGCCTGGGAGGAGTATTGGGAAGGTGATTTATTGCGTAAAAACGGCAATATTGGCACCATTTCAACCCAAAGTGCCGCGCTCATGGCCAATTATGGCATTTTTAACCGCCTGAATGTGATCGCGATGTTGCCGGTGGTGTGGACTGAGGCCAGCGCTGGAACCCTCACTGGACAACGCGGTTTGCAGGATCTGACCCTTGCCCTCAAATACAAGGCGTATGAAACATCTATTTTGGGTGGCAAATTTTCTGCCCAAGTGGTTGCGGGCGCCTCCTTGCCAACCACCAATTATGTTGCGGATTACTTGCCGCTTTCCATTGGGTTTCAAAGCAGAACCTTATTTGGCCGCGGAATTTTGCACTATATTGGTGAAAAGCACCTTACTTTTTTATTGAGTGGTACTTACATCGGCCGCTCAAATGTGGATATCGACCGCACTTCCTATTACACCACCCAACAAATTTATTCCACCGAGGTAGAAATGCCGAATGTCGCGCAATTTGCTTTCCGGGGCGGGTATTATAGCTTCCGTTGGGGCGCAGAATTGCTGGCTGAACACAATGCTACCCTGGGTGGCTTTGATATTCGTCGGCAGGATATGCCTTTCGTTTCCAACAATATGGACGCCACCCGTGTAGGCGCGCAAGCATTTTATCGCTTGCCTTTCTTGGCCGATTTGCAGGTAATCGGTACCGTGATGCAAACCGTTCAAGGCCGCAATGTAGGTAAATCGTTTACCTGGTCGGCCGGTGTTACCAAGTTTTTCGGATTTGCTAAAAAACAATAATCTGAAGGAGTTTTCCATCCATTCAACCTAGTATCAAAATTTTTAATGAATAATATGAAAAAAATTGCACTTTTTGCAGCTTTATTCCTCGCAGCGAGCTTTTCTTTTTATGCCTGCGATAAGGAAATCACCGAAAACCTGACGACCCTGAACCAGTTAACGCCTGCCAATCAGGATTTAAACGCTAAAAACTGGAAACCAGTTGTATTGGTTACCCCCGATGAGGTAGCGCTGGCAGCCCCTACTGCTGCCAATTCTGCAGAATACACGCAGGAAGTGGCCGATACCAAAAACGCCGTAAACAATGCAACGGCATCACAAAAAGAAGCCATTGCTTATTGGAGCGCGGGCAGTGTGTTGCGTTGGAACGAAATTATGCGCGAATTGGTTGCAAAACACAACCTGGCACCTGCGCCGAATGCCGATAACACCTATACTTTTCCAGATGCGGCGAATCCGTTCAACTACCCTACTTTCCCATTTGCCAACCCGCCTTATTCAGCCCGCGCTTATGCATACGCTGCGGTAGCACAATATGATGCATTGGTGGCAGCCTGGCATTACAAAAACCTGTACAACCGCGCTTCGGCTTACAATACCGATGCATCGATTGCTGTGTTGGTGCCTAAAAACGCCTTGCCAGGTTATCCCAATGAAGATGCGGTGGCAGCGGGTGCGGCTTATGTGATGTTGCGCAACCTATTCCCAGGCGACACCACGTTCATCAACGAAAAAGTAGCAGAAGCGGCCAATTACAAAAAATGGGCAGGCGCTGCAGTAAGCTCTGATATCAGCGCAGGTTTGGCACTTGGTAAAGCGGTTGCCAACAAAGTTTTGAACCGTGCAAAAACGGATAAAATGAAATTTGCGATCGGTTCGGCTGCAATTTGGGACAGCCTTGCCAAATCTGCGGTGACCCGTGGTGAAACGCCCTGGATCAGTTTGGACAGCCCCAAACGGCCACCTATGCTGCCGCTTTTTGGTCAGGTAAAACCTTGGTTATTCCCGGCAACCGATATTGCCATCGTACGGCCAGCGGCTCCGCCTTCTACCAAGTCGGCCGAATTTCAGGCGCAACTGGCGGAGGTAAAAAGCAAATGCGACCCGAATGACCGCGAAAAAATGAAAATTGTGCACTATTGGGCCGATGGAACTGGTACTTATACCCCACCAGGGCACTGGAATTACTTCGCAGCAGAATTGGTGTATAAAGCCCAACAAAGCGAAGTACGCGCGGCACGCACCTTCGCTTTGCTGGGGATGAGTTTGATGGATGCGGGTATCACTTGCTGGGATACTAAATACTTCTACATGGTACCGCGTCCGACACAAGTGGATCCAGACATTAAAACCCTGACTGGTGTGCCCAATTTCCCGGCCTATACATCTGGCCACTCCACTTTCTCCTGGGCTGCTGCCACGATTTTGGCCCATATTTTCCCCGCAGATGCGGCGAACTTAAGCAAACAGGCCGAAGAAGCCTCTATTTCAAGAGTTTATGGCGGTATCCACTTTCCAATGGATTGCGATGCAGGTAAATTCTCTGGACAAAAAATCGGCGGATTCGCCGTAACCCGGGCCCAAACAGACGGCGCAGAATAACATCCCGTTTCTGGCCATCCGAATTACCATTACCACCTCAGCCTACTAATGCGCCTCCGACATTGCTTCTTTTTCTGCAGCAGTTGGGGGCGCTTTCTTTTTTACCCGGATAAAGAAAATCAAGGGGAAAACGATGATAAAAAACAGCGAAATCAGTTTAAACGTGTCGAGGTAGGTCAATAAATAGGCCTGTCGCTCTACGGCTAAATTTAACTGGTTGTAGGCAATTACAGTCGCTTCACTGATTGAATTGCCGGTGCGGCTCATCGAATTCTGGATGGCACCGTTAAGACGTTCGTCAAAAACCGGGTTGCCCGGCACTGCATTCATCACCAAATCCGATTTATGTTGGGCAAATTGCCGGGCGATGTAATTGTTCGCAATGGCAATCCCGAAAGCACCACCCAATTGCCGAATCATATTGTTTAAGGCAATGCCGGAAGGATAGTCTTTTTGTTGCAAACCCGCTACTGCCTGATTGATCAAAGGCAATTGTACCATACTAATCCCTACCGCACGCAATGCTAAGGGGATAAAAAAGTCCCATTTCCCGGCTTGGGCATTCATTCCTGCCGACCACCAACCAAATACTATAAACAGGAGAAAGCCTACAACAACAAACGGCACCGGCGAGGCCCCCATCGCCATCCGTTTACCTATGATTGGAAACATAAGCACCCCAATGGCCGTAGCCGGGAGCAAGGAAAGCCCGGTTTCGAGGGGCGTCCAACCCATTACCCGCTGAACCAATACTGGATAAACAAACACCGAGGTAAACAAACCAATCCCTACGACAAACGTAAAAATCGTGGTGAGTGCCAGGGTCGTATTGCCCATTACCCGAAGATTCACAACGGGGTGCTCGGTGGTCAACTCCCGCCAAATAAACCCAATTACACCGATGGTTGCCAAAAACGTAAAAATCGTGATACTTCTGGAGTCAAACCAATCTTCCGACTCACCGCGTTCCAGCACATATTGCAAGGAACCAACCCCTACTGCCAACAAAGAAATACCCGTATAATCAATTACCAGGGTTTTGCGCTCTTTGCCTTCATTGGGTTTCTTTTCTACAAAAAAGTAGGCTAAAATGGTCGCAATGATCCCAATTGGAATATTGACCGTAAAAATGAGGGGCCAGGCAGAGTTATTCAATATATAACCGCCGATCGTCGGGCCGAGTGTTGGTCCCAAAATGATGCCCATCCCAAACAAACCACTGGCAATGGGCCGATCTTCCGGCTCAAATGCATCAAAAAGAATGGCTTGAGAGGTACTTAACAATGCGCCGCCACCAATTCCCTGGATGAATCGCCAAAATACCAATGCGCCCAAACTATCGGCCGTTCCGCAAAACCAGGATGCAATGGTAAATAATATCATAGAACCGATGTAGTAATTTTTACGGCCAAAAAAAGCCGCCAAAAAACCAGTCATCGGTATAATAATCACATTAGCAATTGCATACGAAGTAATAACCCATGCAATGTCTTCAATGGTTACGCCCAAACTCCCTGCCATTTGGGAAAGCGCAACATTCACGATCGACGTATCTACCAATTCCATGATAGCGGCCGATACGGTTGTCAGGACAATAATGGCCCGAGCTAAACGAGAAATTGCCATCTTTTAAAAAAGAATAAGGTGATGAGGGATCAAGATTAATTCGGCACAATGACTTCCACACTCATCCCTGCACGCAACGGGAATGCAGGATCGGGCGTATCGGTCAAAGCAATGCGCACTGGAATACGCTGCACCACTTTTACAAAGTTACCGCTGGCATTATCGGGCGGCAGCAGGCTGAATTTGGCCCCTGTTGCCGGGGCTATACTTTCAATTGTGCCGTTAAATACTTTGCCGCCGTAAGCATCCACCTTTACATCCACGTGTTGGCCTGCTTTCATCCCTGCAACTTGTGTTTCTTTAAAATTGGCGGTTGCCCACAAGCCGGTATTGCTTACCAAGCTGCACAACGGACTGCCAATATTAACAAACTGTCCGGTTTGACCCGCTTTTTTAGCAATTACACCATGTGAAGGCGCTACGATCACGGTATAAGACAGGTTCAATTGTGCAGTTTCCAGTTCAACCCGGCGTTGTGCAACCAGGGTTTGCGCGAGGCTTACATTGCGATTAGCAGCATCCGCCTGGCTTGCAATAGCTGATTTTTGGCGTTGGCCAGCGGTCGTTTGGCGGCGGTTGACTTCCACTTGCTTTTTCGCTGCATCCAATTGTGCCAAAGACGCCTGATAGGTCGCTTCCGTATTTTCTTTATTGGACTTGGCTACATCAAATTGCTGTTGGGTCACCGCATTTTGTTTTACCAAAATTTCATACCGTTTGAAATCCTGGGCAGCCTGCCATGCGCGTGCTTTTGCGCCTTCAACATTGGCTTCGGCGGTGCGGACAGTGGCTGATGAAACGTCCGTTTGGGCTTCACTGCTCTGGGTATTGGCTTCGGCCGTAATGGTATTGGCACCTGCTGCAGTAGCATTTGCAGCGATGGATTTCACGTTTGCTTCTGCATTTTGAAGGGCAGCTTCTGCCTGCATTACCCGCAGAAGATATTCCCGGTTGTCGAGTACAAACAAGGTATCGCCTGCTTTTACTTCCTGGTTTTCCTTTACCCGAACCGAAGTAATATACCCTTGAATCTTGGGAGAAATCGTGGTAATATCTGTTTCCAGGTATGCATTTTCGGTATCCTCATGGGTGAGCATAAACCGAACGGTGTTAAAGATATAAATGCCGGCGACTAAGATCACTGCGCCTAGTATTACGCGAAAGACTAATTTTTTATTCATGACAGTTGTTTTTTCCTGAATTGGAGCGTTGGTTTAAAGTTTGCCTGCACTTTTAAGCAGTTTGTAATAAGCAAGTTGCGCATCCGCATTGGCGGAAATTCGATTGATTTCGGCTTGAATTTGGAGTGTATCCGCATCCAGTAATTCGGTGGGTGTAGCGATTTGCTGGTTCAGACGTGCACGCATTACTTTTTGATTTTCGAGGGCTTGTTGCAAACTTTTGATCGCAAGTTCTTTTTTGCTGCGGGCGGTTTGCCAGTTGTAATATTGGTTCGCAATTTCACTGCGTGCCGATTCGGTCAGTTGTGTTTGCTGCAAATTGGACTGTAAAAAGGTCGCTTTTGCCTCCTCAATGGTGTGTTTGGAGGTGTAAAGGGTGCTGAGGTTCCAATTGAGCGAAACGCCTGCATCCCAGGTGGTTTTGAAGGTTGCTTCGGGTGGAAAAAAGCGCGAATTGGGGTTGTTGATGTACAGATTTGCCCCCACATTGACCAACGGGAGGCGGCTCCCTTTGTAATATTCAATTTGTTTGACCGCTGCTTCTTTGCGCATTCCGGCGGCACGCACATCGGCACGATTGGCCGCGTTGTCTAAAAAAGCAGCCAAGGTAGCATCGGCATTTACGCCGGAGATTCCTGAACTGTCTAATCGAATTTCGGTACTTTCAGGCAAACCCAACAGCACTGCAAGTGAAAAGACATTTGCGTGCAGGCCGTTTTCGGTTTCAATTTGAGCGGTTTCCAATTGACTAACAATAAGTTCTGCTTTGAGCATATCATTGTCGAGCGCAAGGCCTTGATCGCGCAATTTTTTCAAATCTACCACCCGGCTGCGTGCTGAAATCAAGCTGGCTTGAATGGACCGTTGCGCTTCCTGCAATTTATACAGGTTGATGCCCGCCGAGATTAGGTTCAGATGTACCTCTTTCTGATCGCGTTCGACATCGATGCGCGCTGCATTTTCGAGAAATTCATTGCCTTTTAAGGCATTTAAGGCTCGAAAACCCGTAAACACCGCTTCTGAGACCCCAATTTTATTGCTAAACTGATTGACAATCAGCGGATTCAGCACTTTATACTCCCCACTTGGGAGGGTAAATCCGAATTCAGGCACATTGCTGCTCAGGCGGTTGTACGCGCCGGTGTAGGTGAGCGCAGGAACAAATGCATCGTGTAGTTGATTGGTTTTGGCATGCGCTGCCGCTAATTTTGCATTGCTAATTTGCAATTGCTTGCTGTTGGAAAGTCCAAGTTGTACCACCTCCTCCAGGGTCAGTCGGCGCAATTCGAGTGTCTGTGCCCACATACTTGCGGGCAGCAAAAGCAAGAGGATCGTCCTGCTTAGTTTAAAAAAAAGAATCATAACAAATAGAGATAGATCGTAAAAGGATGCATCAAATGGCTATTTTGCAATAACCGACTTTAAAAAACGGATTTAGTGCCTGTTCAAATTTGAATTGTGGCCTGCGTTCGGCAAATTTCCATAGCCGTTTATGGTATTAAATGATGATTAAGCATTGATTTTAGGTGGGCGCGTACACGGTCTTTATACCTTTCAGTATAAATAACCGCTTCGTCGACTTCGCCAGAAAGCATGCACATCATACCGGTATTGTTGATCATAGTAGTCAGGGTGCCAAAAAAAGAGGCAAGGGTTAAATTATTGTCTACGTCCCTAAATTGCCCGGAGGCCTGGCCTTCTTCCATAAATCCACGGATGATGCGCATATTTTTGGAAATGTGCTCCACAATCAGTTTTACATTATCCGGCCGTTGTCGGGTAGACATTTCGCGGGTGATCACGCGGCTAAAACTGTGGTTGCTAAACATCGAATCCACATAAATATCAACCGTGCGCGCGATCCGTTCCCAGGGATCGGTTGTTTGCGCCATAATCTCTTCCAACTTTTCCCGCGTACGGGGTATTTTGTTTTCGAGGATGGCTGCAAACAAACCTTCTTTCGAACCAAAATAATAGCTAATCATGGCTAAGTTGACACCTGCTTCTTTGGCAAGTTGCCGAATTGAAACCGCTTCATAGCCATGTTGGGCAAACAACAACTCCGCAACCTGAATAAGGTGTTGCCGTTTGTCGGATTTTTCAATTGAATTAGCCTGCATCATAAAATTGCCTTCTTAAAAGCACCGCAAAGGTACAATGATTAAAAAACTAAACAAACGTTTGATTAATACTTAACACAAAAAAAATGTCAACGCCCTTGCGAACGTTGACTTGTGTTTATTTGCTGGCAAACCAGCTTATTTCAGTAGTTCCAGTGTCGTTGTTACTTCGATACTAGCCTGTTTTGCCACTTTATCGGCCACTAAAGAAGGAATATCCACTTTATAATCGGCCAAAACCAGTGAAAAATTGGCTTTTGCGGTAATTTTACCCGACTTTACGGTAAAAGAAACGGGTGCTTTCATTTCTTTATGCTCCCCGTGCAGGCTCATCGTTCCGTTCAAAGTACCGGTATAATTGCCATCTTTTGTAAAATCAATGGCACCCGGGTTTTCCAATTTTCCTTTAAATTCTGCTTTCGGGTATTTGGAAGATTCTACATAGTTTTCATTGAAATGCTCTTGCATCAACGCTTTTTCAAACAAAAGTCCTTTTAATAGAACGGCTGTCTGAATGGAGCCGGTTGCTTTATCCAATACAATGGTTCCACTGTTTGACACCGCAGCAATTTTCTCTGGAGAAGATTTTACAGTTGCGTCAAATGCCACTTTTGCATTGCGGCTGAAATATTTCTGCGCTTGTACAGCTGGTGCGATGCAAACTATTAAAAGTGCAGTGAGAAGCGAACAAAATGTTTTTTGCAACATGATAAGGAAATAAGGTATGTGATTTAAAGAATTTGTTTGATTCAATCTGTTGAATCTGTTTGACAATTAAGACTTTTTAAACGTCGAAAGGATACCTCAAGTATGTACGCTATTTGCCGAAACCGTAAAATGTACAGGCGAACAAGGCAGAATTCCCCCCGAAAACGTTTTCCTATTTAGGCATCCCGGCGCGTACCCAGGCATCCACTTGATGAATGGTACACGATGACAATTTAGCGCCGCCTTTGGGCATTTTGTTGAAGCCCGGCAGGTAAGCGATATCACCGTACAAATCGCCGCTCAATCCAACCGCCTTCACGGTTTCGTAAGAACTCAGGTCAAAACCGCCGCCAGTGGTAGAATACGTATGATGGCAACCCACACATTTATTATCCATCAAAGGTTTGATGGTATTCGTGTAAGTGATGCCCGTGGTATCGCAAGCACCATAGTTTTCATTGCAGGAATTGTTGAGCGCGCCCTGATTGATCCATTTTTTCAGCAAATCAACCTGCGTTGTAGTCCATTTAGCGGCTGGCGCTGGGGGCATACGATCTCCATTATCAGTGGTAACAATCACTTTGTAGAGTTTACTGTTGTTTGGATTAAACGCTTTGATATTTTGCATAATTTTGGCGTAATCAGTGATATACACGCCGTCTTGATGGGAAGCAGCATTGTGGCAACCTGCCTGCGCGCACTGTGAAATCAGCAGGGGTAAAACCTGATTTTGAAAATAAACGGTGTCCGAACTACAAGGAAAACCGCTCAGATCTACCGAATCAACCGGTACTAAGGTCGTATCTTGGCCATTGGGGTCGGTTGGAATCAGGTTTGGCTCGTGTTTGCAAGCATTGGGGAGGATTGCGACTATTGCAAGCACAAACAAGGTAAATGGGAAAAGGTACTTTTTCATGTTTAAATTCAGATTAAACTGATTGAAAAATTGAAGTGGTTGGATTTATTGGACTTGTTGCTATGGGGCGTTAAACTGTTTTTGTCGTTTTACTTCCCATTGCAACAAGTCTATTCTTGCATTTGGTCTTTTTTCAAAGCGCCATCCAAAATGGAAGCACCTTTTAAGACAAACCGGGTATTTTCAGGAAATGGATCAGAAAAGCCCCAAAAACCATCTGATTGCCCGTTGGTATGGAGCAATACTTTCCGGAATCCGACACCCATGGCATCTTCTTTTTCCACCACAAAACAATACACCGCCTCCCCTTCCTGCAAAATGGCGACGTCGGGCAGGGCGGATGATTGTTTACCGGAGTGTTCAATTAAAGCCGTTAATGCCATGCCGGGCACGATTCCTTTTCCATCTGGTAGCGGCACATGGAGCGAAATTGTTTTGGTTTCGGCATTCAATTCTCGGCTGATGTATTCCACTTCACTGCGCATATCGGCATGTTGTCCCCCAGGAAAACGAATCACGACGGCTTGACCTTCCCTAATTTCGGCTGCATTTTGTGCAAAAACCTCTACATGTGCGTGCAAATGTTCGTTGGCATTGATGATGCTACAGAGCAAAGTACCTTCCGTAATTACCTGGCCAATGCTGATCGGAATTTCGGTCACATTGCCAGAAATGGGGGCAGTTACGTCAAAGAACGGACTCATTTTCAATTGCTCAGGATCCTTCCACTGTTCGGTCCCGATATTCAAATATTGCAATTTAGCAGCATTTCCGGCTAAATCAGCCTTAGCACGCAGGTATTTGGATTGTATTTCCTCCAGGTTTTTGGCAGCACCTGCACTGGAGGTTTGTAAACTCCGCTGACGTTCCAGTTCTTTTTCGAGAAATACCAGATCCGCTTTTGCATGCAAATAGGCTTGTTCAATTTCAATTAAAGCGGTGGTTGCAATACGAAACAACACATGTCCTTTTTTTACATTTTGGCCTTCATGCACTAAAACCGCTTCGACACGACCGGTTAGTTTGGCGCTCACAGCAGCCCGGTTTTGAGGTAATACCGCCACCATGCCGTTGGCCTGAAAGTTGTTTGCGATGGTCCTCAGCATGGCTGGGCCCATTTCCAATGACATCATTTTTATTTGATCCCGGCTAAGGGTAAGGGTTTCGGGTGTTGTGGTGGTGGGTGCTTCGGTTGTTGCTGGTGCAGTGGATGAAGCGCCGCAGCCCGCCAGTATTAAGTATAAAAACAAGACAAAAATTGCTTTTTGCATGATAAAGGAAGGTTAAAAACGTGAATTTATTGTTTGAATTGTACCGGACCTGGAAAACAGACCGCTCAATCTGTAAAATGGGGTACTCAACCGAATACTCATGGCGCCAATTGAATGACCGCTTGGTTCCAGTCGTGCACTGCGTCCACCTGGTGCAGGCGCAAATCGAATACCGTTGAAATGGCCTGCAGATACTCATAGGCTGAACTTGCCCCGATTTTGCGTTCGGTTTCAGCCGCTTCTAACAGTGCTTGTTGTTGGGTTGCGCCAAATGTTTGGAGCAATTGCAAACTTGCCTGGGCCGTATGGGCGATTGCCAAAATATCATTTCTGTGTTTGCGCAGCGCCAGCGCTTGTTGTGCAGCCCGCGATTTGGCAATAAACACTTGTAATTGTCCCGCTTCTAATTGCGCTTTGTACGCTTTTTGTGCAATGGGGATTTTCAAACCTACATAAGCATTAGGCAACAATCGGTTATAGGGATCCACATTCGTTACCACACCGAGGGTAAATGCGGGTTTGCTTTTTTGTTGGTAAGCCGTTTTTTCGGTTTGCATTAAATTCAAATCGGCTAGCCACAAGTTACCGTAAACACTTTGTAAGGGCAAGGTGTCGGGAAACGGGCGCTGCTCAAACGACTTCGGAAGCGCAATTGGCTTGTCTGACAAATCCAGCAGCAATTGTAGTCCAACCTTTGCGGCTTCCAGTTGATCCTTTGCTTGTTGCGCAAGGAGTTGCGCTTCCTGTGCGCGTGCCAGCGCGTGCAGGCGCGACACTTCCGAAATGGCTCCTGCCTTTTGTTCCAAGGCAGCCATGTTGGCAAAGGCCTTCAAAATACTGTCCTTTTGGTTCAATAATTGTTGCTTAGCCTGCCAATAAGTAGCATTTTCATATGTAAGTCGAACTTCCAGGCGCAATCTTCGGGCAAATTGCTCCGATTCGGCGGTTGCGACACCGACACGCGCCTGTTGTACGGCTTTGTTGGCCCGCCGTAATGCGGGATGCTCCAACTCTTGCAAAACGCCAATTTCGGGGTTAAACGGGCCCCAGGCATACACCTGCAAAGGCGCAATTGCCTGGGTTGTCGGCATCAAGGCTGTTTCTTTTTGTATTTGCAATGCACCTTCCTGCATACCCGGATGTGTTTGTTGGGCAAGCCGAATGGCATCTGCTTCGCTCAACATTTGTTGGGCGGAAGAAACACCTGTAAAACCAAAAATCAGGAGGAGTATCAACATGGGCATTCCTTTTTTGTGCCTTTTTGCTGCCCGCACCATGATCCACTCGTACATCACCGGCAGTACAACCAACGTAAGCAGGGTCGCTGAAATAAGTCCGCCAATCACCACCGTCGCCAGTGGTTTTTGTACTTCTGCACCAGCCCCATGGGAAATCGCCATCGGTAAAAAGCCCAAAGAAGCCACGGTTGCAGTCATAATAACCGGCCGGAATCGGGTAAACACGCCTTTTAGCACCCGTTCGCGAATGGTTATATCCGGAAATTCCTGTTCGAGTTGTTTAAAATAGCCAATCAACACCATGCCATTGAGTACGGCTACGCCAAAAAGGGCGATAAATCCAACTCCGGCGCTGATACTAAAGGGCATATCGCGCAACCAAAGCGACAATACGCCGCCAACTGCAGAAAATGGAATGGCCGAAAAAATGAGTAAACTCTCTCGAACACGGCCAAAACTGAGGTAAAGCAGCAATAAAATGAGCAACAGTGCCGCAGGAACCACCAGTGCCAGCCGCGCCGAGGCATTTTGCAGGTTTTCAAACTGGCCCCCATACGTAACGCGGTACCCGATGGGCAACTTGATCTTCTGGTCCACCACCGCCTGCACTTCGCTTACGACCGATTGCACATCACGGCCACGCACATTCAAATTTACATTAATGCAACGTTCGCCATCTTCCCGGAATACCGCCATAGGGCCGTCTTTTATTTCAATATTTGCCAATTCGCGCAAGGGGACCATGATCCCGTTTGCGCCCAATACCTGCAATTTACCCAAGGCCTCCAAAGGTTGTTGGGCATCATAGTTGAGGTTGACCACGACATCATACCGGCGGTTTTCTTCCAGAATTATCCCGGCTCTTTGCCCGGCCATGGCCATTCGGAGTACTAAATTGGCATCTGCAATAGAAACGCCATACCGCGCCAAGTCATCTCGACGCCATTCGACGAATATTTGGGGCAAACCCTCTGCTTTGGCGACACTTACATCTACCGCGCCAGGAATTCGGTTGATGTTTTTTACAATTTGATTGGCGGTTGTAGCGAGGACTTCCAGATCGTTGCCTAATACCTTAATAATGACATCCGTTTTAGCGCCCGTCATCAACTCATTGAAGCGCATGGCGATTGGTTGCTGAATGGAGGTAAAAATGCCGGGGATGCTATCTAAAACCAATTTGAGTTGGGCTTCAAAATCTGCCCGATTTTTACAGCGTTGCCATGTATTTCGGTCGTGCATGGTGAGTACCATGTCCATTTCTTCAATGCTCATGGGGTCTATTGGCACCTCTGAGGTACCAATTTTACCCGTACACGTGTACACCTCAGTAGGAAAATTGCGCAGAATTTGAGCGCTGGCGACTTCTCCACTTTTCACCATTTGGGAAAGTGACGTGCCTGGGAGCATGCGCAATTCGATGACAAAATCACCTTCATCGAGTTGTGGGATAAACTCCCCGCCCATTTGCCGAAATAATAAAAACGCCCCGATTAATAAAACCCCGGCAATACCCACCACCCAGCGCTTGTACAGCAAGGCCCATTCGATCACTGGGTTGTACACGCGCAGCAGTACACGCACGAGGCGATCAGAAAAGGTTTCACGCCCTGAATGATCTTTTTTCAACAAAATAGCACTCAATGCCGGAACATACGTCAAGGAAAGCAAAACGGCACCTGCCAAGGCAAATACCACCGTAAGTGCCATCGGTTTGAACATTTTACCCTCTATACCCGAAAGTGTCAGCAAAGGCAAATACACAATCAAGATAATAATTTGTCCAAAAAAGGAGGATTGCGCCATCCCACTTGCCCCTTCTTCCACAATTTTTTTGCGGTCGCCCCCTACCCTTTCGTGCAACAGTCGAATGATATTTTCTACAATAATAACGGCCCCATCTACAATTAATCCGAAATCGATTGCGCCGAGGGACATCAGGTTTCCAGAAACGCCAAAAGTCACCATGCAACCAATGGCAAAAAGCATGGCCAAAGGAATGACCGACGCCACAATTAATCCGGCGCGTAAATGCCCCAGCAAGAGCACCAACACAAAAATTACGATCAATCCACCTTCCATCAGGTTGCGACTCACGGTTGCTACGGCTCGGTCTATCAGCAATTCTCGATCGAGAAAGGATTCGATTTTCAAACCTGGCGGCAAACTTTTTTCCACGATTTTAAGGCGTTCTTTAACATTGACCACCACCTGTCGGGAATTAGCGCCTTTGAGCATTAAAACAATTCCACCCACGGCTTCCTGATCATTTTGGGTAAGCGCCCCGTATCGGATGGCACTCCCTTCCTCAATATCGGCGACATCTTTGACCAAAACGGGCACACCCTGGTTCACTTTTACCAGCGTCTGTTCCAAATCATTTTTGCCTTTTGCTACCCCTAAACCCCGGATAAAGTAATTGCGGGCATCTTTTTCAATATAGGCAGCACCCGTATTTTCGTTGCCCGAAGCCACGGCATTGAATACTTCTTGCAAGGTTACCCCATTGTTTTGGAGCTGTTCGGGGCGCACTTTTACGTGCCATTGCTTCAGATGTCCACCATAGCTACTAATTTCGGCTACACCTTCCACTCCGATGAGTTGTTTTTTTACTACCCAGTCTTGCACATCCCGCAGTTCCATCAGCGACCAGGATGTGTCTGATGCCTGGATTGGTTTGATGACATATTGGAAGATTTCGCCCAACCCGGTAGTTACGGGGTTCATGGTGGGTATTCCGAAACTGGCTGGAATTTCATTGCGCACGGTTTGCAGGCGTTCATTTACCTGACTCCGGGCAAAATACAAATCGACGGATTCTTTAAAATTAAGGGTAACAATACTCAAACCAAATTGGGAAACCGAACGAATACCCTCTAAGCCCGGGATGTTGCGCACGGCAATTTCGACCGGGTAGGTGACATATTGCTCCATTTCAATGGCTGAAAGATTGGGCGCCTGGGTGGCCACCACCACCTGATTATTGGTAACATCGGGAATTGCATCGAGTGGGAGCCGCGTTAAGGAAAAGCCGCCCCACACCATTAATGCAAAAGTACCCAGCAGTACGAACAAAGGGTTGCGTACTGCATATTGGATAATATGCTGAATCATAATGCTTTAGAAAGAAATTAAAAATTGCATGGTGTCTGCCAAAATAGACAGACCTTAGAAACAGGGTGCCATCGTAGACGGCAGATCAAATACCCCGTGCAAGCGTGCATTTTTCGATACAGCTTTCAACACAGGATTTGTTGTTTCAGGCAATTTTAGGCGGCTGAAAAATGCCGAACAAGGTTCCTTCGAGCAAAGGAAACTGATAGGAAGGGAAGTTGCTCTTTTGGCAGCGTGGCTCACAAAATTGCAACAAAAAAGGATCAACCAAAGGAGGCAGTGCACAAACAGATTCGGCGGCACTGAAATGCACACAGCAGAGCGGCATCTTTGAATGGCATTTATTGCCATCGGAGTGGTGGTGTTGATTTACCACATAATGTATCCACAAAAACTGTGTGAAACTTATTTCCGGATTTAACTTACGGTGCTCCGTATAATGCTGGGAAAGGAAAGGAAATTTAGCCAGCTCAGCAAACAAGATGCCGCCGCTCGCTAAATGAAATGACAGAAGTACAATCAAAAAACCTTTCACGGCTGTAAATGTACAAGAAATAAGGGTAAAATCAACACGAAGCCTGCTAGAATGTGATTTCATCTGCTTTGCGTTAATGCAATAGGCATTTCAACAAAGAAGTTAGTACCTTGATTTTCAATGGTTTCAAAATGAATATCCCCGTCGTGCTGTTCAATAATTTTTTTGCAAATCGCTAAGCCCAAGCCGCTGCCGGAAGTCTTCGTCGTAAAGTTGGGTTCAAATACCCGTTGCTGAATTTCCGCTGGAATACCGCCACCATTGTCGCCTATTTGTACCACGGCCATCTTATCCCGCCGATATAGTGACACCCGTATCTGTCCACGCCGATCGGAAGGAATTGCTTGTATTGCATTGATTACCAAGTTATTAAACACCCGAATGAGGTGGTTTTTATCACCCAAAATATGGAATCGCTCATTCGGCAACGTCAAATCAAGGTCGACATTTTTTTGTTCACTGAACAGGTCGTGTACATTTTCGACCACTTCATTGAGCACCATATCATGTTTTTCACGAATATCCAAGTTGGCGAACATGGAGAATTCGGAGGCAATCTGTGCCAAAGAGTCAATTTGTTCAATCAAACGGGTGATGGCCTTGCGCAAGTATGCTGCGGCCTGCTCCGGATCAGAAGAAACGCGCTCCAATTGTTGCATGGAGAGTTTCATGGTAGTAAGCGGATTTTTGATATCGTGTGCTACCTGGCGTGCCATTTCGCGCCATGCGCCTTCGCGTTCGAGCCGAATCATTTGCACTTTTGAATCCTCCAGTTTATCCACCATGGTATTATAGCGGTCTACCAGGATACGCAATTCATCTTCTGGGTCGCCATCGTATTCTAGAGGTTCATTTTTATCTTCGAGGCGCAGGAGCCGTATTTTATCCGAAATCAGGCGCACGGGTTTGATGATGGAACGCGCCAATAGCAGCGTTACGACATAGGCGATCAGGAGCAGAAACACATATAAACTGGCCAAAATGCCAATAAAATCCGATACTTCTGGCCCAGCCTTGGTTTCGCTTAACTGGTAAGGTATTCCTAAATAGCCCAAAAGTTGGTTTTGCCCATTGCGCAGGGGCATATACTTGGTAAAAAATTTGAAACCGGCCACCTGTTCCGGTTCAACGCGTTCTGGCTGGGAACTGTTGCGCAGGCTTTCATAAGCCGCTGCATTCATTTTGTTCGGCAGTATCGCTAAACCCGCCAGGTCTTTTTGCGTCGTAAATAACAAATCACCGTTTTGTCCATACAAATTAGCATCCATCGACAAACTGGCAGCCATGGTAGATAAGGTCCGCGGCAGTGTTTTGCGCATGCTATCGGCCGAAAGGGTCGTGTTAAGCAACTGGGTTTTGAGATTTGCCAGTACTGCTTCCGTTCGATAATCGAGGTTTGCACGCTCCGACTCTTTTGATACCGCCGTAAAATGCAGGTATGTCATCAAACCAATGACTAAAAACGCGCCCCCCATCAAACTAACATTCCAGAAGTGTATCCGGCGCGCCAAAGAGCCACCTACACTTAATTTAAATTTAAAATATTCGGGTAAAAACCCGAGGTATGCATTTAACAAGGCCAACAAAAATAAAAACAGCGCACCAATGGTAAATAAAATAGAAAACAGGTAAATCTGTTTGTACCAGCCACCCAGCCTTCTGCCTACACTGGCAACCGTTTGGCCATCTACACTTTTATATACTGCGTCTAAACGCGTGGGGTCAGTGCTTTTTACCATTACAGCAGTGCCGTTCGCACTGGGTGTTTCCAGCACGCCAAAGTTGACCTGCCCTTGTTCTACAACCAGTTTTTTGTTTTGCAATACAGCAAAATCATATTGACCTAGGTTGTATAGATTTTTATAGGGCGTATTATAAAACAGTTGTGCATACACCTGCGTAGGTGTCGGATAGTCGTGGTCGAAGAAGCAAAACACCCGTGCTGGTTGGGTAGGATCGCCCATTCGGAATGCCGAAAGTTGCAGCATATACCGAAATTTGCCTTCCTGATCATGGTAATACCGAATGCCCGGTGCATTTTCCAGGGCCTTGCCTTGTTCCCAGTTTTTTTGTACAATCAGTTCATAATTACCGGTTTGGCCCAAAAGCATCGGTTGCTGCTCTTTGTCAAAAGCAAAAACATTGAGCCTGTAATGTTGAAACAGGTAATTTTTCTTAAAAATAAATTGATTGAAATAATTGTGTGCCGTTGCCTCCGCCGCTTTGAAGGGCCAGGGCTTAAGCAAGATGTTGAGTTGCTGTGAATCGGGCAACATCGCTGCATATACTTCCTTTAACAGCACTTCGGCCCCCATGATATCCCTTGGTTCAGCAAGTGCTTCTGCATAGGCGATACGCTCTGATTGTCCTTTTAATGCATTGTATTGATACAAAAAGAAAGACGTAAAAAATGCAAAAAACAACATCCATAGGATAATCCAACCAAAACCAGGTTGCTCCCAATGCACAAAAACATCGAGCAAAATGGCGTATAAAACTCCGAAAAAGGCAACAATTAAAAAAGACAATGCAAAACCATCTGGCCAGATTGCACAACAAATAGAAAACGCCAAGCCCGCAGCTCCAAGCGATCTTATACGCTGCACACGCGACAACCCACTTTGCTGCAACATCAACGCTATACGGTGATTGAATAAAAACAGCCCCAACAACAACAAAATTACCCCCAGCCCAGCCAGTAAACTGTACGAATCCAGGTTGAGCAGGTCATTAAAATTAAAATTAATGCGCTCCTGCATCGCCAGCCTGCGAAAAACAGCCACGCTCAGCGGAATGCTGCACATGTTGAGCAAGTAGCCTGTACCAGCCAATACTTGTAACAAAACGGGCTGTTTGGTAGAAATATAAATCACCTGAAAAGCCCGATGGAAAATAAGGATCAACCAAACGACCAACCCAATGTGGCATAACATATCTCCCAGGGATTGTCCTAGCCAGGAAGCATCCTTAAAAACCGGTTCAAATAAGGGCAAACTTCCAAACTGCTGGCCCGTAATGTTCCATTTTAGGTTGAAGCCAATAAAGGCAAGCACTAGTGCTAAAGGCAGCAAGACGCCTGCTATGTTCCCAAATTGTGCATTAAGCCAATCTGTTGTGCGGTCAATTAACACCAATAATACGCCAACAAAGAGCAAACTGGCCAACAATTTAATCCATTGTAACCAACTAGACTGCACCGTGCCATCTGAATCAAGCCAACAAAGGTCTTTGTTCCCAACCCGAATTGCGAATTCCGTTTTTTCCGTACTGATCGTAATATTATTTAAAATCGAAGCGTCGGCAGGAAATGGATGCTGCACTTGAGCATCCAGGGCGTAGCGAATCGGCACCAGGATGGTGGTCTTGGTCGAATTATTGCGGGTGGAAACTGCCATAAACCAGCCCAAAGGCAAGTTCAAAACCTGCCGGTCGCTGTTGGCTTCTAGGCTTTTTAATTCTTTTGGACTAGGTAAAACGCGGGTATTGGACCAAAAAAGCAGCGAATCGGCATGATGCTGTAAAATGGTATATGCTTGGTTCGATTGGGTAGCGAAATCAGCGGGCGTAGGTGTTGGATGTACTTTTAGCCAATTTTGGGCAAGCATTTCCTGTTCCGAACAAAACAGGGATATTTCGTCGGCATGCTGTTGTAAGACTGCAGTATCTTTGTCCCACTGTCCCGCACTGACAGCAACCATCAACAGGATTGCTAACACTACACCATAAAGGAGCACTCGTTTAATCATCATACGGGTAATACTTGTGGGATTATCCCGAAGGAATCCTTCGGCAAAAGTAGGAGAACAAAGTTTACGCCAATACTGAATGGACGGTTAAAATTCTCTATTCGTATAAAAAGGATATGTCAAAAATCGGACAAAACAAAATAGATTGTCTGATGGCCTGCAAAATAGGGTGTTTTTATCGACCTTTGCAAAAGTAACCCATGATTTATGACATAATTCATTTGTTTTTAATCTTTAGGTCATACAAGGTGTCAAATTTATACATTTATAAATTTTAGTCCATGAAACGACCAAAGCCTTGTTTTTATTTGAATTTTGAACTACAGACCGCTCTGCCGCCTTTGCATTTTCCGATTTTGGGAAAAGCGGGGAGGAAAGTCCGGACAACTTAGAGCACCGCACCACCTAACGGGTGGAGTTTGTTTGGTGTCACCTTGGGGTGAAAACAGGCAGGCATAGCAAGTGTCACAGAAAATAACCGCCCTGAAACAGTCTGTGTAAAACAGATTGAAACAGGGTAAGGGTGAAAATGTGCGGTAAGAGCGCACGGCGCTGGTCGGCAACGGTCGGGGCGGATAAACCTTGCGGGTTGAAATGCCATGTACACCTTGGGTCGGGTGATCTTTCGAGGTCATCGGGTGTGTGTTGCTCGCACGCAGCAGTTTCGTATGGAATTGCATCAAGGGGGGTAGGCAGAACAGAACCTGTCAGTGATGACTGGTCCAGATAAATGGCAGAGCTGTTTCGAGCAATCGCGGCAGACAGAATCCGGCTTATAGGTCTGTAGTTTTTTTTAACATTAGACTTGTTGTGGTGGGAAGTAAAGCGACAAGTCTATTAACTTTTTTTAGCATGATGCGCTTTTTTGCATTTAACCTCCTCCTGTTCAGCATTTTTATGTTATCCTTTCGGAGTAAAACAACCCGCGTCGTTTTTTTTGGCGACAGTATCACCCAGGCGGGTGTTCAACCGGGTGGGTATATTGCACAGATTAATGATAGTCTGGTGCAAAAAAACAAGGCACCTGAATATGAGTTAATTGGCGCGGGTATTGGCGGCAATAAAGTATATGACCTGTTTTTGCGTTTGGAGCCCGATGTATTGGATAAAAAGCCAGACCTGGTATTTTTGTATGTGGGGGTAAATGATGTTTGGCACAAACGGAGTTTTGGCACGGGCACGGATGCGCCCAAGTTTGTGCAATTTTATGAAGCCTTGATTCAAAAAATTATCCGAAATGGAGCGCGCGTTGTGTTGTGTACCCCCGCTTGTATCGGCGAGAAAACGGATTTCAGCAATCCTATGGATGGCGAATTGAACCAATACTCCCAATTAATCCGGGATATCGCCCAAAAAAGTGGTTTGCCTGTAGTCGATTTACGGAAGGCCTTTTTGGATTATAACCTGCTGCATAACCTGAAGAATCAGGAAAGCGGCATACTGACCACCGATGGGGTGCATTTGAATGAAAAAGGGAACCAGCTACTGGCGCAATTGATGCTTCCTTATTTGTAAATTAAGCAGGCGCGCTGCGATTGTATGTTTTTATTTGCCAAAAATACAGCCTTTCCTGATCCCTTTCCGAAAGGCGCGGTCATTCTAATTGATAAACCGCTGGGTTGGACCTCTTTTGATGTTGTTAATAAAGTGCGGCATCATTTAAAACAACGCTTAGATAATAAAAAATTGAAAGTGGGGCATGCTGGCACGCTCGATCCGCTTGCAACAGGTTTGCTGGTGATTTGTGTAGGCGATTACACCAAACGGATCGACGAATTTCAGGCGATGGCGAAGGCCTACACGGGTACTTTTACCTTTGGTGCCAGTACGGCTTCTTATGATTTAGAAAAACCCGCGGATACGTTCTACCCAACCGAACACCTGAATGATGGCTTACTGAATGCGGTAAAACAACCGTTTATCGGGACTATTCAGCAAGTGCCACCCATGTACTCGGCTGTGAAAGTAGATGGTAAAAGGATGTATAAAAACGCACGGACTGGTGAAGTGGTAGAAATAGAACCCCGCACGGTTCAAATAGACCGTTTTGAAATATTTCCCCTGCGACCCGTACCACAACCCGTTTCAGAACACCGCATTGTGAGCGCTAAAGGGGCTGAAATACACCTTTACCCTGATTATGCAGCGGGCATGCAGGCCGATTTTGAAGTGCATTGCGGCAAGGGTACTTATATTCGTTCGTTGGCCTTTGATGTGGGGGCTGCCGCAGGTTCGGGCGCATACCTTAGTGGACTCCGACGCACTCGAACGGGCGGGTTTTCGATTGAGAATGCCTGGGTGTTGGAGGATTTGGTTGAGGTAGTTAGACTTTCTAGGTCTTGAAGACTTCCCAGGTCTTTAGACTTCCCAGGTCTTTAAGACCTGGGAAGTCTAAATCTCTTAGTGCCGGCCCCGGCCGCCCCTTCGGGCTTTGGTCGTAGTGGTCTTTTGTTTCTTTACGCCACCATGTTTGCCACGTACGGTGGTAGAGGTGGTTGTTTTTTTAACCGTTCCGCCACGCGGGCCTTTCACTTTGGTAGTCGTGCGCGTATGAACAACCGTTGCATGCGCGCGATGTGGCGCATAAACCGGTCTTGCACGTACCACTCGGCGTGTGCTGACAACGGTGTAGTGCGCACGGTAAGGCCGGATGCCTACTCGATAAACACCCCAGGGACGTGGGCGGAATGGACGATACCATGTAGGATAAACACCCCAGCGCCAAGGAGATACATATACTCGGTATGCAGGGCGGTATACAAAACGAACCGAAGGCCATAACCACACATTTACTACAATGCGCACAGGCATATTTCCCATCGCTGGGCCATTTCGTCCATTGGTTTTGGTGGTTTCTTCCTCAAATGGCTCTGCAATTTTGGATTCCCCATACAGGTCTTCGTCGCCGATAATCTGTAGAATAGCACTTTCCGGACCGTCTTTTTCTAATTCAATTACTGCGACATCCTGTGATTCGGAGCCATTTACCGGTACTTGCAAAACGATCGCATGCACATCACCTTCCATGTGGTCTACCACCCGGATATAATCTACGTCGCCATCTTCATTTAAATCCAGGTTGTTGACTTCATTGTTTTCTTTGTTGAGCATTTTTTCAAAATCTTCGAGCGATTCCGCTTTTTTGAAAAATGCCAAGGCTCCTTCGAGGCTGAAATGATCGCCATCTAAGCCGGTGCTATCAGATGCTATATCTTGAGCGCGCAAGGAAAGAGGAGCAATGCCAACAGCCATAACCAACATGACTGTGAGGAAAAGGGTCGTTTTCATGGTGTGTAACAATGATTTTAGGTGTAAAAAAAGAATTTTCGCAGTAGGTTGCTTACGATCTGAAATCATAGACAATCCTGATTCTTGTTGGACTATTCTTTTTAGTTTAGGTTTAATCGGTAGTTTTAGCGGCGTTAGACTTTCCAGGTCTTGAAGACCTGGAAAGTCTAACGCCGCTAAAACTACCGATTCTCCATCACCGCAGCATCTACGCCTTTTTGTTCCAGTTTATCGGCAACCCGAATGGCTTCTTCTTTACTGTTGGTACGAAAAACGATCACCACGGCGAATTTTCCGTTGTTAATTTTAGCGATTTCGGCATTTGGATAGCCCAACTTGATCACTTCCTCTAAACGACGACGGGCACCTTCCATTTTAGAGAAAGAACCAGCCTGCACCCGATACCGAGCTTTACGAGGCGCTGCAGCAACGGTCCGCTTCGTGGCAGATTTTGCTGCAGGTTCGGTTGCTTGTACCTGGGGTGTCACTTTGGGAAGCGCCACCACCGTTTTTTCTTTGGCACTCAAGGCCGCTCCAGATTTAGCCGTTGTGGTAGATGGCGTGGTCGTTTTAGCCGTTGTATTGGCCGTTGTAACGGGTTCATCTTCTATGCCACTTGGGTTGGCTTGACGCCCTGTTTTGGGCGGCATGGTGGTGTTACCTGCCACAGATCCCGAATTTTCAGCAGCATAGGAACTGCCTGCGCTGGCAGTAGTGTCGCTAGAGTTGTACCCCATATCGCGCAAAGCCTGTTGAAGTTCGGCTTCTTGCTTTTCCTTTTCTAATTGTTTTTCCTTTTTGATCTGGCATGCCTTGAAGGCTGCTGCAACCACCAAACCTGCAAGCAACAGGTACAAGAGGTAGGTAAGCACATTATTAGATTTCATAATTTTCAATTTTAAGCCGTGAACAAACTTAATTTTCAACACAAAAGATCAATTGGCCCTTAAAATTAAGGTTGCCAGGAGTTGTCCTTGCTATTAGAATCGGGAACATTGCGATTTCCCAGTTTTATTTCACTGATGGTTTTTCCCGTAGCAGCGTTAATTTTTATATTGGCTTTGCCATCTTTCCAAATTTCTGCCGTTTTATGCACGGTTTCTTTGGTTCCATCGATGTAAACAATGGTTAACCAAACGGGGATGGGCAAAGTTCCTTTTCGTTCGATGGTTATAACGAAACAATTGGCTGCTTCATTTTTCACAACACCTTGAATTCCTAAGTCTGGATAACCCCATTCAAAAAACCAGGGTTTCCAAAACCAATCCAGCGATTGACCTGATGCATCATTCCAGGTATAAAAGAAATCGTAAGGTTGGGGGTGTTTACCTTTCCAACGGTCCATATAAACCCGCATACAGGCATGAAACTTTTCGTATCCCAGCAAATCCAACAACACAACATAGGCCGATTGTGGTCGGTCATAGGAAGCAATTCCATAAGCACGGCCACTCAAAAACTGCGATTGGGTCATAGGCGGGACATCATAGTCGCGCCCAGCCACTGCAGAATAATTGCGTAGCGCATTGTTACTGGTATTATTGAGGGAATCTTCCAAAAAATGATCAAAAAAAGAAGCCCAACCTTCATCCATCCAGGCATAACGTTGTTCATTAACGCCCATCATAAACGGGAAATAGGTGTGCGCCACCTCATGGGCAGTCAAACCTGTTGGGTCACGGTCACCCAGGCTGTAGTCATTGACCATCATGGGGTATTCCATGCCATCATTGCCATGCACCACCGTTTCGCAGGGGTAAGGGAACGGGTATCCAGGCAACCAGGTGCTCATCAGCCGAATACCACGTGCCGCAATATCGGCCACTTTGTAAAAATCCTTTGCATCCGTAGCATAAACAGCGCTTACAAATGTCCGGCGACCAGTAAGATCATCCACTACAACCGAGCGTGCATCCCAATTATAATGGTCGCTGCAAGCAAACGTAACATCGGGCACACTGGAGGCCTTATAACGAAATACATGTTGTTTGGACTTTTTAAAAACGCCCCCTTTTTTGAGGTCGGCTTCGGTAAATACAGACATCACTGATTCTGATTTATGCGCCTTATTCCATTTTTCAAAAGTGGCAGGTTCCAACATTTCTAACGGATTTTGCCATTCACCTGTAGCCCAAACCATATAAGATTTTGGAACCGTGATGGTCAAATCGTAATCAGAAAAGTCATTGTAAAACTCCTGCAGGCCGTTGTATGGGGTATTGGCCCATCCTTGCAGGTCATCATAAACGGCTATTTGTGGGTAAAAATAAGGCACAAAATAAGTGCTCGGATCGCATCGGCATTCCCGGGTCGCGTTAGGATCGGCTGGTATTGTGTACGACCAGTTGACTTCTAATTGGATAGACGATTTTGGGGAAAGCGGATTGTTTTTTAAAAGCACATCCAAAAAAGTAGCAAAACGGCGTTGCTCTTTCTCCCCAATCGTACGACCATTGATACGAAGATTTTCAATTTTGGTACCATCGTCTACATCTTCGGGATCCACTTCAGCATCGCGCTGACCGCCTTTTTTGTACAGGTCATGCGTCAATTTCAGACGAATTATTTTCAGTGTATCCGGACTATTATTGAAATAAACCACTGTTTCGTGCCCTTTCAGCATCCTTTTTTTGGGATCCAGACTGACATCGATGGTATATTGTGCCTTGTTTTGCCAATAATTAGCGCCCGGTTTCCCATCGAAACTGCGTGTGCCTTTGTCGTAGGCATTGCGGATATTCCGATGCACAAAAAGGCCATTTTGAGTAATGCCTGTGCCTTGGAACAGACATATAAAGAAACAAACGATTAAGATTCGCAGCATAACCAAAAGGATGAATTGTTGGGCAAATGTATAAAAAATGCGAACGGTTCTAATAAGGAAATAACAATACACGAATTTTTGCACGTGAAATGGGTTTAAAACAGCATGTACCTATACGCGCATCCACTGCTGTTCAGTTCCCCGTACACCTGGTTGCGCGCGGGCGATAAAGCCCCCTCGTTTTGACAGTTGATTGGTTATCAAGTGAATCAGATTTTCATATGGAACGATTTCTAATTCATGCGCCTGATTTGTTAATTGCAGCGGTAGTTTGCGCAAGTCATCCAACAGGGGGGCTAGTTTTTCAAGAAATACGGCGCGTTGAAAACCCGTTTTGACCAATAAAACCAGCATTTTAATAAAAATTTCAGAACGGGCTACAAAAGGATCATCCATGAGGTAACGTTCGCGGTATTTGGCGAGGGCAGCAATGCGGTCCCATACCGCAATATCCTTTCCTTCAAGGAGTTGCAAGAGAAAATGCGCGATCAAAATAGCGATATTCATTCCATCTTTATCATTGTGATAATTTTGGATTCCGTTTAAAAACTTACCACTTTTATAGGTTGGAAATCCAGAAGGCAGTGGAACGCCCGTTAAATGGTGTAAAATATAGCAATATGCACCCGAAATATGCCAGAGTTCTTGTTGGGCTGCATGCAAGGCTACAAATCGGCGGTGTGTGTACACTTGCAGATATACACTGAATGCCTTTTCATAATTACAAGTATGCAAGGATAAATAAAGGTACACTTCCTGGGCGCTAAACCAGGAGGCCGTTCCCTCCGCTGCGAGGCTAAGCCCGGTTTGTGCAGCCTGCTCACCCTCTTCATAATTACCCAAATAAGTATAAGCAATTACCTTCATGTAGTGAAAAGCCGCTTGCAGGTTGTTAATTTGATAGGGTTTATTTTCCAAATAAGCCAAGGCCTTATTGCTGTTCTTTAAAAGTGCGGTGTGATCATATGTTTCCAAAAAATACTGATTGTTCAGCAAATAAAAATGGATATGGAACATAATAGAAGGTGCTGTATCTACATGCTCCTGCAAGGTTCGAATATATCGACGGGTTTGTTCGGGTTTAACTTGTCGGGCACCTGTTTTACGGCGGTAAGGTAATTGAGTGCGTTGTACATATTCCCAGGCCTGGTTTTCCAAGTCCGCCCAGCCTTTATATTGATGGTACAAATTGGCGTAATACTCAAACTCTTTTTCATTGCCGCTCACCCGTAAAGCACAGTCTCTCAGGTATAAAGCGGCATATTGGACAAAATCGGGCCAATCGTACAGGAGTCCGCGCTTCAACAGGCTTTCGGCGACTTCTTTGCTGGCTAGTTTGCAGCCGCGCGCATACAAGAGCCGCATGGCACCCAGATCCTTGATCCCTTCGAAAAGGTTTTTGAGGCGCAAATCGGCGCGTGCTTTCTCCTCATTATAAAAGAACACCATATCCTGCAGGTGCATTTTGAGGGCTTTTGCGTATTTTTTGTAGGTGGTCAGACAAAGTCCGATCGATTTAGCCGCTTCTTCATCTGATTTAAAATGGTGTTTTTGAATCAGGTTATACAATTGCAGCACTTCTGGTTTGTTTTTACACAAAAAACCGAGCAGGGCTTCGTCGCGCCAAAGTGATTTTTCAGCGTACCAAACAAGTTCGTTAAGTTCCTTGATCATAATATAGGCATGAATGAGTCTGAATGAATGTTGTCATTGTTGAATGCTCAAAAATGGCCTAATAGCAGTCTAAAAAAATATTACATTTTTCGGGAAGTTTTCCACGAGAAGCTGGCCAAACTAGGGTTTCCAGGCCACTTTTTTCCTTTTTACAAAAGGGGGGAAATAGAAAAACCGATGAAAAACGGGCATTTTGGGCTATTTTTTAATAAAAACGGGTGTTTTTAAGGGACAAATTTTTGTTACAAATTTAAGCATCGTTTCCACCAACAATTGGCGTTGAAAAAGGCCCCAAAACGCGTTTTTTAACCAATAAAATTCCCTAAAAATGAATACAACTATTTGATAATAAACATATTAACAAATATAAAAATACAAACTATCAATCAAAATCACCTTTAAAAAAGCGTTTTTTTTGTCGGTACACCGCCCTACTGGAGCCTGCCAATTTTGCAGCATGATTTTCACTTTTAATACACACACCCATGCTACAAAATTTTTACCCACACACCCCTTCTTTTGCTTTTGATCACAAGCAACCGTTTTGTTCTGATAAAGCCATTATTATTATTGATGTAGGAGTTTAAGTAGGTTTCGTGCATTTTTTTCGCCGCCCATACCCCGTGTATGGGCGGTTTTTTTTATGTTTTTTTAAAGCTACGCGCCTATTAATTTACAACACAAACATATCAAAATCAATAACTTATATCATTTATTTTCACAAAACCACCCCCTCAATCGTAGCCCAATTGTCGACAAACCAGCCCTTGGAGCACCCGTACATTTGTCCTGTCAACAAAACACGTTTTAATCCACAGCACGCTTCAGAACTTCAAAACAAACACGATGAAAACAATTTCTTTTAATCCAATTACCCCAATGAACAATCCCAAATGGCTGGGTGCCCACGACCAATCGCCCGGTTAAACCACCGACCCAAAATGGTCCCAAAACCGAACGACAAACAGGAGTGATGCTGGGGGAATGGAAAAAGTTGGAGCCTCAAGGCGTGGAGAACCTTGAACCAGAAATGCAAACATTAAAATTTTGACCATGCATTGCTCCTTGTTTGTCTTCACGGAGATTCCCGGAAAATCCGACCAAAGAGTACGGGCGCGCAAGCCGAAAAGCGGAAAGAGTAGGCACAAATTACCCAATTTTTTTAATGCATTATGAATTACTTACGCATGTTGTTGCTGTTTTTCACCTTTTATGGCTATTCAGCAACCGCCCAGGAGAGCAGCCAGGAACCAGTCCCCGGACAGTACATTGTACTCATCAAGGAAACTGCCATCACGCCCGTATGCCTGTTGGAAACCGAATCGGCAGACCGTGAACAAACCGCAGAAATCAATACGCCTTTGCGTAATAGTAACCTGACGAAACTCAAAGCGTTACGCAGCAAACTGGGCATTTCGGAAACGGTCGTTTTAAATGAATACGCCGACGCCGTGGTAGGTTTTACCGCCCAACTGACCGATGAAGCGGTATTACGCGTCCGCCAGGATGCGGATGTTGCGGGTGTTTTTCAGGATTACTATGTTGCGTTTACCGCTCCGGACCTGGAGGAACGGCCAAAAGAGGCTGAATCGGCAGGTCAGGTTACCACTTGCGCCATTAACAATGCTGGTGGGTCGGTGGATGGAAGTACCAAATCAACGTGTATCTGGATTTTGGACACAGGGATTGACATGGATCATCCAGATTTGAATGTGATCAGCAACCCGATGCTTGCCCGGTCCTTTATTCCGGGTCAAAGTGTAGAGGATGGCCACGGTCATGGCACCCATGTTGCAGGCATCGCAGCGGCTAAAAACAACAACATTGGTGTAGTGGGTGTATCGGCGGGGGCAAAAGTAATACCCGTCAAAGTACTTGCGAATGCAGGTGGCGGCACCTGGAGCCAATTGCTGCAAGGTTTGAATCACGTTGCGCAATTCGACAAAAAGAACGATGTCGTAAACATGAGTATGGGTGGTTATCCGGTTACGAACTGCGAAAACTCAGACATGGCCATCACCAATGCGGTGCGCAACCTGGGTCTCTCTGGCACTTGGGTATGTATTGCGGCGGGTAACAACAGCGGTAATGCAGGGTTGAGCAAGCCGGGCTGTATCAATGGCACCAAAGTTTTCACCATTGGTGCGATGAACTGCAACAAAAGTTGCGCAATTTATTCCAACTGGTCATCGGCGGTAGTGGATTGGGTTGCAACGGGTTCCAGTGTGTATTCGACCCATAAAAACGGAGGATACACCACCATGTCGGGTACTTCCCAAGCCACACCAGTGGTTGCAGGCATCATCCATGCCCGGGTAAATGCGCCGCTGGCGGGCGGTATAGCCCCCTGTGGTTCGCCCTTAGCCAATTATCGAATTGCAAAACGCATTTAATTCATTTTGAGGAGTTTCCCGGAAAATCCTGAAAGAGTACGGGCGCGGTAGCTGAAAAGCGGAAAGAGTAGGCAGTGTAAAAAATCAATTTAATTCAATGAAAAATTTCAATTTGAATGTTTTTTTTAAAACCAAGTCATGGCAATTATGTCTATCGATCCTTTTTTTATCGGGACATTTTATCATTGCACAAACAACAGGCATTCGATCAAGTGTTTCCTATACAGAAACAGAAAAGACCAGCTTTACCGTTGCAAATCAGCAAGTTGCAAATCAATTAACTACCTTAGATAAGGTAGGGTTTGCGACCACAGAACGTGTACAAAACTATTTGATTACCCAAAATGCTGCAAAAGACATCACCACCACCATTACAGTGGTCAGCGACAACTCCAAAAAAGATTGGATGACTGAAGCAAAAAAGATAATCATTGATAAAACCGGAACCCGATTGATGGATGCTAACAATGCGGTTGTTTTAAACACGCCTGCGGATCCAAAATATACCGAAAACTACGAAACAATGAAGGCATCTCTTACATCCGGAGATCTTACCCAAATGTATTCAATTGCATTACCAACCGCAGAGGATATTCAACAGTTGCAGCGCCAAGGATATAATGTTCAAACTAATCAAAACATTACTCAAATTAAAAACGCAGAGTTTGAGTATATAATAAATTTGGATCAAAACTCGGCTGTAATTAAGATTTATGAGGCTGGGCAATTAGATCTGGAAGAAATGGTCCGATATGAAAGAGGCCCCAATGGATTGCGTCCGAAAACGCGCATTGAAAAACATTATTTGAAAACGGGATCTGGTATTTGCTATACCAAAATCATCCAAACCACGTACACCAATTATTCGGAGCAGCTTCCTTAATCTCATTTTTAAATCCAAAACACACATTTTAACATGAAAAACACACTGACAATACTCTTGCTATTTGCAGCAGGTTTAATTTTTGGCCAGACAGCCAACCCTGCCTGTACGTTTAACAACCCAACCCCAATCAAAACTACAAAGGGTGTAAATCCCACCTTCACGCCTCCCGTGAACCCTCCAAATACCCGACCAAAACCGCCAGGAGATAAACGAATTATTTATTGGATTCATGGACTAGGCGGAAGTGTCGATTCTTGGGTACGCCCAGCAGAGGTTACAGCCTATCAGTCTCCAGGTAACAAGATTCCTGGCTACCCTCCTCGAAAAGTAGAGTCACTGAACTTAACTTATTCCCAATTTACGCTTACAGGTGCTGGGTATAATCTTCACACAAAGCTGGTTACTGCAGGTGATGCGTTTTGCGCAGCCAATAAAATCACCGATAAATCTACTAATTTCATTATAAGTCACAGTCAAGGGGGCTTAGTTTCCCGTGCTGCTGATAAATACTATGCCGACCAAGGCATTGAGGAGGAGCGTCGTTTTGGAGGGATTGTAACTTTTGGATCGCCGCATCTTGGCGCTCGGATTCTGAACAATCAAGATTTACATGCGCCGATGATTAATGAAGGATGTGAAGCACTTGCGGATGGCCCCGTAAGAGCAAAAGTTTATGCTACAACATTAATTCCATTCTTTGGCTATCCAATTGCTGAATCTCTTTCCGGTATTGGTGATAAGATATGTAATTTCTTAACACAGGCAATTTTACCTACCATGATAGAGGGGCAACAACAACCAATTACCTCTGATTATAAAGTTGGAGCACCAGCACTTGAAGAACTAAATGGTTATGAATCAACTTTGCCTCGAGTGGCCTGTTTTGGCGAAGAAAAGGATCCCGTTGCCTGGAGACAAATGTATTCATTTCACGTCAAAAAACCTGTTGAATTTCCAGTATTTGAAGCGAATCAAGATGATCTTCTTGTAGACAAAGTTGGCGACCTGCGAGATCACTATTACTCCAAATACCTAAAGTGGAAAGGCATAGCGATCGCATTACTTGCTGCTAAATTGCCTCCATTTGTAGTGAGACTTCCTGCTATTGTATTCGCAAGAAAGGTATATAAAGGATATCATAGAGGATATACCTGGCTTACAGATGCAAATGAAAAGTACATGAGTGTAATTGGTGCTACAACCCAAAAAACCACCACGCAAACCATCACAGAATGCCAATGCCAAACCACCGATTATGAAGGTAAGGTAACCTATTCAACCTGGTATGCAAATGACCCTAGCGAATGCCCTGTTTCGTCCAGCACCTATGAAAGTTGTGGGCCGATTACAACCACCCTTGTAAATACGCAAACCGTAACCTTGCCCAATGATGGCGCTGTGTTAGCGGAATCTGCTGCCGGTTTTAGCGGCGCAGTTCAAGTAAAGATGAAAGACTCTAACCATCAACAAATGCGGAACGATAGCAATACAAAAGACGTCCTCATTAGATTGTTCGACGGTAAATTAGGAGACTATTTCAAAGCTGACGTTCAATAATTTTCACTTCCCCCTGCGCCGAACAAAAAACGGCGCAGGGTTTTAAACCAACCACATCATGAAGTCCCCATTTTTTTTACTTTTTTCGATTCTTTTCATGGGTCTCATTGCCTGCAATAAACAAATGCAAGGCACAGACCCCTGCGATTGCGGCGGATGTTGCGATACCCTCGCAACTCCGATTAAATTGCTCTGGAAACAACCCCTCGCACCTGATTCTTCCGAACGATGGTCCATGCAACCAGCCATTTTTCAAGATAAAGTGGTGTTTAGTCTTTTGTTTTACAACGACGAGCAAGAATACTACAAGGTTTACAACAAACAAACCGGTAAATTTTTGTGGCAATGGGAAGCCACGCCTTTACCTGGAACGGCATCTACGACAGAAGGATGGGCACAAAAAGACAATATGTTCATCATCAATAGCAACGGAAAAAGATTGTACGCCTTTGATATGAATACCGATCAATTAAAGTGGCGAAATGAATCCCCGAGTGAAACAAGTAGCAGTGAATATAATTTAAACATTCAAGGTGATTATGTTTACCATGCCCATGGAATGGCTGGAACAGATCGTGATACTACTTTTCTTACTAGGGTGCATTACCTTACTGGATTCTGCGATACAGTTTTCAGACAGGTAAAAGAAAGCACATACAGACCCTCCATATACCCGCCCGCACTTTGGGTAAATCCCAACGGCGATTCCATTTTAGTTTTTCAAAACAGGCAAATCAGTTTCAAAACGCTGCGTTACAAGTGCGATTTGTATGCGCTTAACCTGCGCACCAGAAAAATTGAATGGAAATTAGATTCTTTAACCTCCGACGGTAATTCCAGTGTTAAAACACCGCTGGTTTACAACGGCAAGGTATATTTCTTCGGTGCCCGCGAATTACATTGTGTTGACATTCAAACAGGTACCATTAAATGGCAGAAACCTTGTGAAAAATGGGATCATTTGCTTACCACGAATTTAGTGCTTGCTGAAGGTAAACTATTGTACAAACCACACAACGATGGTTACCTGTACGCAGTAGACCCCGAAACGGGCAATGAAATTTACAGAAGACCGGATACCGAAACAGGCGAGGCTGATATTGCCTATTATAAGGGAAATATCTACTACGGATCCAAGTATTTGTATTGCATTCGGGTAAGTGATGGTAAAGTCCTTTGGAAAATGGAGTCTCCAACAAAACGTTCCAGTCCGCTCATGCTCAGCGTTTCCATCGACCAAACGACTGGAAAACTGTACGTGGCCGACAAATATTACGCACTGTGTTTCCAATTGTAACATTGCATTTTCTTTAATCAACCACTCAATCTTAAGCTATGAAAACATTACTACTCCCCTGGAGTACGGGCATTGCTTTGGCCTTTTGGATCCTGCTGCCCAAAAGCGGGTTTGCAACCAACTGCAATCCCGGCGATTCGACCGCACATTGGATACAACCCTGGATTCGGCACATGGAAACAGACTTCCAATCGCTTGAAAATGAATACGCTGACTTAACCAGGCCACTCCAAAATCGGTTGCAGGATATTAAAGCCGAACTGGCCAATCCGTGTACCCGCAGCGCTGAAGAGGGCTTCCATTTGCTGTGGGAACGCATGCAACTCGATGATGCACTGGCGCAGTTTGAGGAAGAACACGACCTTCGAAAAATCAAATTACGGTATCGAAAAGGGGTGGAAATCATTAAAATGCTCTATGAAAAAATTCTGAGCATGGACCATCATTTCAGCAGCCTCAAAGCGCAGCAGGAAATGCAAAAGATTTCCAACCCGCACAATTACCCCGAATTCAAGGAAGCGCGTACCATTATTGAAGACAAAATGAAGAAGAAATTCGGGTTTACACCACCCGCAATTTTTCAAGCAAATCCGTACTTATCGGCTGCATTTTCTATTGTAGGACTGGTGATCGGCGGTGGTGAAGACAAGGACAAAAAAGCGGATGTGGAAAAAATTGCCTGCATTATGGACTTTACCGTGCGCATTCACGCCGATATGAACGTGATTTTTTACGAAACAGGCTACTTGCGGGAAGCCAACATGACCCTTAAACGCGATTGCGAGGCGCTTTTCACCGAATGCGCCCGCCAAGTTGGGTACACCATTCCGCTCGAAAATTGCCGAAATAGTGACGATTGGGAACGCCTGTACGCCCTACTGGATCAAATGGTGGGCAAATCGCTCGGCGAATTGAACAATGCAACCGGTATGCAAACACAACCCGACCCCAAACTCCAATCGCGCACGGAAACCAACCTGCAATTTGCCATTGATCGAACCTTGCAATTCATTAACCGATACACGGATTTTGTCAACCAAGGTAATGAATATTACAAAAAATTTAATAAGATCACTGCGAATTACGAAAACGAGAAGGCCTGTTCGGAAATTCTGCCGGATCAATTCAAACAACTCAAAACCGATATCGACCAAACCCTGGATAAGTTCAACAGCGCTTACCGCATGCCGGAAGTGCAAGGATCCAAGTTGAAAGATATGCTGTACGGCGGTGTTGAAAACTAACCAATCGCTTCATTTTAATCTTTTCAAATCATGCACTGGAAAGCATTTTTAATCCTCCTGCTTTGTACGCTTTCGCACCAACACTTAGCGGCTCAAATCTTGGAAACCGCCCCAAAAGCACCTAAAAAGGCACTCATAAGTGATTTTTTTGACCCTGCAACCGACCCTATTGGGGTGATGCAAACGGATGGCAGTTTTTTACTGACCATCAGTGAATCGCTGCTCAGCAAAGCGCTGAAAAAGGTGATTCCTGATATCGGGATCATTCAAAAGGTCGTGAAACAAAAAATTCATAAAGGCGATTTTATTGTTTTTGAGTGCCGAAAAGTGGATACGCTGGAACAATCCCTTTACATCGCGATACCACTGAAAAAGTCCGAAAACGGCCAGATTTTTATTGAAGCGGGCTACAACACCTGCTCGGGCTCGCCTTGTAGCAATTGCAAATTTTCGGCAAATGGCTGTATCTGTGAGGAACAGGCACCTGCCGACAACCCAACACAAATCGGGCGCTGTAACCATACGGTGAGTTCGAAGGTCGCTTTGGCCAAAATACCCGTCGCTCAAGAATAAAAACGTTCATTTAATCCAATCCTTCAAACCGTACCTATGTTGCATATTTGTTTAATCCTGTTGTGTGGGCTGCTTGCCAATGCGTCGCCCCAAAAGAAGGGCTTTCAAAAGGAATTAACCCTGCTTTGGCGGCAGCCTTTTAACAACAATCGTTTTACGGGCACAAGTTTGCTCTATGCGGGTGAAACGGGCGTACTTTTTACCCAATATACTGATGTCGATGAATCGGAAAGTATGTGCATGCTGGATGCTGAGACGGGTAATGTACGCTGGACCTGGAATGACTACGATACACATCCGAGCACGATTTCGCATTGCGGGCGACAAAAACAGGTCATTGCATACCCTTATCTGTTTTTTACCAGCGGAATTGGCGCCTACACCCTGCATGTACAATCGGGAGAAACGATCATGCGCAACCCCAATAGCTTCTCCAAGGCCTATAGCCAATTAGGTAATCAGGTTGTATGTATTCAAAACTGCGCGGCAGATGGCATTGCGCAAGTTACCTTGGTCGACCTGCTAAGCGGCACCCATACCCCGGTGTACAAAATGCAGGCCGCTGAACAGGAAGTCCTTGAATGTACCGCTCCTAATTATTCGTTTGCAGCCAATGGCGACACGTTGGTGTACTGGATGCTAAAACGGCATCAAATCCCTGAAAACCAAGAACAAAATGCCCTGTATGGCTACAATTTGACGCGAAAACGCATGGTTTTTATCCATAGCCTGGTGGAAACAGCCAATTATACCTTGGTTTATCAGGATTTGGTTATCGTAGCCAGTTCCACCTCGGTCCTTGCGGTAAATCGGCAGACCGGCAGGTTGCGGTGGACCTATTCCAATGGCGGAAATACCTGGCAGGCTTTACAAATTTTAGGCAATTCCCTGGTGTTTACCGACCCCAAACAAGGCACATTAATAGCTCTGAACCCCGAAAATGGTGCGCTCCGTTGGGAAACAACCGTACATGGCAGGTGCGCACGCCCACAGGAACTAGACGGTGTGCTGTACACCATCAACCAGGACAATGGATGCTTGTATGCCGTAGACTTGCAAAACGGAGCCTTGCTTTGGCACATGGCATCCCCTGATTTACCCAATGATCCTGCTGCGGGGTTTTGTTTTGGATTTGGTCTGGATAAAGTGCGCAGACGCTTGTATGTGGGGTCTTTTTTGGCAGCGTATTGTTATCAATTGCCGGTGCCTTGATTTGCTTGGGCGTTTTAGATAGGTATATACGCCAAAGCATTCGGGAAGGACCGATAAGCCGGCGCAATCAGTAGAGAACGATACGCCGTCGCAATCGGGAAGGACCGATTGCTATGGCGTATAAACCGGGGAAACCAGACAATAAACAGCGTTTTCCCAATTCGGGCAGGCGGTCGCGTGGGGCAGACCGTCTTGCCCTTTTTTAGGATAAAGATTATAAAACGGCTGTGTATCCAACCCATTTACCCTTTTTAGCGTCATAGCACTAAAAATATAGATTATGAAAAGACTTTGCATGTACGGCATTGCATGTTGCCTGCTATTTACCTTAGGTAACTGCAAGAAAGACAACGAATTAGCCCCTGGTTTCGACATGATTTATCAGGCAGAAATTGTTATTCAGCCTGGGTTGAGTACCGATGTGGTACACCATTATTACATCAAAGACCTCAGCACCCGGTATTTGACCTATTTATCGCAATACAGCAAACAGGATGTAGATGTTACTAAAATTTTACCGTCGCAGTTTGCACTAAATGGCACCTTTGGCGATGCAAATTATAGTTTTATCGACCAGGCCGTGTTGCGGATTTACAATGAATCGGCCCCCAATGATTTTGTAGAGGTTGCGTATCGGTCGCCAGTCCCCCTCGATCCAGGCAATAGTTTGCCGCTTATTCCCAATCAGCCCGACATTAAGAAATACTTGAAGGGTTCGCGGTTCAGTATCGATTTGGCTTTGCGTTTGCGCAATATTACTCAGGAAGAAACCACAACGCGACTGGATTTGCAATTCCGGGCATACTATTAAGAAGACTGCATACAATCTTCAACTTATCCATACCTTTGCGGCGTTTGTTCTCAAATGTTCTATCTATCCTAAAGTAAAGTCTATGGAAGTCCTAACCGAATCCAAACTCGCAACTGCACCCGCCACCACCGACACCTTTCCCATCAATGGCACCGACCATTTGGAGTTTTATGTGGGCAATGCCAAACAAAGCGCCGTGTTTTACCAGGCAGCCCTTGGTTTTGAATGGGTGGCCTACAGCGGCCCCGAAACGGGCGTACGCGATCGGGTGAGTTATGTTTTACAACAAAATAAGATCCGTATTGTGCTCAGTTCGGCCCTTACGCCCGACCATGAAATTGCCCGTCACGTTGCCCTGCACGGCGACGGGGTGAAAGTATTGGCCCTTTGGGTAGATGACGCTGAACACGCTTACAAAACAGCGATGGAACGCGGTGCCGAAAGCGCTTTTGCACCCATACATCAGGAAGACGAACACGGTTCGGTGGTGCTGGCAGCCATCAAAACGTACGGCGACACCATCCATACCCTCGTGGAACGCCGCAACTACACCGGCCCATTTTTACCCGGCTATGAAGCGCGCAAAAGCGTTTTTCCAGTAAAACCAGTCGGCCTGAACTATGTAGACCACTGCGTTGGCAACGTAGAACTGGGCGACATGAACAAATGGGTCAAATTTTATGAAGATGTAATGGGCTTTAAATTGCTGATTACCTTCGATGATAAAGACATCAGCACGGAATACACCGCTTTAATGTCGAAAGTAGTAAGCAATGGCAACGGGTACATCAAATTCCCGATCAATGAGCCCGCCAAGGGCAAAAAGAAAAGCCAGATTGAAGAATATATCGAGTTTTATAAAGGGGCCGGTGTGCAGCATATTGCCGTAGCCACAGACGATATTCTGGCAACCGTATCCGCCATGCGCAACAATGGGGTAGAATTTTTGCGGGTACCGGATACTTACTATGAAGATGTGCCACAACGGGTGGGCCATATTATTGAAGACATGGAGGCGCTCAAAGCCATGAACATCCTGATTGACCGCGATGAAGACGGTTACTTGTTGCAAATTTTCACCAAACCAATCCAGGATCGTCCGACCGTGTTTTTTGAAATTATACAACGCCGGGGTGCCAAATCGTTTGGCAAAGGTAATTTCAAAGCACTTTTCGAAGCGATCGAACGCGAACAGGAACTGCGGGGCAACCTGTAAAACGTGTTTGATATGATCATTGAGCGGTTTAGAGCGATTGTTTGTCTAAACGGTGCATGCTCGTATCAGAAACCATTAATTTTGCCGATTCAATCAAGTCCTTCCAATTTATTTGGAGCAGGACCGTTTGTTTGTACCTATTTTCAATAAAAAAATTTGAACATGAATTTTAAAAAATGTTTGATGGTGCTTGCATTGTGCATGCCTGTCATTTTTGCAAGCGCACAATCTAAAGCGCCAGATAGCTGGTTTACCCTCGATCCTGTGAAAGACAAGGTGAATGGTACCGGTGGCGATGAAACCCTGAAGCAATTGAAAGCCAAAGGCAAAAAAAGTCAAACGGTCATCGTCGCTGTGTTGGATTCTGGTGTTGATTATAAACACGAAGACCTGAAAGACGTGATGTGGACCAATCCGGGTGAAATTGCAAACAACGGAAAAGACGATGATAACAATGGTTACATCGACGACATCCACGGTTGGAACTTCATCGGTGGTAAAGATGGCAAAAACGTTTCGCATGATTCTTATGAGCTTACCCGCGAGTATGCGCGTTTGTCGAAGCGTTTTGCTGGCACCGACCCGAAAAAACTGAATGCTGCTGATAAAAAAGAATATGATGCCTTTGTGGAAATCAAAGCAGCGTACGAGGAAAAACGCGGCGAATTAGAAGGTCAAAAAGCACAAATGGATGCCCAATTCGGCAAAATTGAGGCAGCATTCGCGGCAGTAGAAAAAGCAACTGGCAAGAAAAACTTTACTGCAGAAGACCTTGGTAAAATTGAGCCTGGCACCAATACCGAATTGAAAGATGCCGTAGGCATGTGCAAAGCGGTTATGGCACAAGGCCTTACCCCGGAATCATTGGCGGAGCAAAAAGCAGAAGCCAGTGAATATTTCTCTGGCGGCCTTGAATATGGCTACAACACGGAGTTCAATCCACGTACGATCGTTGGCGATAACTACGAAGACCTTACCAATCGTTTTTATGGTAACAATGACTACCGCGGACCCGATGCAAGCCACGGCACGCACGTAGCGGGTATCATCGCTGCCAAACGCGACAATGGCGTAGGCATCAACGGTGTTGCCGACAATGTGCGCATCATGAGCGTGCGTTGCGTACCTGACGGCGACGAACGCGACAAAGACGTGGCCAATGCGATTTATTACGCGGTAGACAATGGCGCAAGCATCATCAACATGTCGTTTGGTAAAGGCTACAGCCCGAACAAAGCGTATGTAGATGCGGCCATGAAATATGCTGCCGACCACGATGTTTTGTTGGTACACGCAGCCGGTAACGACTCAGAAAACAACGATACCGACCCGAACTTCCCGAACGATGCTTACAAAAAGCCGGTAAAAGCAGGTTTCTTGAAAAAAGAGAAAAATGTAGCTACCTGGATGGAAATTGGTGCACTTTCTTGGAAAGGCGGCGAAAAACGCGCAGCAGGTTTCTCTAACTATGGCAAGAAAAATGTCGATTTGTTTTCTCCAGGCGTAGCCATTTACTCTACGGTGCCAGACAACAAATACGCTTCTTTCCAAGGCACGTCTATGGCTTCTCCTGCAGCGGCGGGTGTTGCGGCAATCATCCGTTCTTACTACCCTGAACTTTCTGCGAAACAGGTAAAAAGCATCCTCGAAACTTCTGTAGTAAAACAGGAAGGCGATGTAAACAAGCCAGGTTCTACAGAGAAAGTTAAATTCTCTGATTTGTGTGTAAGCGGTGGCATCATCAGCGCAAGCAATGCAGCAGCAGCGGCTGAAAAAACCAAAGGTAAAAAAGTTAAAAAAGCCATCTGGCAGGAAGCCGGTATGGGTAAAGTGATCAAAAAAGACAAGGCTACGGTTTCACCACGGGCTTAATTGCTTATTTGTCTGATATTTAAGGGCCGACCATCTGTTGCAGATCGTCGGCCCTGTTTTTTTATAGCATCCGGTTCATATCTTTCAGATCCTGGTTGAGGATTTTAAAATCAATTTTGCCATTCATTTTGCGCAAATGTTCGAGCATCACGAGGCCTCTTTCTAATTGTTTATCCAGGTTTTTGGCCTGGCCAACGTAATAGAGCAGGTTGCGCTGCTTACCGGCGGTTAAACCATGAAACAAACGGTTCCCTTCTTCGTCCTGGGCTAAGAGTTCGGCAAATCCTTCCGGCATGGGCAAACCATACGTACTTTCATCTTTCCAGATTTTCACTTTCAAGGGCGTACCTTGTTTGAAGCCAAATTTGTCGCGGTTCTTTTTGTTGACCGTGATGACGTAATAGCCCTCGCCTTTGGATTGCAGGGCACACTGGTATTCGAAGGCATCATTGATGCGTACCACTACCCTTTTAGAGCCAGTGTCGAGAAAAACTTTAGATATTAAATCCGGCACATGAAAATGCGCACCCCAGATTCGATTGTCGGATAGTTCGATGATGGTATCAAACTCCAGGATATTTTCCGGCGTTTCCATACTTTAATTTTTAAAATGCGGATTGCGGATCAGTCCGATCAAGTTGCCCCAGGGATCTTTGAGGGTGGCTACCCATAAATCTTCGCCTACCTGCGCGGGCGCACTGTGTTCGGTTGCGCCCAAGGACAACATACGTGCGTATTCCACTTCAATGTTTTCAACGCCCCAATACACTTCCACGTTTTCGGCTTTATTGGATCCGGCATTTTCTTCCGATTGCAGGCCCAGTTCAAAACCGCCTACATTAAAACCAACGTAATAGGGTTCGTTAAAATAAGGTGGATGGCCAATTACATTTGAGTACCAGCTTATTGCAGCCGCTAAATCGGATACCCGGTAAATAACGGTACGCAGACCAAGGAATGGAGCAGACATGGGCTAATGTGTTTTAAGATTTTGCTGCAAATAAACAAAATGTTTCTTAATAAAACAAGTGCTTTACTGCGCGTTATATTCTTTTATGCATTGCTTCGGCCTAAATTATTGACAATCAGCGCTCAGTATGACAATTATTGTTGCCTTTCAGGCGACGCTTTGTATATCGACCAAAACGCTACCTTTGCGCAAATTTTAAGCAAAGATGCAATTTCGACTACAACGCAGTCCCGACGGCGGGCACACCATTGCCACTGATGCAGCGGGCAACCAACTTGAAATGTATTTACCCGAAAATGCGGGCGGGGCCGCTACCGGGATCCGGCCGATGCAGGTGCTCATCATGGGCATGGCAGGCTGTGCGGCGGTAGATATTCTGGTGATTTTGAAAAAACAACGGCAGCAGGTGGAAGACCTGTGGATGGACATTCAGGCTGAACGCGAACCCGATAAAGAGCCCTCACTTTGGCAAACCGTACACGTTGTTTTCACGGTAATCGGCCAAGTAGAACAGGCAAAAGCCGAAAAAGCCGTGGAATTATCCATGCTTAAATACTGTAGCGTAACCGAAACCTTGCGCAAAGCGGGCGCGGAGGTTACCTGGGAAGTTCTAACCCAACCGGCAGGATAAACTTCTCCCCAATTTTACGACAAATGATTGGAGATATATTAAAAAACTAAAAAGATGGAAGATACACCCAGACAATTTGGCCCGGAAACCTTAGCCATTCGCACGCAAACACCCCGCAGCGCTCAAAAAGAACATGCTACCCCTTTGTTTTTAACTTCCAGTTTTGTGTATGATTCGGCAGAGGATATGGCTGCGGCATTTCAGGACGACGATTTGGATGTGAATATCTACAGCCGTTTTTCCAATCCATCGGTGGATGAGTTTGTGGATAAAGTGGTATTGCTGGAAGGCGCGGAGGCAGGCGTGGCGACCGGGACGGGTATGGCGGCGGTATTTGCCACGTTTATGACGTTTTTAAGCAAAGACGACCATATTTTATCGGCTTCGGCAGTGTTTGGATCCACCCATACTTTATTGACCAAATATTTACCCAAATGGGGCATTGAATCGACCTATTTCGATATGACCCAGCCGGAAACCATCGAAGCGTTGATACGGCCGAATACCAAAATGTTGTATGTTGAAACCCCCAGCAATCCTGGTTTGGACATTATTGACCTTGCCTTATTAGGTGAAATATGTAAAAAACACGATATTTTGTATGTGGTAGACAACTGTTTTGCCACGCCGGTGGTACAGCAGCCCATTTTGTTTGGCGCTGATTTGGTGATTCATTCTGCGACCAAATTCATGGACGGACAAGGCCGCGTGCTGGGTGGCGTCGTGGTCGGAAAATCAGAACTGATTTATATGTTGTACCTGATGGTGCGCAATACGGGTCCGTCGCTCAGTCCGTTTAATGCCTGGGTGTTGAGTAAAAGTTTGGAAACCTTGCACTTACGCATGGAGAAACACGCCCAAAATGCTTTGCAACTCGCGCAGGCGCTCACGCAACACCCGCAGGTATCGTTTGTAAAATACCCGTTTTTACCCAACCATCCGCAATATGCGATTGCGCAAAAACAAATGAAAAATGGCGGCGCCATCGTGGTTTTTGAGGTAAAAGGCGGTTTGGAAAGCGGTCAGCGGTTTTTGAATACCTTGCAAATGATTTCAATGACCAATAATTTGGGCGATAGCCGCAGCATTGCCTCGCATCCTGCCTCTACGACCCACTCCAAACTGAGCGAAAAGGAACGGCAGGCGGTGGGTATCACGCCGGGTTTGGTGCGGGTTTCGGTAGGCCTGGAAAACGTGGAAGATATTATTTGGGATGTGGAGCAGGCTTTGGGGAAGATTTAGGCATGGAATGTTTGAAAAGATATAGTAATTCAGGTTAGTATCCCTTTTTAGGGTTCAGGAAGATTAATCCCCATCCCTAATTACAACTACACCAAGCATCCACCAAGGACGTAGCGGTCAATTGAAAACTGCCAGGGGTGGCATTGGCGGGTACGCAAACCTGAAAAGTGCCCGTATTGCCCGAAAAAGTTTGTATTTGTGTCCCGTTTCCGGGCGAAGTGTAGCTGAGCGTAAAAGGAGGAGCACCCGTAAAAGTTGCTGTTACGGTAGTGCATCCACCCGCGCATACATTTGGATTGGCGACTGAAAAAGACACGGTGGGCGCGTCGCGCCAGGTAACTTGCGCAGCGATATTGGAAACATCTATACATGGATCATTCAGGTTTACATTGCTATTAAGGTTGTTACCTGCCAGAGTGGCCAAGTAATAGGTTACACCTGTTTGCATGGTAGCGGGGTTGAAAGCCATAACAGTGCTGCTGCTCTGCAGGATGATACTGCCCAGGGTGTCATTCGTATTCGAGAATAAAATATAGCGAAGGATGTCGTTGGCGTCTAATGCGGCATTGTTGTTGTACGGCACAGTCACGCTGCCTGGAAGGCAAATATTGAAAGTAGTGGGGTTTACGGTGCCAGCAAAGGTACTACACAGGCAGGGGACCTCTTGAATGCCGGATGGTAGATCCGTAAGACCACTTATTGGTAGTCCAGGAAGAAGTGCCGTCAGATCGCAAATGAGTTCAAATGAATTTGTTTAAACATTGTATTTATAGATTATTTTGCCGTTTGAACCGCTTAAAGCCGTAGTATATCCCCCATTCGTTGTACCGCCACTATCCGTGAACACTCCGGAATACACGACCGTTGACTGGCTTGGATCGCTTGTATTGATTTGCACGACCACACCATTCCCAGACAGCACCCCAAAACCATACAATATCCCATTTTGGTAAAAAAATTCGTAAATAATCATTCCCGATGGCCAGTCTCCTATAAACAAAATATCGTTGGTGATAGGATCATAAGCACTTAGCCCCGCAGTAGGAACAACCCTGCTCAGGTAAATGGTGCCACCTGGGGCGATAACTGATCCGCTATAAACCGTATTAGTTTCGGACCAGATTGGATTAGGATCAGGTAGCGTGTAACGCAGCAATCCTCCTGATTGTACCAATATATCGCCATTGGGCAGTACCAATGCATCACTTGCGCCACCGAGGATTCCCGATAAATTCGCAATGGGGCAGGCGGTGCAGTTCATCACATCTATTTTGAACAACTGGCCATCCGACCTAATGCCATATAATATCGGCTCGGTCATCAACGCTTTTTGTGTGGCCTTTGAAGGGTATATCTTGTAAATTGCTGTGGTCAGCAGGAGTGCAGCGCTGGTGATTAGTAGGGCAAGTTTCATCGTTTTAATAAAATTGGACACGAAAATTAATTACAAACAAGGACGGCGTTGCATTTTTTTAAACAAAATTAATGTCTCATGGCATCAATCACAAGCAATACTTTCAGTTTTCAGCAATTTGTACAATTATATTATTTTTAAAATTAAATTAAATAAAAAAATACTACATCAATTACATGACATATATTTGCCATGAGTTCGAAATACTGCACGATTCCACATTTCCGATTATTTAATTTAGATATACTTTAATCAGGCAATCTTCTTTTTTACAAAACGATCACCATACCATTTACACATGAAACAAATGATTACAATCGCTTTTTTCAGACATTTAATGTGCCTTGGAGCATTTATCCTGTCGACTCCAATTTTTGGACAATCAAATTTTATCAACATTGATTCCCTGTCCGATCAACAAAAACTAATCGTAAAGATCACGCCTGTTACAAAAGTGGTTGATGACGGTATGTTTTCCATTCGAATAGCCGTTCAGGATTCAGTAACGGGAAGATTCATCACTGGTTTGGCAGGAAAATCGTCGAAAAAATCACTTTTGACGATTATACGACCAAAGGTTGAGGAACTTTGTCCAACTTTTGAAGTGACCGAAATGAAAGAGGAAATGGAAATTGTGGATCCAATAAACATTGCGGTTGTGTTGGATTATTCCGGTTCGATGTCTCATTATGTAATTGATTTGAAGTCGATGGCCGAAAATTTCATCAAACGACTATCCGGGAACCTGTTTACACGCCTCAACTTTGATGATAACCTTGTCAGAAAACCCGTGGATGCCGTGCCTACCAAAACGCCAAAATCTGTCTTGGATGACAACTACAATGATTATGGCGGCGGAACGGCCTTATATGCTGCCATTCGCGATGGTATTGAAACGCTCTCACAATCGAAAGGAGATCGGGCGCTGGTTGTTTTCACCGATGGTTATGAAAATTCCAGCGGGATCGGGATGCAAACCGTTTGGAAAAAGGCAAAGGAAAATAACGTCAGCGTTTATGCCATTGGTTTTGATGTCGGCGGCTACGCCATATTGGATTCATTGTGTCGGTACACCGGTGGTAAGTTTTATCCGTCGAATGGAATCGACACCAGTATTTTTAAAGAATTAGGCGACCGATTTTCAAATCATTATATTTTAAAGGGAAAATGCAAAAAATCTTTTGGTTATCCGGTGGTCATTAAATCCAATAGCCCAAAGATATCCGGCAAACTGACACTCACCGATCCAAACGCATTCAAGCCATTTGATGCGGAAGCCATTCAGTTTCACACCTTTTTATTCGATTCAAATACAACAACCCTCATACGACCACAAAGAAAAAGTTTCAACGCGTCCATTATCGGAATTGCGGAATATTTAATCGCCAATCCGAACAGCAAAATTGTGATTGAAGGGCATTCCAGCCCAGATGGAGACGCTTTAAAAAATTTGAAATTAGCACGCAAACGCGCAGAACTCATCCAAACGGAGGTATTTAAATACGTCGATCAGAAACTAAGAAAACGTTCGGAGCGGTACCAGGCGCTGCAGACTAGAAATCAGATTAAAGTTGAATTTTACGGTACCGAAAAAGCGCTGTACCCGGCAACAAGTTATAAAAACTTTGAAAACCGACGGGTTGAAGTGAAGGGCTTGTAAGCTTTATAGCCATCGGAATGGAGCACGGTCATTTCCGGGATGACCGTGCTCCAGTTCTTGTGCGATAAGGCCGTGTTGCAGTCCGCCAGCAAAATTGTGTTCTGGAAATAGTTTTGAGTTTGGAACTTGGCACATCTAATTACAACTACACCAGGCATCCACCAAGGACGTAGCGGTCAATTGAAAACTGCCAGGAGCGGCATTTGCGGGTACGCACACTTGAAAAGTGCCGGTATTGCCCGAAAAAGTCTGCGTCTGTGTTCCGTTTCCGGGTGTAGTGTAACTGAGCGTAAAAGGAGCCGTACCCGTAAAAGTTGCCGTTACGGTAGTGCATCCACCGGCGCATACATTCGGGTTACTTACCGAAAAAGATACGACAGGTTTGGGTCGCCAAATCACTTGCGCTGCATTTGAAATGTCGAGACAAGGATCGGTCAAATTCACCGAGCCATTCAGATTGTCGCCAGCGAGTGTAGCCAAATAATATACAATACCAGTTTGCATGGTGGCCGGATTAAAATTAAGGGTGGCGCTGCTGCTTTGTACCAAAATACTGCCCAAGGTATCACTTGGATTAGAAAATAAGATATAGCGCAAGATATCATTACCGTCTAAAATGGCATTGTTATTAAAGGGTACCGTTACGCTACCGGGGACGCAAACGTTGTAGTTAATTGTATTTACAGAACCAGCATCTGTTAGACAAAGACAAGGTTCTTCTGGTACATTCGGCGGGAGATCACTAAGTCCAGATATAGAAATGGGTAGCGTACAAACAGTGTTAAAACTATTTGTAATCGTATTATATTGTCTTAAAATATTAGTGGAACTTATAGATGTTGTGTAACCATTATTTGTGGTACCGCCACTAATATTTATCGGAGGCATTGGCACGACAATAACGGACAACTCCGGATTTGTCAAATTGACTTCAATGATTTTAATTTGGTTAGGAGGGGCTATATCTATAGCAATTGCATATAAAACTCCGCCCTGATAATAAAGTTCATCCACTGATAAACCTGCAGGCCAATTACCAATTAAGGTTACTGTATTAGAAGCAGGGTCGAACACACTTAGGGTAAGATTTGAAGAAAGATAAACAAGACCGTTAGGTGCCAAAATACTTCCAGTGGCCAAGGTATTATCAGACCAAATAGGTGTCTGATTAGGCGGGTCATATAACCTTAATCCAAATCCCGATTGTGCCAAGATATTGCCATCGGGCAATACTACAAAATCACTTATACCTCCTATGAATCCGGTCGCCTGAAATATCGGGCAAATTGTACAGTTCATTACATCTATTTTATAAAATAAACCGTAATCATCTACCCCGTATAAAATAGGCCCTGTGAGCAAGGCTTTCTGCTGGGCTTGTGCGGAGCAGGGTGGTTGCAGTGTTATGGTCAGCAGGAGTGCTGCGATTGGGGCAAGTAGGGAAAATTTCATCGTTGCAATAAAATTGGACAGGAAAATTGATTATAAACAAGGGGGACTTTGCATTTTTTTCAACAAAATTAACTTTTCATGGTATCAACCACAAGCAATACTTTCAGTTTTGAGTGATTTGTACAATTTGTACAATTGTATCATTTTCAGGCTGAACAGCTTTGTTTGCACCCTATCCATGGCCTATTTTTGTCATGCGCATTTTTAGACCAAGGTTAAAGTAGGTTTGAAGGATGGATGGATAAAAAAATTGATTTTCAATGGATTAGAATTCAGCCGTTTTCAGAACCATTTAGCGTTGGCTATATTGTAAAAGTAAATACGATATGAAACATTTAAAGGCTGTTTTTTCTCGGTGCTTATTTCAGGTAGGTAATCGTTGTTTTAATCTTGTATTCCTGGGCTTATTTTTTTCGAAAATACTGCATGGGCAAATCATGTACGGTACCTTTTTTGATTTTGTTGCCGGTCAGGCGTATATGATAAAAATAAACTTAAATACCTGTACTTTTTGTGCCATTACACCGAATTCGCTCAATGTTGGGGACCTTGATTTGGTTCTGCTACCAGACGGCAACCACCTTCACATTAGCAATATCAACCTTAGCAGGCTGCTTCCGCCTCCCTCCACGCAAGCCATTTGGCAAACAATTAACTTTCCCGGGAAAATTTATTCCGGACAATTGGCGCCCAATGGTTTGGTTTATTTGGGAGGCGAACCGGGTTTTTCTGTTTTTGATCCCGCCACCAATACCGTGACTTCCATAGGTAACTGGCCACCAGGCGTTTTAGGGGTAGTTGATCTATTTTATATCAATGGGGTATTATATGGAGCAGGGTATGATGGTTTTGGCGCATCCTTTTTTCTTCAAGTAAATATAGCCAACCCTTCCCAATCGATCATTCTTGGCGCATACCCTTTCCTGGGAGGCGTCGAAGGTGGGACTTGGAATGGAAATGCGGGCATTTTTGCCGGAGATGCCTTGGGTGACCTGTATTTTTATAATCCAGCGGACAGCACCAGTACTTTGGTTTGTGATATACCAGCGGATGGGATTATTAGTGGCTTATCCTTCCCGCCGCCCGGCCTTCCGGAATACGGCTGCATTATAAACTGTACCACCAACGCAGGCACCCTTCCTTCGGGTGGACCGTACAATATTTGCACCAACAGTACCCTTTCTTTCCCTGCCACTACCGGCACCGTGCTCGATGCCAATGACAACCTGCGTTACATTCTTTTCAGCAATCCGAGTGATACGGCAGGCAGCATTGTGGCCACCAGCGCCACGCCTAATTTCAACTTTGCATCGCCCCTCCAAACGGGCGTGACTTATTACATCGCGGCCATTGCGGGCAACAACCTGAACGGAAATGTGGATTTGAACGATCCCTGCCTTGATTTTTCCAATGCACTGCAAGTGGAGTGGAAGCCTTTGCCGGCGGTTACGTTTTCCGTTACCAATCCCAACGTGTGCGCGGGAGCCTGTACGACGGTGACAGCGACTTTTACGGGTACGGCACCGTTTACCCTGAGCTATACCAACCCGGCCACTGGCAGCGTAACGCAGACATTTTCAGGCAATACAGGCACTTTTCAAGTGTGTACCTTGCCTGGGTCGCCGCCTGGGAGTTTGGTGGTTCCGGCGACTGCGTTGACAGACGCTTTGTGTACTTGCCAGTGAACGGAATATTGGAAGTGGGAAAACAGCGTAGAAAAAACAGGGCGATGGAATGCTAATATTGGATGTGATACCTTAAAACAATTGTCAAAATAATTTAATATGAATCATTTGTTCATTAAATGGAATTTTTCGCTGTTCGGGTTAACCCTGCTGCTCGTAACTTTTTTATCGCAGCAGATGGAAGGTCAATGTAGGTATTTCGCTCACCGAAGACTCCAGTACAGCCCGACCTAACTCAATCCAAATCTCTGCAAACCGCTTCTCGTAAGCGTAAAAGTCACCCGCCGCTTTCAATTGTTCCAATTCAGGCCATTTGGTTTCGGCTAAGCGTAGATATTGTTCTTTTGTCATGACGTTTTTTAACCGCAAACATATATATTTGTCAGATCATGCGACAATTTGAAATGCACCCTTTTTTAACGAACTATTGAAGCAGATACAATATGAAACATCTCAATTTTATTACAAACTGCGCTTACACCATCTCAAAAACCGCTTTATACTCAGTGGTCATTGTGATCTGTTTCATCTTGCCCAATCAGGTGGATGCCCAAATTATTTATGCAACACTTTATAGTACTAATGGGCAACAAAGATTCATTTACAAAATAAATTTAAGCACCTGTGATTTTTGTGCTGTCACGCCAGCATCCCCTAATCTGAGTGTTGGTGACATGGTGGTGCTGCCGGGAGGAGACATTTTGAATATATTTGGTATCTTTTTCAATGGGTTAAAAAGGACCCAACCGCCCCCGTCCACTCAGATAGTATGGCAGTCCAATGACCCGCAACTTTACTATACGGGCCAGTTGGCTCCAAACGGGCTGGTTTACTTAGCCGGAGATTTGGGCTTGGGCACCTTCGATCCTGCAACCAATACGGTCGCTTATCTCGGAAATTGGCCCAGTACGATTTCTTTCGTTGATGAAATTTATTACATTAATGGCGTGCTTTATGGAACAGCCTACGATGCCGTTTTTAATCCACTTCTGGTGGAAATTAATATCGGTGATCCTTCTATGTCAATTATCTTAGGGCCTTTGTTTCCTACTGCCGGGGCAGAAGGCGGCACTTGGAATGGCAATGCGGGGATTTTTTACTCCCTGGCAGTTAGTGATGCCTCGGATATTTTTTTCTATAACGCCCAAACCCAAAGTTCGGAACTTATCTGCGACCTGCCTAATGATTTATACATAGTCGGTCTTTCCTTCCCCCCTGCGGGCGTGCCCGAGTACGGCTGCGTCTGCAACACCAACGCTGGGATCCTCACTGGTGCCCCGCTAAATATCTGTCCAAATAACAATGCTGACTTTTCTGGGAGTACGGGCGTGTTTTTAGAAAGCGATGACATCCTACGCTACATCCTTTTCAGCAACCCTAGCGACACAGCGGGCAGCATCATTGCAACCAGCAATACACCCTCATTTTCATTCGCACCGCCGATGCAAACGGGTGTAACCTACTATATAGCAGCCATGGCAGGCAACAACCTGAATGGCAATGTGGACTTGACCGATCCTTGTCTGGATTTCTCTAATGCGCTGCAAGTCGTTTGGCGGCCTTTACCTGCTGTCACTTTTTCTGCCGCTAACCCCAATGTTTGTGCAGGCGCCTGCACGACCGTGACAGCGACTTTTACAGGCACCGCACCGTTTACCCTCACCTATACTTCACCCACTTCTGGGACAGTAACACAAACTTTTCCGGGAAATACAGGCACTTTTCAGGTGTGTACCCTACCGGGGTCGCCACCGGGGAGTTTGGTGGTTCCGGCGACTGAATTGGTGGATGCATTTTGTACTTGTAATTAAAGCTGATTGCCGCAAAAGACACGCTGTAAATAAAAATTAATAACATGAAAAGAACTTTTTTGAATTGGCGCCTTGCATTTGTCATTGTGCTGTTTTTGGGGAGTAATGTACCACAGGTCCAAGGGCAAATCGTATACGCCTGGACTTTTGGTGGCAATTTGATCAAAATAGACGTTGCCAACTGCACCGCCTGCAAAGTTGGTCAATTCAATGTCAATAGTTCAGGTGTTGACCTAGTGGTAATGCCCGACGGTACCGTAATCTCCTCAGGCGCGCTCAATCAACTCCAGATCTTTACACCGCCAAATCAGAATCCTACCCAGACTTTTTCCGGGCCTGGAAACCATTATTACTACACCATTTCAGAACCTTTGAATGGCATCGTGTATGTATACACCATTATTAACGGGGCGGGTGTTACTGGCGTTACTGCTTTCGACCCGGTAGCCGGAACCCTAACGTACCTCGGTAATTTTCCGCTTAATTGGAGTCTGGGCGGTTTCTTTATAGAGAACAACACCCTGTACGCCAATGCTTTGGTGCCTGGCGGCTGGTCTATCATTGAAGTAAATACGACCACCCCTTCGGCCTCCATCATTCTTTCTCAGAATGCACCACTCACGGCAGGCGGTTTGGACGGAGGGATATGCAGTGGTGCGTATACCACAGCGGCCGATGGGTCCAGAGAAATTTTGTATTCGTTTGATCCGGCAACCAACGACACTATTCGGCTCTGCGACTTTCGGAACATAGGCTTCATCATTCAATTAACCGGTTTGTCGGCGGCACCGCCCGGGTTGCCGGAGTTCCCCTGCGTGTGCGCCACCTCAGCGGGTATATTGGATGCCAACCCCCTGAACCCCTGTATTCCCAACGCCGTAACTGGCTATGCGACACAAAATCCCACCCTTGACGTCGGGCAAGCCGTGCGTTACATCTTGTTTACGGATCTGACTGACACACTTGGCAGCATCATCGCCATCAGTACGACGGCAACCATACCGTTTAACCCGGCAACCATGCAAGCAGGTACGGTCTATTATTATGCGGTGATGGCTGGCCCATTGTTGCCAAACGGGAATTTGGATACTAATGATCCTTGTTTTGATATATCCAATGCGGTCTCCGTCATTTGGCAGCCGCGGCCGACGGTAGTATTTTCTGCCGCCAATCCCAATGTTTGTGCAGGCGCTTGCACGACCGTGACAGCGACTTTTACAGGCACCGCACCTTTTACCCTCACTTATACTTCACCCGCTTCCGGGACAGTAACACAAACTTTTCCGGGAAATACAGGCACATTTCAGGTGTGTACCCTGCCGGGGTCGCCGCCGGGGAGTTACTCGGTGGCAGCAACATCGCTGACAGATTCTTGGTGCGTATGCAACTAACGCTCACAACAGATTTTGAAATGAAAAAATTAATACGCCTATTCCCTCTTTTCAGTTTATTTTCACTGCTCATGGTTTTTTTACCGTACCAGCTGCAAGGGCAATGTACCACACCAGTTCTTCATACATCAGGTACTATTCAGGTAGGCTGCACAAATGTTACAGTTACAGCCCAGGGATCAACTACCACGCTGAATTATTGTGGCGAAACGCCTTATTGGGCTGGTAATGGAAGCAACAATGGAAGTTATACGTTCACTTTTTCCCCACCTGTTTCCGGTGTGTCATTAGGCTTGACCGGCATAGACAATAATCAGTTTGGTTCTCAGGCAGTGGAAGAGGTGCTATTTGAAATCAATGGAGCCCCTTATCCAATTACGATACCCGGTACACCTGGCTCTTGCTTTACACCGGCTATTATAACGCCGCCTGGTGCAGTCAGAGGTGCCCCCGGACAAACTGGTGCTTGGGGAAATATGGACATCAACACGACGATCAGTACTTTAAAGGTGGAAGACGTGATCATTTCAGGCACTCCCAATGGCGTTGTTTTTTCCCTGTTTATCTGTTCCCAATGCTGTGTGACCAACGCTGGCGTGATTTCGGCGAGCCCCCTCAATCTTTGTCCGGGTAGCAACGCGACGATTCCTCCGGCCTCTCAAACATTTTTGGAGTCGAATGACCTTTTGCAATATATTCTGTTTACCAACCCCGCCAATACCCTCGGTAGCATCGTCGCTACCAGCACAACACCCACCTTCAGTTTCAATCCAGCCACCATGCAGACGGGCGTGACCTACTACATAGCAGCGATAGCGGGCAATGGCGTGAATGGCAATGTGGACCTCAACGACCCTTGTCTTAATATTTCAAATACCGTGCAGGTGGTATGGCGGCCTCTGCCAACAGTCACTTTTTCTGCTGCCAATCCCAATGTGTGCGCAGGGGCCTGCACGACGATAACGGCCACTTTCACCGGCACGGCACCTTTTACGCTGACGTATACTTCACCCACTTCCGGGACTGTAACACAAACTTTTCCGGGAAATACGGGAACGTTTCAGGTGTGTACTCTGCCGGGGTCGTCGTCAGGGAGTTTGGTGGTTACGGCGACAGCGTTTACGGACGCTTGGTGTACTTGCCAGTGAACAAAATACCGCATTTGAGCATGCCAAGCGCTTCCTAATACCCTAAAGACACGCACCCTACAACTTCACAAAGGGATAAAAAACATGTTCAATATTTAAATAATACAGGCCCGGCGGCAAATCCCCGATGGAAATGGGTTGTGCGGATTCGGATTGTATCACCTTCATTCCCAGGGTGTTCCAAACTTCTATCCTGCCAATAGGTCGGTCGGAAAGTACCGCTATAAAATCGGTGGCCGGGTTGGGGTAAAGGAGGATCGGGTCCTCATCTGGCGTAATGACCTGGGTAATGGTTTTCAACTCTACTGCCCCAATGGCGCGCGCAGTAGCAGCAAAAGGGTTTCCGAAAAAATCGAAAACAGGTTCAATTTGAGCATTTCCGCTTCCGATGGCGGGGCTTCCTGTGGCTAATTGAAAGTCGTTGCCAGGGCCATTCACAAACATGGGTGTGTTCGCTCCAAAATTCAGCGGATTGGGGTCTTTGATGGGATCCAATGCCGGTGTGTCCCAATAAGGACCATTAAACGTGGCATTTTGAATGCTGTAATAGATGTTTTTGCTGAATGTAACCGCATTGGCTGGCTGGTTTCCGCCGTTGAAGTAGGCAGAGGCACCAAATGCAAAAAGGTTGTTTTCCACCCGGTTGCCTATCAAGTCTGGATACATCGCACTGGTGGTCAGGAAGCGCATGGTGGCCTGTCCGCAATTGTAAAAAGTATTGTTGATCACCTTGCAGTCTCTCGCAGAGGATAAAGCCAGGCCACGATAGCCGCCGACGATGATATTGGAAAAAAATTGGAGGTTTTTTACTTCAAATTGATCCCCGGGGCAATAGAAGGGTGCTCCTGTATCGCCCCCCAATTCATACGCCACCCAAGGTGGCTGGGATGCATTGACGAACAGGTTTTGCGTCATGGTGATATCGGAAGCGCCCCCCTTAATATGCCCGCCACTCAAGCAGTTCTCGAAGTAGTTGCCCCGGACTAAGCCGGCATGGCAGGTGTTAAAATCCATTGCTTCGCAGGCAGGGATGCTTTTGAAAATACAATTACGGACTTCAAAAGAATCCACGCCCGCGAATTTAAAGGCTACGGTCGCCGCGGCATCTGTTGTTTTTGAAAAGGAACAACTGTCTACGATGATATGCTTGGATTGTGTGGCACAACTCCCGCCGTTGTCAATACTAAACAGCCGACCCGGGTAGGTAATATTGCCCTCAAAATTCAGGTTCTGAAATTTCAGATAGGCACAACGAACAAACTGCCAGCCCCCGGATATATCGATCGGGTCGTTTTGGTATCGTTTTATCACAATCCATGCAGTGTTTTTACCTTTCAGATCGGTCACCAATTGATAGCCCGCATAGGAGCCACTGTGCAAGAATACAGTATCGCCCGGCTGAACGGCGTTTGCTGCCACGGCTGCCTGAACGTTCGGGTAGGGTTGCCCTGGACCGAGATGCACTTGTGCGAGGCAAGTTGTGGCGTATTGAAACAGGAAAAACAGGAGTGCTCGGTGTATCATGCTTGGATATGTTTTGGGTATGCAAGTTGGGAGAAAGCTTTGAGTGATTTTGAAATATTTGTATTTTTGTTTCTAAAAATCCTATTTTTTTAGGAAAAATAGAAAAGAAAATAAAACTCTTTTTAACAATCATAGAGCAATCAAACTTAGGATAAATTACAAATATGCCTAAAACCTTAACGTTCTCGCCGCGTTACTTCCGCGTTACCCTATTCCTCTTTCTCATCGAAGTCCTCATAGCCCTGTATGCACACGACCGCATCATTCGGCCCTATATCGGCGATTTAATCGTGGTCATCCTGATTTATTGTTTTGTAAAATCCTTTCTGAACACGCCGGTTTGGCCTACGGCGATCGGCGTATTAATTTTTTCGTATACCATTGAAGTGTTGCAGTATTTTGATCTAGTGGCTTTGCTTGGATTGCAGGATTCCAAGATTGCCCGAATTGTGATTGGGACATCGTTTGCCTGGGCCGATTTGTTGGCTTATACTGTAGGAATCGTTATTTTGTTGTTTTTTGAAAGAAAAAAAGCATAAAAAAACCCGCCAATTTGCATCAGCGGGGGATTTCTCCGAATATAACCAAATCAAACTTTCCAAATTTAAGACCGTTTACCCTTTTCCTTTCACCCGTTTGCTTTCATCTTCGAGGCCAGTTTTGCGCTCGCGGGCACCTTTTACTTCGGCGCTGCCAAAACGGTAAGAGAAATTGAGGGTCACGGTTTTACTTTCCCAGTTTCCGCGGGCGTTCATGACCAAGCCCGGAGAAAACACGGTTGTACCACCCCAGCCAGCGGTGCGTAAAATATCGCCTACCCGCAGGCGCAATTCGCCTTTGCCGTCGAGGATTTTCTTTTGTACGCCAAAATCCATCGCGCCTTGGGAAATACTGCGCATGGTACCCCAATAGCCAGGGCTGTTGAACCAACCCGACAATTGAACACTGAAGCCTTTGGGCAATTTGAAGGTCTGCTCGCTGTACACATTGCAAGCGTAAAAAGCCTGTTCAAATTCAAAATTTTCGCGGAATTTGGCCTTAAAGGCACTGCGGTAACCCGTAAAACTCACAAAACCATCCCACCACTTGGCAATTGGTGTCGGGAAATTCAAACTCATGGTGAAGTTCTTCTGGTCTGCAATGTTTTCCTGGGTAATAAAGGTGGCGCGGGTGTTGGTGGTGTCAAGCACCTGCGTAAACACGTCTTTGGTGTGGCTGTAGCCAAGCGAAACGACCGGATAACCTTTGTACGTCGGACTCAGTTCGATGCTATTGGTAAACTGCGGACGCAGGCGCGGATTGCCCTTTTGATAGGTCAGTTCATCCAATTTGTTTTCGAACGGGTTCAAGTCCTGGTAACTAGGTCGGTCGATGCGGCGGCTGTAGGTAAGGTTAAGGCCGAGGGTCGGGTTGAAGGTGTAGGTAATTGCGGCGCTTGGGAACAATTTAGTATAATTATTGCCCACGCGTTGTCCGTTCTGGTCGTTTTGGGAAATTAAATCGCCCATAAAATCGGTATTTTCAAGGCGCAAACCCGCTTGTACATTCAGTTTTTTGGCAAACATGCGGTTATAATTGATATATCCGGCAGTGGTACGCTCCTTGTACACAAAGCGGTTGCTCACTTTTACATCCTTGATGGATTCTCCGTTGATTTCATTGAAAAAATCGAAGGTGTTATCCGTGTTTACCGCAGAAAATTTAAACCCGATGCCGAATTTGCCTTTCCACAAATTTTGTTCATAATCGGCTTTAACCGTGGTTAAATCAATATTGGAAGGCGTATTGTTGCTGTAAATACGCTGATTGAGCAGTTCGGTACCATTGGCCGTGCGGTAGTAATTGGGCTGGAAACTTTCGCCCCGAATGCGGTAGGAGCCGCGGTCAAAGTCGATGTTTAAGCTGTGGCCGCTGGTATCCGAAAATCGGTAGTTCAGGTTGCCATTGTAATCAAAACGGTTGTTCTGGATATCATTGGTGGCTTGTAGCAGGGAGTCAACGCTACCTGGCGCTTCGATGCGGCCAATTTTTGTATCACCCTGGGAATGCCAGTTACCCGGGTCGTAATTGGAATTGACCAATACGCCGACGGTGTGTTTGCTATTGATGAAAAAATCGGCCCCCACACGCGCACTGTTCCAGCGGCTTTCGCTGTATTGGGTCGTTTTTTGGTCAAACACCAGGCCATTTTGTTCGCGGTAGAAAGAATTGGTATTGTGCCAATCGCCGAAATGGTTGTTGTAGGAACCAAACAGGTTAAAACGTTCGGCGCGGTGGTTAAGGCTGAAGTTCATGCCGCCTTTAGGGGTTTCGCCCATCGTGGCCTCCAATCCCACGTTGCCATTGGTGCCTAAGGCCTTGTTTTTCTTCAATTTAATATTGATAATACCGGCATTGCCCGAAGCGTCGTATTTGGCGGAAGGATTGGTAATCACTTCAATGTTGGCAATATCAGCCGCCTGGGTGCCTTTTAGTAAAGCCGCCAAATCCTTGCCATCGAGCGGAACATCTCGGCCATCGATCATCACTTTTACTGCGTTTTTACCCTTCAGATTGACATTGTCGTTGTTATCCACCGTAACGCCGGGAGCTTTGCGCAACACTTCCAAGGCGTTTAGGCCCGTGGAATTGATCGTACCTTCCACATTCAGGATGGTTTTATCGGCTTGTACTTCCACCAGGGGTTTGCGGGCCGTGATAGTTACTTCGGCCAAGGATTTATCTAAAGGTTCCAGTTGCAGGGATTCCACCACTTTTTCGGCGCCATCGTATTGAAACACCGGGCTGGTCTTTTTGCCGGTTCCAATCAGTTCTGCCTGGACAAAATAGTTGCCATTTGCCACATTTTTAAAGGAAAAAGCACCTTGTTCGTCTGAAAGGGTGCCTTTCACCACCGTAGAGTCTTTAGCCGACCGGATCGTGACCGTGGCATACTGTGCAGGCGTTTTGTCGGGTTGCAACAAGGTGCCGCTGATATTTTGTGCCATCATGGCAGTACTCCATAGAAGGATTAAAATGACAAGGGAATTTGTTTTCATAGCTTAACGCGCAGTTGTGTTTTTGTTTATATTCTGAGAAGGTGCTTTTGTGGCTTGTTGTGTAGGACAAAGATAAGCACAAAACCAACTACTATGCAATACAAAGAACATGCTTTAACATGCTACTTTCTATTAAACACTACAATTGACCGATGAAATGCGGGAACTAATCGTTCAATAGTGGTACTTATTTTTGTTTTCTGTCGGCTAAGACTCGGAGAAAGACAGAAAGGTTACAGAAAGGCTGCATGTGGGACGTCAACGCCATTTGGGCATAGACGAACGTTGTTGAAATACGGATAAAAGAAAAATTTACTGCATTTAAATCTACTTACGAAGTTTTACGCGCCGCCTCAATTTGCTCCCAGGCTTCATTAATTTGTTGAAATTTTTCCTTAGCATGGCGCAGTGCATCGGTTGATGCGCCTTGAGATAGCACCTTATCGGGATGCCATTTCATGGCGAGTGCGCGGTATTTTTTCTTGATTTCCTCGAGGGAATCGGTGGGTTTGGCGCCGAGGGTGGTATAATGCGGATCGAGGGGCGTCGAGCGTTGTTGTGGTTTTGGGGCGGTTTGATAGTATCGGCTTTTGATACGGTCATATTGGAGTCGGCCGATGTGAAAAACCCCAGCGGCACGAAGCAGCAATTCTTCTTCACGGGGATGCAGGCCTCCATCGGCGACAGCGGTGGCAAATAGCAAATCCATCATATTCAGGATATGGTGGCGTTCCTTACCAAATTCAGTGTAAAAAGCGCGGGCGGCTAAATCGAACGGCTCGGCGGAATCTTTGGCTTGTTTCCATATTTTGATGGCTTGGGCGCGTCCGCGGTCATTCATGCGAAAATGTTGCCGCATTAGTTGTTCCATGTAGCCTACTTCTGCTCGGTTGATGGCGCCGTCGATTTTCGCCAATTTGGCACACATGCGGAAAACGTGGTAAATAAACTGGCCTTGTCGCCGCTGATAGGCCCGAAATTCACCATCCGATACAGCCGTTTCCTTGGGTTGATCAAAGATAAAATGACCGGCAATAGTGCCCAGGATAAAGCCAAACAAACCACCAAGCGGGAACCCGGAAAGGTCTCCGACAAATAAACCAACCAAACCGGCTATGATTTTGCCTTTAAGTTCCACGAATACACAGAGGTCCTGTATTTGAACAGGAAAGGCAAAGGTAGGTGTTTTGGAAATTATGGGGGTTAAAGTTTCGACGGTTCGCGCTGTATAGTTTTGCACACGGCCTTTGGCCTAAGTTATTTAAATCAGCGCTCAGCAAGACAATGAATGCTGTCTTTCAGGCGGCGCTTAGAATAGTTGTTGGTTCCTTATGCCTAATTTTAACATTTAGGTACTTTATTTACGAACGGAAACAACATTTTTAAAGTTTTCTAGGCATTGCTGATTATTTTTGGTGCGTTAAGAAGTTAAACGGCAAAAACAGTCTGATAAAACTACTAATATTTTTCTTCAAATATAATATAGCATATTCAATGAAAACATGCAGATTTATCGACCGAGGAGCGCTAGGCTTGGTCCTTTTTATACTTTTACAGCAAACCTCATCCCATGCCCAAAGTATTTTGATCATGCTTGGCACGAGCACCAATACCATCGTATCCGTAAACCTGCTTACCTGTGAACAAACGCCTGTAGCGCCGGGCCTGTCCATGCGCATTGGTGATTTTTGGATGATGCCAGATGGCACGATATACATTTCTGGCGGCATGCCGGATCCCCCCTACCACAGCCAGATATTTAAATATGATCCTGTTACGGCCACCACAACCATGGAATTTACCCTACCATTGGCAGGTTCGGGTTCCTTGTACGGATTGACGGACAGCACCTTGCTTTGGCAACAAAATGGTAATTTTTATATTTATAATATCAATCAAAATACCGCAACATTGGTTGGCACCCAATCTGGACTGAACGGGTTTTCAGAAATGTTTGAATACAACGGGAATCTTTATACGAACCACCCAAACGGCAATATCTATCAAATCACCGTATCACCGACATTTTCGTCCCAACTAGTTACGCTTTTCCCTACGCCTTCCGGGCCACTCATGGGGATATGTAACAAGGTATTTGGTCCAGTAAACGGATCTGATTTATTCGGCGAACTCGATGTAAGCACCGGCAATTACAATGCCCTTTGTTACGGTGACTTTATTGACAGTGGTTTTTATTCCTGGGCACCCGATCCGCTCAATGCCTCCGGTCCTTTGTGTGATTGCACCTCCGAATCTGGCTCCTTTGCCGGGCCGCCTTTATTGACCGCTTGCAGCCTGGATCCAATTCCCTTACAACACAATGGGAATCAACTATTAGACAGTGATGATGATCTTGTATTTGTGGTTTGGACGTATGACTATAGCGCCACGCCGGATGTGCAATACAACATTTTGTACACGTATACTGATCCAATTGCGACATTTATACCAGGCCTCATGCAAACGGGCGTGATTTATTCGATTATGGCCGTAGCGGCAAATGAACTGCCCGGAACCGTAGATTTCACGGAGCCTTGCGCCGACTTTACAGGAAGCTATAGACGGGTTCGCTGGTCACAAAGCCCCACCGTTAGTTTCAGCGGCGCACCGATTATTTGCGGCAACGGATCTTGCCAAACAATTAGTGCCACGTTTACCGGATCGTCGCCCTTTTCGCTCACCTACCAGGTTACTGCAGGCGGTAATACCCAAACTTTTACACAAACCTTTAATAGCCTGACCGGAAGTTTTCAAGTTTGTGCACCGGCTGGATATAGTGGTCCACTTACGGTAAACGCGACGAATTTGGTGGATGGTAATTGTACTTGCGGGAATTAGGTGAAAAAGAATTGCCTAATTTTAACATTTACCTATAATACATGACAACCACATCCCTAAATTAGTGTTACTTTTACTCATTGTTTAAGAAAACTGATTCTTTATGCGCCAGACATTCTACCACTTTCGTCTTACATTTATCTTTGCATTATTTTTTCTATATTATACATCCCTCCAGGCACAAACTTGTCCAGGACTGGGATCCATCACTTTAACAGTAGCCGCCGCCCCTGCTCCTACGCTGAACTTTACCCCTCAATTGTGTACGGGTGCCAGCACCAATATTGCCGTAAACCAATCTTTTACTTCTTATGCTTGGAGCAATTCGGCCAGTACCCAAAGTATTTCGGTCAATGCGCCCGGCAGTTATACGGTTACAGTGAGCAATGCAGCAGGCTGTACCAATACAGCGCAAGCAACCATCGCCGCATCGCCCACGCCCGCGCCAAGCATTACCCAAAACCCATATGCCTGTAATGGTACTGCTGTTTTAAATGCAGGCGCTGGCTTCACAACCTATGCCTGGAGCAATAGCGGCGGAAGCAACGCTACCGCAAATTTTAACACCAACGGGACCTACACTGTTACCGTTACCAACGCCACAGGCTGTTCTGGTACTGCCGATTTTACCGTCAACATTCCTGCACCACCCAGCGTAACCGTCGGCGGTAACCTTACTTTTTGTGCCAACGCAACCACCACCTTAAATGCTACGGCTGGTTTTACAACCTATAGCTGGACGGGTGGCGGATCTGGCGCAAACCTGAGCGTGACCACTCCCGGCACTTATACCGTAACCGTAACCGATGCTTTTACTTGTACCACTACGGCCTCTGCTACCACCACCGCACTTCCATTGCCAACGCCTGCGGTTACCAGTGCAAGTCTTTGCCCAGGCACCAGCACTACCCTGTCGGTTAGCAATCCACCATTTAGCACCTATATCTGGAGTACGGGCGACAATGGCCCAAGTACTTCGGTGAACGCACCCGGAAATTATACCGTAACCGTAACAGAATCAAATGGTTGTACCAATACTGCCATTTCCACTGTAACAGGCCTTCCCGCGCCTACACCTACGATCTCACAACAAACCTATGCCTGCAACGGTCAATATGTGTTGGATGCAGGCGCAGGATTTACGACCTACCAATGGAGCAACGGCCCTACCAATGCCACCAGTGCTGTAAATGCGAACGGTACCTACACCGTGACCGTCACCAATGCGCAAGGTTGTTCTGCAACCGACGACTTGAGTGTCACCATTCCGACGGCACCCGTCGTAAACATCAGCGGACCAGCCTCTATTTGTAGCAGTGATGTGGCGAATTTGACTTCAAATGCAGGTTTTACCAGTTATTCCTGGTCTACTGGACAAAACGGCCCTTCCATTAGCGTAAATACGGCGGGTAATTTTACGGTAACCGCCACCGATGCGTTTGGCTGTACCGATACAGATAATTTCACCTTGAGTGTTTCTCCAAATCCAACCCCCGATATCAGTGGAACTACAAGTATTTGCACGGGCGACAACACTACTTTTGCCGTTACGGCTCCGTTTAATAGTTACAACTGGTCTACCGGCGAAAACAGCGCCAGCATTTCTGTTTCAACGGCAGGTTTGTACACTGTGACGGTAACTGCCGCGAATGGTTGTACGGGCACAACGACCGAAAACTTGAGTTTAATTCCACTACCCGCGCCGAACATTACAGAAGCGCCCTACAATTGCAACAACCAAATCGTACTCAATGCGGGCGCAGGATTTACCGGATACAATTGGAGTAATAGTGTTAACACCGCCAGCAATACGGTAACTACTTCGGGTGCATTTACGGTTACCGTCACAAATGCGGCCGGTTGTACCGGAACGGACACCTATTTTGCCAATATCCCTACTCCACCATCCGTTAACATTACTGGAAACAACAGTTTTTGCACCGGCAGCAATACGCAGCTGAGCGCAAGTAGCGGATTTTCCAGCTATGTTTGGAGCAACAGTCAGTTTACCCAAAATATTACGGTCAATCTTGCAGGAACTTATGTTGTTACAGTAACCGACGTATTTGGCTGTACGACGACCGATAATTTCACCCTAAATGCCATTCCCGCACCCAATCCGACCATCAGTGGTTTGCCTTCCATTTGCAGTGGACTTTCCACTGTGTATAGCCTTGGTGCGCCGTTTTCAACTTATGCATGGTCTACAGGCGAAAACTCAGCCACCATTTCGGTCAATACCGCTGGTTTGTACACCGTGACGGTAACCGCTGCCAATGGCTGCACTGGCACGGATACGCAAAACCTCAATTTGATCCCTGCACCCAACCCAGGCATTTCGGAATTGCCTTATTTGTGCGATGAACAACTTACGCTTCAGGCAAATGCTGGATTTGCAACTTATAACTGGAGCAATGGCGTCAATACGTCCAATACAACCGTATTGAACACCCAAACCTATACCGTCACCGTCACCAATGCACAAGGTTGTACGGGCACCAATAGTTTCTTTGCCAATATTCCGACCCTGCCCGTGGTGTCTATTACGGGTCCAGCGCAAATATGTGCAGGCGCTACGGCAACGCTGGCCGCCACCCCCGGATTTAGCGGGTATGTTTGGTCAAACACCGCCACGGCACCCACGATTGCTGTCGGACAATCGGGAAATTACACCGTAACGGCAACCGATTTTTTTGGTTGTACCGCAAGTAATACCTTCTCTATAAATACCGTAAACAATCCAGTAGCATTGATTGCGGGCCCTGCAACCATTTGTAATGGCAGTAGCGCAACCTTTTCTGTGGCAGGCAGTTTTAGTACCTACCAATGGTCGACCGGGGCAAACACGGCCAATATTGTTGTAAATACGCCTAATAATTACACCGTTACCGTCACCGATGTCAATGGCTGCACGGGTACCGACACACAAAATCTGATCGTTTCCACCAGTTTAAGTCCCCAAATCGTAGAACAACCCTACACCTGCAATGGACAAATCACCCTGGATGCCGGATTGGGATTTGCCACCTACAATTGGTCGGGCGGGAGTACCAATCAAACTTTAACCATCAATGCAAATGGCAATTATACGGTAACGGTTTCGGATGGCGGCGGCTGTACCGGTACGGCCATTGTGACCGCCAATTTACCTACCCCGCCCGTTGTGAGCATCAGCGGAATAAATACCATTTGTCAGGGCGCCAGCACCGTTTTGAATGCCAGCACCGGTTTTAGTACGTATATTTGGTCGAATGGACAAGTAGGTGAAAATATTACAGTCGGATTGGCAGGGCCATTCACGGTTACCGCAACCGATGTGTTTGGATGTACGACGACCGCTGGATTTACCTTGAATACCACCGCAGCGCCCGCCCCTCAAATCAGCGCACCCGCCGTAATTTGTGTAAATAGTTCGGCAACGCTTTCGGCAGGCGCTGGATTTAGCAGCTATTTGTGGAACAATGCCGAAACGACCGCAAACATTGTGGTAAATACAGGTGGCGTTTATGCCGTTACGGTAACCAACATTGCAGGTTGCAGCGGTACAGCAAGCGCCAGCCTTACGGTAGCCAACAACTTGTCGCCCAATATTTTACCACAACCTTATCAATGCAACGGACAAATTACCTTGGATGCTGGACTGGGCTTTAGTACTTATCAATGGAGCAACAGCAGCAATACCGCAACCACAACGGTCAATACTTCGGGCAATTACATTGTAACGGTCACAGATGCCAGCGGCTGTATCGGCGTTGATACTTTTGCGGCCACGGTGCCTACCCTTAGCGCGGTAGCCATCACAGGCAATCCAGTCTTTTGTGCAAATGCCAATACCATACTCACTGCGAACGGCGCCCAATCCTATCAGTGGAGCAACGGCGGCGCCTTAAATAATATTACGGTCAACACAACGGGTGCATTTACCGTAACCGCCACCGATGCCAACGGCTGTACCCTCGTAGCAAGCACCAGTGTAACGGCTCAACCACTACCTACGCCAGCGATCAACGGGCCTGCCGCAATCTGCGTCGGAAATAATGCTAATTTTACTGTAAATCAATCTTTTACAAATTACATTTGGAGTACAGGCAGCAACAGCGCGGGCATTTCTGTCAACGCAAGTGGACCTTATACTGTAACTGTAACCGACAACAACGGCTGTATCGGTACTGCCGTTGCTGCGCTCACGGTAAACACAAACCCGACACCACAAGCCAGTGTTCAACCTTATACCTGCAATGGTACATTAAGCCTCACTGCCGATGCCGGGTATAGCGCTTACAGCTGGAGCAACGGAGGGACTAACAATATAGAAACAGTAGCAACCAGCGGCCCATATACCGTCACCGTCACCGATGGCAATGGCTGTACAGGTATCGCAACACAAACCGTTACTGTACCTTCCCTACCCACCGTAAATATCAGCGGAACCACCGCATTTTGTCCGGGCGGGAATACAACGCTTAGTGCCAGCCTCGGATTTGGTACTTACAACTGGAGCACGGGCGCACAAATTGATGCAATTTCGGTAAATACAGCAGGTATTTTTACCGTAACCGTAACGGATGCGCTTGGCTGTACTGCGACCAACACCTTGACAACCAATATCTTCACGGCTCCGGTTGCAACCATTAGCGGTCCGAGCAGCGTTTGTCCAGGCAATACCGCCAATTTAGGAATTAATGGCAATTTTAGCAGTTTCCTGTGGGACAATGGCGCAACTACTGCCAATATTACCGTGCAGCCTCCCGCTTCGGCGACGGTGACCGTAACCGATGGCAATGGATGTACTACCAGCGCCTCGACCTCGGTAATTGTTTCCAACCAGATCACCCCCAACATCAGTCCATTACCTTATGCTTGTAATGGCCAGGTTTCCTTAGACGCTGGTGCGGGCTTCCCAAATTACAACTGGAGCACGGGCGGCAACACGGCAACTATTAATGTAAATACTTCCGGCAATTACACCGTCACCGTGAGCGATGGAAACGGATGCTCGGGTACGGCAACATTGCAAGTGCAGGTACCTGCGTTGCCTAGTGTGCAAATTAGCGGCGATGCTCTATTGTGCGTCGCAGAAACAACTACTTTAAGTGCCAATGCCGGTTTTGTAACGTATGCCTGGTCGAATGGCAACAATAGCGCCAGCATCAATGTAAATGCGGGCGGCAATTTTACCGTAACCGTAAGCGATGGAAACGGATGTACCGCTACTGCCACCCAAATTGTGCAAAATCTACCGACTGTTGTACCGCAAATCAGTGGACCAAATGTCATTTGTGGCAACAATCCGGTCCAATTAAGTGTAACAGGCAATTTCAGCGCCTTTAATTGGTCGGGCGGACAAAATACGGCCAGTGTGTCGGCCAACCAAGCGGGTACTTATTCGGTAACCGTAACGGATACCAATGGCTGCACCGGCAGTAGTTCTATTACGGTAAATGCAGGTGCTGCTTTATCGCCCGTTTTGAGCCAATTACCGTATCAATGCGACGGACAAATTACCCTGAGTGTTGGGGCCGGGTTTGCCAATTACAATTGGAACAATGGCCTAAACACCGCCGATATCAAGGTAAATCAAAACGGAAACTACACCGTAACGGTTTCAGACGCAGCAGGTTGCACAGGAACGGTAACGACCCAGGTAACCATACCAACCAATCCACAAGTAACGATTGCTGGAAATACCACCCTTTGTGCTGGACAAACCACCAACTTATCCTCCTCGGGCATTTTTACCAGTTATAACTGGTCGAATGGTGGCACAACCCCTGAAGTTACGGTCTCGGCACCAGGCTTATACGCTTTGGTGGTGCAGGATGCGCTTGGTTGTACAGCTGCCAATACGATTGTTGTGACCCAAAAACCGCCGTTTGCCCCATCCATCACAGTAGCGCCCGTAGATTGTGCCAGCCAAATGATCCTGTTGGCTGATCAAGGATACACCGTATATGATTGGAATACAGGCGAGGCTTCTTCGGTGATCACCATAAATCAGGCAGGTACGTTTAATGTTACCGTAACCGACGCCGACGGCTGTACAGGTTTGGCTTCTGCCATCGTTAATATTGCCGTTTCAGACACCATATTATTACAAAAAACGACTTGTGATTTGTCGGCCATAGGTGTAGACATTCAAATTTTTAATAAAGCAAATGGGTGTGATAGCCTGGTTATTACGGAAACTACTTTAGGTGCCGGGATAAGCGGAAATGCCTTGGCGATCAGTGATTTTAACGGTTACAATATAGCTTGTAAGGATGGCTCGAATGGCGAAGCGAGTGTCACGCCATTGAGTGGAACCGCACCATTTAGTTATCAATGGAGCAACGGATCGAGCAACAGCATCGCCCAAAACCTGGTGGCAGGCACTTACTCGGTCACGTTTACCGATGCAGCAGGATGTAGCGGTACTGCTTCGGTGCAGTTGGATGAACCTGTTGCGGTACTAGCCACGATTGATGCAACCAACCCCACTTGTCAAAATGCGGGTATCATCGAAGTGACGCAGGTAGCAGGTGGTTTTGGCCCCTATACCGTACGCCTGGTGCAGGATATCGGTGTCACCAATGGTATTGATCCCTTGAATTTCAATAGCCTGAATGCGGGCAATTTCGATGTCGAAATTAGCGACGCCAATGGCTGTAAAACCACCGAAAATGTGGTGCTTTTGCCTACGCAAATCGTCAAAGAGTTTGTTAGTGATACGTTTGACATTAATTTGGGTGATACGATAAAAATCAATGCGGGTGCGGGCATTACCATTGCCCCGCTGGATATCATTTGGTCGCTTTCCGGCCCCGGACAATTGTCGTGCGATGATTGCCTGGATCCTGTACTGACCCCTGTTTCCACCACCCTGCTTCAATTGGATGTAAAAGGCTTTGGCCAATGTGCAGCGCAGGGCTTGTTTTTGATAAGGGTAAATAAAAACAAACAGGTTTACATCCCCAATGTGATCAATTTGAACAGCGACAACAACAATGCATTTACCATTTTTGGGGACGAACGGCTTGTACAAATCAAAAGTTTGCAGATTTACGACCGCTGGGGTACGCAAATCGTGTTGTTAGAAAACTTTTTACCAAACGATCCAAATCAGGGTTGGGATGGCCAGTTCAGAGGACAGGCGGTCATGCCGGGCGTATATGTATATTGGACGGAATTGTTGTACCGCGATGGTACTTCTGAAACAATTAAGGGCGATGTCACGATCTTGCGATAATAAAAATTAGCATGAAAATACGGTTGTTGTTTTGCTTAATGGTCTGTTTTTCAGGGGGGATGAAGGGCCAAATTGTGACCTTTACGGGACAAGGAAATCTTCCCATCCCCCCTGGAGCACCTACTCAGACCATCGGTGTTACCCAATCCCTTTGCAATGTGACTGGTGTGGGGATCATCGGCAACTGTGTGACGATCGAAAACGTAACGATTGATCTGCAACATACTTTTGTAGGTGATATTGGCATTTTATTGATTGGTCCGGGAGGCCAAGTACTCGAACTATCCACAAGCAATGGTGGTGGCGGGGACAATTACACGAATACGGTGTTTTCTGATAATGCGGGTGATTTTATTACAACTGGCACTCCACCTTATACAGGCAATTTTAGGCCAGAAGGACGGGTAACCAACCTGAACAATCCGTACAGCAATGCTCCGCCGTTGGGTACATTTACGTTTGCCAGTACCTACAATGGCACCAATGCGGATGGAAACTGGACCTTGTACATTAACGATTACGTGGCGATTGATATCGGCACCTTGCTTTCCTGGTCTATTACCTTCAACCTGAACGGTGCGCCGCCTGTGGCCAATGCCGGGCAGGATGTCAGTGTTTGTAGTGGAGCAAATGCGAATCTTAGTGCTACCGGTGGCGGCACGTATGCCTGGAGCAATGGCGCAACAACGGCAAGCACAAGTGTAACTCCTTCCATTACAACTACTTATACGGTTACCGTAACAACGCCAGGGTGCGGTTCGGATACCGATGAGGTTATTGTAAACATCACACCAAAGCCTACGGTTACTTTAAATATCGGCAATGAAAACATTTGTGTTGGCGCCTGTCCAACCCTCACTGCCGTTTTTACCGGAACCCCGCCCTTTACGCTAACCGTAGCGGTGGTTGTGGGTGGGAATACCCTGGCGCTTTTCACACAGTCGTTTGCCAGTTTGAGCGGCACATTTACGATTTGTGTACCGGGAAATGTGCCGCCCGGACCTGTACTTATTCAATCCACGAGTTTGTCGGATGCGTTTTGTATCTGTAATTAAATGAAAACATTGAATTACGGACAACTACAATTAGCATCCACCAAACTTGTAGCCGCCAACGTAAAACTCCCCGGTGCCGCCCCCACCGGCACACACACCTGAAAAGTACCGCTATTGCCTGGAAATGTTTGGGTTACAGCACTCCCGCCCGTGCTTGTGTACGTGAGCGTAAAGGGCGCTGTGCCTGTAAAAGTAGCCGTCACCGTAGTGCAAGCACCCGCACATACATTCGGGTTGGCAGCCGTAAAGGTTACCGTGGGCAGCGGACGCCATATCACCTGGGTTGCATTGGAAAAATCCAGGCAAGGATCACTCAAATCCACATTTCCACCCGTATTATTCCCAGCCATCGCAGCGGCATAATACGTCACGCCAGTCAGCAACGGCGGCGCAAAGGAAAAATTGGGCGTGTTACTGGTAGCTACAATGCTGCCAACCGTATCGCTGGGATTCGTAAACAGCACATACTGCTTGATATCATTGGATTCTAAAAAACCACCCGTATTTACAAATGGAAATATTTCATTGGGACACAAATCAGCACTCGGCGTATTAACGGTACCAGCATCGGTGGAACAACCACAATTAGCTGTTCCCGGAAATCCAGTGGGGACTGAACCCAGCGCATATAAAAGTAACGTTGGAACTGTGCATTGGAAGGTAGCACCGCCCCCTATATTGGATTGGTACACGTCCGTACCCGTGCAATTCGGATCCAAATTGCCTCCATAAATCCCGGCAAACGGCCCGCTGGGAATGGAAGCAGCAGGCGCACCGCAGTAAATTGAATAGGTATCTACAATATTGAGGACCATTGGATTGCCAAGCGTCACGGTTACCAAATGATAGGATGTCCCGCCTGGATTGCCATAATCAATCATAAAAGCATATAAAATGCCATTCAAATATAGAGGCTGTGTCAAGACTACATCATTAGGAGCCGGGAATTCTCCCACTAAAGTAATCGAATTGGATGTTGGATTGTACTCGAAAATCTTTGGATCCGCCACACCTCCAACAACGGTATAGGTTGTTATGTAAATGTTTCCATTGGGTGCCAGCACTGCGCCCGTTACGAATTCGCCTCCTGGAACATTGGTGGACGAAATAGGGGTTGAACTTGGGGGAGAAAATATCGAAATTTGACCTTGGTTACCAAAACCGACCACATTCCCATTGGGTAAGGGAACTACATCCACCAAACCATTTGGGAAAGTGCTAAGAGGAACCGTAAACTGCGTACAATACTGACATGTTGCAACGTTGAACACCCCAAAAACCAAACCTCCGCTCGGCGAAGCGCCTCCAACATACAAATACTGAGCGTAAAGACCGCTACCCTTTAGTAGCAGCAAAAACAATGGTAAAACAAAAAACTTTTGCATTTATAATTTAATTTATTGCAAATACTTGCAATATGATATCAGCCATTTTCATAACCACTTTGTGTTGACTATAAGCATCCAGCATTTATTGGGAGGGATACGAATAAGTCTTCGTAAATGATACCTTTTAACGTCTAAGGCAAATAGCCTGTTTTTAAGAATTCGTCTATCTGCCTAATTTAGGCAGAAAAAAAACCGTCCTTAAAACGAATCCTTTATGGACAAGTGCAAAACGCATCCGTCAAATTTATGGCCGCCACCGAAAAACTACCAAGCGAGGATCTACCGCACGCAACCTTTTGTAATTTTGCGCACTGCTGCACGCTAAAATCCCGTCCCATGCACATACCCCTTTTATTCCTCCATGGCGCCCTCGGTGCCAAACAACAATTCAACCCGCTCCTTTCCGCCCTTCCCGACTCCTGGAATGGCCAACCCATCAACCTGCCCGGACACGGCGGCTTACCCGCCAACGAAGCCTTTTCCATCGAAAAAATGGCCGAATTTGTACTACAATGGCTTGATGATCAAAACTATGCACAAATAGACATCTTCGGCTACAGCATGGGCGGATACGTCGCGCTCTGGCTCGCGCATACCCACCCTGCGCGCGTACGCAGCATTTTCACCCTCGGCACGCAGTTCGACTGGACGCCCGAATCGGCAGCCAAAGAAGCCGGGCGATTAAATCCCGATAAAATTACTGAAAAAGTGCCCGCTTTTGCCGCGCAACTCGAACAATTACACGCACCAGAAGACTGGCAGCAGGTGGTGCGCCAAACGGCCGATTTACTCACACTACTCGGCGAAAATCCCCTCGTAAGCCCCGAAGTACTGCATAGCATCCAACAGCCCGTATGGATTGCCCGCGGCAGCGACGATCAAATGGTATCCCGTGAAACTTCCGAATTGGCGGCCCAAAACCTGTCCAATGGCCATTTTATTGAACTTCCGCAGACGAAACACCCGTTGGAGCAGGTTGATCCGGCTTTGCTGGCGCAAATGTTGATGAATTGGCGTGGGGAAATGGCCTAAATTTTCACAAGCATAATCGCGCATATGTTTTATTGGTGGCGGAATGTGGGTCAAAAACACCACATTTCGCCACCGATAAAAATTATTGGCCGCGAAATCTAGGTAAAATACCCCACATTCCGCCACGAATAAAAATTATTAGCAGCGAAATCCGGGTAAAACACCCCACATTCCGCGTGCAATAAAAAATACCCTGCTCCTTCCCCAAAAATCTGTAACCTTGCTACCAACAAGTGTGTCTGACACCACAAACACCTTGAAGGCCTCGTACATGGCAGCAACAATTACAGATGAATCGCTCATACAAATGGCCCTGAGCGGTCGGCAAAGCGCCTTTAGCATGCTGGTAAAACGTTACGAAAACTACGTTTTTACCCTCGCACTGCGTTTTGTCAAAAACAGGGAAGACGCCCACGAGGTAGCGCAAGACAGTTTCCTGCGTGCTTTTCGGTATTTGCCCGATTTCAGGGGCGAAGCAAAGTTTTCTACCTGGCTGTACCGCATCGTGTTCACGACCGCACTCAACCATTTAAGAAAGAAAAATCCCGATAATCGCTCGCTCGACGACGATTCCAAGCCGCTGCAGATCCCCGACCAGGGCACGCCCGATGGTGCGCTAACACTCGAACAAAACGACCGCAACAAATCCCTGCACCAGGCCATCGCCCATTTATCGGCCGATGATGCAGGTATTATTACGCTTTTTTACCTGTACGAACAAAGTCTCGACGAAATCTGTGACATCATGGGACTGACCATGACCAATGCCAAAACAAAACTTTGCAGGGCGCGCCAACGTTTAAAATCCGTACTGGATGATAAATTTGCAGCCGAAATCAAAGAATGGCGTTAAACCTTAACCATGATCGGCTTGTTTTTTGATATAACCCCTTATTTCCGCACATCTTTTATCCTGGTATAATATGGAAAATAACTTTTTGCTCAACGACGAACTCCTGTGGGATTATGCAGATGGCTTGTTGGATCCTGTCCAGCGCCAGCAGGTTGCCGCGTATTTGGAGCAGAACAAGGCCTGGAAAGTTAAGCTGGACGCAATCGTTTTGGAGCAACAACGGTTTGGGAATTTGCCCTTGGAAAAACCAAATGCCGGTTTTGCCGATCGGGTGATGGCCGCCTGGACCCTGGAACAACGGGTGCAAAAAGCCATACCTGCTGCACCAGACTGGATTTTGCGCCTGATACCCGTCGTTTTTGCCGTTCTGATCCTGATGCCATTGCTTGGGCTATTGGGCGGCGGCGTGCAACAAAACATCCCGCTCAGTAATTTACCCTTCGAATTGCCTGCATTTTCGATTGATGCTTTTCATAATTTTGGCGCCAGCCCGGTTCTTTTTTATGGTGTGCTCTTTGTCCTGGTATTCCTAACCTTGCGTATTTTTGAGCAATTTTTGCAATTAAGGCTCCAACATGGAAAAAGATAAGAAAAAACCCCAGTTTATCAACCAACCAGAGTATCCAGGCGGCCCAAAGGAAATGACTAAATTCCTGTACAGTGCCCTGCGCTATCCGACAGCGGCCCTCGAAGCCAACGTGGAAGGCAGTGTGCTGGTAGAATATGGCATTGATTATAAAGGAAATGTGATTGAAACCCGGGTATTGCAGGGCATTGGTCATGGTTGCGACGAAGAAGCCTGCCGCGTTATTAAACTCATGAAGTTTGATGTAGGCAAAAACCGCGGGGTAAAAGTCCTATTTCACCGAAAAGCACGCATTCAGTTTAAAAAACCGGCACCGCAACCCGTCGCGCCCGTGATGCAAATCCAGTACACCTTCACCGAAACCAACCCAATACCCACCCCGCAACCCGAATCGAAACCCGCCGAAACCACCTATTCCTATACGATTCAGTTTTGAGGCTGCTCCCCTTTTTATTCCTGCTACTCGCTTGCACAGCAGCACCCGGACCGCGCAAAACAGGTTTTTATTATTGGCAAACTGAATTGGCCATCTCGCCCGCATTCAATCAATACCTCCAAGACATTTCCTGTAATACGCTGTATGTCAAATTTTTAGACATTGGGCGCAATCCCGACAACCACGCAATAGAACCGCTCGCTTTGCTCGAATGCCGCGACACCCAGTTGCTTTTCAATAAAACCATAATTCCCTGTATCTTTCTGACCAACAGCGTTTTTCAGGACATTACGCCTACTCAAATTGAGTGGCTGGCTGGCAAAACCCTGGATGCATTAGAAAGTATAGGTGCCCAGTTTCCAGGCCGGTTTAATTTCAAAACCAAAGGAGCACCTACCGAAATTCAATTGGATTGCGATTGGTCGGCCAGCACCCAAAAAGCCTATTTTGCTTATTTACAGACACTTAAAAAACGTTTACCCCCTCATTTTCGCTTAAGCGCCACCATTCGGCTGCATCAGTACAAATTTCCGCAACAAACGGGCGTGCCCCCGGTCGAACGCGGCATGCTGATGCTGTACAACACCGGCGATATAGACGATCCGAGCACCCAAAACTCCATTTTCGATTTGGAGGCTTCCAAAAAATACATACAAGGTGCGCCCAAACACTATCCTTTACCGCTGGATGTGGCACTGCCGGTTTTTTCCTGGGCCCTGGTATACCGCGATGACCACTTATGGAAAATCATCGCCAACCCGGAAGACAGCCTTTTTTCGGATCGTTCCCGATTTGATACATTGGCAAATTCATTAAACTTATCCGTACAAAAAGCCACTTTCCTGCGCGGCCATTATCTTCGCCCCGGCGATCAGATTCGCATCGAACGCATCACCCCTGCATTGCTACAGGAAGCAGCCCAACTAGCGGCCACAATTGCCTTGGCGGATGATGCAGTTTTGGCCTTTTTTCAGGCTGACAGTTCGGTTATACGCGCTTTTCCATCTTACACGCTGCAAACTATATGGCACAATTTTCAGGTAAAAAACAGGTAAAATCAGTCTATTTTAAAATATTTGTGCCGTTTCAATATAGCATTGGGTTGCTGCTTTGCTGGCTGTTTTGCAGCTCGTTTTTCCCCCCGCAAGCGCCTGCACCCGAAGGCAATTGCACCGGTACTAAAGCTTTTTATGGATATACTTTTTTGTATCCCGAAATTGTCAATAAAAATGCAGCGTACGCACCGTTTTTTATCCGCTGGGACGACTATTACGACAAGGTATTTTTCAACACCGATCCGCAAAAAAAGGAAAATATTGAAGAATGGATCGAACGGTATTGCAGCCAACCCAACCCCGCGCACGTAGAATATGTGGTATATCAGGCAAGTTTTGGGGAGTTGAGTGAATTACGCGCCAGTGCTGCCGACCAACAAAAACGCACCCTCCTGCCCTATGCCATGGAAGGCAATAGTTTTGCAGAAATGATTGCCATCAATAGCTGCGTGGAAGTGGTTGATTATCTGATGTTTACCCGCAAATGTGAGCCTTTCGTACTCGGCGGGAGCGACCGCTGGAAACTCCCCCAAATTGATACCGGCGCGATGCAGGAACTCATCCGCGAAGGCATCGGCCGCTTCAACGACACACGTTCCCATTTTGTCAAACTCCGATACGCCTACCAAATTGTTCGCCTGGCCCATTATGCCCGAAAATGGCAACAAACCGTCGATTTATACAATCAATTAATGCCCAAAGTGGACCGCAAAAAGCCCAGCATCGTTTTTTTCTGGACACTTGGACACCTCGCGGGCGCTTTGCAAAAATTGGGAAAATACCCCGAGGCAGCCTACCGGTATTCCATGATATTCCGATTCTGTGGCTCCAAACGCGCCCAGGCTTACCGCAGTTTCGTCATCCGCAACGACGCCGATTGGAAAGCAACCCTCCGACTTTGCCAAACCGATGCCGAAAAATCTACCCTGCACGTGATCCGGGCCGGTGGCGCCCATACCCACGCGATCGAAGACATGCAAACGGTGTATCAACTCGATCCGCGCAACCCCCAACTGGACCTGTTACTCGCCAGTGAAGTGCAGGAACTCGAGAAAATATACCTCCGCACGAAAGTGACCGATATCAAACACGGGGAGGCCATCGGCTCCCTTGCCCGTGAAAAAGGATCGAAACACCTGCTCGATTTGATGAATTTTACGCGTCAAGTCATCCAAGATAACCAAACCCCCAATCCAAAATTGTGGCGTTGCATGATTGGGTACCTTGAACTGCTTGCGGGCGATGAATATGCCGCCGAAAAATCATTCAAACGCGCCGAGTCCTTTTTCAAAAGTAGCGACCCATACGACCAGCATTTATCAAAACAAATAGAAATTTGGCGCTTGCTTGCGCAGATTATTCGAATCAATCCGGCTACTCCATTCCCCGATGATGCCGCATTTCGCATCGAAAGTTATGCCGTTTTTAAAGAAAACCCCTATTTTAAACCTTTTTTGCAAGAATGGCTTTCCGCAGCTTACGCGGCCACGCAACATCCTGGCAAAGCATTGTTGGCCGCTTACGAACCTTCCGCTCTAGGACTTAACCCGCAACTGGACATCCTGGATGACTTGCTCCAGGAGGCCGCTAAAAACAACCCCATCTTCCTGGAAAAAGCCATGATGATGGATACCAATCCGGCCCAGATACAGGCACGGTTGCTCGAAATAAAAGGCGCTTACTTGCTTTCAATTGGTCAGCCAGAAGCCGCGCTGGCCACCTACCGGAACATTTTGCCCACCGAATTGGCAAAAATGCCCCAATACAGCCCCTTTCGGGAAGTCACCAACGAACACATCAACCGGCCCATAACAGATACCTTATTACTGAATCGAAAAGAAATCATCGAACAACTAATCGAATTTGAGTTCCGGGCAAAAGCGGCAGCAGGCGAAAATGCCCCCATCGCAGCCTGGTATTATTACCTGATCGGATTGGGCTACTACAATATGTCGTACTTCGGATATGAATGGGAAGCCATGGACAGTTACCGCAGTGGCTACAATTGGCTTCGGCTGGCCCAAGGTCCGGTATTTCCGCTCACCGGGTCGCCCTCGGGCAATCGGGAAAATACCGATCTGAGCGTCGCCCTATCTTATTTCGAAAAAGCACTCTCGGAAGCCCGCAACCCCGAATTGGCTGCCCGCGCTGCTTTTATGGCCGCCCGTTGCCAGCAAAAACAGTGGTTTTGCAACCCTGAGTGTCGATATAAACCCGGCAGCAAACTGATTCCGGTATTGCCTGCCGAGTCTATGCAATACTATGAACTAATGCGCAAACATTTTTGGGGCACCGAATTTTACGCCCAAATGGTGAAAGAATGCAAGTGGTTTGCCGCTTACATGCGCTAAACGGGCAGATTGTGAGCATAATAAAGACAATAAAGTGCAAAAGCCCGTTTACACAAATGAAACATTCCAAATATAATTCGGTGACACCGGTCTAAGTAAGCCTGAATCCCTATTTTTTTCTGAAAAATAATTTTCTTGGTTTTTTAAAACGAAATTCCCAATGTACCTTTGACCCCGATTTGAAAAAAGCCTTTCCAGACGCGGTCATGATAGTAATTCGTAAATATTGCATTGCATTGATATTCAGCGGCTTAACAGCATTCGCATTTGCTCAGCATGGCAGCGAACCTACAAGCCCGAAAACAGAAGCAACCCACCAACCGACGGAGGCAGCGCACGAAGTACCTACTTCCGGTGCCGAAACGGCCGAACACGGTGCTGAAATGCATGGGGACTGCCCTTGTGGCGCCCATGAGGAAAAAGAAGAAGAATTTAGTGCAGGCGATAATGCAGTACATCATATTGCAGATGCCAACGCCATCCAAATCATTGGAGATGTTTATTTCCATCTTCCGGTGATCCTGTATGCACCCGGCCAAGGCTGGACATTTACGTCTTCCGGTGCTTTCAAGCCCGAACATCACGGCACCGGTACCATTGCAAAAGATGGTTATGTACTCGTGCATGGCAATGTGATGCGGATTCAGGATCCTGCTTTCCCAAAAGGCGAAGTGGCCCTCCAGTGCGATCCGACCCATGAAACAATCACTACAGAAGCGGGTAAAGAAAAAATTGTCTATAAAATTGGCGCAAACAATACTTGCTACCACCTGGATGCTAAAACAACGCTGGATGGCGGTGTGATGGGCGGTGGCTTTACCAGTTTTTATGATTTCAGCATCACCCGCAACGTGTTTACCATGTTGATGACGGTGTTGTTGTTGTTTTTCCTGTTTCGTGCCGTAGCAAATGCCGCTACACGCAACCATGGCAAAGCACCTAAAGGACTGCAAAACTTCATTGAGCCTTTTTATACCTTTATTCGGGATGAAGTAGCCAAACCAAACATTGGACCCAAGTACGAAAAATACATGCCTTATTTATTATCGGCATTTTTCTTCATTTTGGGTTTAAATCTGGTGGGTCAAATTCCGTTCTTCCCTGGCAGCGCCAACGTAACCGGCAATATTTCGGTTACCATCATTTTGGCCCTCATCACCTTCCTGATTTCAACCTTTAGCGCCAACCGCCACTTTTGGGAACATACCCTTTGGATGCCAGGTGTACCTGCTGTGTTGAAAATCCTGGTATTAACGCCAGTGGAAATCCTGGGGCTCTTTTTAAAGCCATTTACCCTGTTATTGCGACTTTTTGCGAACATTACTGCAGGTCACATTGTGATCATGAGTTTTGTAAGTTTGATTTTCATATTTGGTGGTGCCGGAAAAAGCATGAGTGGATCGATCACCGGTATCATTGCATCGGTGCCATTGTCGCTGTTTATGATGACCCTCGAATTATTGGTGGCATTTTTGCAGGCCTTCATTTTCACCATGTTATCTGCGGTTTACATTGGTACAGCCATTGAAGAGCCACACCACGACGCACACCATTAAGATTGCCCAGTAAAACCAAATAATCCTGATCAACCAACAAACAAGCATTTTTAAAACTTTAAATATATAACACATGTACGCAGCAATTGGTGCAGGTATGGCAGTTATCGGTGCAGGCATCGGTATCGGTCAAATTGGTGGCAAAGCAATGGATGGCATCGCACGCCAACCCGAATCAGTGGGTGATTTCCGTTCAAACATGATCTTGACAGCGGCTCTTATTGAGGGTGCTGCCCTGGTTTGTATGGTATTGTCTTTCTTCGTAAAAGCAGCCTAAGAAAAGTAATCCGGGTTGAAGCGAAGCGGTTGGCGACGCAACAACCCGGCCACTATTCTTTGTACATGAAGCACGTACAACATGCTTCGAAAAACCAAAACTACGAAACGCACTTCCGGGTGCAGATTCAAATTATCCATAAATCATCGTCTCAGATATGCTGTTTTTAGCAGATTTTTCAGTGATCAAGCCCGAACCAGGGTTAATGTTTTGGACCACGGTCATCTTTCTGATTTTCTGGTTCCTGATGAGTCGCTTCGCGTTCAAACCAATTGGCGCTGCACTCAAACAACGCGAATTGGACATCCAGGATGCCCTCGACCAGGCTAAAATGGCACGCCAGGAAATGGCCAATTTGCAGGCAGAAAACGAGAAATTGCTGGCACATGCACGTGAAGAGCGCTCTGCAATTCTGAAAGAAGCCAAAGAAGCCAAAGAGGAAATCATCGCCGAAGCCAAAGAACGCGCCAATGCCGAGTACAAACGCAAGGTTGAAAGCGCGATCCGTGATATTGAAAACCAGAAAATGGCTGCCATGGTGGACCTGAAAAACAAAGCAGGTCAAATGGCCATCGAAATTGCAGAGAAAGTGCTCCAGCGCGAACTCAGTAACAAAGGTGAGCAGGAAACGTTCGCCCAGTCCTTGGTGAGCCAGATTAAAATGAACTAACCTACCGCACACCACCATGTCTTCAATAAGAATCGCCACCCGTTATGCAAAATCGCTCATCGAACTTGCCGCAAGTCAAGGCAAGTTGGAAGCGGTGCACAACGATGTACTGATGCTGAAAAACGCTGTGAAAAATCGTGACCTTGAACTGATGCTCAAAAGTCCGGTGATTCAGAACGATAAAAAAATTGCTGCCCTCAACGCGCTGTTTAATGGCAAAGTTGATAGCCTCACCATGAGCTACCTCACGCTGTTGGTCACCAAAAACCGCGAGGCCTTTTTCCCGGAAATCGCCAAGGAATTTGTAAATCAGTACAAACTGATGAACAAAATCACCTCGGTAAAAGTGATTACCGCAACCGAATTGTCGGAAGCAGCCATGGAAGCACTGCGCAAAAAACTGCTCGAAACCGGCACCACCTTCGAAAACCTCGAAATCGAAACCAAAATCGATCCGTCCTTAATTGGCGGTTTTGTACTCGAATTCGATAACAAACGGTACGATGCCAGCCTTTCGCACAAATTGAGCGAACTGAAAGGTCAGTTCTCCAAAAACTTGTACATCCGCGAAATCTAAGCATTCCCATTTTGCATTCAACGGTGCCTTCAAAAGCCCAATCAAAATACAAATTCAATAACAACAACTAATTCAATAAATATGGCAGACGTCAGACCAGAAGAAATCTCCGCGATACTGAAACAGCAACTTTCGGGCTTCGGAGCGGATACCAACCTTGAAGAAGTCGGTACAGTATTGCAAGTGGGCGACGGTATTGCCCGCGTATATGGCCTCAACCGCGCACAAGCCGGCGAATTGGTCGAATTCGAAAATGGTGTACGTGCCATCGTTTTGAACCTCGAAGAAGACAACGTGGGTGTCGTACTCATGGGTGCTTCTGATTCGATCCGCGAAGGTTCTGTGGTGAAACGCACAGGTCTGATTGCTTCGATCGAAGTAGGTGAAGGCTTTGCTGGTCGTGTTGTAAACGCACTGGGCCAACCAATCGATGGTAAAGGTCCAATCGTTGGCACAAAATACGAAATGCCCCTGGAGCGTAAAGCACCGGGTGTTATCTTTCGTCAACCCGTAAACGAACCACTCCAAACAGGTGTGAAAGCGATTGACGCCATGATTCCAATCGGTCGTGGCCAACGCGAATTGATCATCGGTGACCGCCAAACCGGTAAAACGGCGATTGCGGTGGACACCATCATCAACCAAAAAGAATTTTACGATCGCGGCGAACCTGTTTACTGCATCTACGTGGCTTGCGGACAAAAAGCATCCACGGTAGCACAAGTAGCGCGTACGTTGGAAGAATACGGCGCCATGGCTTACACGGTGATCGTTGCCGCTTCGGCTTCTGATCCGGCTCCTTTGCAGTTCTACGCGCCTTTCGCAGGTGCTGCAATCGGCGAATTTTTCCGCGATACCGGCCGTCCAGCATTGATCGTTTATGATGACTTGTCAAAACAAGCCGTTGCATACCGCGAGGTTTCTTTGTTGCTTCGCCGCCCACCCGGACGTGAGGCGTACCCTGGTGACGTATTCTACCTGCACAGCCGCTTGCTCGAACGTGCTGCAAAAGTCATCAACAACGAAAAAGTAGTACACCAAATGAACGACCTCCCAGAAAGCCTCGTGAAAGCAGGTTTGATCAAAGGTGGTGGTTCTTTGACCGCACTTCCAATCATTGAAACACAAGCGGGTGACGTATCTGCCTATATTCCAACCAACGTGATTTCGATCACCGACGGTCAGATCTTCCTCGAATCCAACCTGTTTAACTCCGGTGTTCGTCCAGCGATTAACGTAGGTATCTCAGTGAGCCGGGTAGGTGGTAACGCGCAGATCAAATCAATGAAAAAAGTATCTGGTACGTTGAAACTCGACCAGGCACAATACCGTGAGTTGGAAGCATTTGCGAAATTCGGTTCCGACCTCGACGCTGCTACCCAGGCCGTATTGGCAAAAGGCTCCCGCAACGTGGAAATCCTGAAGCAACCACAATACAGCCCGGTTTCTGTAGAAAAACAAGTTGCCATTATCTACCTCGGTACCAACAACCTGCTGCGCGATGTGCCGCTCGATAAAGTACACGAGTTTGAACTCCTGTTCCTGGAGCGCATGGAAGACAAACTTCCTGAGGTACTCGAAGAATTCCGCAAAGGCAAACTGGACGACGGCAGCCTCGCCAAAATGAAAGCGTTGGCGGCTGATTTGGCGCAGGAATACAAGAAGTAGTGATGAGTGATGAGTGATAAGTGATGCATGTTAAGATATCCTAAGCACTTAATATGCATTACACATCATTCATCATTATACATTCATCACTTATCACTCATCACTATACACTCATCACTATACAATGGCTGGAGGCTTAAAAGAAGTACGCGAACGGATTAAGTCGGTTATTTCGACGCAGCAGATCACCAAAGCGATGAAAATGGTATCGGCTGCCAAATTGCGCAAGGCACAAAATGCCATTGTACAATTGCGTCCTTACGCCGACCGACTCAACCGCATGTTGTCGAACATCCTGTCGAACCTCGATGGTGATGCATCAACGGCATTTGGAACAGCCCGCGAGGTAAAAAACACCCTGGTGGTGGTAGTTACCTCCAACCGGGGCTTGTGCGGCGCGTTCAACACCAACATCAATAAAGAAGCGGTCGCGCTGATCAATGAAAAATACGGCAAACAACGCAGCGAAGGCAAAGTTACCGTGATGTTTATTGGTAAAAAAGGCTTCGACTACTTCCGCCGTCGTTACAGCGATTTGAATTACAATACCGACCATATTGGTTTGTACGATACGGCTACCTACGACAATATAAGCACCCTGGCCAAATCATTGATGGAAGCCTTTATCTCTGGCAAATACGACGCGATTGATATTGTGTACAGCCGTTTCCGCAACGCTGCCACCCAATTCCCAACCGCAGAACGCTGGTTGCCGGTGCCAAAACTGGAAGCAGCACCCGGTCAGTCGAAGAAAAGAGTCGATTATATTTTTGAACCCGATAAAATGCAATTGTTGGAAACCCTGGTGCCCAGCATTTTACAATTGTCGTTTCACAAAATGGTACTCGATACCATCGCAGGCGAGCACGGCGGTCGTATGACGGCCATGGGCAAAGCAACCGATAACGCAGAGGAAATGTTGAAATCGCTCAAAATCAGTTACAACAAAGCCCGTCAGGAAGCGATTACCACCGAATTGGGTGAAATCGTGGGCGGTGCGGCTGCTTTGGAAGGCGGTAATTAGTAGACTTTTCTTTTTTAGGATATATATCCGCCCGGACGTTTTTAGATGTTCGGGCGGATTTTTTTTAGGTAAATTGTGGAGTAGAATTGGAACGTTCACACCCGCTGCAAAGGCTAAATTGATTAAAGAAAAATCAAAGTCCAATGTTCAAGAAAATCATAACCCACCTCACCCAAAACCCCAGAACACTGTTCTTGATAGACAGTTCAGGCGCGCTGCTTTCTGCGTTTTTTTTGTTTATCGTATTAAAAAATTTCAACGCGTATTTTGGAACGCCTGAAACGGTATTGAATTATCTTTCAGCAATTGCCGCTTGTTTTGGTATCTATTCAGCAACTTGTTTTTTGCTTCTAAAAGGCAATTGGACCTTGTACATCAGGGTGATCAGTATAGCCAATTTACTTTATTGCATTTTAACATTAGGCCTTTTGATAATCTATCTCCCACTGCATACTTACCTCGGGATCACTTATTTTTTAGCGGAAATCGCCGTCATAGGCGTGCTGGTTTATATTGAACTAAACGTTGCTGCAGCAATATAGCCACCCTGCCGGCGCAAGGCTAAAAAACAGCTCAAAAACTAACCCAAAAAAGATTCCGCTCAATTTTAAGATGTGTTTCTCAGCGGAATCTGTGTTTTTGAACCACATTCCGCTGAGATTACAAGCTATTAACTCAGCGGAATCTGCGTTTTTGAACCACATTCCGCTGAGTTTTGGATGTTTAATTTCGGCGGAATGTAGCCTCGGCACCGTGGATGTTGCCTTGGATATGGATTGTTTGTTTGAACCGTTTTGAGTTTTTAGGCATTTGTTTTACGAAGCCAATAATTCTACAACCCTTTTAGTATAATACTTTGGTTATAAATTACTTTTATAATAATAAATATTCATATACTGCCAAATTACCCTAAAAAAACTGCAATTTGGCAAAGTTAAAATTTTAATCTTGCCAAATTGTAGTAATTTGCACACTATTTGGCAAGTAATAATAATAAAACAATGGAAATTGCAGGTAGAAAAGAAGAAATCAAGCTATTACAAAGCCTGATTGAAAAAGAGGAAGCTTCCTTCGTAGCCGTGTATGGCAGAAGGCGGATTGGTAAAACGTATTTGATTCGGCAAGTTTATAAAAACCAAATAATCTTCGAATGCAGCGGGGTTTTGGAAGAAAACAAGGAGCAGCAATTGGAGAATTTTTGGAGGTCACTCAATGAAATAAACCCGCAAAGTCAGCCGCCTTTGCCCCCGAAAACATGGATAGAGGCTTTTTTTCAATTGCGCGCTTACTTAAATACGCAAAAACAGGAATCAAAAAAAGTCATCTTTTTAGATGAAATTCCGTGGTTTGAAACCCCGCGTTCAGGCTTTTTAGCAGCATTAGACGGTTTTTGGAATCAATATTGCAGCAAACGCAACGATATTATTTTAGTGATTTGTGGCTCCGCGGCTTCCTGGATTATCGATAAAGTGATCAATAACAGAGGCGGCTTGCACAACCGATTGACGCACCATATTTTGTTAATGCCCCTTACGTTGGGAGAGACCAAGGCATTTTTTGACCTCAAAAATGTTAAATTGAGCCTGAAAGACATCACCCAAATTTATATGTGCGTGGGAGGCGTGCCTTTTTATCTCAAAAACATACAAGCAGGCGAAAGCGTGCCCCAAATACTTGACCACTTGTTTTATCACAAACAAGCGACTTTAAAAAATGAGTTTCAAAATTTATATGCCGCGCTCTTTAAAAACAATGCCTATCATGAAGAAGTAGTGGAAGCTTTGTCCACGAAAAACAGGGGTCTAACACGCAATGAAATTATTGAAGCGACCGGTATAAAAGGGGGCGGTGGTTTGACTACCGTTTTAGAAGAGCTGACGCAATGCGGCTTTGTAATGCCCATTTATCCGATCAATAAGACAAAGGAGGATTGTTTGTATCGTTTGGTGGACGAATACTCTTTGTTTTATTTTAAATTTTTGAAAGCAGGCAAAACCCAAAGCAGTTGGGCACAAATTACGGAAAGTCCTATTTTTAAAATTTGGTCGGGTTATGCGTTTGAGAACCTTTGCTTTAAACATACAGATCAGATAAAAAAGGCATTGGGTATCAGTGGTATTATATCCAATGAATATTCATACGTTTCTAAAAGCAAGACAGGTCAGCAAGGCATTCAAATTGATATGATTATTGATCGCGCCGACAATTGTGTGAATATTTTAGAAGTAAAATTTCAGAATACTGTATATGAAGTATCAGAGAACTATGCACGAAAATTATTAGAAAAATCTGATATATTTAAAGAGCAGACAGGCATAAATAAAAACATATTTATCACACTGCTCAGCGTTTTTGGCGCAAAAAAGAATGAACATTACTTAATGGCCATAACCAATCAGTTGCTCATCGATGACTTGTTTTCCTAGTATTTCCCCTTTTTGCCACCCCATGCCGAATTTCACTTGCGCCAAACCCTGAAAATGCCCCATATTTACAGCAAATTGGCGCGGCTCATGTACAAAATTGACTATTTTAGACCCTTTCTTCTGATTTTTTGGGCACTCTCCCCTTTTTGGAGTGCCGCGCAAACGACTTCCCAAACCTCTTTTGGTAAAAACCGAGTACAATACCACCATCAATTTGACGATTGGTTGCTGTACGAAACCAACAGTTTTACCACCTATTGGTACGGCGATGCCCGCAATGTGGCCCAGGCAGCCCTGCAAACGGCCGAACTGGATTTCCCCATGGTGCAGCAATTGCTGGAACACCAAATGACCGATAAAATTGAAATGCTGGTGTTTAGCGACATCACCGACCTGAAACAAAGCAATATTGGCGAAGACGACCTGTTTCTCCTGCGCGCGGGTGAAACGAAAGTAGTGGGCAATAAGATATTCGTGTATTTTGATGGCGACCACCGCCATTTGCGCGCACAAATCCGCGAAGGTGTGGCAGGTGTGCTGATCAACTCAATGTTGTATGGTGCTAATTTACAGGAAATTGTGCAAAATGCGGTGCTCCTAAACTTGCCTGGATGGTACACGGAAGGATTGGGTGCCTATTGCGGGGAAGAGTGGAATGTCGGGGTGGATAATCAGCTGCGCGACATCCTGATGCATAAAAAATTCGCCAATTTCGATCGTTTTGCAAAGGCGTATCCGCGGTTAGCAGGCCAGGCTTTCTGGTACTTCATCGGCCTGCATTATGGAAAAGGCACCATCAGCAACCTTTTGTACCTAACCCGCATCAACCGCAGCATTGATGCAGGCTTTCTTTATGTACTGGGCAGCGGTTACCGACGCACCACAGATGCGCTGCTGACCTATTTTATCACCCGGTATCAGGAGGAAAAAAAACTGCACCAACTACCCGAAAAGAAAGGCTTGTTTGCGGTTAAAAACAAAAAAGAGCGCCCACTTTACCACGTAAAAATCAGTCCGGACGGTAAAAAAATCGCCTGGGTAAGCAATAACCTCGGCAGCTGGCGGGTATACGTAGCCGATATTTCCGATGGAAAACGCAAACTCCTGATGCGCGGCGGCGTGCGCAACGCCTTACAAACCACCGATTATAATTACCCGCAATTGGCCTGGAATCCCGATAACCAGCGCCTGAGTGTGTTGGTGGAACAACGCGACCAGCCCAAATTGGTGCAAATAGAGGTAAAAACCGGCAAACGGGAACACCGCGCCCTGTCGCCCGAATTTCAGCGGGTATTTAGCATGGACCATATCAGTCCAACCGAAATCGTGTTCTCCGCTGCCGTAAAAGGCTATTCGGACTTGTTTATTTACCGGACGGTTACAAGACAAACCGAACGCATAACCCAGGATTTTTGGGATGATCTGGACGCCTCTTTTGCCCACTTAGACGGACATAAAGGCATTTTGTTTGCCAGTAACCGCATTTCGGATACGCTTTCACTTCAAAAACTAGATTCGATCCTGCCTTTGGGCCGGTTTGACCTATTCTTTTTCGATTTGGAAACCCGCAGCCCCGAACTCATTCAAATTACCCAAACGCCCTTTACCGACGAAAGCAATCCGATCAGCATCGACAGCAGCCATTACGCTTTTTTGAGTGCTGAAAATGGGATCGTGAACCGGGCAGCAGGCGAATTAGTGCCCTATTTAGCCTACAACCAGGCGGTTATATATTTAAAAGACGGCTCTGAAATTAAAGCCCTGGATACCAAAAATCTAGGGGAATGGCCGCTCGCGCGCATCTCGGTGTTTTTAGCCCCCATTGATACCGTGCTGAAAAACATCGATTCGACCCAAATTGACAGCATAAAATTTATGCCCGTGTATAAAAAACGGGCAAAAACCTGGAACCAAACCAATTACGATCGAAATCTCACCGAGCTACACGGCACCATTCGAAGCGGGAAAATGGTGGAAGTGATGCGCCGGGAACGCAAAACCCTGTTTTATGTGCGCAAATCAGAGCCCAATGCTACCCAAATAGCCCGCATCACCCGCGCACGCGAGATCCAGCTCAATCAGATTGGTGCTCCCATTCCGTTGCAACCCAAGCTGATCGAAGCGCAACAAAACGATACGACCAAACTTGGCCCAGCAGAAGATCGAAACCTGAAGAAAGATACCGTTCCTGTGATTCAACCCGGTTGGTATTTTCAAATGCCCGATTATTTGAAAGTCCCGGCGCCGGCAGTTAAACCCAAAGCGGTTACGCCCAAGCCCGTGGATCCCACTACGACCCCAGGCGCGGTACTCAATGCCGATTCCATGTTGTTCCCGCCCGGCAATGCGCCCCGCCTGCAAACCCGCCCCTGGGTAGAAATGGGCAAGCAAAACAGCATAATTCGCTTCAATCCATCGCGCATTATCCCCTATCGCCTGCGTTTCCGCACAGATTACATCTCCACCACCGTTGACAACAACCTCTTGTTTGGCGGTTTAGATAGTTATGCCGGTTCGCCAGACGGATTTAAAACACCGCCCCCTGGCGTTCTGTTAAGGGCTAATTTCAAGGATTTATTGGAAGATTATGTCGTGGAAGCCGGTTTTCGCCTCCCAACGACCTTTAATGGGGCCGAATATTACCTTTGGTTCGACGATAAAAAGAAACGCCTGGACAAACGCATTGCCCTATACCGCAAAACGGTCGTCAATGCCGTAGATGAAAGTCTGCCCGGCAGCGCCCAGGACCCTTCCCAGGTGCGTACCAACACCGTGCTGGCCCAATATGAATTGCGCTACCCACTCGATCCGTTTTTCAGCGTGCGGGCCATGGCCACCTTGCGGCAGGACAAAGCCATTACCTTGAGCACCAACAATGCCACCCTGGAAACGCCCAATTATGCCGAACAACGCGCTGGCATCCGCTTGAGCGCCGTGTATGACAACACCGAAGATGTGGATTTGAACTTGCGCACGGGTACCCGCATCAAGGTTTGGGTCGAATCCGTCAAGCGTTTTGATGTCAATTCCGACCCCAATTTTAGCATAAAACTGAACAAAGGCTTCATGACCGTGATCGGTATAGATGCCCGGCATTACCAGCCGCTCGACAAGCGCTCCATTTTGGCCTTGCGGTTTGCGGCAGGCACCTCGTTTGGTTCCGAAAAAATGCTTTATTTTCTGGGCGGTGTAGACAATTGGTTGTTTCCCAAGTTTAACAACAACATCCCCTTGCCAGAGGGCGAAAACTTTGCTTTCCAAACCCTGGCATCCAACATACGCGGATTCAACCAGAACATCCGCAATGGCAATTCCCACGCCTTGTTGAATGCAGAATTGCGGGTTCCAATTTTTAAATACTTCTCCCGCAAGCCGGTGATGGGCAATTTTTGGCGTAATTTTCAAATTGTCGGCTTCTTTGATGTGGGCTCCGCCTGGCAGGGCCGCAGTCCATATGGCGGCGACAACCCGATCAACATTGTGTACCTGACCGATGGGCCGGTGGGACAAGCGCCCGTCGTGACCGTAAAAGTGAATTATTTCCGCGATCCGCTTGTGGCCGGGTATGGCGTGGGCGCACGCGCAACCATTTTTGGCATGTATTTACGAGCCGACTATGGCTGGGGCATCGAAACCCGGGTGGTGCAGAAGCCGATTTTGCATTTGGCGTTGGGGACGGATTTTTAGGGTACGGTTTTAGCCTGGGTAATTTCTAAGGTGTGATGTTGTCTTTTATGCTTGAAAACAGATTGTTATTTGCAATTTTTGAGGCTGCCACAATATCACTTACCATAAAAAAGTCATAAATGCAAAATTTTAACATTGAGCATTTGTGGTTTAACACTGTTTTGTTGATATTAAACAAATTTCATTTTTAATTTTGGCAACTATTGGTTTTGGGGTGTATATTTGAAAGGTTTGTTAGCAGATTTATAATCAAATTCCTCCACGATTACCATGACCTATGCAGGTATTGGAAATATTAGCAGTAGCAATATACACCCATCAGTATGAACGGCCATTTATATGACCCCGTGGTAGGGCGTGTATTAAACCCAGACAATCATATAATAAAAAAGCATAAATTTCCCCAAGGTTTATTACTCATATTTTTACTACCGTTAATGGGATGTCCAGACCGTGACAACTTAAAACCCGACGCTACTATTGTAATGGTAAATAAAACGAATAAAGACATATTGTTTAATTTCAGTCCAACACCATATCCAGATACTACACTTTTTGAAGGAGACAGCCCTTTTTCGGATCTTCAGCAATATAATTTGTCATTGATACATGCTAATAATAGCAGAAGTATGATAGGTGATTGGATAGCAGGATTTGAAAAGGATCCGACGCCAATCATGTTGTTTTTTTTCTCGCGCGACACCATTGATCAGGTTCCCTGGGAAAAAATAAGATCAGAATATAATATTCTGAAAAGATATGATCTTTCGAAAAGCAAACTGGATTCTTTGAATTGGACTATTGAATATAAATAAAAGGCAAGCATGAAATTCGTTTTATTGCTAATAACGCTACTAATTGTTGCATGTTCCCCGCCCAAATTAGGCATCCAACAGCATGATGTAAATACAAGAGGGGGCATAAAAACACAAGGATTTTATTATAATATGCCTGAATACTTAAGTTTTATGTTTTATACAAATGGCGTTGTTTTCGGGGGCTTTTTTAGTTCAACTCGTAATATTGATACGCTCACTCGCATCTATTCAGATACTTTACTTAACAATCAAAAAAATTACTTGATTCCTGATGAATGGGGTTTGTTTGAAATCAAAGAAGATAGAAAGATAAATATTGAGAAATGGTACACTAAAGGATGGGGGGATTATGGAATTACAAAAATTCCTGGATATATCCTGAACGACACAACCTTGCTCCTGGATCATCCATCCATCGGAAGAGATACGTTTTATTTTCATTATTTGCCTGTAAAACCGGATAGCACCAATCGTTTCATTAAACCAAGTCTTAAAAAATGAAAAGAAGGGGCATTGAAGGGTGCTTCATATTTTTGAAAAATGCTCCCAGCCCTGAATAACGCTGCCAGGCTTGATTTTCAGCATTTTAAAACATTAAATTTAAAAAATAATGACACAATCAAAATTGCTTTTCGGAATTGTATTATTGTCTGTCTTATCTCTAATGGGATGCCCACCAAGTCGTGAAATAAAACCCGACTCGACAATTATTTTAATTAATAAAACCAATAAAGATATTTTATTTGATTTCAGTCCATACCCATACCCTGACACAACACTTTCCGAGAGTAAACCTCTTTCGGATATTCAGCAATACAATTTGTCATTACTTTATGCCAATAGTAGTAAAAACTTAAATGATGCATGGATCGCTTCATTTGAAATAGATCCAAGACCGATCATGTTGTTTTTTTTCTCGCGCGACACCTTTGATCAGGTTCCCTGGGAAAAAATAAGATCAGAATATAATATTCTGAAAAGATATGATCTTTCCAAAAGCAAACTGGATTCTTTGAATTGGACTATTGAATATAAATAAGCAACAAATGTTAAGAACAATCGCAATAATAACCGTCTTATTGGCAGAAGTGCTTACACTTTCTGCCCAAACCGACATCTGTTTCACCTACGATGCAGCAGGCAACCGAACCATTCGGCAATTGTGCCGGGTCGCGGTAAATGCAGCAGGTACTGAGCGCGCGGAAGAGCCTGCACAAGCGCTAACAGAAGCCCCACCCAAGTTGGTCATCCTGCCCAATCCAGGTGTCGGTGTTTTCAGGATTGAAACAGTGGGAGTCCCCGACAACGCGCTGGTAAGCATTTTTAACCTTGCGGGCGATTTATTGGTACAGCAAATGATCGGGGAAGGTGTTTTTGATCTTACAGCTTATCCCCCAGAAACCTACTTCATTTCAGTCATTTTTAATGGCACTCGTTTATCGGCCCTTTGGGAAAAAATACATTAAGCGCGGCCTGAAAGGCATGCACAAAACAATACAGCACGCGTAAAAAATAACCACAAGATTCACCCAATAAAAAAATTTATATGAAACACTCCTTGGTCTTCATCGCTTTTCTTTTGATGCTTAATTTATCTAGTTGTGTCGGACAAAAAGACACTACCACGACCACCAACAAGGTTTATGAATCGTGTTGCGGTGTAGAACCCGTCGAATTTACCTTTGGCGATGCCTATATGTTCGTCCCCAACGTTTTCACGCCCAACGGGGACGGCATCAACGACTACTTTGTTCCGGCCGTGAACGACGATGTGCTCGCTTTCGATGCTTACCTGATTTATACGGCGGTAGGTGATACCTTGCTGTTCGACCGGAATGGGTTTAGTTACCAGAACATTCCCAGCTGGGCCTGGGATGGCAACCGAAAGGACGGAACACCTTACATTGGCCCTTTCAAGTATGAATTTGTCGTTTTTCTAAAAAACAATATAATATACACGGTAAAAGGAAGTGCTTGTCGCGTTGCATGTGGGCCCGATGCAAGTGTTTTTACGGGCAAAACCACCTGTTTTTATCCCATCCAGGCCGATACTTCCGGGCGTTTGAATAAATCGTTGCCGAGTCAGGAGTTGGATTGTTTTAAGTAGCCTGGTGGAATTTTCGCACATATTACGGTGTTTATTCCCTGTTTTTTCTATCGGATTGGTGCTTTACCTTTCAGCGAGGCTGTGGGAAATGATCCATATTGACGTTTTTGAAGTAAATCTGAATGTGTGAAATTTGGAGCACCCGCGATTGAAATGTTTTGCCAATACCTAAATCTGACGTATATTTGTACAAAATGAATCATTCATGCAAGAATCTATTATTGTGCGCGATCCCAAGGTTATGCTTGGGAAACCGATCATAAAAGGGACTCGGATTACAGTTGAATTGGTGGTCCGCAAAATTGCGGATGGATTTAGCATTCAAGATATTTTAGAGGCATACCCGCATTTAAATATGGAGCAAGTGGCTGCGGCACTAGATTATGCTGCAAGAATGATTGCGGATGAAGTTATGTTGGAGGCATGATCATTACGGATGAAAATCTTCATGGAGCCCTTGTAAAAGCATTAATTGAAAGTGGATATGAGGTCAAGCCAGTTGCATTAGGCAATTATGGTGCAACGGATGAGGTTGTTATTTCAATGGCTTATGAGGAATCTGCTATCTTAGTTACAGAAGATAAAGATTTTGGGGAGTTGGTTTTTGCCCATCAAATGGCAAAAGTTACGGTTGTATTTCTTCGGTATCGCCAAGTGGAATTGCCCGTAATTAAGCAAAACCTCTTGCGTGTGGTACTAGAATATGCTCATTTAGATGGTCGATTTTTTGTTGTAGTCACATCGACCAAAATTAGGGTTAGGACAATTTGAGTTTTCTCTTTGATATTTTTTAGTAGCCAAAATATAAAGTATGGAATAAAACGATTCTATGTTCGGAGGCATTGCTTGCTAAGCTGGTTCACCCACCCAATCAAACAGTTGTTTTTTACCTATTTCAATATTAAAATCCTCGCAAAACTTTAGAAATTCTTCCTGAAACGTCTTTTGACAGTGGTGTACTTTTTGGTTCAAAATGTATTTACAAACAGCATCTATTTGAGAACGGCTGTGCGAAAAAACTCCAAATCCATTTTGCCATTCGAAAGGGAAAGCCGAGAGGCCTTCGGTATTGACAAACGTATTGGTGCGTTTTTTAATTTCTCGCACCAAATCGGAAATTGCTTCCGACGGCTTAAACCCAATGAACAAATGAATGTGGTCGGGCATTCCACCAATTGCTAACATTTTATGCCCTTTATCCTGTACGATGCCCGTGATGTATCGGTGTAGACGGTCTTCCCATTCTGGTTGAATGAGTGCTTGGCGGTGTTTGGGTGAAAAAACCACATGGAGGTATATTTGGGAAAATACGTCTGGCATGTTGGGTTGGATTAGGTTTATGAATGTGATTATAGGTTAACGGATACAAATGTACAGTCGCAAAAGCAAGATAGCAATTACATAAAATTAAATGTATAAATTCGTCGAAATTGATTGTTCTACAAATGCATGACTTCTCCGAAGTCAGAAGGGTGTACTTCGTGATTTATTTCGTCTTGCTACAAATGCATGTCCTACAAATGCATGTCCTACAAATGCGTGACTTCTCCGAAGTCAAAAGGTTGTGCTTCGTGATTTATTTCGTCTTGCTACAAATGCGTGACTTCTCCGAAGTCAGAAGGGTGTACTTCGTGATTTATTTCGTCTTGCTACAAATGCACGTCCTACAAATGCATGACTTCTCCGAAGTCGTAATTCTATCATGACTTCGGAGAAGTCGTGCATTTGTAGAACTGTAAAACGAAATGAATCACACCCTCCTGACTTCGGAGAAGTCATGCATTTGTAGAACAGGCATTTGTAGAACCGCGAAAACGAAATGAATCACACCCTTCCGACTTCGGAGAAGTCGTGCATTTGTAGAACTGTAAAACGAAATGAATCACACCCTCCTGACTTCGGAGAAGTCATGCATTTGTAGAACAGGCATTTGTAGAACAGGCATTTGTAGAACATCCATTTGTAGAACCGCATTTATAAAACCCCATTTGTGGCCCCCCATTTGTGGAAATTGGTGCGAATTTGCGGTATTGCTTGGTATTCGTATATCCAATACCTCCACGATTTCCGCCCACCCCAAAAACTAAACCGATGCCGCCAACACCGTTGCTTTCTTCTCCACCACCGCCTCGGCCAGCCAAATAAAGTGCTGTAAAAAGCTGTTCATGCTTTTTTCAAACAAGGGATCCAATAAATTCCCGGCTTCATCAAAGCGCTGTGCCACCTGGCCAACGAGCAGCATCTGCGGAATGGCGTACCCGGAAACGCCCAGTGCCAATTGCTGCATGGCCAAAGCCGCGCGCATGCCCCCCATACTACCCGAGGTGACGGACGCTACACCAATTACTTTTTTGTTGAATTCAGACTCTTTCAAATAATCCACCGCGTTTTTCAGGGCTGCCGTGTAACTGCCGTTGTATTCAGGCGAAACGAAAATAAAGGCGTCTGCTGATTTTACGTTGTGTGCAAATTCGGCCAATCCTGCGGGTGGATTGGGGAGTTTCTGCAATACTTCCTCCATGATGGGAAACTGATAAGCCGCCAAATCGAGCACCGAAGCAGTGTGTACGCCTTGGTTTTCAATCGTTTGTTGTAGGGCCAGGGCTACCCGGTGGGACTGCCGATTGAGCCTGGTGCTGCTGGAAAGTATCGCGATATGCATGGGTCAGGTTATGTTCGTATGAGAATCGGTGTCAAAACATTTAATTAGGAAAATGGTTCAGATTGAATTTTTTCGCTTTTTTTCCAAACCTTTGCCTGCATGGACACACTTTTCCTCGATCGCGATGGCGTACTCAATGTGCGAATGCCGGGCGAATACGTGCAACACCCGGATGCGTTTATACCGACCCCTGGTTTGGAAACCGCCCTTCCCATGCTGGCGGCGCGTTTTGAACGCATTGTAGTCGTAACCAATCAGGCAGGTATCGGCAAAGGATTGATGACCATGGAGGATTTGGAAGCGGTGCATCAGAAATTGCGCGATATTGCCCAGGCGAGCGGCGGTCGACTGGATGCCATTTACGCCTGCCCACACCGCAGCGAGGCGGGTTGCCCTTGCCGAAAACCTGCAACCGGCATGGCCTGGCTGGCTTTGGAACAATTTCCCGAAATTGATTTTGAAAACAGCTGGATCGTGGGGGATTCCATATCAGATATGGCCTTGGGGCAGGCTTTGGGCATGCGCACCGTATTAATCAATGGCAAACAAGAAGAGGCCGAGGAACTGCAAAAAATGTACATCCATTTTAGATTTGGCAACTTATTGGACTTTGCCCGCTTTATTTGTTAAAATTCTTAACATTTAAAATACGGTTTGCACGTTCGCGTTTTGAATAACGATTGCAATCTGTTGTTCCCACAACCCGATTCCCTTTATTTTAATGGTCCAAAAAACCGGCTTAGTTACCGCATCGTGGTAGCCTTGGAATACTTTTAGTCTTTTTGCGCTAATCTCTTGCCTCACACGGGTTTATCCATTCTTTTTTTAACAAAATTACTAAACACAACTGAAACATGACAAACCACTTGTCGTTTCAGGGGCTACGCTATTGCGCGCTCCTGACTTGCTTACTATGCATCCAATTACTTGGAGCACAACCTGTTGAATCGGAAATCCCGGCTGAAAGTACACCGCTGGATGACATTACCACCCGCTCGACCATCCGCGATCGAAACACCCTGAAACCTGCGCCTATTCGAGAAGCGGATATTTTCTGGGAAAAACGCATCTGGCGGGTCATTGACACCCGCGAAAAGATGAACAAACCTTTTGTCGCGCCCGAATCCCCTTTGTTTGTAATCCTCATGGACGCTGCCCTGCAAGGCGATATGCGGGTGTACAGCACGGTGGATGATCGTTTTACCAAACCTTTGAGTACAGATGATGTGTCGAGCATAATGTATAAAGAGGACACCATTATTGTATTCGATCCGCAAACGGGTGAGGAACGGGTGCAAATTGTGAAAAACGAAATCAATTGGGAAAACGTTAAGCGTTTCCGGGTGAAGGAATCCTGGTATTTCGACGCGAATACCAGTTCACTCAAAGTGCGCATCCTCGGCATTGCACCTTTGATTGATGTGGTAGATGAAGAAGGCAACTTCCGCTTCGAAAAGCCGCTGTTTTGGGTGTATTACCCACAAGCCCGTGAAATTTTGGCGCGCCACAAGGTGGTAACGCCCGGCGGAAATTTTGCCAGTACCCTGAGTTGGGAAGACTGGATGGAAATGCGGCATTTTTCGTCCTTTATCACCAAAGAAAATACGGTAGGCGATTTACGCTTGGAAGATTCCTACACGGGCGTTGACCTCCTGATGAAGTCGAAAGAAGTGGGGGAATCCATTTTTAACCTGGAGCACGATTTGTTTACGTATTAATCACGGATCATTAAATAGATCGGCCAGGCGCAAAAGATGAAAATACTGCCCGCCAAAATGGGAAAACTGCCATGCATGCTATTGAGGTAGCCAGCCGCTAAAGCAGGGATAAATTGTCCGACAGAAACCATACTCTGGTTGATGCCCATGATTTCGCCTTGCTCCTGTGGGCTTGCGTGCGTGGACACTATGGTGGTCAAGTTAGGCGCAGTGAGGCCCTGAAACGTTGCAATAAAGGGATTTACAAGGTAAAAAAGCCACAATTGATTCGGCGCCAAGGTAGCCAGTACTGCAAGCGCAAGCAGCGGAATGCTCCAGCGCAGAATTTGGTTGGGTTTGGCGTATTTAGCCAGTTTTCGGGCTGTAAAACCCTGGGTAAAGGCCAGCCAGATGCCTACCCAGCCAAAAATAAGTCCGATTTGTTTTTCTGAAACTGCAAATTTTTGAATGAGGTAAACAGAGAAAAATTGGGTAAAAAACGAGAAGCCCAGCGAAAGCAGCAGGGAAACCGCAAAAATCTGGCGCAAGTTGGCTGATTTGAATGCTTTTCCGAGGTTGGAAAAACCCACGAACAAGGAAACTGGAGTTTCGCGGCGAGTAAGGTTGGTTTCCGGAAAATTACGCTGTACCAATAGCATGTTGACCAGGGTAAGGATGGCAGTAAACCAAAATGGGGTTGCGTGATTGAACCAGGGTAAAACACTGCTATCGGCCAAAACACCGCCGATCGCTGGTCCGAGGATAAAGCCAAGTCCAAACGCCATACCGACCAGGCCAAAATATTTAGTCCGGTTTTCCGGGGTCGCAATATCAGACAGTGCGCTCATCACGATGCTGATATTGCCCCCGGTAAAGCCCGGCAGCGCCCGGCTGAAGAACAGCAGAGGCAAGTTTTTAAGTAAAATAGCCCATCCAAACAGCAAATAGCCAATCAACGTGCCTATGAGCGACATTTGCAACATCGGTTTTCGACCAAAACGATCGCTCAAAGCGCCCAGCATCGGTGCACCAAAAAATTGAAAGGCCGGATAAATAGCCGTCAAATACCCATATAATATGGAGCGATCATAATGACTGGCACCACTCGGAAGGATGCTGGTATCGGGTGCCATAAATAAAGCGGGCAATACCGGAATGATGATCCCTACCCCGAGCATATCCAAAAAAACGGTTAAAAATATGGCACCAACGGGCGAACGGTCTTTCATGTGTCAGGAATATTTATTTTTGATCTTTAAACCGCCACAAATATCGGCAGGCATAAGTTCTGTACGGGCGCCAAGGCTCCGCAATTTCAATCATTCGTTTCTTTAATTCCTTCCCGGTTTCCTCCAACGCGTATAAACGTTTGATTCCCTGTTGAATACCTAAATCGTCGACGGGTAAAATATCCGTACGGCCCAGGCTAAACATCAAAAGCATTTCAACCGTCCATTTGCCTACCCCTTTAATTTGGGTCAGGAAGGCAATAATGTCTTCATCGGTCATGCCAGACCAGTCCATCGTTTCCAAATCGTTATCCAAAGCAAATTGCGCTACGTTCTGCATATATCCTGCTTTCTGGCCGGAAAGCCCTACAGCGCGCAGTTGTTCGGCGGACAATTTGATCAAATGTTCGGGATGCGGGTGCTGATCCGGAAATATTTGCAGAAAACGGTTAAAAATTGTGTTCGACGCTTTAACGCTAAGTTGTTGGGAGACAATGGATTCCAACAGGTCAAAATAAATTTTACCCGAAGATTTTGGTTCGGGTATATCTATTTGTTGGATAAGTTCCCTAAGTTTGGCGTCGTGCTGTAAGTGCAGAATCGCATTTGTATAGCTCATACAGCAAAGTAACATGATTTGTACGAAATCACATTTAATAAAATAATAGACTTGTTGCGGTGGGGAGTAAACCGACAAAAACAGTCCATTTTTAGGCCTTCAAGGCTTTTTTTCTTGTGCGTAGCAGCGCTACGGACAAGAAAAAAAACGCAGAAGGGCGGAAAATGGGCGTTTTTACGTCGTTTTCAACTTCCCACCGCAACAAGTCTAAAACTGAACCACCGTTTAAAACAAGCACCATGGGCTTCCAAAAAGTAAATACCCTTGATTCACAGCAGGAAATGCAGCATTTTGTACGCTGCCTGCTCGATGATGTGAAGGCATTTGAGTACATGCTGGAACACAATTGGTTTGAAAGTGATATTACCAGGATTGGCGCGGAACAAGAAATGTGTCTGGTCGACAACAAGACCTTTAAACCGGCCACCATCAACATGGAGGTCATGGAACAGATGACGGAATATCCGTGGTGTGTGACCGAGTTGGCCAAATTTAACCTGGAGACCAACCTCAGTCCACGCGAATTTGTGGGCACCTGCCTGAGCGACATGGAGGAAGAAAACCGACATTACCTTTCGCTGATTCAGAAGGTGTTGGATCAATTTGATGCGAGTATTGTGCTTTGTGGCATTTTACCCACTTTGCGCAAACACGACCTGGAAATGCACAATTTGACGCCACGTGACCGGTATTTTGCCCTCATGGCGGCCATTCAAAAACATTTGTTGGGTACTTCCTTCGAATTGCGGGTAGAAGGCGTGGATGAATTGCTGGTAAAACACGATTCGCCCTTGCTGGAGGCTTGCAACACCAGTTTTCAGGTGCATTTGCAGGTTTCGCCCAATGAATTTGTCAAAATGTACAACATCGCGCAGGTTTTGGCCGGACCGATGATTGCCATTTCTGCCAATTCGCCGCTGGTATTTGGTCGACGTTTGTGGCACGAATCGCGCATTGCTTTGTTTCAACAATCGCTGGATACGCGCACGGCACACGATCACATGCGCGAGCGTTTGCCACGCGTGAACTTTGGCAGCGGTTGGTTGCAAGGCGATATTACCCAAATTTATAAAGAAGACATCAGCCGTTTCCGGGTTTTACTGGCTGGTTCGATTGAAGAGGATTCGCTGGAAATGGTGCGCAATGGCAAAGTGCCCAAACTGCGCGCTTTGCAAATCCACAATTCGACCGTTTACCGTTGGAACCGCCCTTGTTACGGCATTTCACCGAATGGAAAACCGCATTTGCGCATAGAAAACCGCGTCATTCCGGCCGGACCAACCGTCGTGGATGCAACAGCTAATGCAGCGTTTTGGCTAGGCGCCATGATCGGCATGGGCCTGCATTATGAAGATGTGACCAAACACATCGACTTTGTGGATGCGCGGGATAATTTCCTGAAGTCGGCTAAATTTGGTATTGATACAACGTTTACCTGGTTTAAAGACAATAAAGTACCCGTTACTGAATTGATTTTGAAGGAGTTATTGCCGTTGGCTAAAGAAGGCTTAAAGCACCGCAAAGTGAAATCGGCCGACATCACCAAATACCTTGACATCATTGAAGCGCGTGCTACTGAGCACAAAACGGGCGCACGCTGGGCATTGCGATCCTACACCGCCATGAAAAACCAGGTTACCAATGATGAAGCCATGGTTTGCTTAACTGCCGCGATGATCAAAAACCAACAAGATAACCGTCCGGTGCATACCTGGACCGAACCTAAAGCGACCGATTTGGAAAACTGGACACCTTCTAAACTAAAAGTAGAAGAATTTATGTCGACTGACCTCTTTACCGTTCAAAAGGACGATGTTATTGAGTTGGTGGCCGAAATTATGGACTGGCGGCGTATCCGGTACATGCCGGTAGAGGACAGCAAAGGCGAACTGGTGGGTTTGGTTTCTTCGCGCATCTTGCTGCGCTATTTTGCCAAATTGAACAAAATTGAAGACGATACCGTGCGTACGGTGAAAGATCTGATGATCGTAAAACCGATAACCGCCACACCGGAGACTACCATCATGGAGGCGATGAGTAAAATGCGGCAACATAAAATTGGCTGCTTGCCGGTGGTAAAAGGCAAGGAACTGGTAGGCATTATCACGGAAATGGACTTTTTGCGGATTACGAATCGTTTGATGGAGCGGTTGGAGGGGTAGTAGTTCAATAATGTAGTTTATGAACCTGAGTCATCCCGAATTTTGGGTTTCACAAAGATTAGGGGTGATGTTTGTTACGCATTTACATGGGCTTATAGGAATCTTTAGATGTTATGCATGATTTGCTTAGCATGATTGGTTCGTTTTCTTGAGTTTTTCGGCCGGATATTCGTGGTAATGCGTAATCGCTACTGACGGGGCGACTTTTTCAGTCACCCCGTCAATAGCGATTACAGGGTAATGCATATTCATTCGTGCATTTACGCGCGATTTTTTTGATGTTTAAGATTTTATCAAGGATTTGTGGTAGTGTGTAAATTGTATTGGCGGGGTGACAGAAAAAGTCGCCCCGTCAATACAATTTACGCA
>JAIYAP010000003.1 GCA_027488935.1 Saprospiraceae bacterium | reverse complement strand
GAACATAGTTCAGGCCTACAACTGCATTTCATTTTTGAACCGAAAATACAAAGGGCCCTGGCGAAAGCGCCAGGGATTCGACTCTAACTTTTCATGTTAAGCATCGCCGGGTGATGCAAGATTGCCCGGCTTTTTTTCAAAATATTCAATCAAAACAGTAATGGGAAATATTGTAAGACATCCTGATCTATCCAAGATCAGTGATAAAATGCTCGAAACAGAGGTGAAATACCTGTTTGATAACCTCCATTTGCTCAATAAAAAGTTGGGAATGGCTTTGGTTGATCGAATGAATGGAGTAGAAATGCCAGTGCCAGAATGGAGATTTCTGGAAGATATTAAAATATCGGTGGATAGACTTGTCGCAGTTATTGACGAGATCAACTACAGGGTGATACCGTAGTCCTTTTACACAGACCAAATCAGAAAGAACTTCGCAATCCAACTTCCAGCGACATGACGAATAATAAAGCATTCATATCCCCCGATGACCGGGCCAATATTGACCAATACGCAGCTGATACGGCAGATGTCGCATCACGATATAACACTGAAGTTGCGAAGAAGAAAAACAACAAAGTTGTATATACTTGCCCAGCATGCACCGCCAAAGAAGGCTTAGAAATCGTAACAAGCGGCTCTAAAAAAGGCATCTTCAAATGCTTTCACTGCGATGCCGGTGGCAAAGGTGGTGCATCCTACTTGCAAGTAATGCACGGTATGGATTGGCGCAAAGCCTATGAATGGCTGGCCAGTACTTACAACGTAGAATTGCAGCGCCCATCGGAAAATATCGCCGAATTACAGGCAAAACATGCACCTAATCGCATCACATTCCGCGATTTGCAACTGAAACATAGCGGTTTGATTGCTGCAGATCAGGTAATAACCATCAAACTGCACGATGGTAAATCCATTGAGCAACAGCGATATTCAGCAGGTACCATCAACGAGCATGGCGATTACACTGCCAATGGCAATGATATGGTACTATGGTATGTTGACCTCGATGGCAAATACCTGATGTATAAGCCCAAAAACGGCGGCAAATTGAAACCGTACATTCGAGTGCGTTATCAGCACCCCGATTTGCACCTGGATAAAGAGGGCAAGCCCGTAAAGTATCGATCTCCATACGGCAGCGGTAACCAGTTATGGATACCTAATTATATGCTTGCGGCTTATGCCAAAGGGGAGCAAATTACCAGGCTGTGTGTAGTAGAAGGGGAGAAAAAGGCCGATAAAATGTGTTTGCATGGCATTCCATCGGTAGGTATTGCGGGTATTCATAACCTTGCTTATGGTAGTGATGCCATGCCGCGCGCCTTCGAAATGCTGATTACCCGGTGCCAGGTGCAGGAAGTTGTGTTTGTGATCGACTCCGACTGGCAGCGCATCAGCATCCACCCAGGTAAACCGGTCGATCAGCGCCCGCGCACGTTCATGCGCGCAGTCCAGAAGTTTCGCGAATACTTCTACGGTTTCCGCACCGGTGGTATTGATCTGCGCATTTTCATGGCAGCAGGACGCGATGAGAAGCAAAAAGGCATGGATGATCTATTGCTCGTATCCCAAGATGAAGGGAATGAGCAGAACTATCAGCCTGGCGCCATTGCTGCTGATATGGACGTAGCCATCACGGATCCGAAAGGGAATGGCAAGCACATTTTTGCGATGAATATCCATCCACTGCGGGTACCTGAGCAAAAACTGTTGGAGCAATGGCATTTGGATGATGCTAGCATATTTTTCGAAGTACACAAAGACGTACTGAAGGACATAGGGGAGTTTCAATATGGCAAACTTACCTATTACTACAATAGCGATAGCAACCAAATTGAACTTGCTAATCAGATACTCGAGTCTGAAAAGTTCTACAAAATTGCGGTGTATGTCGGCAATGGTGGCCGTGAAAAGCGGGAATGCACATTCAATTATGACACCATCCGTAATTTCCTGTACAACCGGGGTATTGGCTTGTATGAATATCAGGATGGATACTATCGGATGGTGAAAAAGGATAAAACCTTTTTCTACGACATCACACATACCTGGATCCAGCGCTACGTGGTGGAATTTGCCGAAACGATCAAAGACCGGGAGGAACGCTCTGATGTGGTTCAGATGCTCCTGAAAGGCAACACGCAGTACTTGGGGCCCAACAACCTGAACTACATGCGCGTACACCATCCTGAGTGGATCAGGCATGCCGCCGATGAACAGTTCATGGTGTTTCGAAACTGCTTTTGGCGCATTACGCCCGATAATATTGAGCAGCGGCCATTATCAGAGTTGCCTGGATCCGTTTGGTCCAACCAAGTGATTCAGTTTGATGCGGAATATATCGGGAAACCCTTGGTTCAGATCGCTAAAGAGGGTAAAAACTGGACCATCAAAGAAACACCGGAGGCTGAAAAAACGGAATTGTATGAGTATCTGAAATGCACCAGCCTTTTTGCCTGGGAAAAACTGTACCAGCTCGGCACCGACGATAAAGGAAACAAAGTGTATTACCAGAAAGAAGGTCAATCGTTGTCGCCCGAAGATCTGGAAGTATGGAAAATGCACATTGCCACTAAATTAATAGGGTGGGGCTACAAATTGCGGGTGCATCGCGATGAATCCCAAAAACGGGCGATCATTTGTATGGACGGCTTGGAAAGTCAGGTAGGCAAGTCGCAAGGTGGATCCGGTAAATCTATCTATGCCCTGGCCACACAGTTTTGCAACATCGTTTTTACGGTGGACGGCAAAACGGCCGATATGAAGGCGGATAAGTTTCTTTACCATGGTGTAGATGAACGTACACGCGAAATCGTGATTGATGATGTGGGTGTAAACTTCCCGTTCGAGATTCTATTCAGCCAGATCACCAACTTTATCCGGGTAAAGCCCTTCGCCGGAGCACCGATCACGTTGCCAGCGCCCATATTTACCATCACTACCAACCACTCCATCAATGGGGAGGGCAATAGTTTCAAACGCCGGCAGTATCCGCTGGCATTCAGCAACTTTTTCAACGAGTTTCGAACACCGGCCCACTACTTCGGCCACCAATTATTTACCGATTGGGACAAGTCTCAGTGGAACCTGTATTACAATCTGATGGCCACCGCGATACAGATATACATGAACCATCAGGATCTCGGCAGATACGGCATAGAATCGGACGATATTAACCGCCGCCGCTTACGCCAGCAGATCGGCGAAGATTTTCTCGATTTTGCAGACGGGTACTTTGTCGAAGGGTACATGCTCAATAGGGTAGTGATCAAAGAGCGGGTGCTGGAAGATTACCTGGCACTATTCCCTGGGCATCGCAAGTTCATGGACACCCGCAGGATAAAGGAAAAGTGCAAACTGTTCGCAGCCTATAAAAACATATCCTACAACCCTGGAGCCGACAAAGAAGGGCGCATCAAGTCGCAAGGCTTTGAGTTCATCATCGTAGCCGATGAGCACTACGATGCACAAAACGATAAGCAGGAACGCGTTTTTAAGGAAACCAACATCATAAGGGGGCCATTTTAAGGCAAATATGGATGAAAGTCCAGAATTTGAGGGAGATACATATATTATATTCTCTCTTTCTTATTTCTTTTAATACCCCCCTGTATAAAAAAGGTAAAAGGAACTGGACTTCTGGACTTTTGATTATAACAGTCTGAAAATCAAAGTGTTATTCAGTCCATTTCCGGACCAATTCAGTCCAGAAGTCCAGAAGTCCAAATCGCGGACCAAACAGTCCAGTTCGGACCAAACGATTTGGTCCGGTTAACGCTAAGAGAATCAACGAGTTAGGAATGAAAGTCCAGAAGTCCAGTTAAAAACCTTGATTTTTTGAAAGGGGGGTGTATTCTTCTCAAGTTTTAAAACCAAAATCATGCAACCAAATTCAACAAAAGCCATCCAAGTCGCCCAAAAAATTGCGGCGCTGGCTGAAAAAGGAGCCACACCAGGCGAAAGGAATGCTGCAAAAAAAATGCTTCAGGATTTCCTGAAAAAAAACGGGCTTTCGCTTTCCGATTTAGAATCAGAAGTAAAGCATGAAAGAATATTTTTCCTTGAAAAAGGGAATGAAGAAAAGGCCAAGTTCTTTGCTCAGATATTCAGAAATGTAGTGGGGCCTGATCTAGATTTAAACACACTGACTGAATATGGTCGAAAAAGTAATCGCTTAAAGCCTGGAAAATACTTCGTCGTTGAGATAACTGATGCTGAATACCTTGAAATCGATGCAAAATTTAGATTTTATTGGAACCACTGGGAGAAAGAGCGGAAGTTTTTTTACAGCGCATTTATTCAGGAAAACGAATTGTACACAAAGCGAACTGAAGATGATCCGGAGCCTGTAAATAATCTAAGCGCGGAAGATTATCGCCGTATTCAGGAACTTATGTGGGCGGTGGAGAAGAAGTCATTTCATAAACAATTGAACCGATGATCACATTCGCCTATTACGGTGCAAAAAATACGCACTTATCTAATATCCTGCCGTTACTTCCACAAACGGACCACTATGTTGAGCCATTTTGTGGATCGGCCGCAGTGCTTTTGAATAAAAAGCCAAGCCCGATTGAAACCATTAATGATTTGAATGGCGATATCATTAACTTTTTTAAGGTGTTGCGCGATAATCCGCAGCCTTTGATTGATGCATTGCTGCTTACACCATATAGCCGACAGGAATTTGTACAGGCATGGGAAAATACCGGTGATCCTGTAGAGGATGCCCGCCGATGGTACGTGAAAGTACAAATGGACATTGCAAAAGCTGGTGCGAGAAAAGACCGGTCGTGGTCAAAAAACAAGACTTACAATCCTGGCACTCATTCATCTGCTGTCAGAAATTTCATGTCCAAGATTTCAGGGCTTGAAGATGTTGCGACACGCCTTCGTATGGTGCAAATTGAATGCATGGAAGCAAATCAAATCATTCTTAAGTACGATACCAAAAATACCTTATTCTACTGTGATCCACCATATCACAGCCAGGCACGTATTACCAAGGATGATTACCGATATGAAATGAATGAGGTAATGTATTCAGTATTCGCAGAGACAATCAATCAGGTAAAAGGATTGGTAGCAATCAGCGGATATGACAGCCCTAAAATGAATGATCTATTCAAAGGCCTTAATAAATTCAAGTTTAAGGCAAAAGTGCTGCCCATGTCAACCAATAAGCGGTCAGTCTCGGAATGCTTGTGGACCAATTACGATCCTGCGGTAAAAACCGGGCAAACTAAACTTTCCTTCTCATGACCGACCAAATCGAACTGCTAAAAGCCACTAAACCCGATCCCCACTATAAACCAACCTACAGCATCGCCCAAGGCATTACCGCCTGGCGTTTTTCCGACCTGGTACGTCGACACGGATATGATCGGGCGCTATGGTGGGCGGAATTCGTAAGGGATCGGGTGCCGGGAATATCAGAAGAAACCACATTGCTCAAAACATTTGCTGCATTCTGTGCAGCAGAACAACTACAAGAAAATGAAACAACGACCCATTCTATTTAGCGGCGAAATGGTCCGCGCAATTCTTGAAGGACGTAAAACGCAAACGAGAAGAGTAGTGAAACGTAAATTCCCGTTTGGCGAAATAGAACCAACCGTTACATCAATAGGTGGTTGTCCAGTACATTTCCCCGATGGATCATGGGAATACGAATGGTGTCCTTATGGCTGGATTGGCCATCGTATTTGGGTGCGCGAAACGTGGGCGCAAGGCCAGGACTTGTTTATCGATTACCCATCATGGCTTTACCGTGCCGATAAAACGGCAAGACACCACGGATACGATAAGCCAGGCAGCGAATTAGATACCTATGCATGGGCCTGGGATTGTGTAAAATGGAAGCCATCAATATTTATGCCGAGAGATGCATCGCGTATCACCCTTGAAATTACAGGCATAGGATGTGAGCGATTACAAGATATTTCGGATGAAGATGCCATTGCTGAAGGAATAATGCCGCTTTTACATGAAGACGGGAATACTTATTACGCTAACTACGGGAAAGAAGACATAGGCACATTTTTAACTCCAAGGGAATCGTTTCGCACTCTATTTACGAGCATTAATGGACAGGAATCATGGGATTTAAACCCGTGGGTATGGGTAATCGAGTTCAAAATACTTGAGCCATGCCGATAAGACGCCACTTATACCCGGAAAATTGGGATGAAATTTCCCTTTCAGTCCGCGAAAAAGCAGGCTGGTGCTGCGAGTGGTGCCATGCCAAGAACAAAACAGTCATCCAGCGCAAGCCCGTGCGCACCATGCCTGATTGGGTGGAAGTGCTGTTTGTACTGGAAACGACAGGTGCCTATGAGAGCACCGAAAAAATGATCTGGAAACGCCTAAAATTCCACGGGCTGACCAGGATCATATTAACAACGGCCCACCTGGACCGCGATCCAGGCAATAATGAGATGGACAATTTGGCTGCGCTTTGCCAGCGCTGCCACTTGCGGTATGACATTTATCAGCATTTGCGGGCGCGTAAGTATGGGCGCGCGAATAGTGAGCAGCCTAAACTGTTTTGAGCCATGGAATCAAAGATCATTTCAGAGGAAATATTAAGGCTTCACATGGTTGAAGAAAGCGAGAAACTACTTTCACTCATCAAGTCTGGCGAAGTATCCAATCAGTTGTATTTAATCAACGCGATGGTACGAATTTACCGATATGAAAAAGAATATAGTTGGGGTACACGACAATTGATATATGAAAATGTAGGCTTTAAGGTTGAAAGATTTATGCGTTGGAAGTGGTTTTTCCGCTACTTACAAGCAAAGGAACAAATTAAAACGCCCAGACAACTTGTGCAAATTGAGTGCATTTCGTATGTAAATCCTGACCGTGATAAGGTATTGATAAAGGTGCTTAGCAACAAGTTAATTGCGGCAAAAAGAGATAGAACGAAGGCGCAATTTGCCATTGAAAAGGGCAAAAAAGTAAAGGAATCTACTTCGCTTTTTTCGTATGAAGATGATCCCGACTATTTGAAAGCCTTGGAATATCTATCAGGTAAAGAAAAACTGATTGCAGAAATCGAAGCGGAAATCGCTCAATTAAATAAACATTCATAACCGGCGAAAGCCACAAATACCCACACAACAATGCAAAATTTTCAAGTAGAAATCACCCACACAATCGAATTGATTGTGCACGAAGAAACGGAAGCATTCAAAAACGCATTTGAAGGCTATAAGTCGGTAATTAAAGACGGCGATGAAGACCAGATGATCCAATATGTAGCGTCCCAGGTATTGAAGCACGGTTATCGTAGAATGATTGAAGGGGTAGGATACGTTTCGTGTAATGGCAACTGCGGAAATATGGAATTATACTGCGGCATTGATGTCCTGTACGATGATCCATTTGAAAACACTGAAATATTGTAACTCAAAAAACATTCAAACCGATGTTGCCTCTAAATAAAATTAATCAAATACGCCGAAAATCGCCAAGCAAGATTGCTGACTTTCTGAATAAGCACGGCAATAAGCCCGTTCGAATTTGGTCAAATCAGTGGGGTGCTTACTGGCGTACTGCCCGCGCAGGATATTCTTTTTTAAGAGAAGAAGCCGGTACCTATACTTTTTCAGACGCATTCGATGCAACCAGCCATTGTGGCCCTGAAAAACAAATCTATTATGATTTCATTCGCTAAAACATTCAAACCAATGGAAAAAGAACACATGGTAACAATCATTGAGGATATTCTTGATGAAGTTAAACGCGCTGAAACGAAGCATCCAGAATGGCCTTCGGATATTATTCATGCCTCTGCAATAGTAGGGGAGGAAAGCGGCGAACTTACCCGGGCATGTTTGCAATTTATCTATGAAGGAGGAAGTAAATTAGAGGCTAGAAAGGAAGCCATTCAAGTAGCATGCACTGCAATCAGATTCTTGAAAGCGCTAGATGAATTGCACTATATACCTTCCAAATCTTTTTAAAATGAAAAAATACCGCAGAGTTGACGCCATTGGCAAGCCTTACGGCCATTGCCATAAAGTAAACAAGGGAAGCGACCATGAGTATTTGCAAGGGGCCTATACCTTCAAACACGGCATAGTAACCTTTTACAGCGAACCTCGCTTTGCTACATTTTCATTCGTGTATAAAGGGAGAATGCATTCTCTCAATATATCCGAAATTAAATATCCATTCACTGAAAGGCAATTGATCATCCGGGCTGGAAAGTTCGGGCGGGAGGTTGTTGAAGAAAATTAAAACATTCACACCAATGCTTGCAGAGACACAACAAATTCGGGAACAGGGATTGTATATAACTGACCAATGCTAGATAAGCCGATCTTATTCGGATGAGGTATGTGTTATGCTTCCTTGTGGGTACCGTCAGCGGTTTTTTACAACCGAAAAAGAAGATAGGGAACTGATTGAAATTTGCAAAACCATGAAGTCGAAAGGCATTGAAAGCGCACGGTTTGCATTTGATTTTTTACCCCAAATAACTATTCCATTTTAACCCAATTTTCACAATAAACAATTTTAAAAATGAAACCAACCGGAGTTAAAATCGTCGTTGAGCGACAAGATGGCCAAATTACAACCTGGCATGACGTTCTTGATAGAAGAGTAGAGTCAATCATTTTGAACGTTATACAACAGAAGGGGTGGGAAAATGGGAAAGTAATCGAAGCCTACATAGAGTTCAATTTTAACGGATACTACAAAGTCCACCTTGACTGCGCCAGACTAACGAAGGTGTTACAGATGATGGGCTATAAATCAAATATGGATGTATTGTGCAACACGGAGTGGTTTTCAATGAAGAAAAATCCACCTAAAAGTGAAGACCGTTGCATAATGGTTTATTACGAAGATGAGGATAGTCGTTTGCATCTGTTGACTTCTATGACTTACTCCCTCGGTAGGTTACTTGATGATGATTTTAATGAAGTTAATATCGAAGACAATATGATTTGGTCATATTGGCCAGATCCAGTATTCAAATAACTCCAAGCACCCAATTTTTTACAATAAACATTCAACACAATGGAACAAGAGATAATTTTCAAGGCTGTGCCTGTAAACGAAAGACAGCCAAAAGAATTTGGGACAATACACGTAGTGTTAATTGATGCAAGACTTACAATGATGGCTCAATATAACCCACAAGGCTGGTGTTACCTATCTGGTATACCAGCAAAAAAACAGCCGGAATTGATTGGAGGGAAAGGGGTTTCTCACTGGCTTGAAAGACAATATTGATTAATACCAAAAAACAATTACATTTGCAATGGTTTTTTGGGGTTTATTTACACTCTTCGTCCGCATGGTTGAAGGGTGTTTTTTTATGTCCTTTTGCTAGGTAGGGTGGTGAATGAACTTTGTTTAATGAAACCGATATTCATCCGCGACTTAATCACCCACAAACTCACGCGCCCGGCACTGCGCGATCCAGTACATTATCAATTGCGCCAGGTTAAGGCAATTGTTGTTCACTGGACGGCCAACCAATCGAAAGGTGCCAACGCTCAAGCCAACCGAAACTATTTCAACAATGGCGCTCCGGGCCCAGGCGGCACTTTCCGGCCAGCATCGGCACATTACCTGGTCGATTCCAATACCATCATACAGGCGCTTCCTGATACCGAAGTAGGCTTCCATGTGGGCGACAAGCCACTGGGGCAATACAAGCCCGCAGGCAAAGAAATGATCAAAGGCACCCGCCTTACACCCAACTACTTCACCATCGGGCTTGAGCTGTGCGCCAATGCCGATGGTAACTGGACCGAAACCTGCGACAATGGCGCAATGCTAGCCGCTACCTTGCTGTACAAGCATGGGCTAGATCTCCCCCACCTATTGCGCCATTTTGATGTGACGGGCAAAAAATGCCCACTTCCCATGATTGAAGAATGGGCATGGATGGCATTCGTTAAAAACGTAATGCTGTACTACCAGCAACTCGATGCGCTCAATCTACACCCTGCTATTGTTGATACAGACGAATTGAACGTTCGTAAGGGACCCACTGCGAAATATCCGATCGCTTACACGCTTCTGAAAAATGAGCGGGTACTGGTGGAAGAAATACCCGCATTGGGATGGGTTTCTATCGGGCAGGATCAGTGGGTTAAAGCCAATTTTTTACGGCCGGTGTAGTGTCCTTTCCAACAGATCTGTATTCCCTCAAATTGCAGCCATAAAATCAACACACAACATGAAGAATCCATTTTTGTCCAAAAACTTTTGGGCCAACATCCTCAACATCCTGGTTGTATTCTTGATCGGTGCAGGCATTGCCGTACCATCCGATACTGGCTCCGACCTGATGGATGCCATCCTGAAGTTCAATCCGTTTTTGATCGGCAGTTTGCTCATCAGCAACATTATGCTGCCGCTGTACAAAACGATCCGCAACAAATCGGGTACCTGGATGGCAAGCCTGTTAAGTACCAATTTCTGGGGCCAAATTGCCAGTGCAATTCTTTGGATCGCCACCTTTTATGGCGCTGTTATTCCGGATAATACTGCGGGTGAACTGGTGACCAATTTTGCTTCCCAAAACTGGGGGCAACTACTCAGTATTTTATTTGTAAATGTATTGCTACCAGTGCTTCACATATTTGTGAAGCCAAAAGTTATTGCAGCGCAAGGATAGAAAGCATTCACTTTTCATTGCTTAAAAAGGCCTGGTATGAAATGTCATATCGGGCCTTTTGTCGGTCAAAAAATCGGCACTATTGTTGTATATACCACTAATTGTCAAACACTTATTAGTTCTTATCATTCTAAATTGTCGGCAATATGAGTAAGATTATCGTTGAGGGCTATTTGCCCATTGAGCCGGGATTATTAGTGTATCTAAAGTACCGTGAAAATTTAATAGAAGGTCGGCCGCTCGTTTTACCAGGACAATCCTCCATTGCCAATATGCTTACCGCCATGATGAGCATGGCCATCATTTTTTACGATGAAGGGCGCGATCCACAACTTACGCCGCTCGAGTTACAAGCGCTCACCGCGCGCATCCGATTTGAGGCACACGGGCCAATTGCCCGCTACGAAATATTCAATGTAGCCGACCGTATTGCGCTGCATTTCAACTCATTTCTGTACAGCAGTATGCAAGACGATGTGCTGCAACTTGTCATGGACGGCAAAAGCCGGGGCAAACACGAGCAGGATACCATCGGCGAATATTTACGCCGCGCCGGTCTGGATGATTACTACGAGTATGACTCCATGAAAAAAGCGCAATACCGCGCCCGCAAGTATCGGGCATTGCATCCGATCAAAGGACGCCAGTGGGCGCAGCAGTGCTAGTATTGTCCCTGTCCTTTCAGAGCAGGGTAGGGTAGCGCACATTTGCGCTATGTCATTTCAAATTGTATATACTTCTTGCCAATCCGGCACCCTTCCAGGTGCAGGGAAATTGGAATTTGTGCCGATCAGCGAGGTAGATACTACCACGTTTATTCGGGCATTTTCAGAAGGATACAATCAGCAGCCCGCATTTACCAGTGTAGCCTGGTACACAATTCCTTACGTTTCTGGCTCCGGCCAATGGAATGAGGATCAAGTTGAAAATGACCAGGGCGAATACTTCAACCTGAATCTATCGGCAGTCATGCCATCGGATATTCCCGATGTGCGCGGCTGGTGCAATCTCATGAAGCAACAGCGGTTCATCGTGCGCGTTACGCGCGAAGGTCAGCCACTCCTGCTCGGATCACCCGAACAGCCCTTACGTTTTGAAAGCAAATTCGATAGCGGTGCCGATGGTGCCGATGGTCGAGTACACCGCATCACTTTTTCCGGCGTTTCGCTCTGCAAATCGCCCGGTTATATACCTGTTTTCTGATGAATCATAAGAATCAACCATATTACAAACTGCTCACCGAGCAGGGCGCTACCGAAGCAACCATATTCCTGTACGGTTACATTGGTGAAGAATGGTCCTGGGATCCAGCAAAGTACGAATACGTCCAAAAGGGCGTAACGGATATTGAGTTTGTGAAAGAACTCAATGCTTTGGCAGCGCAATACCCGGTTATCCACTTGCGCATCAATTCTCCAGGAGGTGACTTTTTCCATGGCAATGCGATCATGTCGGCCATTCAAAACAGCGCCGCCGAAATCCATACCTGGAACGATGGTATTTGCGCCAGCATGGCCGCCGATATTTGGATGTGTGGCAAACAGCGCCACATGGCCAAAAATGCGCTGTTGATGGTGCATCCAGCATGGAACTATTGCTCAGGCAATGCCCAAACCATGCGCGAATGTGCCGAAGCGCTGGACAAATTCACCGAAAGCGCCATCACTGCCACCGCTGCCAGCATTGGAATTACCGCCGATGAAATGCGCAGCCGATACTACGCCGATTACAAGGATCACTGGCTCACGTACAGTGAAGCCGTGACCGATGGCCTGGTATCCGACACTACCGAATACGCTGCCGCCGATCCGATGAAGGTTTCGGCTGGCATGCCTTATAAACAGCTGCTGGAAACGATGATTACCAGCGAGGCCACCGTCAAAAAAGAGGCTGATACCTCTATTATCGGTCGTATTAGAGAGGTTCTGAGTGATATGCTCGGTACCCAGAAACAACAACCTGTTATCACTCAACAAAAAGACATGAAATTCGAAGATTTCAAAAAAAGCCTCGAGGATGGCTCGCTGGATCCAGCGGCGGTAAAAGCCGAACTGGATGCCTTGGAAGCCGCTAAAGCGCCAAAAACGGATTCCGAAAGTGAAGCGATCAAAGCCTTGCGCGATGAATTCACGGCGGTAAAAACCGAACTGGAAAATACCCGTAAAGCGCTGAATGAACTGGGCGCAAAGCCTGGTGCTGAGCGCAGCACGCCGGATGCTCCGGAAACGGACCTTCCAATCGCAGGTATTGGCACACCCGATGCGAAAAAAGCCCTGGATGAAGCCAATGCGAATTTGGCAAAAACTGCGGCTTTGGGCCAAAACCCATACACGCAACGTGTGATCTAATCAATCACGTAATCAAAACACGCTCACTTTTTTATCTGTAAAAAAATATGAATCATTTACTCTCCATTGAGGCAACTGCGGCCATGCTGAATCAGCAAGTGGTGCAGTTTTCTCCTGAAATCAAAACCAAGTTCCGGGTAGGGCTTGAATTTGAAAATATGTTGCCATTTGTACAGGCCGATAAAATGTACTCAGCGGTAAACGTCACTACCGGTGATATTTTGCAGCCGTACCAGCCCCGATTTACGCCCAACAACCAGGAGGCTTTTGACGCCGTTGACAATACCCTTCGGCCGATCAAATTGGACCTTGAATTCACCGAGGAGCAACTTGAAAAGTTCTACGATAAGTGGGCTGCAAACTGGTTTGAAGGCGGTAAAGATCCAATGCAATGGACTTACCCCAAATACATAATCGAAGCGGAAATCATGCCGTCTTTCCGTGACAATCTGAACGATGCCGCATGGGCAGGTGAATATGTAGCGCCTACTGCTGGTGTACCGGGTGCAGTATTGGAATCGGTAAACGGTTACAAAAAAGCCATCGCCGACGCCATCACCGCAGGCAAGCTGGTACCGGTAGCCTCTGGATCATATACCGCATCGGATATCCGCTCCAAATTGGAAGACTGGATGCTAGCCATGCCCCGCGAAGTGCGCGGCCGGAGCGGTAAAATCCTCATGTCTGATTCGTGGATGCGCAAGTACTACTACGATTACCGTGGCGATTTCAATGTATCTACCTGGCAGCAACTTAACCAGCAAATGGGCGGCTTGACTGTGGATGGTACTAACTGCATGATTGTAGGCGTGAAAGCCATGGAAGGCAGCAACCGGTGGATTTTCCTTCCCGATAATCAGCAAAACATGATCATCGGTACGCGTCGTGGCTACCCACAGTACCCGCAGTTCATTTTCCAGGCTGACCTGTACACATTGAAAGCCAAGGCGGTTATTTACCGCTTCTTTGGCTTTGAGTACTGGTCGAATTTGTATGTGAACGACCAGGCGTAACCCGCTTTCGCTAGGGCTACAGCGGGTAAATCATTTGAATAGCCGGGTGGGCAAAAGCCAAGATTGCCGCCCGGCACTTTTTTCACAAAATAACCTTCTACATATATCATGTCAGATCAGGAAAAAGAACTCAAAAAGCAATTGGATGAGGCCCGCAAAGAAGCCGCCGACCTCCAAAAGCAAATTGCTGCCGCCGCAGCCGAAAAAAAGGTAGCAGAAGATGCCCTCCTTTCCTTGCAGGCTGAAATTGCTTCCGGCAAAGCACAACCCAAGGTAACGGGCACCTACAAAGGCCATGCATTCGATGCCGGACACTTGCGCGTGCGTGATGGTAATGGCGTACTTCACGATGCCCAAATCCTCATCAATGAGGCAGCGGATGGTGAAGGCAACGCAGCAGCCTGCGCAGTGTTGGATCGCCTTATCGAAATCAACTATGCCCACTTCCAAAAAGTAGCATAGTCTTTCCAATCACTTCAAAATACGCATAATCATGTGTGAAATTAATAAATTAACCAATGGCTCATGCCTAACCAATGCCGCTGGTATAAAAGGCACAGGCTACATGGCGCCCGCTGAAGAGTTTGCCTCCTGGCCTGCATACCAGACACCCAGCGCGGCTGGCGATGGTAAAACGGTCCAGTTGTCTGGTAACTTTTCTTTCACCGGCGCGGGTAGCGGCAAAGGGTATTTCCGGTCTTTCCCCATGCTTATGGAGAAGGGTGGAGTGAGTTACAAGGCCGTTGGCGGTACTGGCTCAAAATCACTGGAGGTAATTTTTACCTTTTATGTTGTCGGCTTGGATGCGGTGCAGTTGGAATGGCTGAAGGATGTTAAAAACATCCCAGGCGTATTCTTGTGTCCTGATAAAAACGGTACCTTGCATACGTTGGGCACCAAGGATGATCCAGCCTACCTCCAAGAGGCGGATGGCGGCACCGGTGTTGCCGCCACGGATGATCGTGGTACTTTATACACAATTCGTTGGATTACCAGCACGCCTACTTTGTACACTGGAACGATCAACCAAACGCCAATCTAGTATGTCAGAAAAGGAGAAGTTTACCACGACCAATACACTTCCTGATTCAATTAAGGAAAAGTATGAATTGGAAAAACTGGAGGGCGGTCCTGTATTCGCCTTGCCGCATTATGGCCAGGGATCGGTAGATTTTTCTACCATCGAATTGGATACCTGTGAGGCGCTCATCAAAGCGGGATTTCCGCACTTGAAGCGCCGACCTGAAAAAGTAAAGGGAATTAAGGAGTAGTTTGAATTTGTTTCATGAGTCTCGTTGGGCCCGCTTCACATCGAAGCGGGCTTTTTTATGTCCTTTTCTGATGACCCGTGTGCTGCAACCTTTGCAGTATGACGATGTACGACTACTTTTTACAAGAGAAAATGACGTTTGCGCAAGGGGTAAATATCATGAATAATTATCCGATTGCCAGCCTTGGGATTACTAAGTCGGCTGCTGAAAACCTAAACAATATTGCCAGAAAACGCAAGCCTACGGAGGCAGAGCGGGGTAAATTATATATTGCATTGCGGGGCATACCTTACAAAGCAACAGAAAAGCCAGCACCTGAGCCACCCAAGCAAAAGCCAATACCTATACCGGTACCGATACAAGAACCTGCGCCTACGCCGGATGATTTTCGAGCACACCCGCTATTCAAACAGGCAAAGGAGTTGCACAAGCGCCAAAGTTATGTGCACGCCCTGATGGCCAATGCCGCCACCGATGAGGAGCGCGCCCAGCACGCCATTGAACTGATGGAAACGATCACGCCGCAACTCGATGGGCTCTATGATCGTATGCGCAACCCTGAGCCCAGTACTGCCTACACTTTCAAATATGAAGTACAAGGGTATGATCAGAACGAACCTGCGGCCGACCTAAAAAAACTGCTGAGTCTGCGCACGCGGATTAGCAAATTAAACAAGATCATTCCGCAGGCAAAAAGCCTTGAACGGCGTAAGGAACTGGAGGCTGAATTAGCCGCCAAAATCGCCGAAAAAGAACGAATCGAAGCCGCAAAATGAAGAATATAGCAAGTATAAAAGCCAGTGATATCACGCCCGAATTGCTACCCGAATACCGGTGGCGTGAACGCATGCATGGCCTTAGCGAAAGCCAAATCGTAATTGATTGGCTGGATAATAATTACGACTTTCCGCTCAAGCCCAAAGAGGAACATATCCGCGATCGATGGTTTGCCGCCAGGGCTTATTTCATGAAGGGATTGAAGTACATGAAGATCCTGGATAAGTTGCAAGCCGAGTTTGAAATATCGGTCAGCCAGGCGCGCAACGACATTCGCAATATGCGCCACGTATTCGGCGAAATTGGCGAAATACCAAAAGATGTGCATCGGCAACGCGCAATCAGCATGGCACTGGATGCCTACAAAAAAGCCAAGAAAAACGATGATGCGGATGCCATGGTAAAGGCCACCAATACCTATATGGCTGCTGCAGGACTGGACAAGGACGATCCTGATCGGATTGATCTGGAGAAACTCATGCAGGAACGCAACTATGTGGAGGTGCTGGATCCGGATGTCCGCAGTCTGATTATGAACTTCATTCAACAAGCCGGTGGTAGTGTGGACATTACCAAATTTTTTGAAACCGTAGCGAAGGCAAAGAACGCCGAATACGTAAACTACGAAGAAATGCCCGCCGATGACGAATAGACCGCCCACCACTTCTGAAATGATCAAGGAGCGCATTGGGCGCTTGCACAACGGCGGTGGCGGTGATTGGAAAACCCTCAAAGACCAGGTGGATGAGCACTACCGGACCATCCCATACAACGCTGCGCAGCAAATTGCCATCCTGAGCACGGCCATGCTCAAAACGGTGAAGGAACTGGATTTGGAATGGGGTAGGGGAACGGGCAAAACCACGGTATTTGCCCGATACAGCCGCGTAATTGCCACTGAAATGCCGCGCGGATCCTTTCAGTGGATTGTACCGACTTATCAGAAATTCCTGACCGAAATTATACCGGCGTACATACACGCCTTGGAAATGCAAGGGCTGTATAAAGACCTGCATTATTTCATCGGTCGACGCCCGCCATCAAAATGGAAATGGCCAGAGCCTTACAAGCCACCGTTGAAATACGACAACTTTATCACGTTTTACACCGGCTTTGGTTTTCACCTGCTCAGCCAGGATATTTCCGGCAGCGGCCGGGGATTGAGCACCGATGGCGAATTTGCAGATGAGGTGGTAATGCTGGACCCGAAAAAGATGGATGAAAACAGCACGCCCAGTATTCGAGGTAGTAATTACCGTGTGCTGGGGAACAACCGGTGGTTTGATTTTCGGTTGAAAGCCAGCAGTACCGCGCTCACGCCTGCTGGTTCATGGTTCACCGATCGAGAGGAACTCGCGCAAATGGATGATGGCCAGCGGCATTTATTCCTGAAAGCCAATTGCATTTGCAACATGGCGAATTTGAAACCCGACTACCTTTCGGTTGCAAAAAAATCGGCACTCGATCTGGAAATATTCAATGCGGAGTACTTGAATATCAGGCCTCGATTTGTGCGCGGTGGTTTTTATGCGATGCTGGAGGAAACACGGCACTGTTACACCAACTACAATTATTCGTTCTACACACCCGATGCAGTGGGCATCAAGGCAACGTGCCAGGGTGACAGCGATCTTACGCCAGGTGAAAAATTATTGATCGGAATGGACTTTGGTGCAGCGATCAATAGCATCACGGTAAGCCAGCAATACCCGGGAGAATTCCGGACGCTTAAAGAGTTTTTCGGCAAAGGGGCCGAAGGGAAAACACAGGATGATGTGTGTGAAGAGTTCCATCAATACTACTTGCCACACCAGGCGAGTAATCCGCACATTTTGTTTTTCTACGATGCCACGGGTAATTCGGCCACTGGTAATACGAAACTCAACCGGGCACAACAGGTAGAACAATATCTCAGCGCGCGCGGCTGGAAAGTGCGGCGTATGACGGTGAGCGGTACCAATCCGCACCATTTTCAGAAATATTTGCTTTGGGAGCGGATATTCAATGAGCAGGATCCTCGATTCCCGCGCTTCCGAATCAACAAGCAAAATGCAAGGTTTACATACCTGAGCATGTCGCGCGCGCGCTCGAAAAAGCGGCCCGATGGCACCATTGGGAAAGACAAACGGGAAGAGCGCAGCGATAACCCCAACCGACAACTGGCAACCGATCTATCTGATGCGCTGGATAATCCTGTGTATGTGCTGTACGCGCACCTGATGCGCGATTATGGTCCCTCATTGCCCGACAGCAATATGAGCGGCAGATAGGCTTGTCCTTTGGGATCGATGGGACACAAGCCATTTTTGTGTCGCTAATCGAAACACGTTTCAACATTTTTCACAATAAAAAATGCAGATGAAAAACATTTTTTACGCGCTCACGCTGATGCTGGCTTTGTTCCAGGTGGCAGCCAGCGCCCAAACAGTGACACTAACGCCGAGCGCGTTGGAAATTGTCGCCCCTAGTGCAAATGCACGCACTTTTTACGCCATTGATGAGGTTTACTTGATTTACCAGGCATCTACCGCCAAACTGGAAATTAAGGAAACTGGCACCAATACCCGATTGTGGTATGGTGATACCAGCTCGGTAACGATCAGTGGATCAAGTATCTGGAGTTCAAAACTTACCAAGTTTGCCTTGTGGTTCCAGGATGCAACGACTACCAACGGGTACCGGTTCTTTTTCCCACATGATGAGGTTGGTTATCGATACCGCAGCAGCAATGGTGTTTTAACGGTTTTTGATGAAGACACCAAGAGCATTATTTATGCGCAAAGTATTGACTCGGTAAAGATTAGTGGCGTCACGGGCGCAAGCAACAAACTTGCCTACTTACGTGGTAAAAAGTTCCTGCGCGACTACTACAACATGAAAGTAGGGGATGTCCCTACCGCAGTGGTAGGTGCTGCGGCCGGGAGCGGTGCTACTGTTACCATTGCGGGAAATGCAACGTGCGGGACCATTACGCTTACGCCCGCAGGCACGCCCACCACAACTGGTGTTTTATGCACGGTTACACTACCGGTAACATACCCCAATAAAGCAATTGTGTCAATTACCCAATATGATCCAGATTCGGGCGCCAATGCAACACGATGGTTTGCGGATAGTACTGCAGGTGCATTTACGCTCAATGCTTCAGGTACCGCTCTGGCAACCACGGCTTACATATTCAGTTACCAGGTAAGCGGTTATTAAGATACAATTGGTTTTGGATGGAAGAGATGCTCAGGCCGCAATGGCTTGGGCATTTTTGTTTTTACCCTTTGTCCTTTCTACCCGCCATCACGCCACGCACTTTTGCACCGATGGCGCAGTATCTTTCCAACATAGCAGACTACTACAAGTACCTGTGCGAGCAGCACCCGCTGCTACTGCACTCCAATACGAGTGGAGCACGGGTATTTGAAGTGAAAGCCTACGAACAGGCCTTTTCGGACTTCCGCACTGCCATAAAGCCGAAAGATTATTTTGTACGCATGATATTGCCCACCATGACCATGCGCAGCCAGCAAATGCAGGCAGTGAAAAACTACCAGGTAGGCCTGGTGTTTGGCAAATTTTACAGCCGCCGCGAAGGATCCAGTACCGATCTACTCAACGCCTACACAGATGCTGAAAAATTAGCAGATTCATTCATCACGCGCATGGTGGCCGATAGTCGCAATGGGCACCCGTTGTTTTTCGGAAGCATTGATGTCGTAGATAACTTGAAAGTTCAAGGCGATTTTTGGCAAGCCGAAGGTGATGGATCGTATGGCGCGGTGATGTACCTCTTTGATTTTTCCACCTTCCGTGGCCTCGATGCGGATTGCTCCGATGTTGTATGGCTTGACGGCGGATTAACTCCTTATCCATAATGGCAATCGCACTGCTTACACAGCCGGGCGATATTTGCTTTGCCCGCAACCAATGCATCTGGAAGTTTCGCGCTGCTCAAATGATCGGTGGCGACTTGTACGATGCAATGGGCGTTTATACGGATTTATCCTATTCGCTCAGCGATCGGTTTACGGCCGGTGAAACGGTCACGATTACCTATACCGATGCCGACAATACCAGCCAAACCGTAGTTTTTACTGCGGCAAATCTGTACACTGGTACCAATCAATTACCTACCAATACCTGGACGGGAACCAATGGCGACTACTGGGCAACAGTGGTGCAAATCATTCAACAGCACCCACGTATTGCGCCTTGGTTTACAGTCCGTTCTATATCGGTTTCCGGAAGTTTGAAACTGCGCATGCAAGCCCTTGAAGTTGTTGGATGGGTACTTTCTGTTGCCAATACCCACGGTTTTGCTATCATGGATCACGCTGCTACCGATGATATGACGCCGGATAATTACAAGATCCGGTTTGAGGTGTTTTTCGAAACCCAATACAAAAGCGGCACCTACGAGCAGGTTGCACAACTGGAAGGCTTGCCAGAGCCCGGCACCGGCTTTTGTTACTTTGATATATCGAGCGTATTGGAAGGGCAGTGCCAATCGGAGCGGGTAGAGCCGCTTGTACCTGTATGGGGCACCGATGAAGTTACCCTTGCGGATAATTTGCGCCGGTATTATGTGCGGTGGACCGAAGAGTACGGATCGCCGGTGGTGGTGCAGGATTGGGATTACAGCGCAATAAAATTGGTGATGGATGGCGGCGTAAGTCAAACACTCTTTGGGTTATTTGACTATCTGAGTGCAATTGATTCGGATAATTCACTGCTTACCTGGATGCCTGGTGATCAGCAAGTAATACTCAACCAACCGGTGTTTTTGAACTGGTTTAACTACTACGGGATTGCAGTAAAGCCGGTTGTAAAGGTGGTTTGGTACAGCATTAATGATAACAGTGCCAGTGCGGCCATTTATCGGTACACTGCAGGTGCCCTTTTTATTGCGGACAAGGAGACGGCCATCATTCCTGTAAGCCCCACAGCGCTTGGTATTGATAACCAGGATGCGGCGTATCGCTACACCGTACAGGTAGGGTTTGATGATCCAGAGGTAAGCGGGTTTTCGTTTACGGCGCTGAGTGCTGAGCGTACTTATTACATCAATCGGGATTATCAGCGTAGTGAGCGGTTTGTGTGTTATTTGAATGCATTTGGCGTGCCGGAAGTATGGCGTTGTACGGGTGCACACGGCAAGAAATTGAATATAGATCGCTCTGTGTCCGAGCGATCGCTTTTACCGGGTTACAATGAATTGGCTACTGAGCGCTTCCAATACGCACAGCAATTTGACAATACATTCACGTATCGAACAGGGTTTGTTAGAAGGGAAGAAGCGGACTCTTTGCAAGAGGTCTTACTTTCCGCTTCTGTGTATGATGTAAGTGTGAAGGGCTATATACCCTTATTGCTTACCAGCAATGATTTTGAAGTGACCGATTCTAATCGGGACTTGCATGCATACCAGTTTAATGCGCGGCCTCGCAGAGATGAGCGCAACTATTCCAACTTTAAACAAAGTGCTTTAATGGCAGCATGGGAAGATCCTGGAGGAAATGCCTGGATGGATACTTTCGCAATGCCATGGCTAACATAAAGATATGGCTAAGGTAGATACGTTTACGCTTCAAACTACGCTTTACAGCGACACCAGGATCCCGTTTCAATTTCGTGGAAATGGTTTGCCAGCCGCACCTAGAGGTGTTGAGTTATCGGTATTGCTTGCATGGATTGAAGCGAATATATCCATCAATGGCGCTGATCCAGTTAGCGCCAGCATCACCACTGGCGCGCCGAGCGTCGCAATACCTGCAGGGAAACTCCTGGAAAAATTTGTGGTAATTGGTGCGGCATCAGGAACGTTTTCGCTCGGCACTACCGTAAGCGGAACCGACCTTTTTGAATCAGAGCCCTATGATACAAATGGGGCCGTTTTCGTAATTGAAAAATACTTCAAAACGGCAGGAAACATCTATTTCAGCGGCTTCACTGGCACATTAACTGTAAAACTTTACTATCGATGAAATTCATACGTTGCTTAATTGCATGTGTTCTTATTGCTATTGCGGCACCTGGTTATACGCAAACGACTACCGCGCAAAAGGTAATCGTAAAAGAAAGGTTGATACTGACCGGTGATACGCTCACCGATGTGATTAAATCCATCAGTAATGCGGCGACGCACTATCAAACACCGACCGGAAAGGCGGTATACGATTGGGTAACCGGCACCTTTTTACAAACCGTTGCAAAAACCACGCGCTTTTCTGGATCCGGCACCACGGGCAGCCCGCTCGAGTTGGCGCAGCAAGGCGCATCCAGCGGCCAGATACTCAAGTGGAATGGTACATCCTGGGCACCTGCTGCGGATGCTACTGGCACAACATTATCAGCCGATAGCCTTATGCGTGCCGTTGGGCTTTATACTGCGAGTAGTGGCACGCTGCCTACGTTTACCCCAAATGCGAATTATGGACCGTTTTGGGCGAAAAATACAACGGATGGGGTGTTTTATAGATACGACCGTTCCACTAGCGCCTGGGTAGTTGATACGTATGCTTTAACGGGTGCCATTACAAAAACTTCCGGTTCTACTGTTACCACATTGGCCAGCAACCAGGTAGACAGTACGCATGTAAAACCGCGCAGCATTGCAGGCGGCGACATAGCACTGGCAACTATTGCAGGGGCAAATATGCAATTAAATTCGCTAGATAGTACGCACGTTAAGCCTAGAAGCCTGGCTGGTTCAGATATACGGCTGGCAACCATTGCTGGCGTTAATATCCAAAGTGCTACAATTGATAGTAATAATATTAAACCACTATCTATACCAAACAGCGACTTGGCTGGTGGTATTACTTTGTCAAAATTAGGCCAGAGCGCAGCCGCAACGGGCCAGGTAATAAAATGGAATGGTAGCGGCTGGGTACCGTCTGCGGATCTAGGCGGCTGGGGGCTAACTGGTAATACTGCAACTGCTGGGAGTGATTTTCTAGGTACGACTAATCTTGTTTCTTTAGCGTTCCGAACCAACAACCTGCAAAGAATGAAAATAGACTCTTTGGGGAATGTAGGTATAGGCGTTAATTTGCCTTTAGCGCGCATGTACGTCGTAGGCGCTGGCTCCACCTCCTCCACATGGACGGCGCAGTTTCATAACTTGACGGGGTCGAATAATGCGCTGCGGATTAGGGATGATGGGGCTGTTTTTGTGCCGGGTGGGATAACCGTTGGGGCTTCCAACTCCATCAACGGGTTATTTATGGGTGATGCTACATCTGGACAGGAAAGCATCATATTAAGGTCTTCTGTGTTTCCCTCAACTACGGGTCTTTCTGACATAGTTTTTGGAAATGGGCAAGGATCACCGACAATAACATCTGGAGTACGCAACTTAGTAGGAATATCAACGGGTTTTGCTCCTACTTCTGGGACCGGGGAATTGCGTTGGTTCAACGTCAGCCCTAATGTAAATCAAACTGGAGGCGCTTCCGGCGCGTCCATCGGATTCCTTGCAAACCCAATTCTCACAAATGCTGCCTCTTGGAGGTCGTTCGAATACCGCAACAATAGCGGATGGGGTATTTATGGAGTAGGCACTGCCAACAACTATTTAAATGGTTGGTTGGGCCTCGGTACTACAACTATGAGCGCTGACCGATTTGATATTCAAGGGACGGCGGTATCTGACGGCCCTGCGACAAGTGGTGAATTGGCCACAACTGCTACCGGAACAGGTTGGACAGGCACTTCGTTTGCCACGGGGTATCAGGACACAGGTGGTGCGGGAACAGGCCCGCTTACGGCTAATTCACTTACAATTGTAAGTGGTGCATTTTATCAGGTTAATTTCACTGTAACAGGCCGTACTGCTGGCTCTTTCGTAGCAACTTTAGGAGGCATAACTTCCGCAGCATTTATAGCAACAGGGCAATTCCCTCAACAACAGACAACCTCAACTGCTACGTTGGTAATTACGCCAACGGCAGACTTTGATGGAACTGTAGTGGTAAGTGTTCGTAGAATCACCGCGGCTACACCATTAATTGCATATAAAAGTAGCAGCGGTGGTATTACGCTTACTGTGCAAAGCAATACAACAAGTAATACAATCATAGGTAACAATAGTGGTCACTTTTCTTCTGTATCAGGAGGAACGGGAATTAAGAAAACACTTTTTGGTTCTAATGCGGGCAATTTAGTTACAACAGCAACGAATGTCAGTTCATTTGGTGCAAATTCAGGGTTTACTAACACTACGGGGACATTTTGGAGCGCGTTTGGTGCTGATGCAGGTTTATCAAACCGTACAGGTTCGCATTGGACAGCGATAGGGGCAAGCGCTGGTCAGGCGGCATTAGGAACAGATTGGACAGCAATAGGTTCTTACTCCGCATATCAGAACACGTCTACCACAGCAAGATGGGTGGCGATGGGGAGATTTGCAGCGGGTTCCAATATTTCCGGTCAAGATTTCGTCGCACTTGGTTACATATCTGGTGGTACAGGTTCTAATTACGCTGCTGTTGGGTATCAGGCTGCGCGTTATAGCGACGCCAACGGGTATGTATCTATAGGTGGTAATTCAGCGCTAAACCACATTAGCGGGAATCAGTTTGTTGCAATTGGTATCGACGCTGGATCGTACACAAATGCGTTAGGAAATTCACAATACTTTGCTAATAGCGTGTACATAGGTGCTGGTGCGCGATCTACTAACGGCACAAGTGGTTCGCCTACATCTAATGAGGTAGTAATTGGAGGCCTAAACGCTCAAAGTTTAGGAACCAACACTACTGTAATAGGCACCAGCGCCACCACACAAACATGGCTGGGTGGAAGCCTTACGCTAGGCACTACAGGGGCACCAGCAGCCCGATTGCATGTGCAAATTGGCACCGCTACCGAGATAGGCTTAATTGTACGCGGCGCAGCCGGGCAAACAGCAAATCTTGCTCAGTTTCAGAACAGCGCAGGAACAGCATTAACATCTATCACCTCGAACGGGTCTATTGTTTTATCTAACTCTACCGACCTAAATTGGAATACATTTTCCAAAATATCATCGGCGGCAAACGGGAATCTTACACTCTATAATAATTCATATAACGGATTCGGTATTCTACAATTTGGCGGTACGGGTCCCACTATGCCAGGATTAAAACGGTTTGCTAACAATACTTTGCAAGTAATCTCTAGTGACGATGCAACAGCGTCTAATTTACTTGTTACTGGGAGTCTGGCTGTAGGCGCAACGAGTGCGGCTGCCAAAGTGCATATTGTGGGCACTGGGGCAACTAGCGCAACGTGGTCCTTGCAAGTACACAACAACGCCACCAATAACGCGCTGATGGTGCGCGACGATGGCCGCACAGGCCTAGGCACGGCCACACTAGCCGCCGCAACGCTAACAATAGCAGCTGGCACAACCAGCACAGCACCGCTTAATATCCCAGCAGGGACCAATACAACCACCATAGCAGCCGGTAATATTGAAAACAACGGCACCGACTTACAATACTCGCCAGACGCATTCTCACGATATGTTTTGATCAAAGGATATAGTGGTACAAGCCCATCTTTAGATTTTCCGGCGATGGCGCAGGGTACAGGCGCCGTATTAACATTCACTGATTCGAATGCAGCATCAGGTGATATCATCACAATAAGCAATCCATTCGCTTCTGGAGGCTCATTTACTTTCACCGCTGGTTGTTCTACTTCAGGAACTATCTGGGTCAATGTTATTAGTTGGGGATCTGGTACTAATGATCCAGGTGCCGCCACATTCAAGTATCGAATCTTAAAATAACGGGGGAACCCATAAACGACAACTATGAAATACCTTTTCTTTTTATTTTTCAGCCTTGTGTACTTAAATATAAGTGCACAATCTCAGGTAGTTTTGGATACTACCTATAATACCTCAAAATCAGGTTTTTTATATACAATAAACCTAGTTCAGTATGCTGATGGATCATATACAGAGCGGGCAACCATACAAGGCGATAGTATCTCTATTTTAAATGACCAAGTGCAAAAAATAGAAACTAGATGTAATATGATCGCAGAAGCCGCTGTAATCGCAATGCAAGCCCGTCAGGCAAGTATTGATTTCGCAAAGATGGATACGCTTTGCATATCACTTACTGCACGATCGCCCGTAAAGCAATTAATGGATGCTTACAGCGCCGAGTTAAGCATAGGGCAATGGGTAATTATAATCAATGGTACAACAACCAATGTAACGTTCCCGGTGCTTTCCACCAACCAAAGAAAGCGATTACTTCCGGCAGGTAGTACTGCTAAAACAATGCTCATTTTTGGCAAAATGATGCGACTCATAAACTATCCAGCGACCGGAATAAACCTCTTATTCCGGGTAAAGGAAGGATTGTGGCAATCAATTGATAAATCGGTCATCTTAAAAAAAATCTAGCATGAAGCACCTATTTACATTGTTTTTTCTGCTTTGCCTGCTACAACTAAGCATCGCACAACAGGCCCCTAATTACCAGTTAGTTCCAAATTTCAATGTACCACCGATCTATCAAGGTATTTACCTCGATAAATCCTTTGATAAAGGCCCATTGGTAGAGCGCCCATATTCTTATCCAGATCCTACCTTCAACTGGAAGCAAGAAGCAAAGCGCACAATCGCCCCTGCATCCCTGGCATTCGCCTCCGGAATATTCGGCGGGCTACACGAAGCCCTGCTATGGCGCAAAGACGTATTTTTCAAACGCTTCCCAAACGCCAATCGCCAATACTGGGACAACTCAATTTCCTGGGAAAACAAATACTGGAGGCGCTGCCCCGTGCAGTTGAGTGATGCATACCACTTCACGGCCAGCGCGCACCATATGTTGCTTTTTTCGGCAGGCGTTACGGCAACCGTACCCATCGCTACCCAGTGGAAAAGGTCTGGCAAATGGTGGTACCCCATTGCCCGCATCGCCATGCAAAGCGCCGCAATAAGTGCCGGGTATTACCTGGGCAGTGAACTTACATTCTCCCAGTTTTTCAAAAGATGATCACCACGCACGAATGCATCACCATCATCTTGCTGGTGGGCAATTTGAGTGGGATATACCATGCATGGCCACGAATAGCGCATAAGAAATGGGCGATCCCTGCAGGAGTAGGGATCGCCCTTATTTCATTGGCAATCGTTTACCGTATTTTCTGCACATGATAGCCTTAAAAACGAATAACAAAGTACTAGAATTGGCAGCAGGAGCATCGCTGTCCATCACGGCAAGCAATCCGGCATTCGATAAGGATTTTGTCGATCGGGTGTTCTCGTTTCCGTTCAAAATCGCGCTTTCTCCTAACAATCTGTACGCCGTAAAGCATTTCAATCGCTTCGACAGCAAGCGGCCAAGCCAGCCCACAGCAACGGTGTATATTGATAATTTCACAGTATCGCCCGGATACTTGAATATCCTGAGCGTTACTGAAACGGAAATTGAAAGTACGTTTCAAAATGAAGCCATCAACTGGCTCAGTACAATAAAGGAATTGAAAATCCGGTCCTTGATGCCGGTAATTACAATACCCCGCGTTGTTGAGGCGCATTGGGTGCTGAGCATCCAGGCAACGCCACCATGTCAATACGCCATTACAATCAACGGGGTACAGTATTCACATTACCATGTACCGGCAGGATTTACAGAGATACCCGCCGCAATGGCCGCTTTAGCCGCGCTCATCAATGCGGATTATCCGGGCGTTGCCAGTTTCCCTGGTAGTTTTGAACTGCATCCGGATGATACGATGTTCCCATTTGTGGTAGAACTGCATACCATGGTGAATTTTTTGCCGAATACCTTTTACACCTACGCCAAACGTAACAACTTCAATCTCCAGGCGCATATTACAACTTTAGAAAGCACACCAGTTGCAACGCATTGCTGGCCGGTTATTCGCAATACGGGGTTTTATACGATTCAAAAGAACCCGTATTATGAAAACTATATTAATTACCGACACGGCGCAACAAAGGGGCAAAATGTGCCGCGTGATGATAAATACTTTAAGTTTAACTACTGCCCGCAGGTGAAAGTCAAGTATGTATTTGACCGCATTGCTGAGCAAATGGGCTTTGCCTGGGAGGGTGATTTTTACAATAGTCCGGAATTCGCCGCATTGTGCATTTATGGTAATTATGCGGGCGATCATACGCTGTTTGAGGGCTACGAAACCGGATTAAAATACCTGAATGGATTCACGGAAACCTACGACCTGGCCAAGCAAGTTCCGGATATTGATGCGCAGACATTTGTACTGCGCATTTTGGATATCCTCAATATTTACCCGGTAATACAGAAAAAGCGGGTAGTACTTAAAAAGCGGCGAGATCAACTCAAAGCCCGCATTTTGAATGCCGATAATGCGGTATCGCCTACAACGATCAAAATGCAAATCGTTACGCCAAAGGGATTTACCATGCAGTTTAAGGAGGAAACCAGCGACACCTACACCGATGCAACCCAGTTAGAGCCACTGGTATTGGGCGCTGGTACCACATTGAAAGAATTTGAAGCAAGGCCACTCAGCGATTTTCAGCCCATCATTGATTACCTGGGCGGTGCCGCATTTCGGGTGGCCGCATTGATTGCCCTGGGCAACAGCGAAGAGGTTGATTTAGGCGTGAAAAATACGGCCGGGTTCAGGCTGTTTTTTTGCTGGGGACTGCACCAGGGAGAATCCTATAATTACATGCTCGGTACCCACTTGAATACCGATTACGCCGGGAATATTCTCGGTGATTTTTCTTTGGAACTCGATGGTGCCGATGGCCTGTACCAGCAACTGCACCAGGGCTGGATTGAACTGGGCGATGGCGCGCCCATGGAGTGTACTGCCGCGCTCACACCTGGCCAACTCACTAAGTTATTCCAATGGACTACACCGATCGTTACTTTTTACCATCGCCTTGGGGTGGTAAAGGCTATCGTGAAATACTTTGAGGTTACGGCCGCTCAGAATGGCCTGAGTACGGTGAAACTTACCATGGTGAAGTTATAGCGTCCTTTCGCGTAGTGGTGGCCGGTCACAACTTTACGGGCGAAACGATTCTATCACTACAAACCATTACCCATGGAAGAAGTACCAGTAACAAAAATTACCATCGAAATAAGCGGCGTAAAACGCGATGTGACCGTTCCATCGTCTTGGAATGACCTGTCGCTGCGCAGTTTGCTCCTATTTTATGAAACCATGTTCACCACGCCGGGTGATGAGTTTACCCAGAGCGCGTTTACCATGGTGAAACTCCTAAGCATGGCTCAGTACATGCTTAAACTAGATAACGCAGCGCTGGCCTCCTGGGAGGCCGATTGTATTAGTAACGCCGCCGCCGATCCCGATGCTTTGGTATCCGGCGAGGACGCTTTTCTCGATGAATTGCACCAGGTATTGCATGCCACGATCAGCGGCTTATTTATCATCGAAAAAACGGAATCGGGCGCTACGACCTATGCGCTGAAGTACAACCGGACCGTCAACCCGTATCCATCGCTACACTACACGCCCAAAGCCGAAAAGGGCACGCGAAAAATGGCCAAAACACAGGTGCTCTATGCACCGGGTGATAGCCTTGGAAACATCACGATATATGAACTTGGCTACACGTTTACCCTGTTCGAAACTTACCTGGAAACACAGGACGAAAGTTTCGCGGATACCTTGATGGCCGTGCTCTATCGCCCATCAAGACCATTAACGAGAAAGGAGAAAGACAGCAACTGGAGCGGAGATCGACGCATGCCATTGCGGGGCTATGAGGCAAAAATTATCGAACGGTCCAAGATGATGAAAACGCTGGATCCGATGTGCCGGCGCGTGATTATGTTTTGGTTCGCGAGCTGCCGGCATGCGATTGTGAGTGCGCATCCAAAGGTTTTCAGCAGCGCCGGGAGTGATAATCAAAAGGAAATCGGCTACGGCTGGGGCGGTGTACTGCTCAGTATTGCCGGTGGACCTGCGCATCTCAATGAGGTCGCAGACCAGCACTACAGTAATGCGCTTACTTGGCTGAGTATGAAGGCCGATCAGAATCAATAACGTTTTAAAATCACATTGATGAAAAAGATCACAAAGGTTGCCCTGGCGCAACTACTTCACGAAAAAACCGGCCACCCATCTACCACTGCACTGGAGGTACTTAATGCGATTGATGACATCATCGCGGCTGAAATGAAAAAGGGCGGAAAAGTTTACTTGGACAACATTGGCACGTTCGAACGGGTTGAAAAGCCCGCTACTCGGAAGTTTAGCCCGACCAAAGGGGAGATTATTGATATTCCAGCGCGCGTGGTCGTGAAACTCAAAGCGTCAAAGACGTTGGTGGATCGCGTGAAGTGAAGCGAGGTTGCTTAGATAGACAATCTTGAAACAATCTGAGTATCTGCTGAAAAAGCCGCACGGACATAATCCGTTGCGGCTTTTTCATTACTAATCGCATATTGTAAAAATATTTTCAAAAAAAGTAAACAATACTATTGACAAGTAAATAAAAGTGTTTACCTTTGTAGGGTCAAAGCAATTAAGCAATGATTTAAAATAGAAGAATATGAAACCCGATTTTATTCCCGCCGAATTAATTGGCAAATTTGAAACAATCACTGAGGCTGCTAATGCCTTGTTAACTTGGAAAAAAGAAAACCGTGGTCCTGGTCGTCCACGTACGCTCGATTCAGGCGTTAAACTATCAATATTGAAGAAATTGTTAAAAACAGTATGAAATCTGGCGAACTGATTGCTGAAATTCGCAAGTTTAGAGGCAAGACACGCCAGGAACTTGCAAGTTTGCTTGGAGTATCGAAGCAACGAATGAGCGCGATAGAAAGTGCATCTGATGTTTCTTTGTCTATGATGCAACGTATCTGTGCGACGCTTGATTTTGAAATAATTGCATTTCCGATTGAATCACGGCCCGCTAAACAATCGGCTGATATAACGCTTTCGGAGCCTGAAAAAGAATGAAAACATAAATCGTTTACACAAAAAATAACTCAACAATGCAAATTACAGAAATAACAGATGAAGCGCTCAAAGCATTGGGTGTAAAATTTGAATACCAATCAAACTATCCTGGTCACGGTGGACGCATAATTGACGCTGGCCCATTTAAGGACTTTAATTTGCGCCCTTCCATTGCAACCAGAACAGGCTTTTGGTATGCCGATATTCCAGATGGCAAAGACAAGGAAATGCAGGAAAAATTTTCAGGGCATTTTTATCGCAGAAATGACGGCCACCCAATTATTTCGGCTGGATTATTGCTCACCACTAAATCTAAATAGCATGCAAGTTTATGTAATAACAGGCCCTTCGCCCAACAAAAACACATTACGGTCAAGTATTTCCAAATGCGAAGACGGTACACTTGATCAATATGTTCCGAATGCTTCTGAAAATTCTCATCCATTAGGGCGCTGCCGAAGATACTATTGCAACAGTAGGCACCAATCGATGCTGTTTATTGCTAGTGATCTACCAATTGATAAAGTTATAAAGCATGCGGTAGAATCTAACATACTGGTATTGGATTCAATGTACGCTTAATTACTTTTACAAAGCCCCGTGCAACACACGGGGCTTTGTAATTTAATGTATTTTATTACTTAAAAGGCTATTTAACATCTTGTCCTTTCTAAATGCCACCTACACGGCCATTTTTGCCAGCATTATGATAGCAATTAAGGACGTATTGGCCCACATGCACGCGGGAAAGCCTTTTAGCCTGCGCGCAGTACGCTACGATAAGCGGCGGCGTGAACGCATTGGGCAAATCATCGAGGTGCCTGAAGCCGTGCTCGTATGGGGCGATGGCGGCAATGATCGCGTTGCACAACTCCCTGAGCAGCGCCAACCCACGGCGCTCGAGCGCTCCTATTTTGCTGCCGAAGAGGCCCCGCGCAAAAATCCCAACCACGAAGCGAACTACACCCGCAACATTCGCATGCTCGTGGATGGCCAGCCAACAGAGTCAATGATGAAAATTCATCCATTGCTCATCATTCAATTCAACGGACAAGTAACCACGCCATGAGTACGCCCAATCAAAACGTCATCACGCTGCACGCTATGCAGATCGGCGATAAAATACAGGTACTGCATGACGGCGTACTTACCCAGGAATATAATGTAACGGGTGCAGGTGCTCAAAAGGCCGATAAAACAACGGCACCGATCCCAACCTGGACGGAAGTCGGCACCCGGTGGGCATATTGGGGTGATAATGACCTGCTGCCCACCGATATGCGCAAAAAGATCGAGGCGGTCCCGATCGCAGGCGCTACGCTGGAAAAGAAGATCAATATGCTCCAGGGTAACGGTATTGTGTATTACAACACGGCCGATATGGCCAAGGGCCCCAATGTGGAGCGGCAATCATTTGCTGAAATCGAGGATTGGTTGGCCGAAAATCGCATCCAGGAGGAATGGTTCGCTGCCCAGTGCGCAGACTATGCGCTGCCTTATAATGCTTTTAGCGAAATGATTATGAGCCGCGACAAAACTAAAGTCACAGGCTTATATCATATCGGTGCTGAAAATGCGCGCTTGAGCAAAGCAAATGCTCGTAACCAGATTGATTTTCTGTTGCATTCTTACCATTTCCCATTTGGTACCGCGCAGGATGATACTACACGGGTAGCAATACCACTGTACAAGTGGTACGATCGCCAAAACTTCCTCGATGGACTCCAGGGCCGCAAATTCGCCTGGCATACACGCTTCCCAACCCCTGGGATGATCTACTATGCGCGCGCCTGGTGGCTCGGATTGTTTAAAAACAAGGGCTGGCTCGATGTTTCGGCGCAAGTGCCGCTGATTGTGCATGGTATGCAGACAAATCAGATCTCGCTAAAGTACATCATTGAAATACCTGAAATTTTCTTCATCATCCGGCATCCGGATTGGACCACTTACGACCAGGCGCAGCGCCAACGGGTAATTGATGAGAAAGTAGCCGAAATCAATACATATCTGGCCGGTCCCGAGGCTGGATTGAAGAGCATCGCTTATGTTTTCAAGGAAAACGAGATCACAGGCAATGCGATGGGTAAAATCAACATCATTCCGGTTGATGATAAGTCAAAAAGCGGCACTTGGGTGCCAGATTCGTATGCTGCCGATGCACAGATCGTGCAAGGCTTCGGCATGGATCCTTCACAGATCGGATTGGCACCAGAAGGCGGAAAAATGGGCTCCGGATCCGGTAGCGATAAGCGAGAATCCTATAATTTGATGATTACGCTCAATACACCCGACCAGCGCCGCATTTTGGAGCCTTTGAACTGGATCAGCCGTTACAATGGTTGGGGCGTGACGTTCGTGGTGGACCACACGGCACACACCACCACCAATCAGCAAGAAAGCGGCCTCAAGCCAACGCCGACAACCACAATAGTAACTCCTAAGTAATCTTAATCCCCCCGTCAAAACATGCAATCTCATGCTAAAATTTCTGAACGATGCGCTTCCCATCCTCACATTTTTGAGTGGGAGCGGAATTATGTACCTCCTGCTTTTCCGGCAGAAATATCGCCGGGCATCCAATCGAATGGTAGAGGACGAATTCATGTCCTTATCGCTGGTGGTCGACAAATCGACCCGCCAAATATCGGAATTGAGCGACCGGCTGCGGGAAATGGAGGAAATGCGGTATCAACTCACTGTGCAGATCAACGAGGCGAAAAAAGTCATTGAGGACCTTAAAAGTGAAAATAACACACTGAAAGCATTGATTGACCAATTAAATAACCATGAAGCAAATGAATCAATTGTTGACAGAAGCCCAAAAGGTAAGCGAACGCGCAAGCGCCCTACTGGCCCAAGCGTACAGCCTTGAAAGTGATATGCGCACACTACTCAATCAACTCCCGCTGCCGACAAAAACGAAGCGGGTAAATATCCAACAGCATGGCAGAGTTATTCAGCACATTCGCTGACTTCAAACAATACGTCGGTGGCCGGGTCAACCAATCGGTTGAACTGGATTCGCTGGCATCCCATATTTACGAGGCAGCACGGCGTCACATTTCGCCGTACTTGGGGCAAGCGCAGTATACAGCGCTGTTGTCCGGTTCACTCAGTGGTGCGCAAACGGCATTGCTGCCATTTATCAAACGCCCGCTTGCATTGCTTACGCTGTATGAGTACAGCAAAGTGGCAGGGGTTGAATTTGGGGAGAGCGGCATGCACCGCATTGAAACACAAGACCGTAAGTCTGCATACCGCTACCAGGAGAAGCAATACCAATTGGATTGCTTGGAGAAAGGGTATGAAGCCCTGGAGATTATGTTGAAGTTCCTTGATGATGGCAAGGCGACCTACACTGACTGGGCAGCCTCGGAAGAGGCTAAGGTCCATCGCACACCCCTACTCAACTATGCCTCGGACTTCCGGCGCCTTACCCATATACAATGTGATCGCTACACCTTTGAGGCCTTACGACCCATCATATCCGAGGTGCAGACCTATGCCGTACAGAAGGCACTGCCATCTACCTTCTGGTCAGCCTTCCAGTCGCGCCACTTGGCAGGCACACTGACCACCGAGGAGAAAGCCTTACGCGAGATCATGCGTAAGGCTATTGCACATAAGGCCATGGAAGAGGCAACCAAGCTACACTGGATCCAGTTAGGTGGTGGCCGTGTATTCGTATCGGAAGAGTTCGGAGAGCAAGCCCAGGTCAATCGCACCATGCCCAATGGATCAGCAGCAGGGCTATACATCCCACGCGCTATCTGGGCTGATCGGCACAGTGAAGCATGGAAAGCATACATCATGGAGAATGCTTCATCGTTCACAACTGTATTCGATACGGCAAGTGGAGGCAGCAACAGCAGCGCCGATGCCTGGCACATCGCCACCACCGATGAAGCCGATGCCGAAGCCATTGCACTCGATGAGGTACGGCGTCGGCCAGTGTTCAGGCTATAACAACCCCATCATAGATCACAACGCGAGGGCGCAATCGAGCAATCGGCTGCGCCCTCGCTGCATATATCCCGGTTTTTGCGATGAATAATCAACCGGCGCGTCAGGCGAAGGCGGGATTCTCGCGTAATTCAAAACCATGGTTGAAAATATTTGACTTCCATAAATACTAACAGCTCAACTCGTTGACATTCAGCAAAATGTATTTTGGTAAATTGTGCTGAATGTGATGCGATTTTACTGTCCTTTTGATTCAAATCGGGCGAATGAATCTTTGTAGCATGGACAATAAGGAAAAGTTTAAGGATTTAAATGATGCCGTATACGACTGGGCCAAACGGCAGCGTAATCTGATGAAAGAACAGGTTGGCCGCATTACACTGCGGGATAAGCATGCCATACAAAAAGCAATATGGGCTGCTCAAAATGACAATGATTATAAGCCATTGAAGACCAGCATTGGCAGTCGGCCAAAGAAAAACTATGGAAATGTATACCGTATAAACTTCCCATTTTCAAAGCAAGGGATTTGGCTTGAACACGGCGTTGGAAAGGGGCGAAAAGTTGGCACATCAAAGGCAAATCCTAAACCCTGGATCGCACCCATTTTAGATGAATCATTACAGGAACTTGCTGATATAATCGCAAAGGAATATGCAGACATTACTGCAGGTGAAATCAAATTCTTTGTACCTGGCATCATTGACCGCCGCATTCAAATAAATAATGGCTAATCAATCACGCCAGGTTTCCATATTTATCAATGGTAGAGAGGTAAATAATACCTTAAAGTCGATTGCTGCTGAACAGAAGAAGGTCAGCAATGAGCTGGCTACGATGACACGTGGCACGGATGAATATGAAGCAAAGTTTAAAGAACTAAAATCTTTAAATGGTATACTAACAGAGCATAGAGAAGGGCTTCGCGGTATCTCCCAAGGTTTAACCTTGGGTAAAATTGGGCTTGATAAGTTTGTGGGCGTAGCGGCTGGTGCGTTTGCAGTTGATGCGGTTTTGAATTATGGGAAAGCCGCGTTTAGCAATGCCACTTCCCTGGAATTGATGGGCAAAAAAGCCCAGAAAGTTTTTGGCGAATACCTTCCACTCGTAACCAAAGAAGCCGAAAAAAATGCGGCAGCGATGGGGCTTACCAATGCCCAGTATTTAGCTGCGGCCGCAGGCATCCAGGACTTGCTGGTACCGATGGGATTCCAGCGCGATACCGCTGCCGGTATTTCTACGCAGTTGGTCAATCTTTCCGGTGCCCTGGCCGAATGGTCCAATGGAGAACGCAGTGCAAAAGAAGTTACAGAAATACTCCAGGCGGCATTGCTCGGAGAACGCGATGCACTCAAAGGCCTGGGTATTGATTTACAGCAGGCGCAAATTGATGCTGAACTGGCAGCGCGCGGATTGAGTAAACTCACTGGCAATGCAAAACAACAAGCCGAAGCAAGTATTACCCTTGATCTCATCCTGCAAAAAAGCCAGGATGCGCAAAAGGCTTACGCCGAAGGATCTGGAAGTATGGCACGGCAAAGCGCTGAACTTACGGCAAAGTTCCAAGAGGTATATGATAAAGTATCTACCCTGCTCATACCAGTATTTCAAGGTCTTTTAACGATTGCTGATCCGGTTATTGGAGCACTTGGCGATATTGCTGGAAGTGTGGTAGATTTGATAAATGCCGCATCAGGGACCGAAGCAAAACAAAACATAACAGATTTATCTAAAGCCTATGATGAACTTACGGCTGCAGTAGATCAGTCAAATAAAATGCAGTTCCGGGCTTCTGATGCTTATGAGGAAAGCCGCGCGGGATCCGTACAACTTACAACTGATTCACAGGAACTTGCAAAAGTAACTGCCAAAATTGGAGCATTACTACCTCAAGTAGTTGAACAGTGGGATGATAATGGGAAAGCCATCTTAATCAATTCAGAGGCGCTTAAAAAATACATTGAGGATCAAAAGAAAGCCGCCGCTGCCGAAAAAGCCGCCGCCGATGCAGCCGCCGCAGCCGCCGCTAAAAAAGCAGCCTATGCAAAAGATGCTGATAAACGCGCCAAAGAAGCCGCCAAATTAATAGAGGATGAAAAGGCGCTGGCTGAAAAAGTCAAACAGTATCGCCTTGACTTACTTTCTCAGCAGTCAAATGATGAAATTCAAATTGCCATCCGCAACGTAGAAAAGAAGTATGATGCGGAAATTAAAAAGGCGGTTGAACTGGAAAAGAAGGGCGTAAAGGATGCCACGGTACAGCGCATTGCACTCGAGGAAATCAAAGGGGAAGAGATCGCATTTGTAATCCGGAAGATTGCTGAAAAAGCCCGGGACGAACAGGAGAAAAAAGCCTATGAAACGGCAAAAGCCGTAGCACAAAAGGAGTTGGATGCTGCGATTGAAACCGAGAAGTTCAAGGAAGAGCGCGATGCATCGAGAAAAAAGGCGCAAGAAGATATAAAAGCCTTCGAACAGGAAGGAACGCTCACTGAACAGGAGCAGCAACTTGCTCAACTGGATACCCAATACCTGGCATTACTTGCTCAGGCAGATGAATTCGGGGTTGATTCTGTAGCAATCACGGCAGCCTATGAGCGCCAAAAAGCCGATATTGTAAAGAAAAGCGCTGAAGAGCGCCTACAATATGAAAAAGACCTCGCCGATGCACAGCGAGACGTAGAAATTGAGAAGTACAACGCGATCGCCGAAGGTGCCGGGTTGGTTAGAGGCTTGCTGGATGAAAGCAATGCCATATCAAAAGCCTTATTTGTAGTTGAAAAAACGGCCGCAATTGCCTCGGTGATCATATCCTTACAAAAAGAAAAGGCGGCGATCCTGGCTGCAGCGCGATTAGGCACGCCATTCGATCCCACCGGTATTGCCGCACTCACTTTGGCGGCTCCACAGCTGGCCAAAGCCAATATCCGTGCGGGAATTTCGGTGGCAACCATTGGCGCCACTGCCATCAAGGCATTCGTGCCGCAAAAATTTGATGGTGGTTATTATGATGTGATTGGGCAAACGGACAAACGGAACTACCGAGCCAGAGGGATTGGTACACCAGTTACCGGATTACTTCCAAATTTCCCGGTGCTGTTTCAATCCGGAGCCACCGGTGGCCCAGTGCTGGCCAGCGAACGTGGCCGTGAATACTTTGTAGCAAATAAAGACCTGGCCAATCCGCGCGTAGCCTCTTACGTGGCCATGATCGACAACATCACCCGTGGGCGCAGCGTTGCGCAATTCGCCACCGGTGGTATCAATCCAACTACGGCAACCTTGCCATCCGCACCCGCGCAGGACCAAATGATGATACGGGAATTTACCAACTCGATTGCAACGCTCAATGCGATTTTGGCGAAAATGCTAAACAATGGCGTGGTGGCCATCGTGCCAGATAAAACTACAGTAGATATTTTTGATCGATTCAATACGATTAATAATGCGTCTGGTGGTTTTTATGAGTAACTAATCACCATCATCTTTTTTAAGATGGTTCATGGGCAGCGAGATATTTAGATCCTTGATGATCGGGTTCACAACGCCCAACCGTTTCACATATCGCTGGAAAACTTCCAGGCTATTTTGCCGGAAATGGTGCATCGCCGAAACAACATCCACACCGGAATCAAGTAGGAAAAGTGCCAGCGTATCTTTCAATGAATATAACTGAAGGCCTTTTGTACTCTGCAAAAGGCCTTCAGTTTGCATTCTCCGGATGGTTACCCGGAACCGTTCGGATAGTGTATTCTCCCCGATCCGGTCGGGCCTCGGAAATAACTCCTTATTGTGCCGCCCTTTTGCCTTCCCGAAAACGTAATACGTTTCCGGATATTCATGCAGATTGAAGGACTTCAAGACTTCAATCAAGTCAGATGGGATCGTGATCGTTGAGTTTCGGCGGTTTTTCGAATCCTTTCCGGCAAAGCGCACAACTCCTGTCGCAAAATCAAATGCCCCGCAGCGCAAATCCCGTTCCTCTCCTGGTCGAATGGCCAGATAACCGAGCAGCAAACTGCACAGGTATAAGCCGCGGTCATGGCGCGCAACATATTGCATGTACTTTTCAAATTCTTGTTTGGAAAATGGGCGACGCTGCGGATCCCCTTCTACCCTGTTTTGAATCTTCTTGCAGAAGTTTTCATCGATATACCCACGTTTTTCGAGTTCGGTGAACAGGCTTCGAAGGTTGTTCTTTCTGGTATTGTGCGTAGTATTGGATACTTTCAACTTAACGATGTTGTAATCGAAGTACCCTTGCACCGTGCTCAATGTCAATTGCTTACAACGCAATGTTTGCAGGCCTGACTTCACCAGGTATTCAGAAAACCACCGCGCAGTCTCGCGGAACGTTTTCATGGTTTTCACCTTATCACTTCTTTTCAGGGAAACAGCCAGTTCGAGGGCGGTAATGAAAAACTCATCACCTGGCTGCATGGGCAGTGGCGAAACTTTCGCCCGGATAGCCTCCAGCATTTTGTTGGCTTCGATCAGCCGTACATCAAGATTTGTTATTGAATTCAATTCGAGGCCGTCTTCAGTTGCGCTTTTTCGAAAGCGTCGGCGCTTACCATCCGATCCAGTGAAGTACCACTGGATGTACCACGTTTTGCCAGTCTTAAGTTGTGGTTGGGAATCTGCTACACGTTTGGACATTTTTTTTTTGGCCTGAACTGGTCTGCCAAGTTATTTGGCAGACCATCAGGGCAAAAAAGGTGTAACTTAATGATCTTTAGGCGTTTAGTTGCCTATATGGTGGCGGAGGCCGGACTTGAACCGACGACCTTCGGGTTATGAGCCCGACGAGCTACCAACTGCTCCACTCCGCGATTTAGCGAGCGCAAAGATACAACTATATTATTGAAATGTCCTAATTTTTTGGAAAGTTTATTCTTAAAACCTTTTATCAGGCAGAAAACTGAAGCTTCTAACGGGGTATTTCAGACAAAGACTGCCGCAACTTCTCCCGATCCGCCTGTATTTTCTTGTTGCCCGGATCCAGTTCCAGGTAGCGGTTGTAATCTTCCAGGGTTTTTGTGGGCTGCCGCATTTTTAAATGCAACATGGCGCGGTTCAAATAACCCATTTTATTTTGCGGGTCTAATTGCAAGCCCTGGTTAAAATCCTGCTCTGCCGCTTCTAGTTGATTGATCGTCCCCAGGGCAGCACCGCGGTTGATCAACATGGCCCCGTGTATCGCAGGACTCAGTCGATCGGCTAAGGCAAGGCTCTTGTTGTAATCTTGCAAGGCATTTTGCAGGAATTCGCCCGATTTTTCTTTGGGGAATTTGCCCGACATGGCCATATCGAAATACGTTTTTCCGCGGCTGTTGAGCAATTCCGGATTTTGTGGCTCGATGCGGAGCGCATTTTGGTAGTCGTTCATAGCCGGCTCAAATTGTTGCAAACTCCGGTAATACTGTCCGCGGTACCAATACGGCAACCCGCTTTTATCCGGCGCATACTGAATGACACGGGTCCATAAAGTCTCGCTGTTTTGCCAAATACCAATTTGCAAATAAGTGGCAGCAGCATATAAGAGCCCAATCACAAGTACTGCCATGCGCAAATTGGTTGTGTTTGTTTGCCGTTTTTCATAAAAATCATAATGACAAGCAACGATGGCAAACAAACCAAAATACGGCACATACGTAAAACGGTCGGCCAAAAAGCCCTGGCCTGCCGTCAGGATTTGCAGCAAAAACACCACATTTACAAAGAAAAATAACAACCCAAACACCCAGATACGCATATCCCGCCGGTATAATTGCCAGATTGCAAGCGCAAATCCGATAAAAAGTAAAGGCGCTGCATAAATCCAAACCGGCAATGGCGTTGGATAGGTGTACAAAGGAAGCATGGGGTAGGGGAGGATGGCTTTGTACAAATACACCCCCATGGAATAAGCGCCAATACATAGTCGGTCGGCCAAACTAAATTGGACCGCCGCCGGATTTACCGCACCCTGTAACCCCAAGGTGTACACATTTATTAAGCCAAAAACGAGCGAAAGTGCCCAAAACGGCCATTTTTCCAACAAAGCCGTACGTATTGAAACCGGCCGCCGCAGCCAATAATCCATTAATAACATGGACAACGGCAAGGTGACTGCCTGTACTTTAGACAAACAAGAAAGTAAGGCCATTCCCACCGCAAGCCAAAAATAGCGCTGCTTGGCCTTGTCTGTTTGTACCCAGCGCATATAATACCAGAGCGCGGCAAAGAAAAACAGGCCAAATAATACGTCTTTGCGCTCGGTGGCCCAGGCAACGGATTCTACCCGCATTGGATGAATGCCAAAAAACAAACCGCCCACAAAGGCCCCGCCCATTCCAAAACCCATGGCAATTAAAACCCGCATTACCAGCATCACCACCAGGGCATGCAGCAGGATATTGTCAAAATGCACTAATGTTGCATTGAAACTGCCCGCAACGGCTTTTTCGATAAAAAAACTAAAGATCGCGAGCGGATTGTAGTTGCCCAATTGCGCCGAACCCTGGCGGATATCGAAAATAGCGGCTAAATGCTGCGCGTCTATTTTGGCCAAAGTCGGGTTGTTGAGGATGGTGGCATCGTCGTCCCAGTTAACAAACCCGCATTTTAAAGCGCCCAAATAACAAACCAGTGTAACCGCCATTGCGATCAAGATCATCCGCGTTGGACTGGCTTCGGTTGGTTGGGCTGGCTGGGCAGTAGTAGGGGACTTTGCGCCCTTGGCCGGGCTTTTTTTAGATTGTGTCATGGGTGGTCGACTTTGGGGTAAAGGTAAGCTCTTGGATTTCCGATTTCCGATTTGTTTGATTTCCAATTTCCGATTGGATTTTAAATTTCCGAATTTTGATTTAGTGCGGAAATGGGCATTTTGAATCTATTTTTGGCTTGAAAGCATAAAAATGAAATTAAATCAAAAAATAATTCAGAGGCGTACAACGAAATGTACAACGCCTGGCTTCTTTATAATACACAACAACGATAACCAAGCACATGACTGATCGCATCCTCATTGAAGCCTGTATAGCCAACGATCGAAAGGCGCAGCACCAGTTGTACGAGCGGTATAAAAACGCGATGTACACCCTGGCTTACCGGATTACGGCCGATTTTGAATTGGCAGGGGAAGCGTTGCAGGATGCTTTTTTAAATATATTCAAGCATTTGAACAGTTTTGAAGGGAAAAGTACGCTGGGGGCCTGGATTAAAACGATCGTTGTACGCGAAGCCGTGCGCAAGGCCAAACGGCAACCCATGCGCTTCGATGAATTGGTGGAATACGACAACCAAGCTGCTTTCGACTGGAGTACTTTAATGTTGGACGCGGCTTATTTGGAAAAGGCCATCCTTGATTTGCCGGATGGTTTTCGGCAGGCCTTTGTTTTAGTTGAAATTGAGGGCTGGTCACATGCAGAAATTGCCGATTTCTGCGGAATCAGTGAAAGTACCTCGCGGTCGCAGTTGTTTCACGCCAAAAAACGCCTGCGTGCGGTGTTGAGTCCCGTTATCGACCAGGATCCGTAAAATGTAAATGTTTGATTTTCAACAAAAAAAAGACAATCCAAGCATTTCATCTTTTAGCCATGCAAGAACAAAATAAATATTTATTGCAGCAAGCCCTGGGGCAACTTCCAGCCTACGAACCCCCAATGGGCATTTGGGAAGAAATTCAGACTGCCCTGGATGCCGATCAACTGTTGCAGAAGCAATTACCCGCTTTGCCAACTTACACGCCGCCGGATACATTGTGGGAAACGATTGAAAGTCAGTTGCCTGGTATAAACGCCCATCAACCCAGGTTTGGCAGGGTGCTCTTCCTGCGCCTTGCTGCCGCTGCGGTGCTCCTGGGCATGGCCATCGGGGTGTGGTGGCTAACGGGAAGCCGTGCTGAAGAAGCCGTCATCGTTCAAACCCAGGAAATTGCCGACCCAAATATCCTCGAAACCACCCAGGCACCGGAAGACAGTGCTTTTCTGTTTGTCCAGAAATTTTGTGAAACACAGGTACCCATTTGCCAGGACCCTGCTTTTGAAGCCCTAAAAACCGAATTGGATGAACTTTCGGAAGCCAAAGAAGCCCTGCGCACGGCCCTGGGGTCCTATAGCGACGACCCGGCCCTGGCCGAACAAATGATCCGCATCGAACGGGAACGGTCGGCCTTGTTACAACAAATCATGCAACTGATTTAGTAGCAAAATTTTAAGCAAATAAAACAACCCAAATATGAGACATTTAATGCTTCTGTTTACCTGCTGCCTCGTTTTAAATACGGGTTGGGGCCAAACCACCCTGCAGGTTTTAACCAAAACGGTCCAAAAAACAGTCGCCTGGAAACCCGGTTACAGGGTGGAAATCAACGGCGAAAAGGCCGAAATACAGGTTATACCGGGCAACGATACCCAGATTTTTGTCAAAGCCGAATTAAGTGCCAAACACCCCAATGCCGATTCTGCCCGCTTGGACCTGGATACCTGGAAATTTGTGGTAACCACCGTCGGAAAAGTGATTTATGTGCGGGCTTACATCGGCTTGTCGGCCAAATCAAAGTTGCCTTCGTCCAGCATGAAATCGAAAATTGTGGTGCAGGTTCCCGCTGCTTGTCCGGTAAATTTGGTGAACAAATTCGGTAGTGCCAAATTGGAAAAATTGGACGGACCGATCGCGCTCAATGGGGAGTTTTGCAGTTTTGACCTGGTTCAATTGGGCGGGAAAGTGCAAATTGACAGTAAATATGGCAACGTACAAGCCCAAACCCTGGGCGGTCCCCTGCAAATTTCAATCCGACGCGCCGATTTGTCTATTTTAGGTATGCAAAATACCTGCTCCATTCAAAGCGAATATGGCGAGGTAATGCTTGAAGCATCCGCCCAAACCGGCGATGTGAACATCAAATCTAATAAATCGAATATTACCCTGCAAACCAAAGGCAAATCGGTGCACAATTTTGACTTAAAAAGTGCTTACGGGACCTTGCAATTGCCTGAAAAATGGTCGTTTCAGATGGCGCAACCCAATACACATACGCAAACCGCCCTTTTACAAAATGGTCCCAACCGAAAAGGCATCCTGGTAGATGCCAATTTTGGTAAAATTTTGGTCCGATAATACCCTATACACTTCCAGCCTAACGATTTCTGCCATCCAATTTTTCCTAAAACGCACCAATTCAGGTGAAAAAACCATACCTCTATGACCTACATCCGTTTGATTATCATAACCTGCTTTTTCGGGTTGCACTTACAAGCACAAACCGATACCACCTTCATCCTCAACAGCACCTCGGTTGAAACCTTTTTACCGGCCATAGCGCTTACGGAGGCCCGCACGGAAGTATTGAAACTACAAGAACCCGTAAAAACCTTGTTTAAGTGTAATTTATTGGCCCTTTCGCCGATCACCAACGGCCGTACGCTTTTCGGACAAGCTGGTGAGGTGGTCAACTCTAAAAACTGGCCCATTGACCTGGAGATTTCCGTAGAACAAAAGATCGGCAAGCCATTTTCCATTGGGGCTACGATTGCTACTTCAGCCGTTTCTTACAATACATTCAACCCCGACATTTTCAGAAAACCGGGAAGACAATATTTTCAAAATGCCACTTTTGAGGCCGAAGGTCGCTGGTATTATGCCATGACTAAACGGATTAATGCTGGAAAACAAGCCAATAATTTGTCCGGCCCCTATTTAGGTGCTTCTTTTCGCTGGATCCATTGGCGCAAGGATGTTATCTTTGAAAATGGAGTCAACGATCAGCGTGGCGCGTTTTTAAATGTAGGTATTCAGCAGCGTATTTTCAAGCATGGTTATTTTGATTTGGGATACGGATTTGGGTATTTGCGATCAGAAGAAAGTCCATATATTCGCAACAACCGGCATTTTTCAAGTGCTTTGCGGGCCAAACTGGGATTTGCAATCGCAGGACCCAGTTCAAAAGATGATTCCAAAGGCAGTTATTGTGAAGCCTTGCGCTGTTTTCGGGAAGAGCGCAGCATGTTTAAGATAGACCTGCTCAATTTAATCAACTTCTCCTCTTTTTACTATACCAAACAGCTGGATTTTGCACCATCGATTGCGTGGGAACAAAAAATCAATCAATCTGCTTTTTCCATCGAAACAGAAGCGAGCCTTGCTATGAGTTATAGAGGGTTTCGGTATCAAGACGATTTGCAAAACCTAAAAATTAGATCGGACTACCAATCTTTTAAAGCACAATTGGTGGTTCAGCCCCGGTACTACTTTGACCTGAAGCGGCGGATCGCCAAAGGAACTGCTGGGAACAACCTTTCCGGTCCATATGTCGGGTTGCACAATGTTTTTAGTAAAACCTGGTTGGATGGGAAGACTTCGTTTAGCCTCCCAACAGAATTTAGGATTAGCACATATGGGGTGGGGCTTGTCGTTGGTTGTCAATATCGTTTCCTCCGCCACGGCTATGTTGATTTCAATATTGGTCAAGGGGTAAGTACGTCTTCTGGCCATATCATCAACTCAGATGGAAGTCGAAATACGATTAACGGCGATTGGGGTAAGTATTTGATTGGGACGTTTAAGGTGGGGGTAGCGTTTTAGTGAGGAGTGATGAGTGAGGAGTGATGAATGTTGCGTTGCGTGGATGTGCCCAAATTTGGTTGATAAAATGGTTGCGAATGCGGTGTGGGCGGTTAATTGTGGCGATTTTATATTTGTTTTGCCCCAAACCCTTGTGACTTCTCGGAAGTCATGAGGGTTCGGGGTTTGTTTTTTTACAAATTTCTACAAATGCGTTTTCTACAAATGCGTTTTCTACAAATGCATGACTTCTCCGAAGTCAGGAGGGGTGGTGTTTGTTCTTTTTTTCTACAAATGCCTGACTTCTCCGAAGTCAGGAGGGGGTGGTGATGTTTGTTCTTTCTACAAATGCTTGACTTCTCCGAAGTCAGGATGAGGCTGTGATTTTATTTTTTTCGTATGTGTTTGATTATCAGTGGATAATGTAAAGACTTGTCACTTATCACTTATCACTTATCACTTATCACTTATCACTCATTCATCATCTGTTTCCACCGGCGTAGGATTACTCTCCCACATCAAATACGCTTTCAAAAACGGGCCTAAATCGCCGTTCAGGACAGCATCGGGGTTGTGTACTTTATAGCCGGAGCGCAGGTCTTTTACCCAGCGGTCGTCGAGTACGTACGAGCGGATTTGGCTGCCCCATTCAATTTTGCTTTTGGTGGCTTCTACTTTGTCTTTTTCTTCCTGGCGTTTGCGCACTTCGATCGCATACAAACGGCTTTTGAGCATCGTCATGGCGCGGTCGCGGTTCTGGTGCTGGCTGCGTTCGGCCTGGCATTCTACGACTACGCCCGAAGGTAAATGTCGGAGGCGGACGGCGGATTCGGTCCGGTTTACGTGCTGACCACCGGCACCCGAGGCGCGAAACACATCCATTTCAATATCATCGGGTTTGATGACGATTTCGATGTCGTTGTCTTCTACCAGGGGGTAAATAAATACCGACGAAAAGGTTGTTTGGCGTTTGCCCTGGGCATTAAACGGGCTGATGCGCACCAGGCGGTGTACCCCATTTTCGCCTTTCAGCCAGCCATAAGCATAATCGCCCCGAATTTCAATGCTGGCCGATTTGATACCCGCGGCCTCACCGGCTTGTTCGAATAGTTCTGTTACTTTAAATCCGGCTTTGTCGGCCCACATGCGGTACATGCGCAGGAGCATGGCCGACCAGTCGCATGCCTCTGTACCCCCGGCACCGGCATTGATGGTCAGGACGGCATTCATAGGGTCTTCGCGCTTGTTGAGGGTGCTGCGGAATTCGGCGTCGGCCAGAATTTCGGATGTTTTGTGGTATTGAAGGTCCACTTCTTCAGGCGTGGCCATTTCTTCGCGTTGGAATTCGTAGAGGCCTTCCAGGTCATCTACTTCGCGGGCAAGATCGTGGAATTCATCGACCCATTTTTTGCTGATGCCCATTTTGCGCTGGATGGATTCGGCGCGTTTGGGGTCATTCCAAAAATTGGGATCGAGGGTCTGGCTGCTGAGGTCTTCTATCTCGCGGAGGCGGTTATCCACGTCAAAGATACCTCCTGAGGACCGCCAGCTTGTCTTTGAGTTCTTTTAATTGCTCAATAGTCATGTCTGGAAACGGGTGGTTTTGGGGATGATGAACATAAAAAAGCCCGGATTTACACAGCGGATACTTGCTAGGAAGCACCAGTTGTATAAATCCGGGCGCGGGATGTTGTAAAACTAAGATTCGATATTTACAAAAAATACCAAATCCGAGTTTGGTGGAATCGCGCCAGCAGGTTGGTCAGCGTATCCGAGTTTTGACGGAATAAAGAAGATGTAGGTGCCACCACGGTTCATGAGTTGCAAACCTTCGTCGAAGCCCGGGATCATTTGACCCACGGTGAAAGGCGTTGCGCCACCACGATCATAAGAGTTGTCAAACATTTTACCGTCTGATTTCAAGACACCGTAGTAGTTGGTCGGTACTTTGTCGCCCAATTTCACTTGAGTGCCAGTGCCTTGTTCTTGAACTACATATTCCAAGCCAGAAGCTGTTTTTTTCAAACGGTCGCCCAGTTTGTTTGCTTTATAGTCGGCTAAGATCTGGTTGATGGTCGTTTGCACTTCCATGCCTTTTGCTTTGGCAGCCTCTTCTTTTTTAGCAAGTTCCTCTTTGTTGAGTACTTCAACGAGGCTTACTTCGAAGCGTGCTACTTTTTCTTTTTTCAAAGCGGGTGGCAAGCTGGCGATCATCATACTGTCCAAATCCTGATAAATTGTAGCGCTATCCCCTTTTACCATCAACAACAATGCATCGTAAATAGGTGGGATACGTTTTGGTAATTTATCTTTTTCAAACAGCAAAATTTCACGAGCACCGCCTGTTTTCCAGGTGCTGCCCATGATGGTGTCGCCGACAAAAGTGGTTACGTTGACGAGTACTTTGTCGCCAGGCTGTGGTTTAACACCATCTTTCAGGTTTGTGTGGTTGATAAACCGAAAGCCGTGTTCTGTTTTGATACCCTTTTCTGTACAAGCAGTTTGAAACAGGGCAAAGCCAATAAAGGCCAGCAAAAGAATGCGCATAAGTTGTTGTATTGTTTAGTCAAAAAATGATTTCAGACAATGTCCGAAACGAATTATTGCATTTCAATATAGAAAATCAAATCTGCTTTGGCAGGAATTGGGCCACCCGGGGTGCCTTCTTCGCCGTAAGCGAGTTGGTAAGGGATAAACAACGTAACGCGGCCGCCATGGTTCAACAATTGGGCGCCTTCATCAAAACCTGCAATCATCTGGCCGATGCCGGTCGTGAAAGGCAAGGGTTCGTTGCGTTCAAAAGAGTTGTCGAATGGGCTACCATCGGTAAGACAGCCGTAATAATGGGCTTTTACAGCCTCGTTGGCTACAATACGTGCGCCCGTACCTTGCTCATGTACGATGTACTGCAAGCCACTCGCCGTTTTTTTCAAATCTTTCAGGGTGCCTGCTTTATAAGCGGCGGCTAAAGTGGTGGATTGCGCTTTTACTGTTTCCAGTTTTTTCGCATTTTCGGCCTGTTTTGCTTCCAATTGTGCCGCCGTGATAATTTTTATCAGGGAAATATTGTAGCGCACATCTTTTTGGCTTTTCAATTCTGGCGGTAAAACCGCGCGAATGGTAGAGTCGATGGCCTGGTAAACCGTGCCGCTATCGCTTTCGGTCATTAATAATACGGCGTCGTACAACGGTGGTACACGGTCTTTCGGCAGTTTGTCCTTTTCAAAAAGTTTGTATTCACGTGGACTGCCCAACAAGCGGGTATTGGCCATCAGGGAATCGCCCACCCAGGTATCCACGTGTACCACAATCGTTTGGCCAGGCATTGCTTTTGGTCCAGGACGGTTGGTGTGGTTCAAAAAGCGGTACCCGTGTTCGGTATTCACGATGTTTTGAGCAGTGGCTGACTGAATCAGCAGGAAAATGGCTATGAAAGCCGGCAGCAAACGGACAATTAATTTCATTTTAGCAGTTGTTCTTTGTATTCAGGCAACAGATTTTTAAACTTATCGATGGTCGCTTTCAGGCTTTCATGTGAATAGGCACCCGAGGCATTTTTGTGCCCCCCGCCGTTGAAGTGTTTTTTGCAAATTTCCTGTACATCCAGGTCGCCTTTGGAGCGCAAACTCAATTTGACCACCGTAGGCTGGTTGTGGATAAAAGCCGCCAGTTTGACATCCCGCACACTGAGCAAATAATTTACAATGCCCTCGGTATCACCACGTTGGATATTGAACTGCTCATAATCTTTTTTAGACAACCAGATCAACGCGGTTCTAAATTCCGGGTAAAACTCCATGCGGTTGCTCAGGCAATGACCCAGCAGGCGCAGGTTTTTTTCCGTTTGGGAGTTGAAAATCATATCCTGCACGGCCGTATCATCGGTGCCGCGTTCCACCAAGTCAGCGGCGATGCGGTACACATTGGGGTTGGTGGCATATCGGAACGAGCCGGTATCCGTCACCAAGCCGGTGTAAATGCACTTGCCCACCATCGGCGTAATTTTCATGTGGTCGCCCATGCCGACGATAAACTGATACACCATTTCGCAGGTGCTGCTGGCGGCGGTATCCGAGAAAATAAAGTCCGCAATCGGGTCGGGATACAAGTGGTGATCGATCATAATGCGCGACCCTGGAAGGTCTTTCACGTAATCGCCCAGGCGATCAATCCGGTTATATGCATTAAAATCGAGGAAAATGAACAGGTTTTTCTTGGCCAGCACGTGTTTGCACTCCTCGGTATGGATATCCCAGATCAAAACCTCTTCTGCGCCGGGCAGGGCTTCAAATTCTACTGGAAATTCGGAAGGGAAAATTACGTGGGAAGTATGGCCGTATTGGGCCAAATAGTGTTGCATGGCAAGCGAACTGCCGATCGCATCGCCGTCGGGGTTGCGGTGCGAAAGAATGGCCACATTTTGTGGCACACGGATCAGTTGCGATAAATCGGAAGAAAATTCCATTGCTGCTGGTAAGAAAGAGTGGAATGGGGCTTTGATTTGAACTGCCGATTGCTTTAGCAGCGTGCAAAAGTACGGCAATTCGTATGCATTCGAAGGTTAACAGGATATTATTTTTTTTTTTTCATAATTGGCCGTTTATCTCGTTTTATCAGGCCGTTTATTGGTATTTTTGCATTTTCTTTTGTCTTGTGGGTTTTATTAGGCGCTATTGCCTATTATATTCTTTACCAATTTATTGACTGGTGATGAAACAGTTACCTACCGTTACCATTGTGTTGCATGGCCGTAAAGATCGTTACGGGAGGAAGGTGCTATACATTCGATATGCACATAACTATAAGACAAACTACATAAGTACTGGCTTTAAGGTACTTGAAAAAGATTGGGATCCCATTGCAACAAAAGTTCGTTCCAGGTCAGCAATGTTAGGCGGGGAAAGTGCTGCACGTATAAACATGGCTTTGAATAACTTGCTTGAGCAAGCAACGCTGGCAGTTTTAAAAATGTCAGATGATAAAAAACAGTTTTCGTTTCAAACATTCAAGGCTTTTTTATCTGGTGAAGAAAAGCCACCTATCATGCTCTACGAAAGTTTTGTCAAAGTGTTGGATGAAGAGAAATCTCAAGGAATCATTAGCAAGGCAACCCATAAGGCGTATAAGGTTGCTGTTAAAGCCTATATTAATATTTTAGGCAACACTTCAATCTTTGATATAAAAAATCAAGATGTTACCAATTTTATGAGCATATTGACTGAAAAGCATAATGATAACATCGCTGCCCAATATTGTAGGAATATAAAAGTAGTATTTAACAAAGTGCTAAAATCAGAACAAATAGATATAAAAAACCCTTTTGAAAGAACCTTAAAAATAAACCGCTTGTCTGATAAAAAGCAGATTACGGTTAATGAATACTTGCTGTTAAAAGACTATTTTATGCAAAAAGCAACTGATAATGAAAAGGAAACACTGAAATGCTTTTTCATTTGTTGCCGTGGCGCGCGTTGGAGTGAAAGTATGCTTATTCAAAAACAGCATTACACACAGGAAGAGGTAGATGGCGTTATGTATCGTTACTTTATAAAGCCCAAAAAAAAGACGAAAACCGCAGCGGTGGTGCCCATTACCCAATGGGATGCTGAAAATTTGCTAGATTTTCAGCAAGATGGTTATTTGTTGAAGCGATCAACTTACAATAACTTCATAGCTCAATTACAGGCTATTTCCGTATTGGTTATTGGTAGACCTATCACATCACATTACGGCCGTCACTTTGCTGGTGAAATTATCATTAATGACCGCGCCATGGATCGTGACGATGTGAAAAATATCCTAGGGATTAAGTCCACCGAAGTGTCTGAAATTTACGCCGAACGTAAGGCGCTGGATAGTATCAGAAAATTCTATGATGCCGTTGCATCTATGGAGTTAAAATAAAACCTTATATTTGTGTAACCTTTCGTGGGTACATTTGGCAAAAGATGAAACAAACAAATATATTGCAAATAATGCATATAGTATCGGAACTACAAAGTGCTGTCCGAAATGCAATGCTTGACACAGGTGTAAGCATGTCCGATGCGGCTGAACCGTTGGGATACGCGAACAAAAGCAGCGTACACCGGGCGCTACACAAAGACCGATTTAGTGTAGAAGATGTGCTAAAGTTAATGGTGCTCACAAAAACACAAAGTCTATCTGTCCCTGGATTTAGTATTGAATCGGGTTTAGTTACCACCCAACAAGTTGATATTTTTTTAGAGGAGATGAAGCCTTCGATTTTAAAGGAAGGATCTGAAGATATGGAACGGAGGTACCTTCATGGTAACGTTCCATGGAGCGCTATTGCCGAAATTGCGGGGTACAGCTCGGGCAAAATAGCCCGAAAATCTTGGCTATACATGCAAACGCCACTGTACCTACTAATATCGGTAATGGTGGGCATTGATACTCAAAATCATATAGTAAAAACTAGCGTAGGGACGGTATCCTTTCGCTTAGAATAAAAAAGGAAACGCCCGCCAGGTCTTTACCTGTCGGGCGCTGTGTTTTCCAATTGTATATAATCTCATGAATGACACAAATATAATGTGTTACATGGAATCATACAAATTATAATTATATTTTTTATTATACCGTAAATGGATCAAACGGGAATCCTGCTTTCACAAAATCGCCTCCTTTGGCTACAACATTCGTGTTTTTCCCATACCAAGCAACGTTCATTTTTTTGGCCGGATCACAATCCATGTGGATGAATGTCTTGTAGATACCAAACCGCGTAAATCCCGCTTCACGTCCAGCGCGTACGATTGCAGCCTGTTGATCAATAGTCAAAGCTTTTGTATCGGCTGCCCATCCCCGAGTATGCGACGATTTAGGAACGCCTCCTACTTGGATATTGTGAGCCGTTGTGCGATATCCACTATTGATTACAAAGGGGATGCCCGCTTTGTTTCTGGCCGCGTTGTACATCATAAGAAACTGTACACGCATCTTATTACCAGAACCAGGCGCATCAGGGCTGTCAAATTCACTGATTTTGAAATGGTCGAGAATAACGGGCTGTTGCCCGTAAGTGGGATATTTTGCCATATCTTCTGTTATTTCGTCGCCAAGGCCTCCCTCATCGTCAAAATAGCCAGTGGCTCCTATACCATCCCGGAATAATCGGCGGTATAGGAACCAAGTAGCAATAATTGACGCGATTGACGCGATGGCAAACAGGGTTAATTGAATTTTTTGGTTTTTTAAAATGCCTTTTAGCATGATCTATTTTTTTGCATTCATTCGAACAGCAACAACAACCATCCCTAAACCAATGAGGCTACCAAACACCCAAATGGCATCAGTTCGGCTTTTAAGCGCTCCCGATAAGCGAGCTTTGAACAACTCCCATCCATACTTTTTGGGTGCGGAAGGTTGCACATAATCCGGTTGTTCGATGATCGGTGGGAAATAGGTATCCATACGGTTTTTCCAGCCAACACCAAATCTTATGCTGCCAATACTGGCAAGATAGTCGGCCCAAGCCTGGCGATATTGGTTGTATAAGCCTACCTTATCCTTACTTGCTTCAACATTTACGGCCGCAATAGTTCGGCTGCCCATAATGCCGTCCTCTGCAAGACGGTAGTTTCGCGTATTCAATACTTGTTGGAGCGTTTTTGCCGCTTCTGTTGGATTTCCATAAAATGAATTGAATACCAATTCGGCAAAATCCTGATCGGCTATTTCCCAAACACGGTAAAACTTGCCATACCAGTTCATGAATTTAACTGCCTGTTCAAAGGTAATCGCCTGCATGGTAGCCTTGTCAGGACATTTCACTCCGGTATAGTTTTGCCAGGCATTTGGCGTTATACCGAACTTGGTGCCTGAAAATGTGCCACATCGGGTTTTATTACCTTCATCAAGTACATCTTCTTGATATTCGCGCTCAGCGTCAAATATCTTTTGTTTCAATATATCACTGAAAAAACTCATTTTTTGAGGTTGGTTTAGTGGTGGGTTTCATTTTGAAAGATCGTCCTTAAACATAGAAACAACTACCAGCACAATCGAAAGTATAAGCATTGGTTTCAGGGTTTATGCCTTGCGCAAATCTGCAAGGACTTCTTTGAAAATCTGCGAGTAGGTTTTTTTGCCAGTGTAGCCATCCCACTTTTCAGCGGTTTTGGCATGCGCGTACTTCATGTATTCGCGGCTGTACTCGTTTTCTTTTCGGCTGCATTTCTGTGCAAAAATTTGGTACAACCGCTGCTGCTTTTCTGTGCTGCATGCGCCGTTTTTGTAACACTCGACGTACAGTGCACGGCTTACGCGCTTACAAGATGCGCTAAATGGGTGTCGGTAATATTCCTTCATTGCATCTTCACCAAGCAGGACGGAATAGGTACCGCGCACGGGCTTTTCGTGCTTTGTCAATTTGCCCGATTCAGGGCATACGGCAAAGTATTTCATGGTGCCAAAAAGGTCCAAAAAGTCATACACCTTAATTTTGAGCACAATTTTATTCGTTTCACGAATGTAGTACACGCCTACAATCTTGTCCTTACTCTCACCATCATGCCACATCATACGCATGCCTTCCAGGAATGTCATGAGCGATGGTGACTTGGCTTGTTCGCGGGTAAACTCACACTTGCCGGTAGGCTTTTTAGCCTTCACCTTGGTGTATTTTGTTTTATCGTCGTTATCTTTTTGTTTGGCTGCATCCTCCGGTGCGTCCTCGATGTCAATTTTAACCTGACCTTTTTTGTCTGTGCTCGTTTTTACTTCTTTGGTTTTCTTGAAATGCTTTCCTTTTTCAGCGCCTTCAATTACTGCAATTGGGGTTCCATCGGGATGCGCCAAAATGCGGTCGCCTTTTGCTGGATCCGCGACGTTGGGTACGTCAATTTCTACAATGCCCTCAGGCGTGATCAAGATGTTTTGATTGTCTTCACAGTCTACGCGATCATGCGTTTCTGCCTTTTTTACCTTATCTGCCGGCATTGGCTTTTTAATGTCGAGTACACCAGCGCCTTTGGTTTTCAGCATGATTGCACCGGGCTGAAGCATGGGCGTTTTCACCTTTCCGGAAGCATCTTTGTAGCGTACCTGGTGGCCGCCGCCTTCAACCTTTTTCAAGTTGATTACCTGGGCATCAAATGTTTCGCCTTTGACAAGTACTTCAACCATATCGCCTACCTCAATTTCGTTGCCATCACGATCAACCGCCTTGCCGGTAAATGGGGCAGCCTTCTTTTTTGCACGTTTTTCACGGGCTTTTGGACCTGGCTTTGCTTTGGGTACTGGATCGTTGGCAGGAGCAGGTTCAGCAGGTGCAGCACTTGACATTTTTTCAAGTTCTGCTTTAGCCGTTTTTAAAGCGGCTTCCACGCTAGCGCGAGCGCCCTCCGGGATTGCACCGGATTTCAGGCCGCTTTCCATTTTGGAAATTTTGCCTTGTAGTTCTTCTTGTGTCATGTTTTTATGTGGTTTATGTGGTTTATGTAAATTTTTCTAAATTTACGAAAATTCAAGGGCGATGCGCAAAGCAGATATCGCGTTTTGAATGGCATCCTTATCGGGTCCTGAAACAAATTCAAGGGATACCTCCAGTGTTTCAATGGCTCCTGTGAGTTCTTCCTTGGGATTTACCGGCTTGGGCGCTGGCTTGGGTGCAGGTGTAGTTTTTGAAGCGCCTTTCAATACGCCCTGGCGTTCTGCCAGTTCGTAGAGCAAAGTATCGACCTCTAGGGCCAAATCATTTGACTTTTGGAATCCTCCAGTAAGGTCTTTGAGGTAATTGAATACTTCTAGGGGCAACAACGGCTCGCCTGTTTTTTCAATTATCTTTTGTTGGTTTGGAATGGGCATTTTACCCAACTGGACCAATTCAAGTGGGGTTAATGTTGATAGTTTATACATTGTGTGATTTTTGGGTGATTGCCTGGTAGTTGTTTTTGCAGTTTGGCAAGTGCTTTACGAGCACCATGGCATTGTAAAAATGCCAACGTATTTGTGTATCAGTAAAAACCGGATCACATTCAATCCGGTTTCCTTTTAGGTCGTAGCATATCCATCGAAACTCTTCGCGGCCAGTGCCCCCGGATACGTCAGTGCGCCGGTATCGCGCAAACCACTGGTTTTGTACAATGTTATTTTTGAACAAAATGAACTCCTCGCAATAGTGGTCACATTCCTTACAGTCTGTGGTCAAATCCGCGATTATCTTGTCCATGAAACTTTGGTTTTTCATCGTTGGTTGTTTTGTGACATTATGATGAAATCGTAGGCTTCTTCAATGACCGAAAACATAGATTCTTCCGAATCTGCATTTTGCATTAAAAGTGGAATTTCGCGCGGATTTATAAGATTTTTTTCTATAAAATATCTCGAAAAATATGTGCTATGGATTCCCCAACGTCCAGGTGTAAGATTTAAATCATCTAATTGACATACTGTGTAGTTCCACATCTTCCATTTTATATACCTTGGGTCAGATGATGCAAACAATATTGTATTTGCATTTAATTCCCCATTGAATTTCTTCAACAATGTTTTTGTGAAAACAGACACTCCATCATTCTCGATTGCCCTAATTCCATTTATTTCAACTTTGTATCCTTTTTGCATTAACATTTCTGCAAGAAAATAAGGTGCTAGTCCTTGGTACACAACGCCATCCCCATATCCTGATTGTTCCAAAAAAATACGAATACTTGGTTTTGGCTTTAGAATATTTTTGAAATACGCAAATGATCGTTTATTGTCACTCACAATCTTGCTTCCATCGCTTCCATTCAATGCAATACGAAGTTGTCGAACCGATTTTGGCGGGTATTGGGTTCGCAATCGCATAGCAGCCCGATCAAATGAAAAGGCTCCTAATTCACGATCATTATATTCAAGCCGTTTTGTTTCTACATCATTTTTTTGCTTGATGTTTACAAGTTTTTTCAACTCTGAACGTAGCCTAATTCGATATTTTTGAACTAAATTCCAAGCACAAAACTTTTGTGCGTTGTAAACTTCTTCTGGACTATTGGCATAATAAAATTCGCTTGAATTGTAATTACTTTCAACGGTTTGCCTAAGTAGACCTATTACTTTTTCCCCTTCAGCGCTTAATGATTTTAGTTTACGCTCAGTCCAGTTTTCTATTGCTTTAATACTTTGAAATTCAAAGTAATAAACGCCATTTATCTTTTTATATAAAACCACCTTTTGGGGTGGTTCAGGTTGTTTAACTTGTTCACTTTGTGAAAAAGCATTTTGCTGCTGAACTGGAGCAACAGGCTTCGAAGCCTTAGATGATGTACCACCCTTGGCTTTTGTATTGCCACCACCTGCTTTTGATTTCGCGGTAGTAATATCAAGTGCCTTTTGACCTATAAGCCTCGCCATTATCCTTCAAAGCGCTTCCGATCTTCCAAGTATTGCTTGGTATTTCGGTATGAATTGTAGAATTTTTCCAGGTCAATATCTTCACTTTCACGAATCGCTACCTGAATATCGGGATCACAAGTAGCCAGGTAACTTTCGATTGCGTCTTTGAGGGTTTTGCCAAATTCATTTTCAGGCTCCTCTCCAAGTTCACGGCGCATTTCCAGGTCGTATGCGCGATTTAGGTTGAGCATGGTGCGCAAGGTCATAATGTCGTCGCCCTGCTGTGCAATTATTACGTTCCTGATTGACCTGCAAATATTGAATACTGCTCTGAACGTCAGTTTTGCCTCTTTTTTCTCATCATACCCAATGAAGTAGTAGGAACCCGAAAAACGGTCCAAAAGAGAAGCATCTTGCTGGTTATTACCGCCGTATTTGGCGCTTACGGTTTTGCCCGTGGTGTTACCCGTTGCAATACACCCGAATTTTGGGTTTTTGTCGTAGGTTTCGCCATTGGGATCAGTGAGAATCCCCATGCCTTTCGGCGCCGCTGTTTTTGCCAAGGCATCGTTGAACAAGCCCGCAGTATTTGGATCCAGTTTCGGCATTTCGTCGAGCACCAGCAACTTCCCTTTGCGCCAACATGTGAACAATTTGCCTTCCCGGTATCCGGTGATTGTTTCTCCGCCAATGATTTCGCCAGGGCTGGTCCATTGTGAACAGTTGATGGTTACAAATTCACGCACCAGGGCACGCGCAACTGATTCAGCCATTACGGTTTTACCAGTACCGGCCTCGCCTACCAGAAACACGTTGTTACCTATTTGTATGTCGTCGATTACTTTCCAAAAAATTGGATCATCGGCCAATACTGAATCAGACTTTGGAGGACGGGTAAGTTTAATCCCTGTTCCTTCTCCAATAATGGACTTTATTTTTTGTTCAAGTGTCATACGGTTAGTTGGGATTTAAAATGCTTTAGGGTTTCGTTGCTTGTTTTACGGCCTTTCAGCACTTCGAGTAAGCCAGTGGCCAACACTCTGAATGAAAATGGGCCAAACTCAAACTCGCGGTTGCCAGCCTCGTTCCTGTTCGCGGCCAAAAATTCGGACAACGTTTGGATCATTGCATCATAATCGTATTGATCCGGGATGGTAGGCATAGGGACACCGTTGCTTTTTGCAACTCGATACCAGTTTGATACACTTTCGTGCATGTTTTTGAAGTAAGGCTGCAAGCCATACTCAATCTTTTCTTTGGTAGACAACAGATCAATAAATTCTACGATTGTTTTGCCGTTTTCATCATATTGACCTAAATACCCTTGGATGGTAGGTATTTCCTTGGTGGTATCTGAAAGGATATACCGGCTAATTGTAACTACACGGTCGTCGGTTACTTCGGGTAATGGCGCATCGTCTGTTTCAACGTATGCAATTGAACCGCTTTCAAACTCCCATCCGGTTACCCGGTATAGTTCTTCCACAAATTCGGGTACATTTTTCATCAAAATGGCACAGGTAAACAAATTACCCGTGTATTTCTGAAATGCCTTGGGTAATCCTGCATTTTTGTCAGATTCCGATTGAAGGATTAAATCAATTAATACTTCATTCCCCCACACTGTTTTATACTTTGAGGTGCTTGGAAGGTTAAAATAAACACCTGCCGATCCTGCACCATTAAAATGGGGTTCTTTGACCGTATGAAAATCACTACTTGGGAAAAACAGTTCATTTTTACCTAAACTTGTTACCTTGTCAATGCCTTTATTTAGAGGCAATAACGTTTTTATTTTTTTAGGAACGCCCGTTGCCGTTTTATCACTTGGGGGCAACAAAATACCGTTCAGCAACGCGCCTTTATCGCTCGTGTAGCGAACCAATTTCCCTTCTGCCGCTTTCCCAATTGCTAAAAGGATATTGTTATTAATGATGTTACGTTCTTCCCTACGCCCACCGCTTTCATCCGATTTATTCCAATTGTATAGAATGTTCTCAAGATAGTCCGTTGGCGTTGCCTGGGTTACTGCCATACACCGGCTTATACGATCATCATTTAATTTCATAGTTCGTGTCCGGTCCGGTCCGTACACTGCACATTTAACCACTATGTTTGCTGCATTATACCGAGTACTTTCACCCGGCTTTTTCACGTACTCCACACTTGTTACTACCATGTTGTGTGTAACGCCTTGTTGGTCGTCATACACTACTGGTCGGCCTGGGTAAAAGAAATTTAGCACTGAAACACCATTGTTAGTTTCGGATATAATTTTCGCCCTCGCAGCGTCTATATTATCCTCTAAATCGCTTATTTTAGTAAGTGTATTTTTGACTGATGCTTCACTTACCTCTAGTGCTTTTAATTCTTTTTCACCTTCTTCTCCTTTTGCTTTCACAGCCTCATATTTCGCTAATTTCTTTTCATATTCAGCCTGTCTGGAGGCGTTCTTCTCTTGTAATTCGGCCATTTTTTCAGAAAGATCCGCCAATTTTGAATCAAGCAAAGCAGCACGGCCTTGCTTATACTCGTTCACAAATTCATTTACAAATGGAGCAATGGATGATACATTACCGCCTTTTAACCCAAGAATGATTGCCTCTTGGACCTTTATAAATGACATAGGGCGCTTGGTTACCCGTGCCGATACCTTATTATTGACGGCATGCCTGCCAAATGGGGACTTCTTTCCGGTACCCAACACAAAAATGCTTCTTTCGAGTACTTCCGCTTTTAGGTCGATATATTCGGCCTCCAGGTCGTAAGTGCCCGATGATTTTGCCTCGTTTATCAATCCGTCGTATTCCGACAAAATTTCTGAATAAGCGCGGTCTTGCTCGTCTGTTTCTAAAAAAGCAATGTACCTGGCGAATTTTTCAGCAATTCCGTTCACCAGGTCGGCTCCGGCATTTTTGTCGCGCCAATTTCGAGCGGCTGCATCTTCCATTTGCTCTTTGCTCAATCGAACTTTGTAGGCAATATCAATATTGGCATCCAGCCATGCGCGTGTTGCTTTATCGCCAAACCTATTGAAAAAATCAGGGCTTTCTAACTGTGTATCACTCGCTTTTTGGTTGCCGGAAGTGTTGGCAAAAAGTGAACGCAATTTCCCTTTCAGTACCATAAACAGGCGTTTTTCGCCCGCAATACTGGTGGAGTAGTAGTAGTATTTAGGACGATTCACCTGACCCGTGCGGTCGATACGTCCCCATTTTTGCACCTCAATATTTACGTCCAATTCTGGCTCGTGAATAATCATCACGCGCTGACGTTTATCTTTGAATTTTGCTGAACTGTGGGCTGATACTCCGGTAGCGCTGCTTTGGTTGATAAGTAAAACATCCGCATCACCCCGGTTAAAATCGGCAAAAAATCCGACCTTATTTGCTTTGTAATTTCTATACACCAGATCCTTCCCATCGCGCCGTAATTGCATGGATCGCCCGGTGCATTCATGTACAATATAGTTGCCGTTTTCATGCCCATCTACATACGCGGGCTTTTTTGCCGCTTGGATGGTATTGATCAGTACGTCAATTGGGCTGATCGACATATCTAATTGGCTTAAAGAAGTAATATCTTCCTCAATCGCCAAATATTCGGCCTGTGCCTCCGGTTCAAAATCTTCCAATTCGAACTGCCAACTTTGTACAACTTTTGAATTTGGATCAATGGTAGCACCATCCTCATCGCTTTGATTTTGGTCGTCCTCCTTTGCAGCGCTTTTTTCTTCGCCCTTTTCAACAATGCTGTATTGACGGGCTTTATCCCAATTTTTTTTGAAAATAATTTGGAATGAATCATTTTCAACAACGTCGCCGTTGCTTAAGCCTAATTGCTGGATTTGACTGGCCATGGTGCGCGCAAAAGCGATCACCACCTTTTTGTTGTCATTCAGCAACCGGATAGCCGCCTGTGCTACTTCATTCGCCTTAATGGCAAAAAACACCTGGCGTACTAGGTTGTGCGCACTGGAGAAGAACTCACTCCTCCGGTCACCCAATCCTTTGCTTAGGGCTTTTGTTTCCGGGTCCGTATAGACCTTTTTAATTTCCGCAATTTTCGGCGTGATGTAGTCGCGCTCAAACTGTGAAATACGCTGAACTAATCGGGCAACGGCATCATAGATCACTTTATGCTTTTCAGCATCCTCGTCTAAAAAGACGTATTCGAAGGCATCCGGGTCAATGGAGCGTTCACGGCGCACCATTTGTCCACTCTTGGCCAATTCTCCGGCAACAATTTCCTGTAAGGCGACACCGCCTTTTTCAAAGGCTAACTTATATCCTTCTGAAGACAGGTTTGTATGGGATATTGAAGTTTTGATGGCAAAAACCGGCATGTTATCGGGCCGCTTTGCAAATGTGGCCGACAAATACAGGCATCCATCGCAGTTGTTCAATACCCTGGTTTTGAAGTATTGGCCAATGATACTATCGGAACCAGCCGCTTTGTGCGCCTCGTCCATGATGATCACTGCACCACTGGCCACCGCACTGACAAAGTCCGGCTTCCATTGCGATCCATTCTCTTTTACTTTTTTACTGCTATTCTTGGCCCCTAAAAGCGCCTCTTTTGCTACCATATCGGAACTGACCTGGCTGTATGTCACCAACACGATGTCATACCCTTTGGGCATGCTTTCGCGTCCTTCAATAAGGCTTTTTAATTGTTGGTATGTCTTTGGTTGATACCGCTGGTCGCCTTGGTACTCGTCCATTTCGTGCAGGTACATGCTTGTGTCTGCATCAAGTTGGATGGTAATCAGGGCTTCTTTGTCGCCTGTGTTGATAACAAGCGGGACCAAATCACGGGTGCCGATGTCGAATAGGTCACGGTATATGTCGCTAAAAAGCGAGCTGCTTACGGTGAAAAAGATACCCGGCTTTCCATTTTTGGCAGCATATCGCAACATACCTGCGGCGATACGACCTTTACCGATGCCGGTTTGGTCGCCGACTATGATACCCTCCCCGCGTTCGCTGTTGTAAATACCCAATGCGAGTGCATCAATTTGTTCGGCGCTGAAATATTTATACAACTCCTGTGGGTTGGTGTACTTCAATTTTTTGGTAACGTACCAATCAATATCATACACCTCATCGCGTAGGCGCAACAGGCTTTGTCGGATTTCGTAGGCCATACCCGATGGCGTACTTACTTCCAATGAAGTACCAGCGCTCATGGGGCGATAAGGAAGTAAACCGCCCACATACTCGGTTTCTTCTTCTTCTTGTTGGGTAGCCTGTACCCTGGCTTGTACGTCCAGGGCTTGTAGTTTTTTTATGTCGGTCATTTGGGTTGGGGTGGTTTTATGCGTTGTTTCGGTCTTGAATCATTTGCCAAAACTGGTCAAATGTCAACGATTCACGTTCCTGTTCGTCCACTTCCGCATCAAGGTTGAATTTAAATGCCTGGCCATCGAACTTTGTACTTTCCATGTATTCATACTTTTGTCGAACATAATTCGATATTTCTTCCTCCGGTATCTGGTCAAATTTCCCTTTTAGTTCAATGAGGAAATTACAGTATTCATCTGAATTTAGTATTGAATAATGTATATTTTCGGCATCATTCATATCCTCGAGCATAAACCCAGGTTCTTCCTTGATCTTATCTTCGATTAAAAAATACACTCGATCCGAAATTGCTTGTTGAATGCCTTCCCAATGAAATTTATTGGTGTAAGCAGCGCCTAAAAGCGCATCGGTAGTGTTTTCAAATACTTTTTTGAAAGCGAAAAGAATCATATCGAAAGTTGTTTTTTGTACTGTTGAAGTTGTTGCTCAATGCTTATAAATTCCCGATTCCTGGCCGTTTCTACTCTTTCATACAGACCTTCAAAATCATCCACCACCCATTCATACTCGGGGGCTTGTACTTTTGTAGGAGCGTAGCCAATGGGCTGCTTTTTGCGCCCATTGATTAGGATGCAGCGAAGATCAAAAGAGGTGCCCTGCTTTGAATACAGTTTGGCGGCATCTATGTTGATCATGGTAGCCACATTAAAATGCCGGTGTAAGTAATCGAAAAATGCCCGAAAACTTTTGATACGGCCGTCCTCATTGTATTCGGTATGGTTGCCGATCAAAATGGCAGCACGACCAGTGTCGCGCATGGTTTCCAGGGCAACGGCAACCATGATGTGATCTATCTCTTTGAACGGGTAGCCAAATGTGCGATCCGTTTCACCCAACTTGCCAAACGGCGGGTTGGTAATAATCACATCGTATTGCTGCTTCATGCTTGCCGGAAAGCGCACACTTGCATCCATACTGGTTACGGCTGCATACCCCTGCCCTTCCAAGTTTGTGCGGCGAATATTATCAAGTTCGTTGACCGACACATTTTTTGGTGGGTAGTATATCGTAAGCAGACCGTTACCGGCACTTGGCTCAAATACTTTCGGCTCCTGCAATCCTTGGTCACAAAACCAACCCATCAGGTAGCCAATGGGCGCTGCGGTTGAGTATTGCTGAAAAATGCGCTTTGTTGAATCTTTGACCGTGTACGAGGGTTGAACGGTTTTGTAAAATTCAACGATTTTTTGATAGGTTTCTATCGGCTGAATATCGTATGAATTAAGGACAATATCCCGGTAGTATTTCGTCCAGGCCAGTTCGGCCAACTCCATCAGGTACCGGTCATTTTCGGTCAAACCAGCCGCCTTTCCCAACTTACGCAAATGCGTAATGTTGAGTTTCTCGCCTTTTTTGAAGGCGGATAAAATTTGCTTTATGTAGGCGCTAGTATCCATTAGTTTTGAGCATGAAACGCATTTACTTGTGCATCGTAAGCGATTTCTTCTTCGTCGCTGACCACCGTTCGAATCCCGGTAAGGCAATGATCCATACTTAAGTAAATGAAAAACTTGGGTAGTTTTTTGTTTTTCACAACCTCGGCAGCAAACTCGGCCGCATCCAAAGGGATATGAAATATATAGCACTGGCAAACCTTATTGATCGTTGGATCAATACCTGGCATGCATGCTTTCAACCCGTGCTTGAGCGCGGTTTGGTACATCGTTTTCCAGAAAATTATGGTAGGATCGTCCATATTCATGTTGCAAATATGGTTCCTATTTTTGAAACACACAAATAATGCGGTTAATTTAGGTGTTTTTGGGATAAAAAAGGGTATTAAAAACAGCAAAGCCCGCTCAACAATTGGTTGAACGGGCCTTGACAGGAAGGAATCAATTTTAGCGCGGTTTCAATTCAGTGGTTCCGGGATGGACTGACCGCACTAAGGGTTTAGCCTCAATGCTTCCTACATTTTTTTGAAAATGTGGTTGAACCGGCTGCTGATTTTGCGCCTTTTTCACTTCGATTAAGCCTCCAAGGAAGGCGTAGATTACAATGATGCGTGTAATGTTTCTCATGCTGAAATGATTTTGATTATCGTGTTTTATTGTTGAATTTCTGAATCGGCAGTACATCCGTTAGCCAAAAATCAATCAAATTCAGTGATTGATAATATTCCAAAATTTAATCCTAAGTAAACGAATCTTGGATTAACCGTATTAAATACCCAAACGGGTAGATTTAACGATTTTATGTCTTTATTAAACTCATTAAGATTGTTCCCAATTATCCCAATTTCAGAGGTAAGGTCAATTTCAAACCTAACGATCCACTGTGAAACACGGCCAATTCTGGCCAATTCTTCAATTTTAATTATATTCATGATTTTGGTTTTATTGTTGAATTTTGGAACAGGTGCAATACTCCACCAGTTCTCCATTGTAATTTGGCAATGTTAATTCTTGATCTTGCCAAAAATCTTCACCTGTTATGCCTACGTTGGAAGTACATCAGTTTTACATCAATAATGAAACAAGGTCGTCAACGAATGTAGGTGGCGAAAATGCCGGGTGTCGAAACTTTATAACCTTGCAAAGCTGGTAGCATCCAAAAGGGAAATGTTCCACTACCGCTTTCCCAAGCAATACAATCGTGCAACATTCCATAGGCACGGATAGTAAAAAATTGTTGCGCTCAAGTTGGTACATACCCGACTGTCTATCGGGTATGTAATCAGTCGAAAACAGGTTTACCTTTTCACATGGTTGATTTAGGCGCTTGATTACAGCGTCAATCTTCTTTCCGCTCTGCGTTGTGGAGCACAGTGCCGGAAGTCCTGGCTTGTGGTGGATACCTATGAAGTAGATCATTTTGATTTTATTTTTGAATCTCTGAACAGGTGCAATACTCCACCAGTTCGCCTGAATGTTTTGGCGATTTCAATTCTTGATCTTCCCAAAAAACCTCACCCGTTACAATGTCAATTGCGTCATAGGTGAAATACACCTTTCCATCTGTTTCATCTTTGACGCAGCCTTTTGGGCCTACGAGTAAGCATTTTATTTTTATTTCATATCGGTTTGGCGTCCCACATGGGTATTCCTTTTTACAGGAACTAAAAAACACCATCACGATAATTGTACCTACCGCCCATACAATAAAATACACGGAAAGGACAACTTTCATTAATATGGCAATAGGGTTGACGTTTTGTTTTTTCATTCTTTATACCGTTTTTTACCAATTTATTGACCAATGGATTTTAAATATGCTTTGGCATACATAAATCCTTTACATTTAATCTTTTTATCAATTCCGGGCGCTTTATGGCAGTTAAACTGCATATCATTGCCAGCAAGACACTCGTGCGCAGCTTGGATATTGTGCGGTTCCAGGTTTGCTGGTGAATCAAGTTTAAATGCGCAAGTGTTACACATTTTACCTAGGTTGGCAATTTTAGCGCCCTGCATTGCCATTTCAGCCAGCCTATTTCTTTGTATCTGCTCTTTCATCAATAAAGTCCTGAATCTGGTTAATTAATTCTTGAACCTCAAATAGATTAAGTTTAACGGCATTTAACCTATGTCCACGACGGCACTTGTCGGAAAGAAAGCGTTTTGCATCCTCTAATACAAAATAAACTGTTTGAAGATCAATATTTTTACCAACTACTGTTGGCGGCATACTGTCTGAAATTTCGAACTTTTCATCCTCAAATTGACGGGTTCTCTTTACGCCAACATAAGGGTATGTTGATCTCCAATTTTTCATTTTTTTGAATTAAACAGGAATTACAATACCGATTTGTTCCAATAAATCCCGTACAAGGAACCGAACTGTCCAAGGGTTAACCTGCCATTCTCCGTTGTACTTTGCATACACCAGCAAACCTGCATTGGATTTTGGTGATGCGCAAACAGCATACTCCTCCGCTAAATCTTCCATTTTTGCTTGGCTTTCAGTAAGTCAAAATCGGTCCTTGTCTAATTTTACATGGTAGATTACCGTGTAGCCGTCGAGTTGTTCAGCCATTTTTAAAGCAGGAGTTTTGAACCGCTTTCCGCGATTTTTTGATAAAATGTTGAACCATCTTTGGTAATGGCATACGGTAAAAATATTTGAAGCGGTGATGCCAAACCCGCTTCTATTTTAGCCAGTTGCGATTCGATCCAGTCCTTTTCAATCCGCCATGCAACCTTGCAAGCCTGGGCAGTATTGAGAAAATTTTTGGGTGCTCCTGATTTCCGCATTGCCTCCAAAACGCCTTCGATGCTTGGTGTAAGCGAAAAGAAAACAGGCAAATTGTCAAAGTTCATGCAAAATGTCAATGCTCTAAGTTCCCCATTTTCGTTGTAATCGAAATTCAATTGCCTGGCTCCGTTTTTGACCAATCGCGCCTGAATATCAGACACGGTTTTTTCAGGGGCAACTTTGGTGGAATAATTCAATATTGGCATGAAATAGGTATTTTAACAGGGTATATTTTAATAATATTACTTTGATTTTGCCATGCCCATCCCCCACTGTCAAGTTGAACTAAAAGGGGGAATATACCCGGCCTTATTTCGTGAACAACGCCCATTCCATCAGTGGTATCCAGTTTGTCCCCAACCTCAATTCCTGAAAAATGGCTAAAAAGCGCGTTCCATGAAATAGGAAGTCCGTATTTCTTTTCAAGTTCATCGGCTAGATGCTCACATGCGTCCAATTGTGATTCCGGAAAAACAGGGCCAAACCGGGTACCTTCTCCTTTTTCTTCGTCGCCCCATAATGCTACAAGCCTCCACCCTATTTGCTTTTTTTTTGTGTTGTACACTCCCTTTATGGTTAGGGTGTGGTATTCTGTTGGAAAGTCCGTTTGCATGATCTTGGGTTTTTTAAAGATCAGGAATTTTCCAAACACCATTCACCGGGCTGCCCAGCTGTAATCGAGCATCGGCAATTAGTGTTTGAATTATCTTGGAATACACCATCCTGCCGTTTGGATTTTTAAACTTTCGTTTAGTCGCCTGGCATAGATCAACTGTATTTCCAATACAGTCGGATAAAAACAATGCACCGGGTTGTGGTTCACCTTCATATTCAAAAATCACAACCTTGCTTTTATCTTCCCGGCTGCTTCGTTCGAATTGAAGATAACTGTTGAGGGAAGCCATTAAGGCTTTTAATTCTTCGATTTTTTCAAATTTCTTAGCCATCTTTTTGAACTTTTAGGGTTACAAAAGCAATCTCAACGCCGTTATCTGTTTTAAATACATTAGTCGTTGGATATGGGCCTTTTTTAACCCATTGGATTAAAGAAGATTTCTCGTATATGGTATGGAGGTCTACCATGTGTTGATAGGTAAAGTATATTCCATCCCATTCACACACATCATCGCTGGATGTCCCTGTTTCAATGCTACTCTGTCCAGTGCCCTTACATTCGTGACATTTTTGTTTGTGATCACAATAGGGGCAATGTGTGTATCTGTCGCCGTTGCATTCCTCGCAATCAGCATACACTGTATATTTTGTGCATCTTTCCAGCCATCGTTCAATTTTGACTTTATCAATTACCTCTTGGTCTTTTTCATAAATTTCCAATATTTTTTCAACGTCAAAAAAATCCCTTTCCTGGTATGTTCCAGACAGTAAGCCAACAGGTATTTTAATAATTTTAGTCCTGTTTGTAGCAAAAACAAAATCCCCAATTCTTGCGGGAAATTTCGCTTTCTTATCATCTTTATGACAGAATGAAAGGAGTATTTCATCCCATGTTTTAGTTTCTGTTTGCATTGCTTTAGTTTTTTACAGTTACCGCTTCTTCCGCTTCAATAATATCTACCGCAGCAGCAGTAAGGAGTATTACGGAAACTCGGTTGATTCTTATGTCAGGGTGCTCGCAACACTTTAGAAGTGCATCGAGTACATCTACTTGTTCATATTTTCGCACACCTAAAATCAACTCTTTGTACAACTCTATTTTGGTGGCATATTCCGCACCAAGCAATGCCTTGGCCTGGCTTTGCGCGTCTTTCAGTCTGTTTGCTAATTGTTCAGGTGCCATGCTTTTTTTTGAAAAAGGGGCCAAATAATCTTGCATCTTTTGACCCCCAAATGAAAAGAAAAGTTAAAGTTCAAATTCAAGTCTACTCCCCTATTCCATCGAATAAGAGCCTTTGTTTTTTATAGTTTATCCAAAATACCTCCTGGGTAGTTGGATTCAATCTGCTTTCAGAAAACCCCTTTTGCACTACTTTTGTCCATCCCTGTAAAAAATCGTCGTACAGTGGATTTTCGTAACCGGCAAGGATAACCTTGCCTTTCAAATTTTTGAGTATCACGCACAATTCAGCATGCTGCTCATTGGTCATATTGTGCTTGTATCCATGGTTTACACTGGACCGGCCCCTAGTTTCGTTGAGGTATGGCGGATCCACAAAAAACAGTGTATCCTTTTGGTCGTATCGTTCAAATAAATTGAATGCGTCAGTGTTTTCAATAATGACACGATTCAACCTTTTTCGCACCTGCAGGATTATTTCAGGCAACTTCGAAAACGTAAATGCCTGGCTGCAATAATCGCCGCTGTTGATCGCTGCGCGAAAGCCGGAATTTTTATGCTGGCTGGTCGTGCTGATCGCCATGTGCGAGCGCACCAGAAAGCGTCTACACTGCTCCAACTCGTCGTCACACGGTTCATAGGCTAATTTAAGATCGTCGCGGCTAAATGGCGTGAGCGCGATTTGGTGCGCAAGTTCTTCGCCGCGTTCCCGGATCGTTTTGAACACCAGATAAACCTCACTGTTGAGGTCGTTGTACACCTCGCTCATGCAAGGTGCCTTTTGTAGCAACACGCTGGCCCCACCGCCAAATGGCTCCACATACGCCCGATGCTGTGGCATTAGGCTTATGATGAATGGGGCAAGTTTGTATTTGCCCCCATGGTACTTCATGAGGCTTGCCATTGGATTATTCGTTACCTAGTTTGGAAAATTCAGTTTCAAGTTCGACTATCGCTTTTTCAAGTTCATCCAAAAAAGCTTTTTTAGCAATTTGAAACGAATTTGATTTAAACAGCAATTCATTCCGTTCATCTTCACCAAAATAATTAAAGCGAACACCATTGCCAGTACTTTGGATTTTATTTAAATCTATCAATTCTACACTTTTTGCATTTGAGAATAGTGTCGATGAATATCCGAAACATACTGAATTTGATTTCTCAACTTGTGCCTTATATTCACGAAGGCGAATCAGCTCTGAATTGATCTCATTTGCGCGGTCAAAATCTTGAATATTCATAATATTTATGTTGGTTTAGTTCTAAAAATGGTGACATGCGGTTCATGTTTGAACTCGCCTAATTTAATACCAGTAAACAATTCAACTTCCTTTGTTAAAATTGCCTTTGGTAAGGCAATTTCATACGTTCGGCGTTTGCCCTTAGCCGTCGAATAATATGGGCTAAAGTGGTCTATTTCTATCCCTAAGCTGCTTAATAGCATTATAAGATCATTCCGGTTTAATCGAGTGTTAACCACCACGTTTAACTTTTCACCTAAATGATTGTGGCTTTCAATTTCAGCAGTAAAACAAATTCTTGGAAGTAACATAAAATCAGTTTTTAATGCGATCATAAGCAAAATAATTTCCTGCGCTATAAGAAACAGCGCTAATACCAACATCAATTAAGTAGTGCCACCAGGGCTTTCTTTTTCCGATCACAATGGTAGCGCCTACGGCTACCGCACATAATTGGTTTGATGATGCAGTAAAGTGCAAGCCGTCTGTAAACCAAATCGGCACCTTGTTTCGACCTTTATCCGGGTCATTGTTGTTGTACTTGTTTTTCCAGCTATCCGGGCCAAACCAATGCCGGGAAGCATTGGGGAATGTCTTAAAAAACTCTGCGTTGTGGTGCTGGAGCACCTGATTTAACCCCCAAAACATGCCGGAAGCCGCCGCTAAGGTTGCCGGGGCAATTGCTCTTTTGAGGTTGTATTTTTTCACGGGCTGTTTGAAGTGAAACAGCAGTGTTTTATTGGCTGTGGTATCTCTTTTTTGCGCAACTGCGCAAAAGGAAAGCAAGCAAAAGATAAAAACCAAAGTTTTCATTTGAATTAGAATAGGTTTAATTGGTTATTGTTATTAGAATCAGTGACTTCGGTTTTCTTCTTCTTACAATCCTTCGCTTTGTGATCTGAGAAATTATCCCGCACAAACTGTGCGTCTTTTGTTCTCACTCTCAACTTTTCGCGCATGTAGTTGTGCAACTCACTTATAATGACAGTATCCGTTTGGGCTAGTTTTTCATCTGCGGCGTAAACAACTTTACCGCAATGGCATAATACTACCCTACATTTCTTTTCCATGCCCATATCAATGTGGCAGTGAAAAGAAGTAAACAAATCCTTCAAACTTCTCAGGGAACCAACCCAAGAAGTCCTGCAACTCTAACCCATCGTTATGGGCATACTTTTCAATAGGTTGTTCGATTTTATCGCTACCAAGAAAAATCCGAAGGCCTATCTTCTCGATTTGAAGCTTCCAGATTATTTGAACAGGTGGCATGAAGTACACATGCTTGGATCGGTATGGCCTACCCTCCCAATAATATAGCCGTACCCATTCTCCGGGCATAATTCTGTTAGAACTCCTAATAGTGTGTATTTTAAGTTTTGCCCCTTTATAATCAGAAGGCATTTGTTCCATTGCTGGATACCCGGCTAAATCCTCCGGGGTAAAATCCATGCTGGATAAAATTTTTTGTGGGAACCAGGTAGGCTTCCCTTTCCGGGGGTGCGTTGCCGGGAAATACCGGCTTATTGCTAGCCTTTTCATTTTTCTGGTTCTTGTGCGTTATCTGTTGATTCGCCCCGACCAGTGGCCGCTATTGCCCCAAAAATGAGCATCAACGCTACTGGAGCGTTTATTTCAAAAATGAACCACATTAAGCAGCCCATTACAATTATGATAAAACTTGTTTTCATTTTTGCCGATTTTTAAAAGTGAATGGTGCGGTGTTACTCCGGGTAGCTGATCCTTGCTTGTGATTTGTAGCGCCCGTTTGGCAACGCACCTTGTTTCACCTTTCACTTAAATTACGTTGCAAATATGGGGACTATATTTTTATGAAACAATATGAGATTTTATATTTTGCTATAAATCTTTCAAAGTGTCGGGTATGCGGCATTTGTGTGGTGGTTTTGGGGCATAAAAAAAAGGCCTAAACGATACCGTTCAAGCCTACGAAACAAAAAAGCGCCGAACCTCACTTACGTTTATTGGTCCGGCGCATATAAACCCCAAAATTTTATAATCGTTACATGCAGCAAATATAAAGCATCAGTGCCCATATTTGCAACAACGATGGTAATAATATTTTAATATTTCGATGCCGCGCTGGCGGTTTGAAATGGCTGCGCAAATTATTGATAACTCGAGCGCATATTGAATTACCTGGTGAATGTTCATACCTATTATAATATAGGCTGTTTGTTCCACCCTTTAAACGTTTTTCCAAACTGTGCCATTTGTGGCGTTTGGGTACGCCCACACAATTTTTTAGTGTTTTTGTACACCGCTTCCCAAGTAGCGTTTTGGCCCAACTCGGTTACGCTTTGAAGCAAACGCGCTGTGAAAAATCCGTTTTTGTCGCCATCATAACTTACCTGTGCATCAGCACATGCGCCAATATGCAAATGGTTACATAAAAGCGGGATGGTGGGCGCAAAAACCGGGCGTTGCGCTTGTGTAGCGCTTCGGGGTGCGCATTTTACTGCACCTAAACCATTAGGAGCAGAAGCAACCAAACGAGCAGCAGTGCCCGAGTGACAACTGTCAAAAATAGTCACTACGCGAACGCCTTTTGCAAATTGCGCGATCAATGCGCGGATTACATCGTCCACAACTTGCGTGTCGTACAGGCAAATAGTTTCATCCAAGCCATCTTTTTCGTCGCTCGTATCGTCCTGGTACTGGCCACCATGGCCCGAATAGGTAATTACAACCAAATCTCCACTTTCAGTCTGCGCGGCCAAACGCTGCGTATTAAGTTGGAGTGCCGAAAACGTTGCATCCCGCGTCAAAAGCAATTTGCTATCTAAAAATCCTTTTTGCAGGCAAAGTGCCTGCATATCTTTTGCGTCTTGCTCGCAAGCATTTAGGGTACCTGGCCATCCACCATATTTACCTGGGTTTACGGCATTCAAGCCTAAGTGTAATGATAACTTTTTCATGGTTTTTTGTTGTTTTTGTAGGAACAGGAAAAGCCCGACAAAAGCCGGGCCTCCCCGCATTTCCAATTAACCAAAATCGTTTTTATACGAGCCGGTAAGCCTGTGTACCTAGGGGCAAACAGCGCATGCTACCCTTTACAACGTGATTGTAGGGTATATTACCAGCTGTTTTATCTTTTTTCAAGTACAGGCTAAACCGATTAAGGCCTAAATAATCTAACATTTCGATGGTCGGTTCCACATCGTAGGCTTTAAAAAAGCCTAACAATTTATCATTTGTCACTTCTTGCTTGTTGATACCTTTTTGCCTCAAACTGGCATAAAATTCATCATTCAAGAACTTTTCTTCGATGTTGGTAGTATCGGTCGGGAATTTCCGGAAAGTATCAAGCACATACTTGCACCCGGTCATGCGCTCATTGGCGGCTTGTTCCTCGAGTTGTTGTTGCAGGCCGGAGGTTTTATCTTGTTTAACATCGGTATTGCTGGCCGTTGCGCCGGGTTGCGCCTTATCGTCTTTTGTGGTGCTCGTTTTTTTAGCACTCAAATAAAAATAGGCTACTGCCGTTGCCACCAGTACGCCAATAATCATGAATACTTTATTTGGGGACTTTTTCATGGTTATTTGCTGGATTTTTTAAATAAAATGGCAACAATCATCAAAAAAATAATACCAACTCCTGCATACACCAGTATTTGATTGGTTTTTCGCTGCCCTTCCTGCTGTGCGGCAAATGGATTTTGAAAAACCACCTGCGCATTAAGTAATTGCTGGAAATATGCTTTTGTGGATACTATACCGGGTTGAAGTATGCTATTGGTAAGTTTGGATAACTCGCCAATGGCATTGGCAATGGCGGTAACCGGATCGGCGCCACCTGCTGCCATACCTGCGGCAGCGCTGCTACTGGATGCGGTTGTTTCGGCCATGGCTTATCGGTTGTAAAAAATAATGAGCAATATTGCGGCAACAGCGCCTATAAACAGTAAGGCTACTTGCGTTTGCGTGTTATCGGATGCTGTGGTTGCCTTCAATTGACCTACTTTGGTATCGGATTCATTGGCTTGACAAGGGTTGATTCCAAAGTAATCTACCAGGTCGACTGCATTAAAATTCGCGCACAAATAGGCATCAGGTGTTGCGTATTTCGTCGGGTAATTTGCAGATGTAGGGCTACCATTGCAGTGGCCAATACATACATCGTACAACGTAAACCCGGATGGTCCCAATGCTTTGAGGGTAGAGCAACTATTTGAAATGCAACGTTGTACGGCATTACACGTATTGCGCCGTCCGCGATTGAATGGATGCTTCAATGCGCAGTTGGTATCAGGACATATAGGGTGACCGCACTTAGCCATCTAGTTTGGGGTTGCTGCGGTAGCCCTCGCGGCTACCCGTTTACGTTGTGAAAATTTCAGATACGCGTAATACACCAGTGAAAGCGCAAACGGCATCACAATCCAGTACCAATTTTTTTTGATCCAAGTTGTCCAGGTGCCTGAAGGCTTCGCTGGATTTTCGGGGATTGAAGGATCTTGGACTTTGTTTGATGAAATTACTACTTCCGGCAAGTTGCCTGCGTCAATGATCATTTCGTCTGTAATGTCTTTACCCAATACACAACAACGTTGCGCATTGGGCAAAATCACAGAAAGGTATCCTGTGGGGCACACGTAGTTGCCCTGTTGATCGAACTGACCGAGTTTGCAGGACATTATGCAGCAGCCTTACGGCGTTTGAAGTACATCCAGATGCCGATTGCCGACAATGCAGCCACGGTGATTGCTGCGCCGATCATCCATTTGCGGCGATTGTTACAGCTGGTGCAGCCACAATCGGGCTGATTTGGGTCGAGTTCGGCCCCTTCTTTTTGTTTACACATGGGTTGTTTGGTTATTGGGTTATCGTCGGGGCATCCCTTGCGGTCGCCCATTTTCGGTCGCCCGGCTTGCTTCGCTTGCCGGGGGGCAGCCGCAAGGGCAGCCCTTACGCCATACTTTTCACGAAATATTTGCCATTCGTTGTGGCTCTTACCATTACGCTACGCGTCGGATGCTCTTTTCTTACCTTCGCCATACGCTCTTCAGCCTTGGCTTTGGTTTTGAACATACCATGCAACATGACGGGCATTTCTTTTGCTTTCTTAGCCATTTTTGGGCAATGTTTTGGGTTGAGGAATATTTTCTCGGTTTTTTGGGGAATAAAAAACAGGCATTTTGCAGCCTATTTTTTCCGGCTGCGGATCACCAAAACCACTACTGCCACAAGCCCCAACGTTCCTGCAACCCATACCCATTTAGGTACTTGATTGGTTGGTGTCGTAGTGGACGGCAAAGGTTGAGGAGGGGTTTGTTTCCCTTGGCCTTGGTTGGCTTTTATCACTTCACCAGCGCTGTTGACAATTACTTCGCCGTATTTATCGAAAAAACTGCCAAATTTTCCCCAAAATTTACTGCCGTCGTTACTGCTTCCAGGCACGTCCGGTGTACCATCAAGGTTATAATCGCCTTGCATGTATGCGTCTTGGCATTTCCCGTTAATTTCGATTTGATCAGGGTTACATTTCATAATCTTGGAGGATTCGTTGTTGCGGTAGCCCTCGCGGCTACCTGTTATTAAGCCCTAAAATTCAGCAACTTAGCGTTTTTCAGGTGACTTGTTGATTGGGGTTTATGCTTTTTGTTGATTATTTGGGCGGTTTTTCAGCAAATAACCGGGCTTTGGGTTTTATAACGAACTGCATACCGGCTTCAAACTGAATGGCGTTGATGCCGGTGAGCATATTGACGCCGCCATAAAACACACCTACCCCACCGTGTATGCCAAAACTGGATCCCTTTGACGGTGCCCATGGGGACCAGCCAGATTTGAATCCTACCCATGGATAATTCCCGCTTTTGTTTGAAAATACTGGAGGATCAGGCAATGAATAGTCAGGCTCCGATGTTACAATTTCAGGTATTGTTGAGGTACACTCGGAATCTATGTAAAGGAACTGCAATGAATCCTGCGATATGCCAGCCTGATAGTGATAGGTACACTGTTCCCCTTTCAAAGTACCTTCCATGATATTCATATACTCGTTGTTGCCACCTGTGGTATCCGGTTCTGCCTGTATGATGAGCACCGATGAATCCGGATTAGGAAGGTACTGAATTGCCGTATCCCGGATAATTATGATGCGATCAATAACGGTTTTCACGTACTCTGTATCGGTAAGCACAATTGGTGCCTGATCAATAGGGCTATTGGTCCCGATATTGGTGCATTGGTGCGCATGCAGCATGGCGTACACACTGACACCAGCCAGCAGGTACAAAAAGATATCTTTAACGGAGGGTTTCATCGAGTTTGGCTTTTGGGATTGGCCCCGGCTCAATAATTGAACCGGGACCAAATTTTTTGGAGTACTATGCGCCGGTATTGGGGGTATAATTTTTCAGTTCAACCCCGGCTAATTTGAACGCAAACTTGATTGCTTCCCATATCAGCCCGGAATAGGCGAAGTTTGGTAAAAAGGTTTTGAACACAAAATCAACCGATTCTTGGTTCAAAAAACCGAATTTGAACGTTGCCGTACCTGCTACAATGATGATTGCAGAAGCCAATGCCCGCAAAAAACCTGCATTGATTTTTTTCAACGCCGGGATAGCCCCGGAGAAAAATGCAAGTATTACGGTAAGCGCTACGGTAAGCACATCCACGGCGTTTTGGCTAACAAAAGACAATGGGTTGGTTGGATCGACCACCGTAGTAGGATCAACAACGGATTGCGCCATTGCGGGCATGATTGCAACAAACATGCAAGCAATGATTGCACAGGTGAATTTGATGAAGTTTAAAATGTTTTTCATTTGATAAAATTGAAATTGGTGACAGTAGCAGCAGCCCTTTCGGCTGCAATGGTTTATTGTTGGGGTTTATCCTTGTCGGTATGATCTGGGTGTATTTGGTCCTCAATTTTATCGGCAACCATATCGGCGATATTCCACATGCGCTCCATAAAATGATTACAGTATGCGCCCAATACCGCCGAAATAGCGGCAACAACATCAACCGGAGCGCTTGGTATGAGGTAAGTGATAAAACTGCTACTTACAAAACCTACTACACCGGCTAAACCGATTGAGGATAAAAGCATGATCCAAGTCATACTTTTAGATGCAACTTTGGGCAGCGATATGAATACCCATCCAAGTATTCCGGCCAGTACATTTACACATATTTTGTGCAACATTTCCATTATACGGGATTTAGGGGTTCAATATTTCAGCAGATAAACCTTCGCGTTGCTCGGGCGCAATGCTGATAAGTTTGGTGTTCTTATTTAAACTGGTACCGTACACAGTCGATTTTTCATAATCACCAACGACCAGGTTGAATTTTGCACCGTTTCGGTTGGAAATAATGCTGAAAGGGATTTCACGATCAGCAGCGCAGCGCGTTGCAAACTCAAAAGAGGTTACCTCCCCTACTTTGGCGTAGTGGTAGATATTGAACTTTCGCTTAATTGGGTCGTACAAAAAAGCAAAACCGGTTTCGACAAAGATATCTTCCGAACGTATAGATTGAAGGCCCATGCCAGTGATAATCACAGGATCGCCATCACGGATAATATTGGCTGCTTTGGGTATTTTGAAGGTAGACATTGCTGTGGTTTGGTCGGGGCATCCCTAGCGGGTGCCCGTTTTTAGGGTGGTTTATCAAAGCATCCCTCGCGGGTGCGATTTTTAGGGTTTGGGTACTTTAATCCTTCCAGTTAGCACGCCTAAAATCAGCAGGCTTTACCGGATTAGGGACCGACCAAATTCCGTATTTATTCTTCTTCGCGTAATCCCGCAATTTTTGATACTTTTTGCGGGTATCTTTATCCAAATCAGAAGTATAATACCAAGCCCACCCGTGCTCCAGGATGATCTCTGCAATGTCACGCCCATTTACAAATACTTGCGCCAGGGTGCGATGGTACCGGTCCTTGCCATACGTTTTCATGGTAACCGGCTTGCCTTTGATAAGCGCCCGAATACTATCTCCAATGGCTACACCAAAGGCTTGGTTGGCCTTGATATGGTTGCTGATCACTTCGGGACAATCAATGCCCATAATGCGCACCCATTCCGTAACAACCGATTTTATTTTGTACGAATCGCCATCGTGTACGGCCATTACAATGGGGCTGGATGATACAATACTATCTTGAGCAGTATGGTATTCAGCCGTTTTGTAAACCTGCTTAACATCTGCGGTAGTTACGTATTCAGCCGTTTTGAATGCCGGATTGATATTCAAAAGCGTAGTAGGTCGAGAAGTAAAAGGCACATAATGCCCATCGACCATGTAGTGCCCATTTCCTTTTACTGAGTTAAAATCAAAAGGCAAGTTGCCTTGAATATAATATTGATCCGCACTGGTGCCATCGTCCCATTTGCGGGATTCAATTTCCAGCGTATCGGGATGGTAACTGGTGGTGCCATCGGGATTGTCGATCCGGTGCGTTTGCGAAATGATGATGATTTTTCCGATTGAAAAATCTGGGGTACTTTGGGTTTGTGCCTGGGCAATGCTTGCAAAATGGCCTGAAAAGAGCGCGAGCAAGAGAAAGATGATTGTTTGGTTTTTCATGGTTAATTTGGTTGTTGTTATGCTGAGTTTATTTTAAAAAGGTTCTATTAATAGCCTGAAATAACGTGTACGTCGCCTCCAAAGGCTGACGAACTTGTACCGTCCCGCTTAATCCTAAAACCTGTATTAAACTTATTCTGTTCATCCACATACAATTGGTAAACGGAGCCAACTCCTCCTAAAAGCGCGGGTGTAATTGAAGCGACGGGCTTGTGGTTCAAAGGCAGCGGATTAGCAAAAGTAATAGTAAGGTAGTCCGCCAAGGATGGTGTGTTACCCGATTGGGCCTCAAAATGGAACGCCAAGTCACCTCCATAGGTTACGGTACAAGTGCCTGACGAACCGTTTGCTGCAACATACAAGCAACTTGGTTTTGGCGAGTTCGCTATTACCCGGTCAATGATAACATCCCCTTGTAAGCGTACTTCAGCACCGTTTGTAGGAGGAGCCGGGTTTATGCCTAAAGCAATACCAGCAGCAGATCCGCGCATTCTGGCGTTTGTGCCTACTGCACTACCTAATCCCATAATAACCGCAAGAGAATCAGTACGATCAGCACCAATGTACCCCGCAGTAGTAGTGTTGTTCACAAATAATAGTTTCGGATCGCCTCCCGATGTGGCTGTTTTTGCGATAAACGTAGCGTCGCCGGTCAACTTATTTTCAACAGCAATTGCATTAGTGGATGCGCTGGAATCCGTAGCAGAAATCAATGATTCTGCTACGGTGGAATTGGCAGCGCCAAAACTACCTGCACCTTGCCAGAAAAATCCGGTTCCTGCAAATCTGCCCCGATAAGTGCCGTTGCGCCAGAATTGCAAATCGCCAGCGTTACGAGATTCGAAACTCCAATTAACCCCTGTACTTGCAGTCGTATTAATCATCTCAATACCCGCCCCGGTAGCGTTTGTACCGCGAACGATAAGCATACTATCTGCACGAATAGAACCAGCAACGTGAAGACGAGCGCCTATGCTTGATACACCTATACCCACATTACTGGAACCTAAAATAGTCATATAACTTTGTGTTCCATCGTTATTTTTGAAATTATAAGCTATTTCGGTGTTACCCAACGGCGCAAATGTCGTACCTGATAATTTCCCGGCACGGAACTCAACAGCCGAAACAGATGGAGTGTTACTACCCGTAAGGCCTAAAAACACCAATCCCGGAGTACTACTATTCATAGAATAGCCACGGTAAAGCATACCGCCCGATGCAGTATTGAATGTTTCAATAACCCCAACTGTGCTTGAAATCCCCTCGATTGAGGAAAAAGGGTTTATTAGGTCTGAATCACCTATTTTTATCTTCGGGTTTGTTCCGGCAGTCGCTACTATATGAAGCCTATCGCTGGGTGATAACGTGCCAATGCCAATATTACCAAGCGAGTCTAAAATCATTCGCTGCACATTATTTGTCCTAAACCGTAACGATGTAAGATTAGTCGTTCCAATAAAATTACTACCCGCCGTAGCGGCATTACCAGCCAAAGACCATCCTCCTGCAATGGGTACATTAAGTCGTTGCGAATAGCCTATGCTGGCAAGCAATAAAAACAAAAGAATTAAAATCTGTTTCATGTTTAAATTAATTTTAGGCAAACAAAACCGTAACTTCCCGTTGGCATACTGATAAATATGCCATCCGTTGAGAATTGACTGTTGATTGTAAGGTTTGATGATTTGTAGACTACCGATATCTTTTTCCCGCGCAACTCCGCAGGAAGCGATACTTTATCCCCTTTTACCGTCGTATGGTAATCAACATATACAAATGTTTCACTTCCAACGGTATAGTAGTACAAACTACTTTTCTTGCCAAGACTATTTGCGCTTGCGTCAAAGTATCGGCGGTATGCCACAGCGCTTTTCCATGTTCCGGCTGTTACCGGAGAGCCTATTTTTGTATCTATCCCAAAAGGATAGTTCTTGCCTGATGTGAATATAAAACCAGCATTATTTACGCTCGCAAACCTTTGTATGCTATCCCCAACACCAAGAGTAGGAACAAATCCATGTGCAAAACCATGGATTAGATTGCTTCCATTTGCTATGTACTCAATTGCCCTTTCAGGAACAAAGCCAGATGTTTCCCAAAAGGCTGACGTAAAGTTTAAGGCGGCGGCTGGAAACGTGGTAAAATCTCTCAGCGTTCTAAAATCCCAACTTGTTGCACCATCTGATACCGGAAGGGTACGAGGATAATAAAATTTCCTGTTCGGGTAAGTCGCCGTAGACAATGGAGAAACCTGTGTAAATCCAAAGTATCCAAGATTTGCAGTTTTGTAAAAAACCACATCGTTCATTATAAGAACGGTCCCCCACTTATCAATTCTATGTACAATTTTTTGGCCTACAAAAGTGTCGCCTTGTGTAAGGTCCGTCGTCCCTATGTGTGTGCTAAGGTATAGAGCCGCACTAGAAGGGTCTACAATATCATAGTTGTTGATTATGTCTAAGAATTGGCCATAATATATCCCATCTGCTGTAATTGGCTTTTTGCCGTCCAGCAAATACTGGTTCGTACAATTTTTTATTGCTGGCATCATTTGGCCGCCAACATAGGATGCAACTGTAATGGTACCTGTATTTGTAGCGCCCGAAACGTGCGTCAAGTTTCCGGTGATTGTGAGCACGTGCTTCCATATATCGCCGGAAGATGAGGTATCTACCGACAAAAACCAAAGATCGTTTGCGTTTACTATTTTGACAAGAAAAAAGTCTTTGCTGGCAGCATCCCTCCATTTACTGCCAACATCAGCCGTTGTTTTCCCGTGCGCCGTAGCAGTAACAACTCTAAGGTCACTGCACCCGTGGTTTGCTCCAATATAAGTCCCATTTACGCTAATTGGGGCCGCATCGTCGCTGCCCGAATTAATTACCTCAGCAGCGCTATAAACAGATAAATTAATTGAAGATGATTTAGGGACTACCCTTGCGCCAAGATTAATCTGTGATCCAGTGCTGTAACCAAGCACATGAACTAAGTCCTGCGTTGAATTGTATGGCGACCTTACATATATAGATGATCCTGATTTTAGCACTGAAATACCGCTATACAAGGAATCAATTATAGTACCGGCAGTTTGCGATGTTAGTGAAGTTGCCAAAGTAGCGTCTATTGCGCCAAATTTTTTATCCACATATTGGGTTGGAACTGGATATTGCTGAACTGCACCGCCATCTGGATACACCGATGATGTATTTATTGTGTTACCCCAAAGCCATGTGAATCCTATATAGTCTAGTCTACGCCCATTTAAATTGGCAACAACGCCTTGCATGTAATCGTAAAAAGTAAATGTCGTTGCAATATCAACACCAAATACAAGATTCGTGATATTGACTGCAATATATGAGTATCCGTTACGCTTGTCAAGGCAAGTTGCTGTCCATGTGCCAGATACTTTCCCTACTGAGTTGAAATTTGCCGTAGAGGTATTCCCTACCCTTTGTATCAGATTTCTGATTTGAAAAGAGGGTTCAATAACCTGCCCAAAACTTGCTTGGTATATCCAAAATACTTTTTGTGTAGTTCCTGGGAATACTGTATCTATTTGCGTATCGCTAACCCAAAAACCCCATCCAAATTGTGTAGGCTTGGGTGTTGGCCAAGTGATTGAAGGGGTAACCCAAAAGCAGTTTCCAGATGCCGCGTTACCAATCAACCGTCTGTAATATTTTAGTCGGTGCGAATTAGGCATATTAGAGGTCGTAGGGACATAGGCGCTGGTAAATCCTGTCGTTCCTAAAGACTGTGGTATTGGCCCGCCTGTAATGGTTGCGGTGCCCTCCCCTTTTATGACGTTCCATGGTAGGGTATCGCCTGCTGCCAACAGGTTATTTCTTGTTACTTTTGATAATTCATCAACCGCTAATTGAGTTGTAGTTGATGCGGTGCTTATGCTTCCTCCAGACGGAGTATAGGGTATTGTACTGGCAGTGTAATCTCCACTTACCGGTGTAATTGCACCTCCTCGCCCGTTAAACGATGTTACAGAGGTTGTCGCTTTTTCTGTTGGGTACGGATACTGGAGAACTACACCGCCATCCGGGTAAACCGATGAAGACGTTATAGTTTCGCCCCAAAGCCAAGTAAAACCGATATAATCAAAGTTTCGGTTATTCAGGCTTGCTGTTACGTTGTTTTTAATGTCGTAAAGTACCCAGGTTGGCGATGTGTATGCTGGATCATACACCAAGTTAGTTATATTTATTGCAATGTAAGAGTAGCCATCTTTTTTATCAATACACGTCGCCGTCCAAGTACCCGAGAAATTGCTGGCCACCGAAAAGTTAGCCGTAGCGCTGTTCCCTATTTTTTGTATCATATCTCTGATTGCAAACGAAGGAAGCCCCACTATTGTAGTCGTGTATAACCACCATTGCATAGCAGTTGTGCCAGGATAGATTGTATCTACCTGCAAATTGTTGACCCAAAATCCCCACCCAAATTTTGTAGGCTTAGGACTTGGCCATGTTATTGTCCGAGATGCAAAACACGAGCCTGTTGCCACATTTCCTCTTATTCGCCGATTATATTTAAGGCGAACAGAATTTGGTATTGATGATGGAGCAGATACGTAAGTCACGTTGCAACCGGCGCCGGTATATGATTGAGGAATTGGCCCACTCGTAACGGTCGCAGTTCCTTCCCCCTTTATAACATTCCATGGTAAGGTATCTCTTAGCTGATTGTAATACAGGTCTTTTTTTACCGATGTTTCAGTTATTGCTTCCTGTGTAGTAATAGCTGTAATGTTGGTAATTGGTGAAAAAGTAACCTCAGATGCTGCAATGTTTCCGGGTGCATAATTGCTACCATTCCATTTAAGTGCATTTCCGCTCGTAGCACCTGCCTGCGCAATAGCGCCAGGTAGTATCTCCACCGCAGGAGAAGATGTCTGGTTTACTTTTACCACAATACCGTTATTGGTAGAACTTGCGCGAACTGAATCGACAATGCCACTTCCACCACCACTTCCTCCGACAAAAGGGGTTAAATAAATCGGCGTAGTGGTAGCTGTAATTGAAAAAACAGGAAAATTATAGTTTTCATCAGGCAATGATGCGTAATTGCCATCATCCCGCAGATAGTACACCTGTCGAGCAGTGAATCGCGTTTGATTCTTCTTTACGTAGCCTCCTCGCTGCACAACAAACGTATTTGCCGACAAACTATCTACTACCAAATGAGAAGGTAGAAGGTTTTGATTACTTGTATTGCCTTTTATGAATTTGTTTGTACTCGTAGTTGAAGTATCTAAAACAGCATCCATTACCCGAAAGCCATGTGCCGTTTGTGTTACAGTATCTAAAGCATATAGATTCCCGCCGCTACTTCCTCCACTATTATTGTCAGTACCAGGAGCCCAATTGCTCCCATCGAACTTCAATACCTGCCCACTCGTAGCCCCACCCGAAGCAATCGCACCAGGCAAAATTTCAACAGCCGGTGCCGATACGGTATTCACCTTAACAACCACGCCTCCATTACTCGAGGTGGTACGCACCGAATCCACTTTTGGGATCCCCGCATAATGGCTCAAAATACAAGAACTAAGCGTAATCGGTATCCCACTGCCCGCATTGTCGCCCGAAACGGGAAACGCCGGAATAGCCCCTGGCAATTCGCGCATAACCGCGCACACTTGCCCGGTTGGCGGTTCTGTAACACCTGCTGTAACATCGGCGGCTGGTATTTGCACCGTCACGTTCATGCTACTTATGCCTGCTGAGTTTTTGGCCGTAATAACATAGCGGCCACAATCAATCCATACAACATCGCCGACCAACACATCGGTACCTAACCAGGTGCCGTTGGGCTGAAAACGGGGGCTGCCCTGAAAAGAAACAATATTGAGGGTATAAGATGGACCAGTTCCGGTGCGGCCCTGTATAACGCCGTAGCCCGAAAATCGCTCATTGACCGTTTGTGCATCTACATGCATCACGGCCATAAGCAACATTATAATTGGAATCAAATATTTACGCATGGTGGTTATTTGGAGTATTTTTTTTGATCAAAATTGGCGTTGTAAATGCTATCAAACCGGCATATATGCCAATTTCTGCTTACAAATGACCTTTCAAAAGGCTTGCGCCCGATCCTAACACAGTGGTATAATTTTCAATTTTTACCTCGAGGTCGGCACTACCTACCGCGCTCAATTTGAAAATAAGGTTGGTTGCACCTGTGGTGAGGTCGTAGGGCTGTTCGTTACTGCGGGTAATGGCCGTTCCATTGGCACTCAGGTTCACGCCCTTCATAATAGGCGGGTTGGCATCGCTGCCGTCCGTATTGTTGTTGTATGGCCTAGTGCCTGAATAGTTAAAGTTCAGGTAGGCTGAAGCACCCGGATTTTGGCCCGAAGTGCTGTATATTTCGAAGGAAAGTAACTCTACACCGCTCGGGATATTAATTACCCATTCGCTGGTCGTAGTGCGTACAAAAGTGATGCCCGTGCCCGTAGCGGTTACAATACACCCGCTCCCGGCGCTGTATGTGCTTAAACTTCCTGACGCAATTGTAGCAGGTACCCAAGCACTTCCATTCCATTGCAAAACTTGGCCTGATGTTGCGCTTTGTTGCGCAATACCAAGCGGACTTGCAGGAGTACCAGTGCCGGTAAGTGTTGCACCGGTTGACACCGTTTTGAAATAAGAGGCAGGAAGTTGGGTTAGTTTGTTAGTGGTACTATCCCAAAGCAATAAACTACCACCGCTTTTATATGGCAAATTCAGGATACTATACCCCGAGCTGTCAATCATAAATTTTTTCAAAAGAAAGCCAAAATGACTTACCACAAGATTTACCTGGGCATTGTTCATATCAATTTGGCTGATCTTATCGCTCGCTGTGGCAACTTGGGTAAAAAACTGCTTAGGCTTAAAAATCAATGAATTAATACCTTTGGTAAGCGAAAATTGATTGATCGCCGAAATATTCAATTCGTAAAGATCTGCGCCCGTAATTGAGGTATTACCCGTAAGTGCACCGCCCAATACGACGGAACTGCCTGTTTTAGTTAAACCGTTGCTTACGGTATTAACTACGGTTGCCGGGTTCCATCCGCTTCCGGTCCATTGAAGTACCTGGCCTGATGTAGCGCCGTTTTGCTTGATTTGAGTAGCCGGATTGACCTTTTGTGCCGAAAGCCCGAAAGCCATCAAAAGCGCAAAAATCATTGAAAAAAGAATGCGAGATAAGTTCATGGTTTTGGTCTTTGTTGTCGGGGCATCCCTTGCGGGTACCCTTACTCAATTGTTTGTATCCAAAGTTCATCCCCAACTAATGCGTCGACAAACGACAACATGTTGCCGGAAACGGTATATGCGTTACCAGGATGCTGCAAAACGCCATTCCTGAATAGCAGCCATTTGTTTTGGTTAGAAGCGGAATAGGTTGAAGGAAGCATAGCCGTTGCGCCTGAAATATTTGCACCGATCGTAATTTTGCCAAATACACATCCATTGGCCGGATTTGTATTAAGCGCTACAAACAGCCATTCATCTTCAGGTACAGACAAAGTGCCTTCCAGCACGAGATTCCCGGATAAAATAGCAATGGATCGCACTAATAACCCATTACGGAACACCATGTATTCGGTATTAGATAATGGCAAAAATGCCGATGGTATTGGTACGGATCCGCCTGTAATACCCGTTACCACCGATGATATGGTAAGCGGTGTCGTGCAGTTTTCGATGGTGACGAACTGCACTTCGTTTTCACTTTCCAACACATTTGCGGCAAAATTCAATCCGCCGTAATTCAGCACTCCGTTTTTGAAGGCCAAAATGCCATTGGTGCCATTCAGGGGGCTAGGCAGCGATGCGCTATTACCAGTCAGGCCAGTAACTTGCGTTCGGTTATACACACAATCGCACCCCGAAACAGGAATAGTAGCCTGAAAAAGCATTGGATTGCTTAGCGCGTATTCTGCATCACAATTCACGGCTTGCACACGAATGGTAAGCACTTCCCCTTCGGAAATACTTACCATTTGTGCAATCAAATAAGCGGAAATTTCGGCAGGCGTAGCATTTAGGTACAAGTATGTACTACCGTTGCCGATGGGCAAAGAAGCACCTGTGGCTCCAAAAGCAGTTTGATAAATCAAATTGCCTTTGCGGTAAAAATTCCAGCGCAAACGGCGCTGTGTTGGAGCACCGGCACATTTGTTCCGATCATTCCACACAAGGTTCACTACCTGATACACCGTACGGCGTGTCAGGCGTAGTACTGGAGGTTTATTACCGCAGTTTCCGCTCATTTTTATCTATCGTTGGGGCATCCCTTGCGGGTGCCAGTCGGGGCATCCCTCGCGGGTACCCAATTATTTAAATACCCCTACCCTACAAAGGGCTAGGAATAGAAAAAGTAATGCTTGGTACTGTAAGCGTCTGGCCACCTTTACCGGTGATTACCAAGTTTACAACCGTAATTTTCCAAGTGTTACCCACGTTGGAGGAGGTTTGTACCACATTGGTAAAAGTGAGGGGAAGTACATTTGCACTGGCAGCGTTCGGGCCTGCGTCAGTTTTCACCGCAGCAGTCCATGGATCCTCATCAAACAAGGACGCGGTACCCGATTGAGTGATGCCACCTACGTCGCTGAATGGCTTGTTGGCCGAAATTTCAACGCGCACGTTGAATTGTCCCGCAGAACCGCCAGCACTTGTGGTAACCTTCAAATGAAAGTCTTTATCGGTAATATCAACCAAGCGGGTTTTGATACGCTTGCGACATGCGGATTGAAAATATCCGTTTGGATTGGGCATGGTTTTTACTTTTTGAGGTTATTTGATCAACCGGCGCACTATGTTTTGCGCAATCACATACACAAAAATTAGCAGCACGATTGCTCCGGCTAAATAAGCAGCAGTATAAGTATCGTACTCATACTTGTAAGTTATATCACCGGTTTGGAGCAAATTCAGCAGGTCGTCGTTCATCTATTCTTACATTTTTTTGGCAAGAAATGATGCAACAATGGCCGAAATAGTGGCTGCTACAATAGCGGCCAACGCACCCCACAACATGAATTGCTGAATGGTTTTTACGTCAAAAGCGACATTTACTTTCAGCCCGTCCTGGCTGAGTTTGTTGAGTGCGTCTATCAAGGTCATATACTACTTCGTTGCGGTTTTGGCTTTTTCCACTTGTTTGGCTACCAACGCGAACACCAACATGATGCCTACGTTAACCAAAATGAATTGCCATAATTTCAGGGATCCGACAAGTTTGTTCATGGTTCAGATTTTAAGAGGTTTTGTTTTCTTTTTTTTGAAAGAGATGTTCAATGATAAGTGCCACAATCAACGATGCTATGACCGATGATACGATATTGATAATGGTCCACTTGACCATGTATTTCGTGCTACTACCTAGGATCATACATTCAGCCTTGTTACGCGTTCCTGTACCTGGGTTAATTTTGCTTCTACCACGGATTCAGCAGACTTGAAGCAGCACCCACTGAAGGTAAACGATGCAAATACATCCACCATTTTTTCACTGTACGTTGCCTGGTAGTACTGCCCCATTTGCAATAATTGAGAATCGGGCAGTTCGGCCATAGCCAAAATCGTGTCGCATCGTTTTGCCCAACAAGGCGGGAAAAACCACCCGCTTGTGGCTTTCAAATCGTCGGCCAACCGTTTTATGTTGGATGGCGTTGTTGTGGGGGTTCCGTCTGCATTTACACCGCTTCCGGTATCAGCAGTGCCACTTCCAGTAGCGCTTTTGAACAATTTGATGATAAGTGCCACAATCAAGGACAGCACAATTGCAATACCCAAGTACAGGCCTACCCGCAGCAAAATGCGCTGTGTGTTCGGGTTAAAAACTTGCTGGATTGCGTTGGGTGTACTGGCCATTTTTTAGACGGTTTGAAGGCGTTTACATGCTTGTGCTGGTTTGGTGCTCCACCAAGAATCCCAACAACCGCTACTTTTTACACGGTCGCAATAATCATCTTTAAATGAGCGGTTGTACCAGCGTTTGTAGGTATCTACCAATGCTTTCAGATCATCTATGCCCATTCCGATGATGCCATTCGTTATTTCACAGGTATGTTGCGTTGAATTGGCATCCCACCTTGTAGCATACATTTTCCAGCACAAACCTTGCACATAATCCCAATGAATAGTGTACACATCGTATGGCACGGTGCCGGGGCTTGGCTTAGGCGGTGCTGGTGTCTGTACTGGAGGTGTTTGTTTTGGGGTTTGATTTTGGGTATTTCCGCTCGATGGAGGCAACGAAGGATCAATAACCGGTGTACCACTACCCGTTTGCGGCTTTTTAGCAGCGCCCTTTTTCTTTTTAGAGGTAATGATTGCCAATACAGCAGTAAGTATGAGCAAACCGCCAAAAATGGCAAGCGCCCAAATCCATACTTTTTTTGATACTTTATTAGCAGTCATAGGGGTGGTTTGTGGGGTCTTTATAGTGGTACAGGTTATCCTTCTTGCATTTTTTTTGGGTTCCTGGGGCATCATTGCTGCGCAATAATGCCCGTGGTACTCGAATAATCAATATCACGGCAACACCAATTGCGGATACAATCAGCAATATTCTGGCGATGGTCACAATTGGCTTTTCGTTCATGTTATGCAAGTTGAAGGCCGTTCAGCCGTTTTAACAAGGTCACATTCAGGCCTTGTGACAGGCCAAAAAAGCCACAATCATCCGTGTACAATTGGTTTACCTCAACGACCAGCGTTGTTCCATACCGATTTTTGTAGGTATTCGCAATCAATCGAATTTCGTTATCGTTGCGCTGCAATAAATCGTACAAAGCATCACATCGACCAGAAGCCAAAAGAGCATTTGAATTGAGCACCGATTTCAAGTTGGCGGCGATATTGCGCCGTTTTGCATAAAATTCAGCCGTAATGTCGCCGCCGCCCTGAGTAAACTGTGCATCCTCGGGGATCAGCCCGAAAATGATTTTGAAGTAAGGCTTAAAAAAATACCACAATAGCCCGATCGCTATCACCGCGCCGATAATCGCTGAGTTTCGTTGAACCCATTTACTACCGTTAAGTGCGCTTAATACCGATAATGAAGCCATGTGAATTTTTTAATTTGCAATTACCGCAAGCGAATTGCAGTCAACGATGCCGCCGACGTAGAATTTGGGTTTACCATTTTCTGCGGGGTAGTTTGGGCCGTTTTTGGTGCCGTTTTGGTATCGGTGGTTGTGGTTCCAGCCGCATCGGCAGCGCCGTCTTTTTTCATTTTGTTGTAATACCAAATGGCTCCGGCAGTGGCCAGAACGGCGAGCAGGGCAATTACCCAACGCTGTTTGAGCATTTTTTTCATGGTTTTATGGGTCAAGGTATCCCTTGCGGGTACCAAATTTTTAAATATGGTTAATCCATTGCGTTTGAAATGACCTTGAATAAAATCCGCAACACCGCCAAAAAGCCAATTGCCGCAAAGGCAAGCATCACTAATCCAAGTGGTCCTACCTTTACATTTTTGGCTGTTTGTGCCTTAAGCACGGACTTGTTTTCGGGGGCATTTGGGTCTGTTAATCCTAGGTCTTTGCGCATTTGATCTACAACAATAGATGCAGGCGACTGTCCAGTACGATCACGAATGGTATTCAACTCGGATGCATATAAATGTTGTTGATCTACCGGTACATCCAGCAATTGCTCAAACCAGGCAAGGAACTGCTCGGCAGGAAGCGCGTCCATACGTTCCTGAATTGCGTAAGTGACAGCATCAGCCGTCACTTGGCTAGTGCCACTGATTCGTCCTTGCTCCACCAGGCGATAATGAATCGCTGACAGGCTGTTTGTGGTTATCATGGAGATCAACTCCGGGGTGTTGTATTGCATCGTTGCGTTCGCGCTGAAAGTGTACGTTTAAACACAAACCGGCCAACCGTTTGGAGGGCCGGTTCGTGTTTTGGATCCGGGGTAAAACAACCCTAGTTGTCTTTGCGGAAGCCCACGTACAACGTGAACTTGTACAGGCGTTTTCCTACCAAACCTGGGATGGTCCACTGCGTGTCGCGATCAAACAGATTTGCTTCGCTGTTCAAAGCGATATCCGTGTAGCGAACGTCATTCCGGGGGAATGCCTCCAGGTTTTCAAAGTTCGCAACGTCGATGCGGCCGTTGTTGCCAACGCCGTTCAAATTCTTGCGGCTGAACTTGATGTACTGCGGCAAATTGATGGTAGTGCCAGAACCTGCACCTGCGGTTTTGGTCACTTGCAAATTGAACGCAGTCAAAGTGTAAGGTGTTGAGCACAACCGGTTCAGGAAAGCCTGGTACTTGGTCGACGTAGAATTGTCGATATAAACCGTAGCCAAATTGGAAGAACCAAGCGCTTCGGTAGTATCGCTTTCGTGAACGCCGCTTGCATCGCCGATAACTGCGGTTACGTCGTCCGTTTCGTCGAACGCAGTGGTATCGACAATGATGGTGACGTATTGCTCGACTGGACTTCCTTTGGTTACTGCAACCTGGCCATCAATAGGCGAACCCTGCGGGGTCACTTGTGGTCCAGTTACCTCGGCAGTGGTTGCCACTTTGTCGCCAGCGGTTTTGACTTTGGTAAAATCTAATCCAGCGGCAATTTGCTTCGCAATATGGCTTGGGAGCGTAGATGGAGTCATTGTAAAAATTTTCTTTTGGTGATTTGAAGGTTAGTACCTATTAGCAAGCCCAAAATTCAATGATTCACCTTTTTATGCCGGGTTCGTTACGGGGTTTTTCGGGTTTTCAGTGGCGTTTTAGTGCGATAAAGTTGCTTTTTGGTTCAAAACCCCGTATAAAATGGCGAAAGGGCCAACTTTACAGCGGCCCTTTCAATAACATGCTTAAAATAATCATCATTCGGCAAAAATGAACTCTTTAAGTTGCGTTTTGATATTCAATTCGAAGAAAATCGCTTCCCAAAAACAACTCCTTTATAATTTTTTCAGCCAGGGGAATTGGTAGTTTCCGCGCTGTTCTAAATTTTACAATTTCATCGCCAATTTCCGGGTTTGCATCCCCTATCACTTTTATGTTGTCCCAAAAGTGCTTCATTGACATGGAAACAGCTGCCGCTATGTCACTTTTGTAAACATAAAACCCATCGACCATTTTCAATCTAATTGGGTTTTCTTGCAGCCAGACTTCGTAATGTGTACTAGGATTTTGGTTCATGGTCAGCAGGTTCTTCAAAGGGTGGGCTATCGGTAAGCATTAGATTGATTTTGTCCACAACCTCCTTGGTTAGAGTTAAATCTTGGTTATTGTCCTCCAAATCATAATTTGTGAACCAAGTTTCGGAACCATTAGACAAACCAAGCGAAATTCCATCTTTAAATTGCGTTATTCTAACTTCAACCATTTTGCCTTTTCGTTCAATAATAAACGGAAATGCAGTATCTATTTTTATCCCAAAGGATAAAGTAGGTTTCAATTGAAGATAAGCACCTTGTTTTTTATAAGTTTCTTGATTTAAACCAAGATCATCGTTTATTTCCTTAACCAAAGTCGCTTTATGGTGCCAAGCCAATTCTGCTGCCAAAAATGCCTTATGCTTACGCTCTTTTATCAATTTTGAGTATAACCGCAGTATCAACAATATAATCAATGCCAGTAAACCCGCAATGATGATATACTCAATTTTGATATGCTTATTTTGGGTTGATGCAATAGGGTCCATCATTGTTTGATTTCTTTGGCGATTTTGGCGATTTCAGAATCAGACAGTTTTACCTGCACAGTTCCAGCATCAAGCAAGGATCGTACCTTTTTTTCGTTACGAATGCGCTTGATGGATGCGTATATGCTAATGCTGCATGACAAAAAAATCATTGCAAGCAATGCCATGAAAAGCCATTTGGGAATACTGATTTCCATTGTTTTTTGGTTTGTCGGGGCAGCCTTCGCGGCTGCCCATTATTACGGTTTTTTAATCATTGGTCGACCGTAAAGGTCGCCCCTACGACGGTTGCTCCTCCAATGTGTTCAATTCATTCAGGTGGCTTACCCACCGGATATCACTGGTGTAAGGCGTCCAATCCTTCTTGTTGCTGCGCTCAGCCCGAGAACGTCCCATTTGGGATGTGCTCTTGATGAGTTCGCACACGTTTTTGAAAAGGGTTTCGTACTGGCCAGTTAGGGCATTGTTAGGCGAAGCCGAAGCTTCAACAACGTCCGAAAACTTCACCGAAACGGCAATGTCACCATACTGGATGGTAATTGAACCTTCATGCACTGGTGCCCCACCCCGCTTCACATCACCGATACTTTTTTTGGCACGATCCAAGACAAATTGGGCCGTTGCATAACGGTTGGCATGAATTTCTACCTGCCGACGCACCTTGGTTACTTCGGCTTGAAAGCCTGCGGTTTCCGCACTTTCGCGGCGTTTGCTGGCAATTAAACCATATCTTGAAACAATGTCAAGGTCGTCGCTTGGCATAGTTTCTACTTTGATATGTTTTATTTCGTGGTACCGGCGCTCTACCTGTTCTTCCGTCCATTCTGACACTGGTCCTACTGGCCGCTCAATACGTTCACTTGGATGAGCCTCGTTGGGTGATTGAAACTTTTGGAGTGGTGGTGTAGTGTTTTGCGGTGCAACTTTGGTTTTGGCCTGAGTTGGTTTGCTTTTTGAATTTTTATTATCCATGATTTTGGTTATTTTTTCAATGTTTCAAAGATTTATAGGGGACAATCTTATTTTTACCCGGATTGTCCTCGTCCGGTACAATTACCTCTAATCGCTCCGTATCTGCATATAATCTCCACTTTAGCAGCGTTCGATCAAATACAACAAATGGCGACATTTTTGCGGAAGGCGAACGAAAGCGGCTCACCACCCTCCATGCCTTGTACAAATCTTCTGGCAAACTTCGAGTAGTGAACCAGGCCTCATTATTGGGTTTATCGCCCGTTCGAAATACCACATACACCCGAAACGCTTTGCGCAAATCCAGGTGAAGCGACATAAAATCATGGCTCACCACCATCACGTCTACACAGGCATTACGATGAATGGTGAAAAACTCCTTTTGCGCCGCATTCATCGACTTGTCTGTTGGAATATAATTCCGCGATTCATCCAGGATCACCAAACCATTTTGAAAATGGTCGGTCAATACTTTGAACCAATCCGGTTTATTCCAGGCTACATCCCGCAATACCATAATTCCATTTGTCCAGCGCCGCACTTTGCCGGTTTTTATGTCGTGAAAACCGTACATAATTTCCGAAAGCGTAATGGTTGGATATATGTCAAACCCTTTGGCCCGACTTGGATCCGCAATCAACACCCGACGCGGCACTTTTTTGCTTGAGTTCTTTTCAACATACTGTTTCGCAAACTGCGAAAGAAATGTTGATTTTCCCGTCCCTAAATCTCCAAACACAACCATCGAACAATAATCGCGCTGTGTTGGATCCTTCGCGTTGTCCAGACCGGCAAAGATGCTTCCGAAAGCAGAACTCACCTGTTGCGCGGCCTGTACTTGCGAGGTTTTTTGGCGTAATTTAATCATGGTTATGGAACATCGTCGGGGCATCCCTTGCGGGTGCTCTTACAAATGCTGGTTTTTTGGCGTTTGGGTATTCGTCGGGGTATCCCTTGCGGATACCCGTTGGGGCATCTTTTGCGAGTGCCCTCCCTATTGTCGATAATACTGTTGTTCCTGGGCTGCTACAAACTCCGAGAATTTACCTACCAACTGATCAGCCTGCTCAAATCCCATCTTTTCCAACAAAATGCGGCCACCGTTCACGATCAAAGGGGTAAGCATCAGCATGCCCAACAATATCTCCGGCTGCATTTTGTAACCGCGTTGCTCAAATACCGCATTCATCAAATTGACAATGCGCTGTTTGAGTGGTACGCTCATGCTCACCGATTGTGCAAACGTGCTTTTGCGCGTAGCAAAGTGCATTACGCTTTTGTGCAGATCATTGTACAACTGCTTTTCCTGGGGCGTTGCAGTGTTATCCATGACCTTTGGATGCAACCGATCCACGGTTTTTGTCGCTTCTGCTGGACTGGAAAAATAGTCATAAGCATACATGCTGGCAACCGATTGCAACACATCGTACCAATCGACCACTTCTTCCGCAAAAATGCGGTTGTTGCCTCTGTCCCCATCGGTGAAAACGGTCGGTTCAGGGTTAGGCGTAGGTTCATCGGTATGGAAAGTGCCCTGCCCTGCTGGAGGGGTTGGCGTGTTGAAAATCTGTTCACGCGCTGCAAACACATCGGCGCCACCTTTTTCAGCGGCTTTCATTTGTTCTACAAATGCACCATCGACCGCGATTTCATCACCCAAGTGTTCGGCCCCTACTTTGTTTTGTTTGGCTTCTTCACCAGGCGCAACTTGTTGTACAATGGGTTGAGGCTCTACGGTCCGGTCGCTGGTGGTCGCGATCAATTGATCAAGTAGATCATCCCCGGCAAGCGGAATGCCTTCAAACACATCATTTAGGCTGGAAGCAACGCTATCTTTGAATGTTTTGCCAGCGGGCCTCCCCCTTTTTGCAACAGTCGTTTCTACTGGTACTTGTCCTTCAGGATTTTCCATTATGATGCAGGGGTTTCGGTGGGTAAGGTGGGCAAAATCGACATGCTTAATTGAGCAGGAATCTGCTCATACATATCCGTATCAATGCCGATTTCTTTGAGCATTGGCGCAAGGGATTTTAAATCAATGCGCGTCAGGTAGGTAGGATCAAACCCGGAGCACAACACTTGAACGGCATTAATCAGCCGATTCAATTTGCCAGTATCAACCAGCAAGGCCGTAATGATACTTTTCAAATTGGGTTCTTTGCCATTGGCGAGCACAACCGCAGTAATGTCGCCGATCAAATTGGCATTGCGGGCAATACCCTCACAGCTCTTCAATAAATAAAAAATGGTATTGATAAGCACTGTGCGGTCGGTCGTTACAATACTTTTTTCAAATTCAGTGTTGGCGTACAACTGTGCGTACTCCTTTACTTTATCGGCAATTTGATTGAATCCAGATGTGGTCGTGACCTTTACCCGGCCCGCTTTAATGGATTCAATCAGGTCGTTTTCGTGTCGGGGAATATTCGAAAGCCACTGCTGCAATTCGTTTTTTCCGACACTTGTTACGGTTGAATCATTGCCTAAGTTGTTGATGTCCATCGGTTAATTTTCGGTAAGAAATATTCTATTTTCCGGTAAATCCTCGTTTGTTTTTCGTCTACTTTTCGCCGCATTTTCGTACATTTTCCGATTAATCGAAAAGTAGAAAATTATTTACCGAAAAACAACCGAGTATTTTTAAAAGCAAGCCATCCAAAAACGTTTCGGGTTTTTTTGATGTCTTTCGTACAAATTTATGCGCATCGTTGCACATAAGGAGTTTATTTTGTACTTTTGTGGAAACGTATTTATAAGGGGAATAAAATGACACAGCAAAAAACAATGAGTTTTTCGGACCGAAAACTAAAAAACCACCACCTTGAATTTAAGGGCATTCGGGGTACCGGAGTAGCCGGCTTTTGGTTATTTGAATTAAGATGCTTGGAATCATTCCAAGGCGGCGAAAGAAGGGCACGGTTTATCATCCAGCTAATCCCTACGTCTTTAAGATTTTCGCGCATCAGCATGTTGACAAATTCAGATTTGACCGGCAGTAGGGTAGAAGTGCCTTGCGCGGCTGAATATGAGCACTGGCTGAAAGAAAAGATGGTCGGGACCAAAATCCGGTTTCGCCGCACCCGCCAGGGCCCGAAATTCATGATTGAGCAGCTTACGGCAATGATGCTTGCGGAATCAATCGAACCGGATGCTACTGTGCTCAATCAGGTACGAACCTACATAATGGATCACCTTCAACAACCTGAGTTCATTAAAAACACGGTAAAGCAAAGTGAATACCATTTTGGCGATGCCGAAATAGGTAAGTTCTTCGTAAAGGAAACGGCATCGAGCAGTACTCAAATTCCCTTCGAAAGAACAACAGAAGAAGGATTTTAAATAAAATATATTTTCAAAAATCAATACGGCAAAAATGGCAATTCCAACAAAAGACGCTCTAGGGTGGGCTTCCTTCAACAGCCGCTTCCGGCTAATCCTCAACCCCGCTATTAGTTATATGTGCTTTCTAATCGTTTGGTTAGGAAGCGTATATGGCATCCAGAAAATGCTGGAACCCCAATACCCGGAACTTTCCTACATTATAGGCGCGGCTATTGCGCTATTGGTGCAAGGGCTGAACAGTGTTTCGGTACATTTTTCTACCCGAATGATCGCTGCCATATTTGCGGGACGGCAAACCATTGCAACAAACCAGCATCAAAAGGTATCCAACCCTGATTACTTTTTGGGGGTGGTGTGCCTGGGTATAACCGCGACGATCATGTACGTGGACTTTGTGGCGAATACCCGTGGTAATGAGTTCCTGGCCGAAAAAGCCACAAAAAAGGAAGAAGTGGTCAAAGTGGACAAAACGCCGCATGACTTCATTATCAAAACCGCCAACCAAGCCGTAGAGGCCGAAAAGGCGGCTGAGGCGGCTGAAAAGACTGCTTGGGATCGAAGTGTGGATGCCGACATATCAAAGCAGCGGCGCACACTTGAGGCCCGCAAAACGCAAATCAGTGGGCAAAAATGGGCTATCAATGAGGTGAAGTTGATTGGTAAAAAACTTGCAGGTCTGGAGGATGCGCGAAAATTGAGAAAAGCACAATTCGTTGCTAAGAAATCAGACGTGGCAAAAAAACAAGCCGCACTGGCAGAAGTGCTCGCATCACAAAGCAGCGCCGTTGCGGTAAAAACGGCAGTTGCAGATACCATCAATACGGAAAATCAGCATAAATACGAAACCAAAATAGAGCAACACAAAGGGGGACTATTCTTTATTTACTTGGCAGCAATGCTTCTATGGCATTTGTGCCATGGATTCAAAGCGTTTCGCGCCTTGGTGTATGACGAAGTACACCCGGAAGGCGGGAACCCGGTGCTGGCCATTGCACAAACCCTAGGAAATGGTATGTCGAACATGCTTTGGAAAGCCAAAGCCCGCATCTATGACTGGATGCCGGAGGAGGAGGTCCGTGGGCTGACCAGTTTAAAAGCATTAGAACAGGCAAAAACCGGCCTTTGCCGCGATGTGTATCGTTTTATCCTTGATAATCAGGGATGTAACGAAATGGCAATTTATTATGGCTTCAACGCACAAAGATTGGAAGATGTACGCCATTGCCTGAAAGTGCTAAAAACCGCCAAACTAGCATTCGAAAATTCAGGGTTATGGCAAGCCGACAAGAACCATGAGCGCTTTTTTTTTGACCCAAACGTAACTCAAAAAAATACACCAGAAAGCGCCGCATTTACGCATGAAACGCGTAATTTTACTACCGGAAGTGGGGTAGAAGCAATGATTTTAAAACTAATTGACGTGCTTTTATTGACACGATCACTCGTGGATAATAAAGTTGAAATTGATCAATTAATAAACATTTTGCAAAAAACAGTTGGCCATGCATACTAAAGAAGAACTCATCCAATACATTAAAGAGGCGAAAGAAGGCCTTACTAATGAATATGCCACCGATCAAATTAAAATCGTTATCAAACAAGGCATTGCCAATGCTCAAAATAAACTCAATGCCTTAATTGAGCAGGAAAGCAATCCTTCGCATACGTTTAAAGTTGCGGTGAACGATCAACCTGCCACTGAATTTGAGCAAAAAAAAAATCCAATTCCAGTGGACGTGCCAGCATTATTGGGCAACCGCAGACCAGGATTCCTTCGTATGATATGGCTCCGTTTGAAAGCGGCGGTGCCGTCGTTATTCAAACGGACTTAGCCAAAATCAAAAATGGACTAATCGTTTTTGAGTGGGGGAGTGATAAGAGGGAAGTAATCAGCGCCAAAGTGGCGCTTTCCCGACTAAAGGCAAGAATTGCAGACTGCCGCATCATGCAGAAAGACCTCGAACAAAGCAAGTGCTTCCATAGGGCATGCGCTTATTATCAAGGAATCGTAAAAAATACCGGCAAGGAACTAAAATTGCCCGATTTGAAGTTAAAAAACAAAGTATCCATTGATATTTTCAAGAAAATTAAAGCGGTTGCAAACGAGTAGCCGTTTTACCACTGGTGCTCACCAGTGCAAGTGTACTAAAGGTCGCGTCCCGGTTGTCTGTAAACAATCGGGACTTTTTTTTGCCCGTACCTTTTGTTTTTTGGACCGTGTTTTTTAATCTTTGTTGCATTATTCACACATTCAAAAAACTGGCAAAAATGAACAGTAAAAAAACCATTGCTTTCGCCGTACTTATCGCGGTATTCTTTTCACAAACTACGATATTGGCCCAAAAGCCAATTTTAGTACATTCCCAATTTGAAAAAAACGGGCAATTAAATTTGGATAGGGAAGTAGTACCTACCAAATGGCCCTATCCAGTACTTTTTGTACATGGATTTACAGGAAACGGCGATACCTGGCAAGCGGCCCGAGACTTTTTCACACAACAAGGCGTTTCATTTGGTGGGTATATGCGATACAATTTGAACCTTGATGGCAATAACAGTACGTGCAATATTTATGATGAAGGCAAAGAAGATGTTGCTTCGTTTGTTGGAAGTGGAATCTATACATTTAATCCAGGAGACTTTTACATAATAAATTTTGAAGTAAATAATGTCAACCAAGATTCACCTGGAGATATAAGCAGTCAAAGTGCTGCTGTAAAACAAGCTTTAGCGGTAAGAAATTCAATTGCCGATATAATGGCCATTACCGGCAAAGATAAAGTTATTTTGTTTGGACATTCGATGGGGGGACTTGCTATTCGTAAATATGTGCAAGATCAAACATTTTGGCAAGCCGATGGTCAACATCATGTTGCTAAATTGATTACCATGGGTACGCCAAATGGAGGCTCTAATTTTTCATTTACTTCTGCTTCTGTTTTTAGCAATTATAATGAATTTAGTGAAGCCGTTCGAGACTTACGAACATCATATACTTATTCTTTTGAAAAAGGTGTTTTTTTAAATGGAGGAGAAGAAGATTTAGATTATATGCATGATAGCGTATTAGGATATTTTGTAAATTCTGATGTCGATTGTGATGGATTTAATACCTTTATAGAATATGGATTAAACAATTATCCATTTCCTGATAATATTGAATTAGCGTATTCCATTTCCTCAGGTGTTTTAGACTGGGTAGTTGCTGATGAAAAAGAAAAATTATCAAATTATGTTAATCTTCCTATGGAAGGGTTTAGTAATACAGCATATTCATTATTAGCTCATATACAAATGCCAAAAAACACTGCTGAAATCAGTCTTTTATTGGATGATCCAGACGATTTTACAGGAGCCTACAAAATAGATTTTAACAAAACTTACTACGGTACGTTTACGGCACAAGGGGAGGGAGCGCCTTATCCAAGCATTGACTATGACGATTATGTGTTTAAAGTGACTACGGGTGGGTATTATACAGCAAAAGGTTTAATGTTGCCCACCAATAAAAGCATCAATATGAAAGTCTTAAATAGTTCCTTTCAAAACTTATTTGAGGTGGAAAGCAATGGAGCCAGCACCGTACAAAAAGGCATATACCTCACACCTGGGACTTACTATTTAGAATTTGCCGCTGTGCCGGATGATGAAGATTATTTATCACCGCACCGGTTTTCAGTGACCACCACAACCGATGCAAATGAACCAATCGAGCCTGTATTTGAAGCAACAATAGGCCCAAATCCGGCAATTGATAAGTTTTGCGTCAATGCAATTTTTCAAAATCCAGAAACAGGAAATGTAAACTTGACCGATTTAACGGGTAAATTGATCGAAACATTTACGTTTGAAAATACAAACGGGTTTACAAAATATATGGACGTTTCCAATCTTCCAACTGGAACTTATATTGTATTTTTAGAATGTGCCGCAGGAACAAAAACCTTTAAATTGGTCAAAGAATAAAGCATCCTTGCATTTTTACAGGCCTCGATACTCGTAAAAGTATCGGGGCTTTTTTATTACTATTCAGCACAAAATAAATATTACATAAAAATATGTTTCTAATCGTTGCAAATAAGGTTCTTATATAATTTATTTTTTTGTATCTTTACAATAGTCCCGTATGTTTGTGGTGCTAACTTACGATTAAATGTACATAAATACCACAATCACAGACTGGATTAAAGAGCCTGGTACGGCACATGGGTGTAAGTCCCTATTCCTTTCCTTGTCTTGTACATCGAGTGAGTTAGCAGTGACCGTACCTTTTTTTCACCTCCATTTATTGCTAACTCACAATGGAAATGTTCAAACCCGGCAATCTACTTGCCACCATCCCGCCGTCACTGGCACACCTGGATAGCAACCGGCTATCATTTTTTCAATGTATTGAGGATTTTTATGAGTACAATACCCCGCAGGAGTGGGTAAGGTACCTGCATGAAAGCCTGAATCAACAACTGGATCCGTCTGAATGGATGGGTGATCGTTGTGCAATGAACGAACCCGAAGTATTTGACCGGGTGTATGCCAATCAAATCATGGTGCAGTTTGTGATTGAATTGCATGCACAGTACCTCAAGTATGTGCAGCATTACAATCAGGGACACATGAGCATACACCAACCACTTGCGCAGCCTGCTCAATCGGGAAGCCATGACGCTCAATCCTAAATCGAAAAAAGGACGGCAACCGCTTGATGTAGACTACGACCGTCCGGCACTGAAAGAACACGGCGTACAATTTGAGAAAATTACGGTACTGGAAGCGCAAAACAAGTTGCGCGAAAAACTGAAAGTGATCGGCGCCACAATTGCGGCTAAAAACCCGGTGAATGTAGGCGAATTTATGGCGGGCATGCACTACCTGATATGGTTATACCGCAATACAAGCAACTGGCCAGCACCAGGGAAAGCGTTCAAATTAAGTGCTCGAGAACGCTTGGGACTTAATGCGCTCTTGATCGCCGCAGGGCAAAAAGCCATAAAGCACAACGATTAATGATACGAATAGGGGAGTCTTTAGCCATGCTGAAGGCTCCCTGTTTTGTAAAACAAACAAAACCAAGTATATTTGCAACAATAAATGAACTCAAAACCATCCGTAATTTTTTTACGGTGTAAACTCCTCAAAACAAAACCTCAAAAATCATGACAGAAACGTCCCCAATTTTCACGAGTGGGAAGTCCCCAATTATTGTAAAATATGATTCTGCAAAAGTTAAAACAGAAGCAGAACTAAAAGATGAAAAAGAAAAAATTGAAGCCGAAAAGCAACGTATGTTAGAACATCAAAAAGGCGTTCAAAATAAAAAAATTGTATTTTATTCAGTTATTTTGTTAATTCCTGTTTTATTATTTATTTCACTATACTTTTCCTACGTTAAATTACAAAAAGGCCAAAACCAACAATCCTATATTTGGGGATCTTTGGCTATAATTATCATCTTTGCTTATGCTTCAAATGCTAAAATATATGGGAAGGGTTTAGGCTCTTTAACTTACGATGTAATTCGACGGACCTTTCCATCTATTGAGGTTTGGCTTTTGACAAATGGATACGTTAAAAATTAACCCTCAATAAACAAAAAAGCCTCGTGATCACCACGGGGCTTTTTTTAAATCATACTTACTACACCATGGTCAAATTCACTTTTAAGTTACCAGGCTTCATCACTGGGACTACATCCAACTACGATGATATTTTGAAGCAAGCAGCGCCTAAAGCAATGCTGCAAAGTGCATGGGGTAGGGTGGGTATGGCGATGGAGAAGGCATTGGATCACAAAGGCAAGGAAAATGAAGTAAAGCAATGAATTATTCTTTGTGACCAAAGCATTCAACATCATATTCGCTAATTATAAACCCATCAAATTTTTGGTTTAAGGTGTATAATTCATTGTTGAATTTGTTTGTATCAAATCCATGCCCAAAATTTCTTTTCCTGATCTTTGCCCTAATAACTTCATTTTTATCAGAACCTCGGTAAAAGGTTGAGGCCCACGGTGTACCATTGGGCGATAAGTAGATATACCACTGCCACCACTTTTGCCCACGTGAATTAATGCGCCATCGAGCCATTACCGGAAGTGTAAAACACAAATAACCCCACTTGGTACTAATATTGACAGTCCAACACATCGCGTTTGCCCCAAAAATGGTAATTGGTCCAATCGAAACATGCCCGCCTATGAAGTTCTCAAACCAGGAAAGACCATGATATTTTTTGTGAATACCCCAAATTTTCATTTTGTTGAATTTTGTGATTAGTTAACAAGGTAAAGCGGGCAATCTACTCCAATGGGTAAACTCGTAATCATCATCCACTTCACATTCGGATACTATTTTGCCGGATTCATTGTAAATATTTCCGTTTGATAAAGCGTAAAGCCATCCACCATCTTCTCCGGTCCATACGCGGCAACCTAAAGCGACAAATTTATTTCCTTCATTGTAAAGCCAAACGGTTTCATTTTCATCGGGTAATTCATCCGAAAAACTTATCCATAAGCGGGTCATAATTTCTTCTGTTGACCACCTTTTTACCTGTTCATAAGCCATAGCCATTGCCGAAGAAGATAATTCAGAATTTGGCATACCATGTAGTTTAAAACTCTCTTGTGCTTCTTTTGCTTGTTCAATAAACCAGTCTAAACGAGCAATCAAATCAGACTTTAAAATAAAGTCTTGGCAATATTTTTCAAATATAGTTGAGTTATTCATTTTTAAAGATTTTAGGTTTAAAGGTCATAGGCAACAAAGTCACCCCGATAATCCAATGTTATGCCCACTTTTTTACCGCATGAGCACTTTATTTTAATAAATTGCTTTTCCTGTCTAGTCCATTTTTTTTCAATGAAGTCAAACGGAAATTTATGTTCGCAATACGGGCATATTGCTTGGGATTCTGCCATCGTTATGGTTCCTCCGGGAACGTGTATTATTTTGCTCATGCTGGATGAAAGTAGTGTTGATCGTCGGCCCATTCATTACAGGGTAATTTTACTTCATTCGGATTATAAGCATTAAATCCATGTTTGTATTCACTCGGTTGATCGTCATATCTGGCAACTCTTTTTTTGTCACATACACCGATCGTACCGTAGTTGTTATACATCATTAAGCCGGATTTTTCGCAGTCTTTTAATGCCTTGCGCAAGGCTTCGAACGCGGCTTTTTGTTTTTATGTAAGTTCAAACAAATCTATGCTCATGGGTTCGTTATTTTAAATTGATGATGGTTGCATGTATCAAACACGCGTTGCAAAGTGTCCCAGGGAGAAACTTCTTCCTTGTGCTCAATAATTCGTTCGCGTTGGCAATGATGATGCTTTACCGTTCCCAATAAAAATGACTGTCCTGCATATTGGCAGTTGTAGCACTTTTTTCGTGCTTGTGTTTCCTTATTCATAAGCTGCTTTTTTATGGTTTAATTTACAAATAGGGCAGTAGGCGTAACTTCCTTTGCCTGTTTTTACTTTCCAGCCTGCCTTTCTTGCTTCGGTTGCCACATTAGTAACAGTAGCAAAATTTCTGTTACCAACATCTTTATATGACAAACTAAACCCATCTTCGCATGCATTGCAATAGAGTATTATAACTTGTCGAGTAAAGTACTTTAGGCTGCCGTTGTATTTAGTTATCATGGCTTTAACTTTATACAGCCCGCATTTTCCGAACCAATGTGGCAAAGAAAATGGTACCTATCGTAAATGAAATGGTGAATGCAATGCGGACCACCAGCCCAATAATAGCCGAAATCAACTCCGCTGGAACGGGTGACCAAAGTGGGCTAGGGTCCCAACCGTAAAAGAAATTTACTGCCGTCATACAGCTGTCATAGATTCCAAATCCGGCTAGAAACAAACGGTATCCGGCATCGTTCCCGAAATGGTTGCTATTGACCGTGCCGATTAATATAATAGACTGGATCAGCAGGCATAATGCCCACAATTCTATCCAGGCAATGTTGGTGATTAACCTGGCCGCTCCAACACTGTGTAGAATAGACAAAGTGATGATAAGGCAAAGCAGTGCCAAATACGCTACCAAAGATGAGGACAAGAACCGCCCGAGCAAAATACCCCAGGCATCCCAAAAGAACATGGGGTTGTCCGGTTTTACCCCATGTTTTTTACCCTTGGTATTTTGGGGTAAACTATCCGGGGTAAGCGGGGGGAAAGATGGGGTAGGCTTGGGCAACCCCACATTGTTTCCCATATTGTTTACCCCATCTTGTTCTGGAGAAACATGGGGTAAAGGTGGGGTAGGCGTGTTATTGCCCATGTTGTTTACCCCATCTTGTTCTGAAGAAATATGGGCAACAATATGGGCAAACACCTCTTTGGGTTTGGCATACCGCGCAAACAATGTGGGGCAATCACTGGTTTTAATCCAGTTAATGCGGCCATCTTGCCCAGGTATTTTAATGGTGGTAATAATAGGCTCGAAGGCCAACTTATCCTTCAGGGTAGACAAGTCCAGGTTTCCAGCCTCCCGCATTATGTCGGATATGCTGGCCCATGTTTCGCCGTTATGTTCAACTATTTTAATGTTCATAAGTGCTTTTTTGCCGGATTTGGGCGCTAATTGCCCACATCCAATGTGTTACAACATCGGGAACTACCGCATTTCCCAGGAATTTCTTTTGGTCATTGGAATTTCCTTTCAGGATATAGTCCTCCGGAAATCCCTGAATCTTTTTCAGTTCCGGTATTTTAAGCATGCGCATTAAAATATCATGAATGAGGTTTTCTTGCATGAATATTTTCAGTTGGCGCATCACTTCGGTATCCCCATCTTTTACCATCCAGTTTTGAGAAACATGGGGTTGGTAAATTGCGGATGCGAGGGATAAAGGCCTCCCTTTTTGGGATGCGATCACCGTAGGCGCTGGCAACTGCACCGAGTTACCCATGTTGTTGTATTGAGGATTCACGATAAAGGCGGTTATTAATCCCATTTTTGGTACCGTTGTAACGGAACCTGCGGGACGATTTAGCCCATGGTATTTTTGGCCACTCGAGAACTGTAAATCCATCCAATGAACAGAATTTACCAAGGCTATCCGGTCCTTTGTTGTCACCGTTGGCGCTGCATTTTGTATGCTTACGCATTCGCTGCTGTTGCCATAATAAGTAAACATCATCGGCGATACCAGTGCCTTATGGCCCCGTGTAGTGATTGTTCCTGCAGGTTCGGTAATAGCCTTGCAATAACCGGGATTATTGCAGGTCATAAGCATTGGCTCCAATCCGTGAAACTTTTTCAACCCGCCTAAAATACGCGTCAATGTTTTGTCTACTAATGGCTTTTTTCGATCAAAAATAGAGCGCCCTAAATCCGACCAATCCAACACATCCTTAACTGGCTTCCAGCCTGGCCGGTTATCCTCAAATAAGTCTCCACTTGCTTTTACTTTGCGGTGGGTAGGGGTGGGCCATGCAAATGCGGCTTTTGGCTTCACAAATGCGCCAAAATAGCGCTCGCGAATGGTGTAGGCTCCGAAATCAGCCGCCTTGTAAAGACGGTAATCGTAGGTAAATCCTAAATCTGTGATAGATTTAATCCAACGCATATAATCCAAGCCGCATTTTCTGGATATCGGTTTACCTCTTTCATCCAGTGGCCCCCAGCTCATAAATTCTTCAACGTTTTCAATTAAAACGTAATCAGGATCCAAAGCCAAAACATATCGAGGTAAGTGTTCCGCAAGGGTACGGCTATCCGCATCACGCGGTAGGCCTCCTTTGGCTTTACTGTGGTTAGTACATTCCAGGCTTGCCCAAATAATGAGTTTGGCCTGTGGGTATTTTTTTCTTGCTTTTTGTACAATCTGAATTAAAATGCTCAGGTCAAGTGTGCGTACATCTTCTGTTGCATGATACACATCGCCATGATTTTCGCTGTGCGATGCAATTGCAATTGGGTCATGGTTTACCGCAGCAATTACTTTGCACCGTCCGCTTTGCTCAGCGCCTTGGGTTGTACCACCAGCGCCGCAGAACAGGTCGACCATAATCAGGTCGACTTGTTCTTGTTTTTTTGGTATATGGGTCATAGGGCTGTTTCGGCGCGGCGTTTGTAAATGGTGGGCGCAATAAATTCGGGATTTTTCCCGCAAAATCTGGTTATTAGGTCGATATGCCCCCTGGCATAGCAACCAATGTCGCTTTGTGATAAATCACCAATCTTAGCCTTTGCGGCTAAAATTGCCGCTTCTTCTGTTTCGCCGTATTCAAGTACCCATCCGCAACCAAATTCCCCTACAATATATTCGCGTCCTGAAACTGGAAAAGGGTTTTTAACGGTAACAAACTCATATCCTCCTACTTGTAATTTGCGGCTTTTTATGGCTTTGGATTCCAAAACACAGTTACAATAATTTTTAGTTTTCGGGTCAAATACAAACCAATTGACCTGGTTTGCAAACTTTATACCTTTTTTATTGATCGCGATGAATAAATTGCAAAATTCCGGGGAATTAGCCCAAAAAAGCGGGGAATCATTTTTAAAAACGATAAAAATGGGATTATCAATTCCGTTACTATTTGTGCATTTGGCTACACAAAATTCACCTTGCCGATCACAGGGTAGTGTTATACTTACATTTTCCTGCCCGTAACGGTATTTCACCGCAACTCTATCGTTGCCGGAAAAACTTTTTGAGGTTTTAATTTTAAATACTTCCTTATCCGATTTAAAAAAATCGGTTAGGGATTGTGCTTTTTCAATGCCGATAATGGTGTAATTTTTCATTTTTTTGAATGATATTAAGTTTAAAATGGAATGTCCTTTGGGTCAACTGACCGCATATCTGCAATTGTAGTAGCGCTAATCACTGGAGGTGCGGCGCTTGACGCATTATTTGCAACGACAAGGGCATTAGTTTGTGTTGAAAAATATTGTTGATCTTCATCAGGCCAATCTTCAAACTTTGTACTGCCAGATTCAAATTTTAATTTTACCGTTTCCATGCTTCCATGCCGGTGTTTGGCAATAATAAATTCAGCCATACCTACAACGTTTGTTCCCGTTTCATCCTCCATGATGCCGTAATATTCAGGTCGGTACAGAAAAGATACCATATCGGCATCCTGTTCAATAGTGCCTGATTCGCGCAAGTCACTCAATTGCGGACGCTTTGCACCACCACGGGTTTCCACTGCACGGCTTAATTGCGCCAACGCAATCACCGGAGTATCCAACTCCTTTGCAAGTCCTTTCAAACCACGGCTTATTTTACCAATTTCTTGCTCTCGGTTGCCAAAAGCCGGGTTTTTATCTGACGAACCTGTCATTAATTGAAGGTAATCAAAAATAAAAAGTTGCACACCTTTATTTTTTTTCAACCTGCGGCACTTTGCGCGCGCTTCATTAATTCCTAAACCTGGTGTATCATCAATATATATTTTCAACTTATCAAATTTTTCAATAGCCTCACCCAATGCTTGCCATTCATGATCTTTTATATTTCCGTTTCGCATTTTGGTGGTAGAAATGCCTGTAATTAGGCTCAAAATGCGGGCTGTAACTTGCTTTTTGCTCATTTCAAGACTAAAAATAGCCACAGGTGTATTGTGTAAATACGCCGCATTGTATGCAATTGTCGTAACAATCGCGGATTTACCCATACCTGGTCTACCCGCAATAATGATTAAATCGCTGTTTTGCCATCCTCCGGTTGCCTTGTCAAGCGCTGTCAGTCCCGACGACACACCTGATACACCAATGCCTTTCAAATACCGATTATTTGCTTGCTCAATGTCTTTGAGCAAGTCCATCGCCACATCCATAATCACAGTGGTCGCTTTTGTGCTCACACTGCTAGTTACGGCAAATAAAGCCTGTTCACTGGCGTCCAATTGGTCAAAGCAATCAACACCATCATCCAATCCCTCGGAAACAAGTTTATGACCTACATCAATCAAAGCACGTTTGATGTGCTTTTCAACAATGATGCGGGCATGAAACTCTATGTTGGCACTGGATGCCACCATGTTGGTCAATTCCACCAGGTAGCCGCCGCCTCCAATTTCTGCGATCAAATCAGCCTTGTGCAAATGATTCGTCACCGTAAGCAAGTCAATCGGCTCGCTTTTTTGGTACAATTCATTTACTGCTTGGTAGATTATTTTGTGCGCATTTGAATAAAAGTGATCGACAATCAAAATGTCAATCACGATTACCAGCGCTTCGCGGTCAATGAGCAATGCTCCAAGCACCGCTTTTTCTATCTCGAGCGCCTGGGGCATCAATTTGCCCGTTTTTTTGGTAGCAGTTGCGCCCATGACCTAAATTGTGTAAAATAATGAAGCAGGTGCCCAAGTGGATACGCCTTGTTCAGACATTACTCCGGTGCGTAAATTAACCCTCAAAAATGGAGTGTCGTTTCCTGACCGGTATATGTATGCTCGACAATAGTTACCGCTTTCGCCTTGTTTGCGGGCCACATAGGACAGGTATAAGCAAATAAATACGGCCTTTGGGACCATACCATCTTGATCGACATACTTTTCAAGTAAAGCGGGGTTAAGTAATTTGTCGCAAAATGTTTTAAAATCTGGACCTTCTGCAAAGGTTATAGTAGCGTTGTTTACTTTTTTGGCCGGGTCGGCTGCAAGCCACAATTTGTAATCTGCATTTTTGACGTATTCTCGCCATTCTGCGGGCAACCAACCTTTGCCTGGGCGGTAGATGCTCACGGCATCTTTTACTTTGCCGTCCGCTGGAATGATTGCGGCAAATTCCGGGTCAATACGCTGTCCACGGGTGCCTCCTTTTTCCAACAATTCTTGCAACTTTTGTATTTTTTCAGTTTCGGTGCGATCTGCGGATCCGCCTTTTGCTTTGAACTTGCTGGTTGTGTCATGGCTGTAAAATGTAACCCAACCATCTGGGTTTTTTACTACCAACTTAAAATCGCTTTCTTTGCCGTAAATCCACTTTTTAACCCGCTTTTTGCGGTAACTTTTGGCTTTTTGGGGCACTTTTGTAGTCAAGGTCGTTGCGCTCATTGTTGCTTTTGATTATTAAGGTTAATGTCCACAAAATATATTAAAATCAATGTATTCACTTTGTAAGGCTCGGCGATTGAAATGCCAAAATAGTCTTGGGTTTGTTTAATAACCAATTGATAAAACTGGCTATCATTTTGCATTTTGTCAACCAATACTCCCAACTCTTTCCATCCTTCGCAAGATTTATCTTTTTTCCACTCCTCTGCAACCTGCCAAAGCTGATGTTTTGTCGCCCGGCGTTTATCTGCAATTGCCTCTTTTAATAGCGCACTTGAATCAAATCGTGCAACCAAACTGGCAAAATAGGCGCTCGCACCGCCTTTGTTTTTTTCAAACCCGGATAGCCCTCCGGTTTGCTGCTGTTTTCGCTTTGCCTGGCCAATCATGTAGTCAATACAGGCATTAAGGTGCTCATGCCCGTATTGCGTGTACCATTTTGCCCATGTTCCAGGGTGTATGCGGGTTGCTCCTGCCGCCAAAAGACGTTCATACAGCCGCTTTCGGCGCTGGCTGGTCGTCGCATTTTGATCTTCTTCGCGGCCTATCAAGGGGGTAGGGGCATCTATGCTGCCAAAAATGCGCAATGCGGATAGCAAATTACCGTGCGCACGGTCTATTTTTAGGAACTTATCAGGTACTAATACCCATGCTTTCCCATTTTTATGCAAATATTCAGCCTGTTTATCACAGGCTTCTACTAACCGATCAAATGCCTCTTTAGGGCTAATTTCATCCGCATTTCTGGCTTCATGCAGGTTTTTAACCAGCATCGGAAGGCATTTTTTGAAATCACTTTCAGTAAATTCCGTCCAATTCATTGGCGAATCCGATCCAAATCGAATGCGGCCAGTGCCTAAAAGCGGGAAATATACCACCATCATCAAGTGGTTCCACAAACGGACCGCATAGTCTTGGATCCGCAAAGCATTTTGTGCGTCCGCGCTGCCGCCCGGCCCCGGTTCAGCCGCCTCAGCCGCATTTTTCGCCGCCGCCGCAACCTTTTTTTTATTTTTTTCGGTTTCTAGGGCAACTGTACCCTGCTGTGGGGCGGTCTTATTTGGTAACATCGGCAAAGCCGATCCACTAGCGTCGTTGCGTAGCAACACCACATTTCCTTCTATCTTCTCACCTTTAGGTGTGAACTTATAATAATGGGGAATTGTGGAAAATTTTTCCGGTTGCTGGCCCGCAACGGTCTGATTTTCATCACTTTTTTGATTTTCGCTTACCGCGCACCAATCCCCTCCAAAAATCCACTGGAGGTTCACATAGCCTACTACGTTGCCCCGGCCTTTTGGGTCAACTTCTCCTTTGCGGTTCAATCTGGTCCATTCTATGAAGAACGGGAAACCTTTATAAACCTCACCGTTTTGTTGAATCCAGGTAGCGGTTGTTTTCTTGCGCCAATTCTGTACGGTGCGACGTACATTATCAGACACCTTAGATATTTTTGCGCCTTCATAGCCTTCACCGGGCGCTTCTGTATTCTGCATGCGACGCTTTTCGCTCAAACGAAGCGTCGTCCCGTGCGATGTATTGTTGGTTTTTAATGGGTAGTATCCATTCTGGCCAGTGCGCCACTTTTCATACTCCTCTGGTGAGGAGTTCTTGATCGCAAGTAACTCCTTCCATACGATGTTCTGCACATGGCGCAAAAATTCATACACTTTGGAGCCTACCAAGTTGTTGCCTGGGTTGGCATCCTCATAAGCAAGGAGCGCCTCTTTGAGCGCCTCACGCTCGAAATTGAAGTCAATGCCTAAACTCTCCTCAATAGTTTGAGGACGGCTTTTTGAGGCCTTGGGTGCGCTCAATATAGCTGCTTCCATGTTGTAAGGTTTAAAAACGTGCGTGAAAGATATTTTCACGCACGATATATGTGTACTCTGCTGTAAAGGGTCGCGTATTGTTAAGCGGGGTCGCTTTGGCGTTTTTCGGGAAGTGTGTTGCAAATGTATCGTATAGTAACCTTATTTGCAACGATTATTGTAAAAAAGATTTAAAAAAGTATGTTGTTCTAATCAGTGCTATCTCTAATCACCGTAACAGTGACTTGAATTACTTCCCAATATCCAGGTTTAAGAGCGGGATATTGCTCTACAAATCTGGCCGCCATTTCGATTGCAGTGTTTGAATCGTCGGCCTGCAATTGAAATTCTATCATTTCATCCTGCTCTTTTTTGTCCCTTAGCGGGTTCGTCGGTAGGGGGATTCCTGCTAATATCGCGGATTCTCGGAGCGTTGATAGATAGAACTTTGTCATTGTTAGTCAAGTATTTGGGGTCAAGATTTTTTGATTTTCTTGTTTTCAGTATTTTATCGTGAAATTCGGACAAGTCTTTGAATGAGTAATGGGTTCCGCCTCGGCCTTGTAAAGTTATTGGTGATAAATCGCCATACTGCACTCCTTTTTTTAGGAGTATTTCTGGCCATCCCAAGATGTTTACTGCATCATGGTGGGAATACCAAGTCCGTGGTTCGGCTAATTGTTCTTTCGCAGACAACACAGCATCGTGTACAACTTGTTGTATTTGCTCAGACAAACCTTCCAAGTTAATTTCGAACTGCATCGGCTTGCTGTTTTAAGATTAGGTCCATTTTTTCGGTCATACTTCGCAGTTCTTGCAGTTCCAAATCATTTTTTTTAATGATTTGTTGTTGCAAATTTTCTATTTTTGCAGCCAAATGCACCAAGAAAAGGGTAGGAAGCATTTTTGTTTCATCCAAAAGTTTCCTTAACCTTAAAAGCGCTTTTAAGGAGCGCCCTTCCAATGCGTCTGAAACTTCATGCTGTTCAAGCCCGAGTTGCTTAGCAATCTCGGAGTAATTCCCGCCTATCGTTGAGTATAAATACAACTTTATGACGGTCACTTCAGATTCTTTAAGTTCGATTCTTCTGGAATTAGCAGCCATGTGGGGATCGTTTATACAATTATAGTGCCTAATAATTTTGATAGGCAAATATAATGCATCATAATTCATAACACCAAACCCTTCAACGTAAATAATATGAGAAATTATGAAAAGTTGCGAATTTGGCGGAAGTACGACAAAAATATGTCTATGGAGCAAGTGTGCAACTTGATCAATATGGAAATAAAAAGGGCTTACGACAACAAGCCACCAAAAGGTTCTTTGATATACCAGGCAGACTTTACTGCCGCCGAAAAGGGAGAGGAGCGGAAATTTGATAAAATTACCACCGCCATATACAAATATATGGGCGTTGAGCCAGGATATTTTGGAAATTCTTACGAAAAAGAAGGAAATGTCGTAAAAGAGCTTTCTGCCGAGTACACACCGGTGAATATGATTAAGTTGCAAGAAGAACTGTTGGCAGCGTACAAGCGTATCAACGAGTTGCAGCAACAAAATTTTGATCTACTCAAACGGTTATCAGAAAATAATAAGTAGTGGTTATGTATCTTTTTATGTACCACTTTTTATATTTAATACATATATTATTGACTATCTGTTTTTTATAAATTGTTTTTGTGGTTTAAAATTAACAGGATATTATTTTTTTCAAAACGTATTTTAGAGGGCAGTTTGAAATAAAATCTCGCTGTACCTTTGCGCCCGCTTAATAATTTTTTTTAAACTGATCTTATTCCTATGGCTGGTAACAGAACCTTCACCATGATTAAGCCCGACGCAGTACGCGCCGGCAACATCGGCAATATCCTTCAAATGATCAACGCTGCTGGCTACCGCTTGGTTGCTATGAAGTTGACCCAATTGAGCAAAGAAAAAGCCGGTGAATTTTATGCTGTACACGCTGAACGCCCATTTTATGGCGAATTGGTTGACTTTATGAGCAGCGGTCCGATCGTTGCTGCCATTTTGGAAAAAGACAACGCTGTGGAAGATTTCCGTACGTTGATTGGCGCTACCAACCCTGCGAATGCAGCAGAAGGCACCATTCGTGCTAAATATGCAACCAGCGTAGGTGAAAATGCAGTACATGGTTCCGACAGCGATGAAAATGCAGCGATTGAAGGTGCATTCCACTTCGGCGGCGTAGAAATGTTCTAAAAACAGCCCTCGATTAGGAGCCTGTTTGGGCATACAGCCCCTTAAAAAAGCCTAAAGCGGATAGGATTGAGCCATGAGGCCTTCTCTTATCCGCTTTTTCGTTTTCTCAAAGTAGGCGTGTTGGTATTAAACTAGTACATCATTAATTTACGACTGGCATTGCCAAATGGCGTTTCGAGCCGGCAAGTGTAAAAGCCGGGTTCGCGCAAGTCGGCACGGTGCAGCACCAGGTGGTTTTCGCCACCGGCATATACGCCGGATTTGCAATTGATTTCGCGGCCCATCGCATCAAAAATACGCAGCGCCACGTGGGCGATGGCTGGCAGGCGAAACCATAATTGGGTCATTTCAATAAAGGGGTTCGGCGAGTTTTGCAGTAGTTCGACGCCTTCCGCCTTTGCGGAGGTTTCCGGAACATTTGAATCTTGAATGATCATGTTCAAAAAAATGGGTTGTATTGCGGCCGAAGTTTTGATTAAAGCGTGGTTGGCCGCGCTACATGGGTGTGTGAGTGAGATAATATTCGGGTATTAAAGCGATTATGCGTTGTTAAATCCAAATCTTGTGCCAGATTTTAAGTTGGCTTGAAAATAGATGTTTTTTGTCGGGTTGCTTTCCGTTGTGGTGCAGTAACAAGCCTTGCAAAAGGGCCTTTCTAAAAATCGGGCGAATGTACAATGCGCTTTTGATCCGTTGTATCGGGTATTTGTAAAAATCAGGAGGAGTGCCTATATTTGCTGAAAATGCGGACATAGCTCAGTTGGTAGAGCGCTAGCTTCCCAAGCTGGAAGTCGCGAGTTCGAGTCTCGTTGTCCGCTCCATACGGTTAGGTTTCGCGCAGATGTTACACGGATTTGTTTTCGCGGATGTAACGCGGAAGGGTTCTGTGTAACATTTGGTTTTTTTTTCAGTGTAGCATTTGTTTGAGGTAGAAATGCGTGGTAATGTGGTCCGCTGTACCATGTTGAAAACCGTTATAGCGTGCGGAATGTGTGCTAAATTAGGCACATTCCGCACACTACGAACGGAGTTCGCCTGTGACAGCCACACCTACTTTACAATAACAAACCGACCGCCGGCTACCCCGCCGTCTGCTCGTCTAAACATCAGGAAATAATTGCCCTGCGGGAAATGTTTGGTGTGAAAAACAACTGCTTTGCCGGGAGAAACCTGAATATCCTGCGTCTGGATGCGTTGCCCGATGGGGTTATAAATTTCTACGCTGCCTGCGACTAATTCGTTTCCTGCAAATACAAGGTTCAGTATGTCGTCTGCCGGATTTGGGTAGAGCACGAACTGGATTTTGCTGGAACGTCCACTGTCCATATTTCCAAATAACTGGTTTACCGCACTGACATTCGTAGAATCGTCTACCAGGCCATCGCAGTCGTCGTCAAGCCCATTGCTGATTTCGGTGGCGTTCGGATAGATTGCGCTGTTGTTGTCGTCGCAGTCCGTAGAATCATTCACGTAACCCGGAGATGCCGTGCAAGCTTGTATGCTGACGGAGGCATTACCGTAACCATCGCCATCCGCATCGGCATAAAAAGTGGAGGGCACAGACGGGAAGCCGAGGCTCCAGGCATTCAAACTACCGCCGTCCTCGTACACATCTATGACCGTCAACGTCCAAGTTCCATTCGGGTTTTCCCCGTCGAAAGCCGATAAAGGTTCGAACGGTTTATAGGTCCCGTTATTGGTCGGTGGACAAGGGAAAGTGCCATAATTGGCCGGTGCTTCATCGTCAAAATTGATGAGGATATCGTCCTGGTCGCCACAAATCGATTTTAGCAATGTAACTTCCGTGCCTTGTGGGCTTTTCAATTTGACCGTCAAATCGGCAATCCAGATGTGGAAAATGTTGAGGTTCAAAACATTTAAATCTACCAGATTCGTTACCGGACTATTGATCGTGAGGTTAGAGATGATGGTTTGCCCATCTGGTATCGGAACCGGTACATCGGTGCTGGCGAAGACATTCGGGATGTCATCTATGATGCCGCTGCAGTCGTCGTCAATCCCGTTGCAAATTTCGGTGGCGTTCGAGTTAATTGCACTGTTTTGATCATCACAATCGGTCGAATTTGTTACAGCCGGTCCTGTGAAGTTGCAGCCTACTTTTGCGCCGCCGAAACCGTCTCCGTCAAGGTCTTGAAACAAAATCCCGGGCAGGTCGCCGGAAACAACATTCGAGGCGGTGCCGTTCATCGCCAGATTGCGGACAGCAGCCGGGCCGTAGGTACTTGCCAAATTTGAGAAATCCGTCACAGCAAGGTTATCGCCGTAAGGTTGCCCGGTTTCAAAATCATAGTAGGCTTTCAAATCGGGTTCGTTGCCGCTGGGGTAACAAACCAAGTCTTGCTTCAACTCGTCAAGGCTGCGAACAGCGCTCCAGATCTTGATTTCATCCAGTGAACCATTGAAGTTGGCCCAGGAGCCGTTCTTCCCAGCGCCAAAAACCAGGTCGGATGTGTTGTCGCCAGGTTGGGCGAAAGCGTCGCCGTAGGATTGGCTTTGGACAAAATTTCCATTCAAATAAAAACTAAGTGTGCGGTTAGCGATCGCTCTGGTGATGGTAACATGGGTCCATTTACCCGGTTCCAGGTTGTTGGGAAAAATCATGTCCACCGTGTTGTCGTATCCACAGCAATCGTCGGAGTGTTTGTATCGGATTTGGCCGTTGGTCAAACCAACGATAAATTCACGGCCATTGAAAATCAAGGTCTGTTCTCCGTTAAAATAATCTGGTTTCACCCAAAACGAAATGGTCAAATCGCCCGTCAAGGTCTGCCCATTTTGCCCGACCGCGAGGTAGTCATTCATGCCGTCGAAATGCAGCCCACGACGGCAATTTTCCGTATTGATTGAAACCGAAAGTGCCTGGTCGTTCGAGTTGCCACAGTTGTTGGAGGCTTTTACTTTTAAAACGCCACCTGCGCTGTTGGCTGTTACGTTGATGCTCGTGGACGTTGAATTCCCGGTCCAGCCGGAGGGTAAAGTCCAGATATAACTGTCCGCTCCTGCTACAGGGGCAATCGAGTAAGTCAAGGTTGCGTTTGCGCAAATCAGCGCGCCGCCTGAAATCGCGGCAGGCATATCTGGCCCGGAAGTGGTACAGTTTACTTTCAAAATTGCCACTTCGGAGGTATCGATGAGACAATTGTTTGATACAATACAACGGAACTTGCGGCCGTCGAGCGATAATACCGCTGAAGGAATGGCGTAGGTGGCTGTGGTCGCGCCAGAAATGTTTGAATAACTCGCGCCGCCATCGCTACTTTCTTGCCACAAATAGGTTGTCGTGCCACCGTCATTTGAAACGCCGACGGAGCATTCGACCGCAGCGTCCTGATTAACCGTTTGGGAAGCGGGTTGCGTCGTAATTGCCACCACAATGGGTTCAACCGCAAAGGTTTGCGCAGTAGTTACGATACCGCAGGCGTCTGTTCCCGTCACGCTGATTGTGCCGGAATTAGCCGTTGGTTTTACAAAAATCATGTTTCCAAAATTCGTTACCGACCAGTTGGCTGGCGTTGTCCACGACCAGGAAACAATGTTTGGATTGGGTGTTACAAAATAAGTGAAGTAGTTGTCAACACAAGGCGCCGCCGGGCCGGTGATGGCACTCAAAACCTGCGTCAAGCAAGGCGAATTTAAGGTCGCAGGGGGCGTAGATTTTAAGTCGCAGCCGTTTGAGATAAAGCATTTGAATTGCCAGCCATTTTGTGTGGTGCTGGCAACGTTGAAACTGTAGGTGTTTTCAGTTGCGCCGCCAATTTCAACAAAAGTTGAACCGCCGTTGCTGCTGCGGTACCATTGGTAGGACAGGTTGTTGCCCGAAGCGACCACGGTAAAAGTGGCTGTCTCGCCGATGGAAACAGATTGGTTGGCGGGGTTCGTGGTGATCGAAATGGCGCCGTTCGCGCAGTTTGGACAATCGATGATGTTTGCGGTCGAAAGGCTGTTGTAAGCACCGTTCTGTATTAAGCCATGGTAGGCATTGGCCGTTTTATCTAAAAAAATACTTGTGCCAACGGAGCAAGCGCCACAATCCTGACTGATCATCGGGTAGTAGGCGAGCAAACCAGCCTCATTGCCCAAGAGAGTGCAGTTCTTCTTATCGTTGATCTCGATCGCCGTTCGGGCGATGTTCCAGATTCTGATTTCGTCCATGCTACCTTTGAAATTCAGCCCTCCGCAAACAATATTCCCGATGCTGATTTTTGCCAGGTTGTTAAAGTCTTGGCTGGAAGATACGGTCAAATCCAAAACGCCGTCGACGTAAAAACGCAGGGTTGTGCCTTTGCGCACGAAGGCGATATGGTGCCAGTTGCCGTTTGCCAAAGTGTTGCTTGTGCCAACAACATTCAGGTAATTGCTGCAAGTATTTGAGGTAGAAAACTCGGCTTTCAGTCGCCCTCCTTCAATGAAAAAATTCCAAAAATTATCGCAGTTACAGATCGGTCTTTTGCCGATGAGCACGCAGTTGCTGTCAATCGTTTGCGCCCACATTTCAAGGGTAAAATCGCCGGTGCCGAAGTTGCCAAGGGAGGAATCCTGGATTTCAACCTGATCGTCAATGCCGTCAAGTTGCAAGGCATTGGCCTTTACAATTGGTGTTCCGATGGTTTCGATGTTGAAATCAGCATTGGAAACATCGAAAAAGATGTTGTCCGCTGCTTCTATTTTGATCCGGGATTTGTTTGAGCAAATTCCGGTAGGCAGGGTGATGGTTTCCGAGCCATCGTTTGGCGTGTTTGCCGCCAAAACATGGGCATAGTTGTAACCTCCGTCGAGTGAAAGGCTGATTTTTACAGTTTGGCATTGCACGTTCGCATTGTCCGTATTTGCCACATCCCAGGTAATGGTCTGGCTGCTACCCGCTTGCCAGGTCACGCAGTCGTTTGGATAAGTAACCAGGAAAGGCCCGGCCGAACCATCGACCTCAAAACTGACTTGCTGGTGCGTTGTACCGCCTCCGCCTGGATGGTTGTCACGCACAAACATGCGGTATTTGATGTTGCGGGAGTAAGTTGGCAGGCGTTCGTTTACTGTTGAATTGTTGGATAAAATATCAGAAAGTTGCGGAATGGTGCGGCGCGGACTGGTTGAAGGATTGAAAATCCGCGCAATCGGCACATTGCCGTCGGCCGGAGTCGGCGGTGTTTGGATGGAGATATTGGACGCGGTGAAGTCAATATTTCGGATGTTGACTTGCTCCCAAGAGTAACTCAGGTCATCTCCGTCAGCATCACTTGCAGAGCCAACGAGTTCAAAAGGCGTTGAAATCGGGATATAAAAACCGCTCGCAGGCACGCTCGAAGTGGGGATATGATTGCCCGTCTCCAGTGTTTTGTAGCACGTTTGGGCGTTGATGTGATTGGTCATTTGTATTTGCGAGTAGACCCCAAAGTAATTTTCATCACCGACAGGCAGGATATTATCTATACCGCAAATGTTCGCATACGACATGATGGTGGTGCCGGAGCCGTACTCGTTGGTGCCGAATTGCCCGTTGTTGGATGGTCCGCAACTGGTCCAGGTATGGTCTGCGTCAAACTGATGTCCTATTTCATGGGCCGTGACCCGCAGGCTATAAAATGCACTAAAGTTGAACGCCTTGGCTTCGGTGCAAATTACAGGCTTGGCAGCGGCGCAACAGGCGCCGGTGACAAAGATCAGGCCCACATCAAAACCTTCCTGGCCGATGAGCTGGTTCACAACTGCAATGTTTTCATTGGCCGCTTCGCCACCACCCAACGCCGTGAAAGGGTCGGTTGCAGCACTTGTAAAAATGAGATTATCCTCCTTGACAGGCAGGACAAACCGAACGGAAAAATCACGCTCATAAATCACATCCAATTGACCTAAAAAAGCAACAACAGCCGCAAGGGCCTGCGCTTTTGTCGTCCAGCCATAGTCTTCAGCGAGCTTGCCCGGAACCGTCATAGCCAGTCTGAAAACACGCAACACGTCGCCTGTTTCGTTCGGGCCTGCCGGCGCCAGGTTCTTTTTATGTCCGGAATCAGTAGGGGCAATCGAGCCTTTCCACAGGCAGTTGAAGGGTTGTTGAAGGGAGGGGTCGTTTTTCCCCCAATAACTGAGGTAAATGTTGGCAGAATTTTTCAGGGCTTTACGGATGTACACATCTTGCCCGAACTGCTGGGAGTTAAAAAACGCGCCAAACTCATCCGGGCTTACTGACATGCGCCCGCGCGCGAAAGGATCATCCACGCCCTTCAATATATAGGTTTTAATATCCGGGAACTTTGCTGCCAGTTCCGGCTCCATCAAGGGGCTTTCCCAGATTTTAAATTTTTGAAAACTGCCATCCGGAAGTGGCAAATCAATAATTGTTGTGTTACGACGTATATCGTTGATTTCTTTAGCGGCAGTTAAACCAAGGTTTTGCATGGCTGCTACATCCAGTTGCAGGAGGATGCCTTTTTCCAGGTTCGGCAGATCTGGAGTCAGTTCTGCTTTTGCCGAACTTTTACCAAGCGGTACCGGCGACCAAACGTTTGTTTGGGCTTGCATAAACACGGTGCAAAACAAGGCGGTGAGGAGTAGCGCGATTTTTAGGGCGGAATGTATTTGTAAAAACATAGCAAAACCCAAACTTGAAGGCAGGTGGCGGACTTTCATATAACAAGGAGCAGTGAACGATTCGAAATGGGAGTAAATGTCAGATTTTTAGTTTATTACAAGTTAGGGTATCGAAATAATATTTTAGGATTTGGGGGTAGGGTAACTTCAAAGTTGTTAACAGCGGATCCTTGCCTTTTGTGCAATTCTGTTTCAATTTGAAACACAAGCATATCTTTGTCTAATCTATATTCTACTGTTTTTTTGTGCATACCAAAGCCTAAGTTCAGGATCAGAAAGTTTGTTATAGAAGGTGATGTTGCTCCGCCGAGGAAATAGTGCAACACAGCGTTGCACTATTTCAACAACAACCTCCCAAACAATAAATCCCAGCCAAACGAACCAATTTTCCTTTGCCCGCGTTTCTGGATAAAAAAAGGCAGCAAAACTGCTTTCTTCATCACCGCAAAGGAGTATAAAATCCTGAATAACCCTATCACCCACACACTAAACCCATCCTGCCAAATCCAAAACCCAAATGAAACATACCCACTTTCCACTCCTTCTCACATACTACATCCTATCCACCCTTCCCGCAAAAAGCCAACAAGCAATTGACCCCAAGCGTATTGCACAAATCAATGCCAATGTCGAGATCGAATTACCGGCCGAAGAAAAAAACTGGATGAGTGATCGGCAAAGGATGGATGACGATGAATTGGAGTTCCGCAAAGATACTTTCCGCGTAAAACGGGCAAAATGTTATTTAATGAGCGATTTAGAGGAGGATAACCACATGGCCTACGTCGTAGCAGTTTATGATTATGCGGCCTCCCGCTATGAAGAATTGATCAATAAATATGATACCTTAATACGGACATGCCGGTATAAAAAGTACCGAAAAGCCTATATTCGATCGCAAAAATCATGGGCTGCCTACCAAGAACAAACCTTGTCTTTGTTTGGGAAGCCTGGAGATGAAAACTATGAATTGGCCAACAGACGCATGCAAATGAACCTCAACCGTTTGGAAGAAATCTATTACTTGTACTCGGAATTGGTCTTTGAAGGTTCGATTCGTAGTAATTAGTCATCACTCATGCGCCTCTGGACCTACCAACATCCCCGTGTGCTACAAACCCTTCAGCAAGGGGAGCAATACCATGTTCGCTGGGAAGATGTGCCCAATCAACGCTGGCAACATGCCTTCCGCTGGATGGCTGAACAAATGCAAGGCCGCGGTATTCAAACGGGATTGTTCGCACCGGTGTGGGCCTGGCATTCGGTAAACCGATTGGGAGGTAAACCTGATTGGGATTGCGCTTACGCCCTATTGTCCGATTTTCAACTGATGGAGGGCATCGATTTAATCAAATTGGAAGTGCCGGATCATTTGGTGCTGCTTTCTAATTACGGTCCGTGGAATGAGGTACTGAATAGTCTGATCGATGGTAATTTACCCAGGGCGGAAGATGAAGCGGATTGTTTTGCGGTAAACCTAAAGCCGAAGCGTGGACGGCCTTCGCACTTTTATCTGGATATTCAGGCTTGTTTGCCTTATCTGAATCCCAATTGGCTCCTTGCTTCGGAAGCATTGGATACTATAAAAATGCTAGAGGAAAGACGTATTGCGCTGGAAAATGCTTTGAGATACCAGGGTGCCTTTTCCAGCGCTTCCGGATAAACACCAGCCTATTCTTTTACAACCCATTTTTGGCTTAATTCCTTCCCCACAAATAGGTTCATCAAATACATCCCGCTTGGGAGCGCTTGAAGATCCAACTTGTTTGAGTTTGCTAAATTTTGAACCAAAATTAAACGGCCAAGCGGATCATACATCTGTACGCTTAGGTCTTGCAAATTTTGACCTTGAATTTCAACGATACCAGTGGTTGGATTGGGGAAAATCTTAAGGTTGCTTGGTGAGATGTCTTGTACACCAACCACCCCACTACAAGCCTGTTCGATTTGTATTCTTTTCTTACAGCCTGTTTTATTACCAGTAATTGTAGCGGTATTCGTAGAATCGGAGAGGTAATCACAAATACTTTCCACTTCGCAAGTCGATAGTTCAAAACATGTTCTAATATAAAGATGATGAATTGTGTTTGGATTAATGTGATCCAGCCCACTTAAACTTGTTAAAGATCCGTTGGTGTGGAGGACTAAATCTCCATTTAGACCATTTAAGGCAGACAATCCATCTAAACTAGCCAGTTTAAAGTTTTTGTACAGGACAAGGTCGCCTTCCATCGAATGAAGTGCACTTATTCCCGTTAAACTGTCCAAAATATAATTGTTGTTGATATTCAAAGATCCCGCAATGTGGGTAATGCCATCCAAACCCTTTAAATTGGGTAATGCATTGTTGTTGTTGATAATCATGGGGCCTTGAATCGTATCTAGGCTGGTTAGGCCCGCAAAACTGCTAAAGTGGGTGTTGCTACTGATCGTGATTCCGCCTGCATGCGTTAGTGCTGATAAACCGGACAAATTGGACAGGGAATCATTGTAACTTAATTCTAGTGTAAGTCCAACAGATTTTAGCGCCGACAATGCTTCCAGGTTTTTCAAGGTTGCATTGGCATAAATTACTAAATTTCCACCCACTTGGGTGAGGTTCGATAGTCCGTCTAATGTTTTGAGTTTAATGTTGCCATTGATTTCCAAATTACCATTAATCACTTTTAGGGCGGACAAACCCACCAAATTTTTTATGGTTGAGTTAAGCGCGGTGTCGCCTATAACTACGTTGCCCAAAATTTGGGAACAACCAGGATAGTCGATGGAAAATTGATCAATTTTGGACTGGGCGTCTAAGGTAATTCCGTTTGGCAAACAAGTTTGCGCATGCAGCAAGACACTCAAAATTGCAAAAAAGAGGGTAATTGTAATTGATTTCATGGTGGAAATATGTATGGTTTAAAAATAAGTTGCGATCTACACTAATTTCATCCCTTAAATCGGTACCTGTTTTCAATAGGCCCCGGATGGGTACCTAATGCTGGCCAAATTTAATGCCATAAAATAGAATATGAATGGCTTTGGGGAGACTTTCTGAGGATATGCCAGAAATGGCGTTTGCCGAGACTACTCCTCCCGCTCAAAAGAAGACGGACTAACCCCAAACATTTCCCGGAATCGTTCTCTAAAATATTTAAGGTCCTGAAAACCAACTTTATAGGTTACTTCTGCAATGGTGAACCGCCCGGACTTGAGCAGTTGGGCCGCGCGTTTCAGGCGTACATTGCGGATAAACTCATTGGGCGTTAAATCGGTCAGCGCTTTGATTTTGCGGTACACTTGCATCCGGTTCATGCACAGCCCGCGCGCGAGGTCATCTACTGAAAAATCGGGCGCTTCGAGTTGATCTTCAACGATTTGCAGGGCATTTTTCAAAAAGGTTTCATCGAGGGAAGGCAACACAATTTCGGAAGGTGCAATGCTGAGGCTGCGCCCAAACCGCTCGCGCAATTTGCGGCGACTGTCGATCAGGTTGCGAATCCGGATTTTGAGGAGTTGGAGGTTAAAGGGCTTGGTGACGTAATCATCTGCACCGGTTTCCAGGCCTTCTACCTTGAATATCAAGGAGGTACGGGCGGTGAGCAGGATCACCGGAACATGGCTGGTGGCCAGATCGCTTTTGAGTCGGCGGGTGAGTTCGATGCCGTCCATACCGGGCATGGCAATATCGCAAACGATACAATCGGGCGTTTGGGCCATGGCTTTTTCCCAACCTTCCGCCCCGTCTTTGGCCTCCTGGATGTCAAATGCTTCGTCGAGTTGCTCGCGCAGGTAGGCACGAATGTCTTCATTATCTTCCACCAAAAGCAATTGTGGCTTGGGCTGCTTGGGGTTGGTTTTGTCGCCAAGGTCTGCTATTTGCGATGTTTTATCGGGACCGTCTTTCACGCCTGTTTGTACCTCCGCATCGGTGAAAATGTAATCCTGGAGTGATTCGCCGTTGAGGAAGGGGCGTTTTTTCTCTTCGCTTGTAAAATGCGCGTCCCCTAATGGCAAACACACGGTAAACACAGCGCCTTTTTCCAGCGCACTTTCTACGGTGATGGTTCCATGGTGCTGTTCTACTATACTTTTTACCAAAGAAAGCCCGATGCCCGCCCCGCCACCGCTGTATGGATGCGGATCTTGATAGCCTTCTACTTGATAAAAACGTTCAAAAATCAGGTTCAATTTATCCTTGGGTATGCCTTTTCCGGTATCTGAAATGCGGATACATGCCTGGTTTTGGTCTGTGTTTTCCCACATTTCTACCGTGATTTTGCCTTGATCGGGGGTGAATTTGAAGGCGTTCGACAGCAGGTTATAAAACACTTTTTCCAACTGATAGGGGTCGAACCACACCCGAATGGCCGGTGTTTGGGTCAAAAAATCGAATTCGATCTGTTGTCGATTGGCGAGTTCGCGGAAGGAAATGAAGATTTCGCTCACAAACGGTACTAAATTGTCTTCTGCGGCTTCCAGGCGCATCAAACCGGCCTCTGCTTTGCGAATATCCAGCAACTGGTTGATCATCGTAAGCAGGCGCGCGGCATTGCGGTGCATGCGGGTGAAGGTGTTTTGCAGCATTTTATCCCCGGCCCTGTTTTTCAAAAGGTCTTCCAAGGGGCTGATAATCAGGGTTAAAGGGGTTTTGAGTTCGTGGCTGATGTTGGTAAAAAACGTGAGTTTCATCTGGCTGAGTTCGGCCAGTTTTTGTTTTTCCAGGCGCTCTAATTTGATTTCATTTTGCAAATTGGCACGAATCAGGGTGATTTGGCGTACGCCGAATAATAAACCGAGAAAGGTCAAAAAATACAAGAAATAGGCCGTGGTGCTGCGCCACCAGGGTGGTTGTACGATTACTTTGAGTCGGGCAATTTCGGCCCCCCACGCGCCCAAACCGGCCTGATCGGGGTTGGCTGCTTTTACTAAAAAGGTGTATTCGCCGGGGGGCAAATTGGTATAATGGGCCAGGCGTTGACCTGCATCGGCGTAGATCCAGTCTTTGTTAAAATTTTCTAGTTTATAGGCAATTTTGTTCTTTTCTGGATGGGCAAAATGCAGGGCGGCAAATTCAAAACTGATCACATTGTCCCGGTAGGAGAGGGTAATAGCGGGTATTTCTACGAGGCTTTGTGCCAAAAAGTAGCCTGTTTCGGGGTTTTGGCCGACATTAATGGGTTTGTTGAACAAGCGCAACCCGGTAATGGCCACATGGGGCGAAATGGTATCGCTGCTGATTTCGTTGGGCGCAAATTGAGTGATTCCGTTGTTGCCGCCAAACAAAATTTCACCGTCGGGGGCCGAAAAAACCGCATTGGCGTTGAAAAACTGATCCGGCAAGCCATTGGCATCGTCGTAGGTGAGAATATTCCATTTTTGATCTTCCTCGGCACTCAGGCAGGCAATCCCGCTTTGGGTACTTACCCAAAGTCGGCCCGCTGCATCGGCGGCCATGGATTGGGTGGCATTGTTGGGCAGGCCGTTTTTTTCGGTCATACTGCTGAACGCGGCGTTTTCATTCGGCAGGTAAAACAGTCCGTTTTCGCTGGTGACCCAAAAACGTCCTTTGGGGTCGAGAAAGAACGAAGTAATAAAATCATTGCCAATATCGCCGTTTTTGAACTGATAATGGCGGTCGAGTTGAAGCACGGCTTGACCACTTTCGTACCGCAGCCGGTACAAACCGCCGCCACGCGTACCCACCCACAGGTAACGCCCGCCGTCGCCTGCAGCCGTTTCGAAGATGGCTACAATGGGGAATTTGCGGAAATCGGCTTTGCCATCCTTGGTTTGCGGGAATTTGGTCATGGTTTTCAACTGCGGATCGTACCGGCACAGGCCACCATCCCAGGCGCCGAGCCAAATCGCTCCATCTGCTGTTTCGTACACCGACATCTGATAGTCGTCGCCGATGCCTTGCGGGCCGTTTCCCATGGTAAATTGCTGATAATCCGTTACCATTCCGCCAGACAATGGTATCGTACGCGCTGCCACACAAAGTACGCCGGAGCCTTGCGTCGCCAACCATAAATTGCCTTTTCGGTCGAGGCAAACGCCGGAAATAAACTCCGACATGGCTGCAGTGTGGGGTTTGGGCTTAAATTGCACATTGGCTAATCCTTTCCAATCCGGTTTGTTGTTGCGCATGGGCGCGCTGTGCAGGCCGCCGCCCAGGGTACCAATCCAAAGGCGTTCGGTGTTGCCGGTCAGGGCGAAAATGCCGTTCCGATCCCGGCCGCCGTTGTTTTCAATGGGCGTCAGGGTAAAATCGCCTGCCTTAAAGTTGAGTTTGTTGGCGCCTTTATCCGTACCGATCCACAAAATGCCGCTGTGGTCGGTCGCCAGGGTATGCACATAGCTGTTGTTGATTTGTTTGCTTTGATTGGCATTGGCGAAAAACCGTTGAAAATTGCCGGTTTTGGGGTCCAATAAATTCAGCCCGTTGAAGGTGCCGATCCAAATCGTGGGGCCATCGGGTGTTTGCAATTCTTCGATGCAACTCACAAAATTATGGCTCAAACTGGACGCGTTGCCCGGCTGATTCATAAAATGCTTGATTTGGACCTGCGTGGGTGTGCCGGAAGAAAACTCCACTAATTTCAAGCCGCCTTTTGATCCCACCCACAATGCCTTGGGATTTTGCACCGTGGGCTTGACGATAAAAAGGAAATTATGTAGTTCAAACGATTTTGTATTGGGTTGAATACCTTCCGGTTGTAAATAGAAACGTTCAAACCGAACTTTTTCCTGTTGTTTCCAGTTGGGGGGAAGGCGGTTCAAGCCATTTACCGTGGTAATCCAGATCGCGCCGTCCTCCGTTTGACAAATAGACCAGATAATATCGGCTGAAATGCTTTCCGGGTCGTTTGGATCAAATCGGAAGGTTTCGAATTTTTTGGTTTTCGGATCAAAATAGCACAGCCCTTTTTCGGTCCCGACCCACAAAAGCCCGTCTTTGTCCATGAAAACGGAACTTGCGGTTGGATCGCTTAGGTCGTTCAAACTGCCCAAAGCGACCCGTGCGGGGATAAATTGCTCCTGGGCGCGATCAAACTGGAATAAGCCTCCATAACGCGTGCCTGCCCACAAACGGCCGGCCCGGTCTTCATAGAGGGTCATGATTTTATTGCTGTTCAGGTTTTTGGCAGTATCCGTAAGTTGGCGATAGGCGATAAAATTGTATCCATCATACCGGGCCAATCCCGACCAGGAACCAAACCAAAGAAAACCGCGACTGTCTTGTAAAATGGTGGTGATGGTACTTTGATTGATCGAAGCCTGACCCGGCAGCGGTTCAAACAAGAAATCCCGGCGCTGCGCGTGTAAGTTGAAAAAACACGGCAAAATCCCCAAAAAGACAAACCAGTACCGGAACATAAAATGCTTCATAAAAGTTGATTCCTCGCAAATATAACAATCTGCGTAATGTTAACACCTGCCAAAGCGTGTGATCATTTCCATCATGGCGCGTCCGTTGTGGTACGGACATTTCCAAAACCCGGCTTTGTCTTCTTTTAAATTGGGTATTCCCGCCGCCGTGACGCCCCAAAACCATTCGCCATCTGCAACATCGCGTTGCCGATGCTGGATAAATTCCCATATCCGCAAAAGCGCCTCCTGGTATTTATCCTGCCCTGAAAGTTGCCAGGCATTCCAAAACCCCACCAGCGCCTCTGCTTGTACCCACCAAATCCGGTCGGTATCGAGTCGATTTTGACTGATATGCCGTTCGTTGATCACGGCACCCTCCTGGTCGATGGCTTCTTGAAGGGTTGTTTCTGCAATATGGAGGCAGACAGGTTTTAGTTGTGCTAAAAGTGCCGGATCATGCAGCGCCTTAGCGGCCTCCCACAGTAACCAACTCGCCTCGATATCATGCCCAAAAGAAATGATATCTGACTTTAATTTCCAGTTTTCATCAAAAAATAAATGAATATGGTGGGTTTTGGGATCTATAAAATGATCTAGAAACAAGGAAATCAGGTTGCGCAATGCTTTCTGAATGGGTGCGGCCGGATTTACCTGGTATAATTTGGTGTAGGCTTCCAGTACATGCAAATGGGTGTTTTGGGTTTTGGCCTCGTTGGCATCTTTATCACTCAGGCGCAAATCTTCCAGCAGCACCCAATTGTCGGCAAATGCTTCCATGTAGCCGTTTTGGATCGGGTCGATGGCGTGATTTTCCAATACATGGAAAATTTCCGTTGCGAGCCGCAAACTTTCCGCCTCTTGGGTGCATAAATAGTATTCCGACAAGGCATAAATGGCAAAAGCCTGGGCGTACACCTGTTTTTTGGTTTGATGGGGCGCGCCGGTGTAATCAACCGACCAATATACCCCGCCGTTGAGTTCATCCCAAAAATGGTCGCTGATGTAGTGAAATGCCCGTTTGGCGGTTTGCAAATAAGCCGGATCGCCGGTCATGCGCGCCGCCGCGCTGAAAGTCCATAAAATGCGGGCGTTTAAAATCAGTCCTTTTTCGGCGTGTGGGTGCAGCTTGCCCGCACCATCAATTCGGCCATAAAAACCGCCGTTTTCGGGATCGGTCATGCGCAACTGCCACCAATGGAGGATTTTATGGAGTTCGGCTTCGGCTTCCTGTCGGAGTAAATTGGTTTTAGGCATGAGCGCAACAGTTTGATCAAAGTCCATGTTGTTTCATAAAATTCAAATTACGGTCAATCAATTCAATGCGTGTTTGAACACTCGCTGCGGAGCGGAAATGGTCGGGCGGCGTGTTCAGGCAGTAATCCACCAATTTTTCGAGCGTGCTCACGGCCACATGCATGCGGGTATCGGAGGAGCCGTAATAAATAAAAACCTGCCCTTGTTCATTTACAATCCAGCCATTGGAAAACGCCACGTTGCTTACATCGCCCACGCGTTCTTCGCCTTCTGGCGCCAAAAAATGGCCTGCTGGCGCATGGGTGATGTGCCAGGGTTTTTCCAGATCGCTCATGAACATATAGAGGACGTACCGCAAACCCGCGGCAGTGTTGCGTACCCCGTGCGCCAGGTGCAACCAACCATGTTCGGTTTTTATAGGCGCTGGGCCTTGTCCATTTTTCACTTCCTTGATGGTGTGGTAAACGCGTTGATCTATAATGGTTTCCCGCGTAATCACGGCCGGATTGATACTTTCCGACAAGCCCCAGGCAATGCCGCCACCGCCGCCAACTTCAATAAACCCGTCTTGTGGACGCGTGTAAAAGGCGTATTTGCCATCTATAAATTCGGGGTGCAACACGACGTTGCGTTGTTGGCTTGACGGACTTTTCAAATCTGGTAGCCGTTCCCAAGTGTGCAGGTCGCGGGTGCGTACGAGGCCTGCTTGTGCGCCTGCGCGCGAGGTGTCACCTGGCGGGGCATCCGGATCCTTGCGTTCGGTGCAAAATTGGCCGTAAATCCAGCCATCGGCGTGTTTTACCAGGCGCATATCATATACATTGGTATCGGGATTTTCCGTTTCGGGCAACACGACCGGATGGTCCCAAAACTGGAACTGGTCGATGCCGTTGGGACTTTCTGCAATGGCAAAAAACGATTTCCGGTCTACCCCTTCCACCCGCACGACCAGCAGGTATTTGCCTTCGTGGTACATAGCGCCGGAATTAAAAGTGGCATTGATGCTCTGGCGTTCCATGAGATGCGGGTTGGTGTCGGGGTTGAGGTCGTAACGCCAGAAAACGGGCGTATGGGCTGCCGTGAGGATAGGGAATTGGTAGCGTGTAAATACGCCGTTTCCTTCTGTTTGGGGCGTGTTTGGGCGCTGAATGAGCCGTTTGTGGTCGGAAAACAGGGTTTTTATCCGTTGTAAAAATTCAGTAGTTGATGCAGTCTGCATGGAAAAGGTACTTGATGGTTCGTAGTTTGTTTATGTGTTATGGGCAAGTTGTCACCTACGCGTGTAGCGGATCCCACCACCGGCGTTTTAAGAAGACTGTGCAAGCGATTAAAATCAGTACGACGAAAAGCGTACTGCTCCATTTGCCCAAAATAAAATAAATGGGCAGCACGGTCATGCTTACCTGGGCAATGATGCCAACCAACACGTTGGACATGTCTTTGCCAAAATTGAGGTTCTTCTGAAAAGTGGGATCATCGGCCTTTACGGCATCATAAACCGGGCCCCAAAATCCCCAGGGCCGCACCTGGGCGTAAAAGGATTTTAAGGTCGACATTTCGGTGGGCGGATTTAGCAAGGTGCCTGCCAAACAACCGATCAGCGAAAAGGCCAACAACAAAGGGAAATAGAAAATGGGCAATTTTTGCGTGAAAATGTCGGGAAAAGATACCATCAAGGTAGGTAAAGCCAGGGCTGCCACAATGCCGGTCGCCATGCCCCAGAAAAAACCGGAGGCATTAAACCGCCACCAATACCATTTGAACACATTGGCCGCCACATACCCTCCGTACAATCCGCCGACAATCCATTGCAGGATACTTTCCACACTACCCGCATAAAAACCGAGCACAAAACTGATGAGCACCACGGCCAGGCCCGAACTGTAGTTCATGAATAAAATGCTGGCATGCCCGGCTTTGGGGTTGATATGTTTGAGGTAAATATCATTCACAATGTAGGACTGTGCTGCGTTTAAAGTCCCGGAAAAGGTGCCCATAAAGGCGGCAATCAATCCCGTTAGAACCAGACCGAGTAACCCAGTCGGAATTAAATTATTGATGGCTGCCGGTAAAATGCGTTCGAAATCGATAAACGTATTGCCCTTTGCATCTACGGCGCTTAAGTTCATTTGGTCGTAGAATAAAAGCGCCAACACGGCAAAGCCCGTTACCATGGTGTACCGAACCGGCAACAGCACGACCGATACAAATCCGGACATTTTGGAAGCCTCCTGGGGAGACTTGGTAGAAAGTATTTTTTGCATGTCGTAATTCGGTGCCGGACCGGCCAAACTGGCTAAAACACCTTTAAATACCATCATCATAAACAGCAATCCAAACAGTGAATAGCCATCTTCCGCCACTTTTTGGTTTACCGCTGGAATAATCGCGGTCCAATCCATGTTCATATTCCAGCCAAATCCGAGCGCATACCAGTCGGCAGGAACGGGCAAATTGTTTCCGTTTAAATGATACATCGCAATTCCTCCCACGCAAAATGCCGACACCGTCATAATGGCGTACATCACCACATCGCCCAGTACGATACCCTTCATACCCCCCAAAATAGAGTAAAAAACAGCAAAAAGGGTGAAAATGATCCCGTAAAAATGCGGTGCCCATTTGGGCGCAATCTCAAAAGGCAGGTAAGGCGCTACATATTCCAAGGGTAGAAAAATCTCCACAAATTTTCCCAGCCCGATAAAACCATAGGCTAGAAAACCTAAGCAACCAATCAGGGCAAAGGCGACTACCACAGCGTGCGATTGGGCCACGCCGCGCCCATGTCCAAACCGGGAATGTATCCATTCGGCACCGGTGGCGGCATTCGAGCGGCGCAACCAGCCGGACAGGAAAATCATCAAAAATATCTGGTTAAAGGAAGGCCACAACCAGGGCAACCATACTGATTTCAGTCCGTACACAAATAGAATGGTAACCATCCACATGGTGCCTGAAATATCGAACATATCATGGGCATTCGACAATCCCAACATATACCAGGGCAAACTTTTGCCGCCCATCAGGTAGTCCTCTTTGCTGCTTTGGGCCTGCCGACGCATGCGCAAACCAATATAAATAATCACCAATAGGTAAATTCCGATAATCGCAAAATCGAGGAAATGCAGTTTCATAGCGCTGTATTTTAGAAGCCTTGTTGTATGGTTTTGTACTTCCCAATGCAACAAGGCGCGTGTGTTTGTTATTTATCTGTGCCACTATTTTGCGGCATCGACATCTTTGCGCCCAGTGGGGCAACTACAGGTTTGATGGGTTTAGGTTTTTTATAAAATCGACGCAAATCCTGCTCGAACAAGGTGCTGTCATCCTGATAAAATGCCTGAAAATCGGCAGCGCCCGGATGGCCAGGGTAGGGTACATAATGGTGTTTTCGATTGGCATTGCGCCAAACAACTACATAAGCAATCCGTTTTCCGACAGGATCGGCTTGAATGTTTTTTAATAAAACTGCGGTGTACCAATCGGGCCGTTTGATGCCCTCCAAACCGGTTTCGGCCAAAGCCGGGATTTTGTTGCGGGCTTCTGCGATTTCTACGACCGTTTTTAAGCATTTTTGAAATGCCAATTCGCCCTCGGGACTCAACAGGTTGCCGTAATCGTCAAAACTCAGGATATCGACCCATTCATCGCCCGGGTAAAATTGTAAAAATTCGTCCGCGGTTTTGAAGTTCTCGGAGGTATTGTAGGCGTATAAAATGTTGTGCAAACCCTTTACATCGCGCAAATAGGATACCGTAAAACGCCATAAAATTTTAAAGTCTTCGGGATCCGCATGGCCTTTGCCCCACCAGAACCAGTGGCCGCTTATTTCATGAAAAGGGCGGAAAATAATGGGGATTTGGCGTTGATTGAACAAGCCACCAGCGCGCAAATCGTTGACAAATACGGCAAAACGATCTAAATCGGCTTTGTAACGTTCGTGCATGGGCCCGCCGGGCATAATTTTAGGCACTGCAGCGGTGGTATCCCAGGCAGAGCCTCCTGTGGCGTAGTTATCCATATGCCAGCTAATCGTAACCACGCCGCCGCGCCGATAACCATCTTTGATCCAGCCTTTCATACGGTCAAAATTGACGGAATCCAGGTTGTAGGGCATGTCGTGTTCCAAATTGCCCAATTCCCAGCCGTACACTGCCGGAAAATCTCCGCAAACGGCTTTTACATCGGAAGCGCCGGGTTTTTCCTTCCAACCCACCCCGTATGCAAGATCATCCTGATGGCCAAACAACAATTTGCCCCGTTGAATACTTTGCTGAAGGTTGAGGAAAACCGCCTGGGTGCGTTTGGTCGCGCGCTTGTCAATTGGAACCACCGCCGATTGCGCCCATGCTGCGCCAGGAAAAAGAAAGCATAGTAATAACCATGCGGATATAGGTCGGAGCAAAGCATTGTGCCTCATCACGATTGTTTTTTATAAAAAATAGAATTGGAATGTTTAGGTGTAGATCGGGTAAACGCAGTTCGAGGAAGCTGTTTCAAAGCGGTTTTTTGGGGTGCTTTTTTATGAAACAGCCTCCTCGAATGCGAAAAACGACGGTACTTTAATACATCGGGCCGTCCGACAAGATAATGTCGTCGATGTTGATTTCAAAGTCTTCCATGGCCGTGTTGCCGGTGGAGAAGCCGATTTTGATATAGTCCAGCGTACCTTTAATATCAAATTCGGTTCCATCGCCGCCCCATTTGTCGATACCAATTTTGGTAAGATTCAGGCTCACCAATTGCCATTGACCATTGGTGGAGAACAAGTAGTCCGGCGAAGTTTGTCCAATGCCCCATTTGGTATCCGACTGCAACATTTCCACCTGGAAATAGCCGCGTTTGGTACCTGTATTTACCCAGGCATTGAGATACGGTGTTTTTAAATCGCCTAAATTAAAAGGTCCATCTTTTTGGATCGCGCCCGTCCAATCCCAGCTGGCTACTGCATCTTTTCGTACGGTAAGGAAATTATTTCCTGAAATAGCCGTAACCGCGCCAGCGTTAATGGCGGTTGTTGCACCGGTATTGGCTTGGAAGTCTACCGCGCCATTTTCAAAGTCGAACGCTACGGCAACCGGTTTGAGCGGGCCATCGGTAATCATGATCTGATCGAGGTGGACTTCAAACGGATCGGCGCCATTGCCTTGTTTGAATTCAAAAGAGAAGAAATCGAGTTTGCCATCTTTAGAGAAATCGAGCGCGCCATCGCCAAACCAGTTTTCAAACGGGAATTCTGTCAGTTTAATCGAACGCCATTCCCAACCAGTGGTCGCAAAAGTGTAATTATCATTGGAATTGCTCGAAGTAGCGCCGGTAAAATGGCCGCCGCCGCGTACGCCGCCTTGACTAACCACGAGTTGCGCATACCCTTGTTTGCCGTTGGTATTCACCATAAACGTAAGGTGTGGATCGTGGAAACCTGTTAAGTCAATCTCGCCGCTTTTCATGCGGCCAATCAGGGTGTTCCATTGATCGGGTACATCGTCTACATGGATCGAAAGATAGTTTACGCCGCGCCCTTTTGGAACAGCAACTGCATTGATACCGTTCGTGGAGGTAATATCCACCGCCTCAAATGGACTCACACCGTCTTCAAAATCCCAGATCACTTTGGGGGCAACGGGGTCATAACCGGCATCCGGGTTGTACTCCACTACGGGAATAGAGGCAGAAGTTTCATTTTCAACATCCCCCAGGCCCACCAGTTTGACAACTACCGCATCCGGCAAAGTTAGTCCTTGGGTGGGCACGCTCAATTGGGTCAGTGCGCCTGCACCGGCAACATTCACTTTTTGACCTTGAATGTAAACGGTTGTGATCAAATCCAGGTTTTCCCCTTTGATTTTGAACGGTTGGGTACGTTCAATTTGGGAAGGCCAGCCCGTTACCACCGCTTTGGGATAAATCGGTTTAAACGTTTGGGTGCTGGTGGTGAATTTTTTAAATGCCGTTTCAAGCATAACTGGACCAGCATCTACGGTGCGCGGAACCCTCACTTTTACCGCCGTTTCCGATTTTGAAATGATTTCAGCCTGGCGCAGGTTTTTACCCATAATCACCCGGTTGGTTTTACCGAGGTTGGTACCTTCGATGGTGATTTCGGTGCCGATTTCGGCGATTTCCGGGGATATTTTCGTAATGGTTGGAACCGGGAATGGGATATCATAACCGGCTGAATAATCGTCGAAGGATTCCTTTTTACAAGCCGCTATGGTGATCACAGCAAGCAATGCAATGGTTATTTTATTGAATTTCATTGTGTTATCTTTTTGAATTGGTGGTTGTTTAGTATCCAGGGTTTTGTTGAATGCCCCATGATTGAACTTCATCAATTGGAATTGGGAGTACAGGCATTGGGTTGCTGCCCTCTTTCACAGAGCGCGCCAGGCAATTGGCCTGGAATCCGGCATCGAGGCTGCTCACAAAAGTGCCCAACCGTACCTGGTCCCAATAGCGCAAGCTTTCCATGCCGAGCTCCACCCGACGTTCATGCAGGATAGCGTCCAATAGCGCCTGACCGCTCACGTTGCTGCCAATTGCAGGCAACACATTGTCATTGGCGCCTGGCGCGTACGCTTCATAGATGGTGGCATCGCCTTCTACGGTGCCTTTAGGTTTGGTGCTATTGCGTGCGCGGGTGCGAATTTGATTCACTAAATCGCGTGCTTCGCTTTCTTTACCCGTTCTGTAAGCGGCTTCTGCGCGCAACAGCAGTACATCGGCATAGCGGATTTTGCGCAGGTTTTGACCACCTGATTTTTGCTCGCCTTGTGGAATTGGCTGTGCCGCTTTGCGATTGAGGTAGCCCGTTTGGTTTTGGTCGGGATACTCAATGACTTGTTTTACACCATATACTACATCGTCATTTTTGTACACGGTACAGGGAAGGCGTGGGTCTCCAGTTTCGAAGGCATCTACAAGTGCCTGGGTAGGATTGTTAAAGCCCCAGCCCCACCAACTGCGGTTGTTCTGGAAAATCGTCACGGTAGAACCGGTTTTAATCGATCCCCAGGCATCAGGGCTGTTCAGGAACTGTATTTCAAAAATGGATTCCGGGCCGTTTTCACCTTCATCTTCAAAGATTTCTGCATAATTTGCTTGTAAACTGTACTCACCGGAAGTGATGATCCGGCCAGTCAAATCATACACCGTGTTCCACTCCCGGGCATTCAGTCCTAACCCAATTTCCATCGAATGCACCCGTGCCAGGTAAGCGGAAGCAGCACCTTTGGTTGCGCGCCCCAAGTCGGCCACATCATAAGCGCTTTTTTCAGGCAATAAGCCTTGTGCAGTTGTAAAGTCTTCCACAATAAACTTGTAGGTATCCGCCAGGGTGGCACGATTTATTTTACCAAATTCGGCGGGCAATACAGGCTCCCGAAAAAGGGGCATTCCACCAAAAATACGCGCACCATAGAAATAGGCATAAGCCCGTAAAAAGTGCGCTTCTCCCAGCAAACGGGTTTTCAAATCTTCGTCGATGGTCGCCTTAGGGATATTGGCAATCACCGTATTTGCCCTGAAAATAGCGATAAACAGATTGGTCCAAGCGCCCAGCGTCGGTGCGCTGTTTGCCACGGAGCGCCATTCTTCCATTTCGGTCAATGCCGGGAAGTCGGTTGGTTCCGACCCTTTTGCCGCATCATCCGAAAGGATATCGCCAAACATGAATTCGTAGTTGTGCGGCACATAACCCGACGGACTTGGGCCTTCATCCCAGGAAATCGCATCGTAAATAGAATTAACGGCCTGGATGGCATTGCCAGGTTGGTTGAAGAAATTCTGATCGGTTTGTGAACCCTGTGGCGAGCGATCCAAAAAGTCTTTGGAACAGGAATTGGCCAACAACACAAGCATTGCAAATGCTGCTATTTTGAGAAATTGCTTTTTCATAATTGGAAGTTAATTGTTGCAAAAGATTGTGGTTCCGTTTTTTAAAATTTCATGTCTAATCCGACACGCAGCGAACGTGCAACCGGATAGGCTGCTGCATCTACGCCGAACCCGAGCGGATTGCGGTAAAATTCCCCGATTTCAGGGTCAAAGCCATTGTATTTGGTGAAGGTGAGCAGGTTGTCTCCTGCAACATAGAAGCGGAGGTTCTGTACCCGTACTTTGGTCAAAAGGCGTGGCGAAATGGTATACCCAATTTGCAGGTTTTTCAAACGCAGGAAACTGCCGTCTTCCACAAACAAATCACTGATCGGAATATTATTGCCAAAACGGGTGGTCGCGCGTGGAATTTCACTGCTTGCATTTTCTGGCGTCCAGCGGTTTTCTACGCGCAGGCTTGGGGTGAAATACGGAGAAAAACCGTTGAAAATTTCATTGCCCGATACGCCTTGCATAAACACCCGCAAGTCCAGTCCTTTGTAAGAAGCAGAGGCCGTAAATCCGTATGTGAAGTTGGGGGTACCGCTGCCTAAATAGGTGCGGTCATCGGCATCCAGGATACCATTGCCGTCGAGGTCGAGGTATTTTACATCGCCTGGACGTGCGTCTGGCTGGATTTTTTTACCGGTGCTGTTTACATAAGCGTCTACATCAGCCTGGCTGTTGAATACGCCGTCGGTTTGGTAGCCCAGGAAATATGCGATTTCGCGACCTTCTTGGGTAAACGTGGCGTTGCCCGCTACATTCACACTGCCGCCAGGGATACCTTCATTGCCGCCTAAGTTGATCACCTCATTCGTGATTTTGGTAAATACGAGGCCGAATTCATACTTAAAAGCCTGGTCGTTGTTGCGGTAATTGATCCCAAGTTCAAGTCCTTTGTTTTCTACATCTCCTGCATTGGCACGTGGAGAAAAAGCGCCTACATACCGTGGGATCGGCACATCCACAATCATGCCTTTGGTCTTTTTGATGAAATAGTCGGCAGTCAAACCAATGCGGCCAGCCCACAGTGATGCATCAATACCCACGTTGGTCATTTCGGTGGTTTCCCATTTCAAATCGGTATTGGAAAGGGTCGTCGGAATCGCTCCAGGTACTGCTACATTGTTAAATACATACAACTGCTGTGGTACTACGGTAGTGAGGTAGCCGAAGTTGCCCGCGCTGTTCTGGTTGCCCACCTGGCCCCAGCCACCGCGTATTTTCAAATCTTCGATGAATTTCACGTTTTCCATAAAGGATTCCCGCGCCAGGTTCCAGCCCATGGAAAAAGAAGGGAAGGTACCCCAGCGATTTGCTTCGGTAAAGCGGGATGAACCATCGCGACGAATCGTTGCAGTCAATAAATATTTGTTGGAAAAATTGTAATTCAAGCGACCAAAATAGGAGGAAAGTGCTTCTGCGCCCTGATAACTGCTCAGTTGGTAATCCAGCGAATTGGACGACGACAAATATTGCAAATCAGCATTTGCTGGCACATCATACGCAGTGGCAGAAATGCCGGAATAACTGGATTCCTGATTTTCCAAACCCGCCAATACTGTCAGGTTGTGGTTGCCAAAACTGCGGTCCCAAGTCAGGTAATTGGACCATACCCAGGAACGGGATTGTCCGCGGGACTCACTCAAGGCGCTCAAGTTGCGCTGTTCTTCTGGCGCAACATAATATTCTGGGTAGTAATATTTGTTGTGCGGCAAGGTAAAATCAACACCAAATTGCGAACGGAATTTCAACCCTTTGAACAAAGCCGCCTCAACGTAAGCATTTCCTACAATTTTGTTGTCGACCAGCCGGTAGCCCCGTTGCTCTTCTACCAAACGGCCCACATTGCTTGCGTCCGATAAATCGGCGCGCGACCAGTTTTCGAGCCGTGGATCGTACGCCTGGGTGATGGGGTCAATGGCCATCATTTGGGTCATGATGCCGCTGTAATAGTTTACATCAAACGGTACCCGGTCGGCGTTCATATAATTGGCCGACAAACCCGCGCTCAGCCAGTCGGTGAGTTTGAGGTCGTTGCTAAACGTCAGGAACACCTTATTCAAATAAGTATTCCGAATGACGCCATCCTGTTTGAAATAAGTGCCGGATAACAAAAAGCGGTTTTTTTCGCTACCGCCGTGCATGGAAAGGGTGTAGTTCTGGATGTTTCCGGTTTGGAAAATAATATCCTGCCAGTCGGTTCCTTTGTAATTTCCGTCGGCCACAAATTTCAAACGCGTGTATTCATCGCCTTCCTGATCCAGGGCAATCCCGTCGAGTTGATACGCCTGCAGGCGTTGTTGAGACCATTCGGTCGCGTTCAGCATGTTCATTTTTTTCCATACCTGCTGCGTTCCGGCATAGGTAGAAAACTCAAATTCCGTTTTACCCGTTTTACCGCGTTTCGTGGTAATCAATACAACGCCGTTTGCACCCCGGGAGCCGTAAATCGCCGTGGCAGAAGCATCTTTCAACACTTCGATGGATTGGATGTCATTCGGATTCAGGTAACTCACATCGCCTGTTTGGAAACCATCCACCACATACAACGGATCGCTGTTGTTGATGGTGCCAACCCCGCGTATGCGTATGCGTACACCGCCGCCCGGAGCCCCCGTTTGGGAGGTGACATCTACGCCCGCCGCACGGCCTTGAAGGGCTTGCACAATGTCGGGCGTGGCAACCTGCGTAAGGTCTGCCGCTTTAATGGAGGCCACCGCGCCGGTCAAATCGCTTCTTTTGGTTTGGCCGTAACCAACCACCACAACGTCTTCCAGCAAAAGCGTTTCGGCGCTGAGTATTACGGCAATCGTGGTTTCAGCCCCCACGGTTACCTCTTTCGAGGCATAACCTGTATATGAGAACCGAATCACATCGCCTTTACTGGCGCGAATGTTAAAAACACCCGCAGCATCCGTTATAGCGCCGTTGGAAGGTGTGTTGTTATTCCGGATGGTTACGCCAATTAAAGGAGCGCCGTCATCGCCTGCAACCGTTCCGGAAACCGATTGGGCTTGTACTTCAAATGCTGCGATAAGGAGCGCACATGCGACCCACAACATTTTTAGTTTTGATGTAAAATTTTGCAATTTCATACGAAAATGAATTTTTTAGTGATTGAAATCTGCTTTCGCAAAACATTCAGCAAGGTTTCGATGATTTCTTGCTTTTAGTGAGCGACAATCTGAACAAAAAGCGGGGGTAAATCTTACACGCCCCCTTAAAACGGGAAAAAATTTGGGGTTTGTTACAAATGCCCCCGCTTTCATACACGATTACCGCCCGTACCACAAATGAAATTTGGATTTCTTTGTGCGTGTTTATTTCTCCCAGAAAAACTACTCATCTTTTCAATCACTGCTATCAATATGATGCGTTTGTTTTTTGGATTGGTATTCGTGCTAGGGTCACTACCATTATTGTGGGCACAACAAAAGCCTTTTGTTCGGGTAGCGGATGGGCATTTTATGAAGGGTGATCGAACCTATCGGTTCCTGGGTACGAATTTATGGTATGCCATGAATTTGGGCGCAGCCGCTGAAACGGATCGCGCGCGCCTCGTACGCGAACTGGATCGTCTACAAGCCATGGGCGTACAAAACATCCGGCTCATGGCAGCCACAGAAGGTGCGCCGCTGATGCATCGGTTATCACCTACCAGTCAGCCCGCCGCAGGTAAGTACGACGAACAACTGTTGTTGGGCCTCGATTTTACCCTGGCAGAAATGGCAAAACGGGATATGAAGGCGGTGCTGTGTTTGAATAATTTTTTCGCCTGGTCGGGTGGTATGTCGCAATATGTATCCTGGGCCACCCAAACGGAAATACCTTTTCCAGACCAGCAGGGGCATACCTGGGATGAATATCAACGGTACGCCGCGCAATTTTATACCAATGTCCAAGCCAAAGCGCTGTATAAAAAGTATGTCCAAATGATGTTGAAACGCCGCAACCAGGTCAATGGCCGACGGTATAAAAAGGACCCAACGATCATGGCCTGGCAATTGGCCAACGAGCCCCGCGAATACGGCCAAACCGCAGCCTATATAGATTGGGTAGATAAAACCGCGCGCTTTATACATCGAAAAGATAAAAAGCACCTCGTCAGCATCGGCAGTGAAGGGAAAGTGGCGGATTACGCAGGTGATGCCTGGGAACAACTGGCGCACAATCCCCACATCGACTACCTGACCCTGCACCTTTGGGTAGAAAACTGGAGCTGGTATAATCCGAAACAGGCCGAAACGACCTTCGATTCTGCCCGGATCAAAGCCAAAGCCTATCTTTCAAAACATCTTGAAATGGCAAAAAAGGCAGAAAAACCCCTTGTGCTGGAAGAATTTGGCATCGGGCGCGACCATGGCAGCATGGATCCCGCGGCCAGTGTGCAATACCGAAATCAATATTATCAGGAGATGCTGGACCTGTGTTTTAACGATAAAAAAGGCCATTGCGGCGCTGCAGGTGCTAATTTCTGGAGTTGGGCGGGCGAGGTAATGCCTGCGGAACCCGGCGCATTTTGGCAACCCGGTCAGCCTTTTGGCGGCGACCCGCCCCACGAACGCCAGGGGTGGTATTCGGTGTTCCTGTCCGATCAGTCTACCATTGATTTGTTGAAACACTTTGCGCGGCAAATAGCCCAAACGGGCGCGCCTGATTCAAAGGATTCAAAACCAAACCTGAAAACAGAATAGTGAAAATAAATTGCTTCATACAACAAGTTCGTGTCAATGGCTGATGCTGTAAAGTTTTGGCCGTTTTTCTTTTCTTGCATTTTACAGGATAAAATTGCACCAATTTTTCGCATTTTACGGTCCTGAAATCATTAAAATCACTTTTGCCTGCCATGTTTTATATGAAAAAAGTTTTTCGCCTAGTCCTCCTGTTTTTGTCTGGCCTCCTGTCTCAAGCTGTGCTGAATGCCCAGGCGCCCGTCATTACCGCTGTTACACCGCTTGCCCAAACGGTAAAACAATACACCAAATTTGAAGCGGCCATCACGCTAACCGCCTCCTGGACAAACCCGTATGATTACGACAACATTCGGGTGCAAGCAGTAGTCACCCGGCCCGATGGACAGCAGGAAACCATCGATGGTTTTTTCATGCAGGATTATCAGATCACCAACACCCAAACCGGTACCATTTCTGTCCTTGGCGCGGGTGGATTTAAAATACGGTACGCACCCACCCAAACCGGGGTGTATCAATACCTTGTTTCTTGCACGACCAGCGCTGGAACGGGCAGTTTTCCTGTCCAAACCTTTACTTGCGATGCACCCGACCCACTTTCCGCCAAAGGATTTATACGCGCCGACCAAACCAATTACCTGCATTTCGACAACGGCGAACAATACATCCCGGTTGGTGAAAACATGGCCTGGCAGCAAAGCAATATTTACCAGGATTACCAAAACTGGCTCCAAAAACTCAGCAGCAACGGCGGCAATTTTATCCGCCTGTGGCTATGCCACTGGGGCATCGGGTTAGAGTGGAAAGCCAACACCAATGGCTATCAGGGCCTGCGCAAATACCAGCAAAGCAACGCGTTTTACCTCGACTGGCTGCTGGATAAATGTGCTGAAAAAGGCGTGTATGTCATGTTATGCCTCAACCACCACGGCCAGGTTTCGTCGCAGGTAAACCCCAACTGGAACGAAAGTCCTTACAACACGGCAAACGGCGGCCCTTGCGCCAATACCTGGGATTTTTTCACCAATGCAGCCGCCAAAGCAACCCTGAAAAATCGCCTGCGCTATACCGTGGCTCGTTGGGGACACCAGCGCAGCATCATGGCCTGGGAACTATTCAATGAGGTGGACTGGACCGACCAGTTTGAGCAACGCAAAGCCAATGTATCGGCATGGCATTTGGAAATGTCGGCATATTTGAAACAAAAAGACCCGCGTCAGCACCTGGTGACCACCAGTTATGCGCATGACTATAATGATCAGGAAACCTGGAATCAGCCCGATATTGACCTTACCCAAACCCACTATTACGTAGACGTACCCAACCTGGAGCGGGCCTTGGCCAGTGGAAACACCCAATACCTAAACGATTATGGCAAACCTACGCTGAATGGGGAATTCGGCCTGGGCGGCTCCGCTTCCGGCCTCAGCACACTCGATCCGAACGGTATTCACGTACACAATGCTTTGTGGGGTGGTTTGTTTTCAGGCGGTGCAGGCACCGGCATGCAATGGTGGTGGGATACGTATGTAAACCAGCAAAACCTGTACACGCATTTTGCGGGCGTTTCGGCCGTAGCGGCAGTGCTGCCTTTGCAAGCAGCCAATTTTCAACCTTTACCCGCCTTTGCCGCGGGCGCTCCGGCCGATCTCAGTTTGACCCCATCGCTGGGCTGGGGCGGACTGGCCGATACCGAAATCAGCATCACCACCAGCGGTACCATTAGTCCGGCGGGCGCAAAACTGGGGCAGTTTTTATATGGCTCCCAATGGAACACCCAATATCGTAGGCCGCCCGTATTTACGGTAACATACCCTGCTGCCGGGCAGTTTTTGGTAAAAACAGGCACTTCTACTGGCCAATCGCCCAAAATTTCGATCTGGATAGATGGTGTACAAGTCCTCAATCAGAATGGGGCAGTCAACCAAACTTATTCCGTGAATGTCCCGGCAGGCAACCACCAGATCCAGGTGGATAACACCGGAACCGATTGGATCAGCATTGCTTCTTACACCTTTAGTGGACTCGGCTCGGCCGTAGATGTGTACGCCTTACGCGCTGAAGACCAAACCCAGATGGCCGGTTGGGTGCTACACAACCAATACAACCACCAGCGGGTAAAAACCAGCGGCCAACCCAATCCGGTGGACGGTGCCGTGCTCAAAATTACGGGCCTGTTAAATGGAACTTATCAACTTCGCTGGTTCAATTGCCTGACGGGGGCGCTCACTGCTACCGAAACCGTGCAAAAAAACACCGATACTTTATCGATACCTGTTCCTTCCTTGTTGTGGGATGCTGTGTTTTCGTTGACCAGTCAAACCGTATCAAGCGATGATGTGGCGATACAATCGTTTCCAACGGAGGTTTACCCCAATCCGGTCAACGCTGGCAGCATGATAAATACTGCATTTTACCTGGAGTCTCCCGCACGCACCCGCGTGACCCTGCTGGATGCCTCGGGTAAAGCCTTGCAATCCATTTTTGACGATGCATTACCGGCAGGCGAACAGTTGGTAGAGACAATGATGCCCGAAAACCTGGCAGCGGGGATTTATTGGTTAAAAATTGAAGCGGGTAGTAAGGTGACGGTTAAAGGGGTTGGGGTTGTGCGGTAGAATCCCATTAACAACAATCGCCCCACCAATAAATCCCAGCCAGACGCATCAGTTTTCCTTTGCCCGCGTTTCTGGATAAAAAGAGGACCAAACAAGAACCGCTTTCTTCATCACTTAAACTGAGCATAAAATCCTGAACGCCATCCCGGTCCAAATCGGCGCACCAAGCCATATATGCTTCACTCATAACGTAATTTTTATCCACGATGATCTGTTTTTGCCCCGTATTCCGATCTTTTAATTGGATCACCTTTTCATAATAAGACGGGTTTGAATCTTGGACTTTTTGCTTCACACAGGAGAGTTCCCAATTGCTCTCTTGAATTCGGACAGCATGTAGGATGGAATCATTTCTCAAAACCTGGAATGAAGCATCTTTCGGCCGATAATCCTCTAATTTTGAGCAAAAATGGAACCGATTAATCAGTCCGTCTTCCGCCAGTGGTTCTCGGGTTGCCAGCATGAAATACGGGCGTTCCTTACCTGAAGCATGCATGGAGATGGATTCATGTTCATCATGGTCTGAATGGAACACCGGTTTTATGGTTTTTAAGCTTGCGTGCTGCTTGCTTTTATCCAGAAATACACCATAATAATGGTATGCTTTGGAGGCATAAGCGTCCGACCAGCACCATGCGGCATCTTCCATGATCAGGTAAGAGGCTTTGTTCATTTTACGGATTCCATTTCCCAAGTAAGCGTCAAATACATACCCGGTTTTGCCCTGATACTTGACGCTTACCCAATTTCCCCGGATCGAATCGGCATCGAACAGGTAGCCGTCATCCTCACTTCGAGATAGGGTCGGATCCCGCATTAAAGTCACTTTTGAGGCAAATGGTATGGTCGTCAGGACCTTACTGGCTGTTCCCGGAAATTCGCGCAAACGCAAGCCGGAAAAGGCCAGCACAAAAGCACTGGTAGGATCGTCGCTGATCGCGCTGTACTCTTCGGAATCACTTTGTGCGAAGGTAGCGGTTGAAAAGGCGATTAACGCGGAGAGGAGTAGGGCTTTGTAGATTTGGAGGGGGCGTGGCATATTTTGGCTGATTTTAAGTAAAAATTTGTACATCGAAAGAAGTTTTTGAGTTTAAAGTTTTGGCAAATGTTCCAAATCATTTAAATCCTTAAATCGGCCACTTGCTTTTTTGTTTATTACCAAATCTGGAAGTGATAAATAATATAGACTCATACCATCTATTTCAACTTCTAATTTATTTCGATAGCAAGTTTCAAATTCTACTCCATCAATTGATGTGATAACTTCAATTTTATTCGGAGGTGTTCCAATGCCAATTACGCGTTTTTCTTTTTGCAAAATGTCAAAAAGCTCATTTGCTTGGGGTAACCCAAAACGCATCAGAGATTCCACAACACGTATAGAATTATCGGGAGTGCTTCTAACCCATATGTCAATATCAGATGTATATCGAACATATCCATGTAACGCAACTGCATAACCTCCTACTAAAAGGTATTCGACCTTACAGGCGTTCAGTAACTGTATAAATTCTTTGAAGTCCGGACTGAGTGTTATCATAATTGGCCATGCGCATTCGAAGTATTTCAAGCGCAATCAGGCGCTCAATTGGAGGTTTGGAAAGCCAATACATGGTTTCGGCGCGTGGGTCTTCTTCGCCTAACGTACTTATGGTTAAAACATGCCGATCCATTTTTTCCAAGTATTCTTTCATAAAACAAAGATCGTTTTTATTTTTATATTACCGTCGGATTATGTTAGGAAGATTCGATAAGTTAAACTTTTCTTTAAATCCAGCATTTAATCAAAAAACGATCCGCCATGACACCCAATGCCGCTACCCGGCTCGCGCAATCCGACCCAGTGCTTGAAAAAATCATTGCTACCATTCCGCCACCTCGGTTTGAGAGCACAAAAGATGTTTTTTTCGATTTGATGAGTTGTATTTTGGAGCAACAAATTCATTATCGGAGCACCAAAAAAATCTTTCAAAAGATGTTGGAACGGGCGGGTTTAAGCACTTTGACACTTGAAAATTTTGAGGTATTTGAAAAAGCGGTTTTCCCCACGGCCAATTTATCAGCCAGTAAATATGAAACGGTGGAGCGTGTTCTGGCGTTTTTCAGCATGCACACGATCGACTGGAACCTGCTTTCGGATGCGGAAGTGATCGAACAATTATCCGGCATCAAAGGCGTCGGAAAATGGACGATAGACATGATTTTATTGTACACCTTGCAACGGCCCGATGTTTTTCCTTATGACGATTTTCACCTGAAAGAAATGATGGTCAAATTGTACGGATTGAACCCGGCATCGCGCTTAAAAGCACAAATGCTGGAGGTTGCCGGGGCTTGGGCGGGTGATCGTTCGTTGGCGGTACTTTATTTGTTGGAATGGAAGGCGCGGTTGAAAAAAGGAGATTTAAACGGTTGATTCTTTCAATTAAGAAGACGAAGTATTGGTTCTATTGCTCCAAGCCCCAACGGGGCGATTTAATCTAGCCACGGGTGTAAGCCCGTGGCTGCGATGGTCATTAAATTATTAACGGATACGATTTATTTCGTTTTACCTTTTTTTGCCTGCTCCCGCAGGCTTGGGCGACTTTGTTTACCATTCCCTCAGTCACAGTTGCCTTATTTTCAGAACATCCACATATACAACATGTTAGGAGCTGCGTGGCAAGTATATAAAAGAGAAGGATCTGACTATTTTTTCGAAAATTTACAAACAAAAAATAAAACAATTTGTTGTAAAATGTATTTTTACCTCTTAACTTTGCGGTGAAAAATAACCACTAAAAAAGTAATCGCAATGGATAATCAAATTGAGCTTTATCAAACTGCTGATAACCAAACAGCATTAACGGTGCGCTTTGAATCAGAAACAGTTTGGCTCAACCGTCAGCAGCTTTCGGTACTTTTTGACAGAGACGTCAAAACAATTGGTAAACACATAAATAATATATTTGAAGAGCATGAGCTCGAAGAAAATCGAACTGTCGCAAAATTTGCGACAGTTCAAAAAGAGGGCAATCGAACGGTAGAACGAACGGTAGAACACTACAATCTTGATGTTATCATCTCCGTTGGCTACCGTGTCAATTCCAAGCGCGGCACCCAATTTCGCCAATGGGCTACGCAACGGCTCAAGGAATACCTCGTGCAAGGCTACGCCATTAATGAAAAACGCCTGGCCGAGAAACAAATGCAGGTTGAAACCCTCAAAGTATGAAATCTGACTTCTCCTCTGATGTATTTGCCAAACCTAAAGACCAAAGTTTTGAAAGTTCCGTGGCACAAATCGGGCAAAGTTTCGGCGGTGTTGAACTTTACCCAAGTTACGAATGATGCAAGCCATTCCTACGATTGTATTGGATGCTTGTGTTTTATATCCCGCTCAGGTACGAGACCTTCTTTTGCCTGGTGGGGTTGAAATTTTGACGATTTGCAAATATTCTTGCAGAGGTGATCGTTCGTTGGCAGTGCTTTATTTGTTGGAATGGAAGGCGCGGTTGAAAAAGTAATATAGCGGGGAGTATTCTGTTTTCAAGAAAAACGCTTAACTTTGTTATGTTTATTTTAAAATAGAGGCAATGGAAATCATCGAAAATATTAGCTTGAACTGGGATGAAATTAAAATTCAGTATCCGGATGAATGGGTTGTTTTAGGCGACCCAATCTTTGACGGTATGCAAATCGTAAAAGGGACTGTTTTGGCACACCACCAAGATAAACGTGTAGCGAGTATCGAAGGTGGCGAACGACGGGAGGGTTTTGTTAAATTCACCTTGGCCTTTACAGGACAACTCAACTCAAATTATCATATTGGCCTATTAAGAACAATTAAATCGCCACTTTGAAAACAACTTACCCCTTCGAATGGCTCCACGATGACGGCTTGATCATCGTACACGTAGAAATAAATGGCGAAAGTATTTTGCCTTTTTTGTTGGATACGGGTTCTTCGGACACTTATCTCGACAAAAACATCTTATATATCGAGCAAATTAATCTTAAAGATTCCCTAGGACAAGTTGAAGTTGAAACGGCGAATGGCCGAATGTTTGCAGATGTGTTTAAAATTGAATCCATTGATGTTTTTGGTACTCAATTTAAAAGCCATCCTATCCAAATCATTGATTTTATTGCGAATGGCATCATTTCTAACTATTCGGGTATCCTAGGTATGGATATTTTAAGACAAAAAAATCTATGTCTTCATTTCGATCAAAAGACCTTGACTTGGATTGATTGATAGCAAAATAATGATGGATGATTTATTCGCTTTAGTATAATTCGATTTAACTCAAACCGAGATGTCACCACTAAAATTACTTTTACCAACATGAAATTACCCACCATCTGTCCCTCCCATCTTACACTGCTGCTGGCCATCTGCTGCCTAAGCAAGCTCCCACTTGCCCAGGCACAACAAGTGAGCATCCCTTTGGGCGGCAATGCCTTTCAAGTATCCCCCAATTCTGAAGAGGAAATTACAGACAATGGCATTGAAAACTGGAGCAATAAAAATACTGTATTTGCCATTTACTTTTCGCTCCAAACCGCGCAGCCCGTACAATTGGTGCTTCCGCTGATCAAACAAACGGGCAACAGCACCCTGTCGATTTCAGTGAATGGCGCCACCAAGGAGTACAATCTGAAAGCCGGCGACCGGAAAATTGAGCTGGGTAGTAGCTCCCTCGAAGGCTACAATGTCATAAAACTTCAGGGTATCCGAAAAAGCGGTGCCAATTTTGCCCGCATCCAGGAACTGCAGATTCGGCACAAGGATCCGATAAAAGTCAATTATGTGCCTGACAATAAAGATAATAACTTTCACTTCGGCAGAAGAGGTCCTTCGGTCCATTTGGGATATGAATTCCCGGAAAACACCACCATCAAATGGTTTTACAATGAATTGACGGTTCCTGAAGGCGATGACCCGATCGGCTCCTATTACATGGCCAATGGCTTTGGCGAAGGCTATTTTGGGATCCAACGCAATTCATCCACCGAAAGAAAGATCTTGTTTTCCGTTTGGAGTCCTTTTGAAACGGATGATCCAACGACCATTCCGGAAGCGCAAAAAATTCGTTTGCTGAAAAAAGGCAAGGGGGTTCATATCGGAGAATTTGGAAATGAAGGCTCGGGCGGACAGAGCTATTTGGTTTATCCCTGGAAACCGGGTACGGTGTATAAATTCCTCAATTCCGTGGAGCCGGATGGAAAGGGCAACACCATTTACACGGCTTATTTCATGGATTCGAAGACCGGCCAATGGCTCCTGATTGCCTCTTTTTTACGCCCCCAAACCGATACCTGGTACCAACATGCGCATTCTTTTCTGGAAATTTTTGAACCCGCCAACGGGAATGTGTCCAGAAAACTATACTTGAATAACCAATGGGCCTGCGATACCAAAGGGAATTGGATCGCGCTGTCCAAGGCGAAACTGACCGGTGATATCAATGCGGAAAGAAGGTTTCGGGTCGATTTCGACGGCGGCGTGGAAGGCGACCACTTTTTTCTTAAAAATGGCGGTTTTTTTAATGCGAATACCAAGCTCAATACGAAGTTTACCCGCCCCTCCAAAGGCGCAATGCCCAAGATCGATTTTGGTAAATTGCCATAGGATCCATGTTTGTAGCGCGTGCCGAACCAGCCTCTACAAATCCCCTATAATTAATAACACTTAGCGCTCAAAAGAAAAAAGCAAGTGGGCGGAATTGTACAATTTTGTACATTTACTGCTCACTTGCGTTTGATTTTATGAAAAAGCGCGGGGTAAGTAGAAACCCACTACTATTCATACACAAACCTTTAGGCACAACCTTAAGACAAAAAGATACATGAAAGAAGATATTGTAAAATATTATAATGACTTAGCAAGAGACTATGATATTGATAGATTTAGTAATTCTTATGGGCAATATATTCATAAACAAGAGGACGAAATATTAATAAAGTATCTGAATGAAAATGAAACGGCGTTTAATCTAGACATAGCATGTGGTACGGGTAGATTTCTAAAATACGCGGATTACGGAATTGACATTAGTAACAAAATGGTCGAAGTCTCAAAAAATAAATATCCACTAAAGAAAATCTCAATTGAAGATGCTGAACATCTATCATTTCAAGATTCATTTTTTGATAATGTTATCTCTTTTCATTTATTCATGCATTTAAAAGTTAGTAATATGAGTAAAGTGCTTTGCGAAGTGAACAGGGTATTAAAAAAAGGAGGCTATTTTATTTTTGATATTCCTTCTGAAAAAAGGAGAAAACTTACAGGTTATAATAGTTCTAACTGGCATGGAGCGAACCAAATAAGCGTTAGTTTATTAAAAAAACTAACAAGTTCAGAATGGGAATTAATTTCTTACTACGGCACAGCATTTTTTCCGATTCATCTTATTCCTAAAAATTTTAGGAAAATAATTGTTAGATTGGATAGTTTAATGAGTAAATCATTTTTAAAAGAATATAGTTCTCATCTTATTTTTATTCTAAGAAAGAAATGATAAAAAGGATTATTCCATATTATATTAAGGTAAGGCTTCACTTAACAAAGAGAATAGTGCTCAGTGTAATTAACGGACAATACTTCTTCTTTGCCAAAAAAAAGCACCATTTAAATAGCTTAACGATTACTTTAAAATTGCAACAGGAATTAAAACCCAATGAAGCAAAAATGAAGAACTTGTTAATAGCTATAAAATACATAGAATCTATTCAAATTAACCCAAATGAAATTTTCTCTTTTTGGCATACTATAGGTAATCCATCAAAAAGTAAAGGGTTTGTTAAAAGCCGTTCTTTAGTTAATGGCAACTTGAAAGATTCTTTAGGAGGTGGACTTTGCCAATTATCTGGTCTTATATACTACATAAGTTTACATGCCAATCTTGAAATCCTCGAAAGACATAGTCATTCTGTTGATATTTATACTGATGAAACTCGTTTTACGCCCTTGGGTTCTGATGCTACAGTTGCTTATGGTTATAAAGATTTAAAGATTAGAAATAATTTGAAAGACCCAATAAGATTCAGTTTTTTGATTGAAGAAAAATATTTGATAATTAACTTGATGCATTCAAGTTTAATCAAAAAGAATAAAGTTGAATTTAGAGAAAATGAGATAGATAAAGAGACAGTAGAAGTTGATACTTTAATTAATAATGAACTAGTAAACAAATCAAAATATAAAAGGCTTGTGCCTAACAATGCATATAGTGCATAATGAGGATGTTTAGTGCATTAAAAACACCACGCAAAACGCGAAAATATCGAGCACCAAACAGCGTAGTTTCACAAAAAAGCCCCTGCCAATCCGAAGACCAACAGGGGCAAATGCTATCAATTTCTGATGCGGTGGGAATATTAGCCGTTATTCAACGATTACTTTTTTCACGAATACTTGTCCTGCAGCGCGTGCTTGCAAGGCATACATGCCTTTTGGCAATCCGCTCAAGTCTACTTCAGTGATGTTGGAACCAGCGCCCAGTTCAAGATTCCGAACGGTTTTACCCGCCAAATCCATCACACGCACCGCTTCCAGGTCATTGCCTGTTGGCAGACTGATCTGCAACCAACCGGAAGTCGGGTTGGGAGATACGCTGAGCAGGCTGTTGTCGGCCAGGTCGTTTACAGCGGTGGCATTGCCGAAAAAGACAGAAGCAAATACGCTGCTCTGAAAGTCTTCTTCACAAGGCGCATAGAGGAACAGTTCCAGGTCTGGATAAGACAGCGGGCTGCCAGCTGAGAGTTGTTTGACTTCAATCACTAGATTTTCGATACACCCATTTTTAGGTACATTAAGAAACACCTGGCCCAGGTCATTGCCATTGAGCGGTACACCTGCTGCCGATACTACGGCACCGTTCAGGTTGGATGATGCATTGAGTTTCAGGTTGTAGGTACGCGCTTCGTTGGATTCATTGCAGATATCTAATTTGAAAGTGGCAGAAGTGCCGACCGGATTGCCCTGCAAGGTGATATGATCGTTCGTGGTGCCGTCGTGTTTCAGTTTGGGCTGGTCGCGTTGGTAACCGCCTTGGTAAGGGCAAGAGGTTCTGGTGTCAGATTCCAAGCGGAAAACAGGTGTGCCATACATGGGGTCACGCACCACTTTCATGTTGAATAGGTCGCCAGTGTCATCATCTTTCAGGTTGTAACTCACCTTTTGTGAGTTTTCTGCACTCTGGGTTTGAGTCTTGCCGTAGCGATATGAGCCCTTGTATTCGTAACCGCCGGATACACCTGAGCCGCCGATTTCTATTACAGAAGAGATTCCGGTATTAAATTCGATATAGTGTTCGACTTCTAAGGAATTAGTTTCCAGTACCGAAATAGTCGATTCGCGACTGAGGGTAGGGCCAGCGCTGTAGCTAAGTGATTCGATGAGTGTATTATTGGGGTTATTTTTGTTGGCATTGTTTTGGGCCAACACTTTTTCCCATACATCTGCCTGGTTTTGGGCCACGTTGCGTTCGCGCGCACTATTCGCTGGATTGGCGGCAATCGCTTTCTGTTTAATTATATCATTCTGAATTTGTTCCTCGGTCCATGTAAATTGACGTGGATCGCCGGTTGGGGCGTAAATCAGGCCAGTATCCGATTTCGCAATACATGTACTGGGATCTATCCTAACACGGGGGTAAAGACCGTAGTTCAAATCCGTACCGTAACCGACAAACACATCGCCGCTACCTTCGAGTCCCGTCATCGCACTGGTGGAAAGCCCCGTACTCGTTGTTACACAAGTTTGTTTACTATTGGTTTTGACTGACAAATCCCCTGCTGTAAGTCCCGCACTAAAAGTGACAGAAAACTCAAAATCTACCGTTGCAATAAAGCCAATTGAGCCTGCTACCCCCAGTTTTACATCTAAGTTGGCGGAATTGGAGCCGTCTTCGGCAAAAGTATTCACAAACTCCCGGCAGGTGGTTTTGGTTTCCTGGAAATCGCTGAAACTGCCATCACCAGGTGGGGCATGCAGTACCAAATAGGGGATTTGTGGCTGAACCGTGGTGCCTAGCACAGGCACCTGTTGATCCAGATACAACTGGCCGACCGACACGATGGGCAATACAATGCACCGGTAAACAATAGGGGTAGATTTTTTAGACAATTGTATCATGTGCCAGGCTTTTGTAGTCCCGCCAACGATCCGACCTCTGACACGCTTTGCAGTATATTTCACGCCATTAATAGTTTCCGTACCAAGATCATCAACATAACAATCAACACCATATTCCCAATTCAGCAAATCGGGTGGTATGCCTTCGCCATTAGCCCGGCTAGTAATGTCATATGTTGGGCTACCGACACCGACACCCTCATTGGGTATCAATAACTTGTAGCTAAAAAAATCCCAGCAATTAACCTTGAAGTATTTTGAAACAGGCGTTTTAGTAAAGGCACTATCTATTAATTTTTTGGCACCTCCACCAAATGAGAAATAATTTTCGTAAGGCAGAATGCCAGAATACCCCACAGGATCTACACATGCCCCGCTAATCTTGTCATCTGGAATTACGATAAATTTCCTATTATTTTCAATGGGGATTTCCCATTGGCCTGTTTGCGCGACACCCACGCCTAAATTAAAAAAGAAACAGCAAAGCATCACCACCAGTGCGCCTGCATTTTTGTTGAATTGGAAAATGTTTTTCATTGTTAGCATTGTTTGTTTTTGTGATAAAATTGATGGGACAAAGGTGCATGCGGGGCAGGGCCAATGCCGGGTAAATGCGTCCCAAAAGCAGGTAATCTGGTTTCACCGGCACAAAAAAAACGGGTAATTTCGTTGCATGGAACGAAATTACCCGTTAGGTAAGTTGTTGATTGTTAGTTATTTGTAGGTTGTGCTCGGCGCCTCCCCAAATTCCTCCTGGTACAATTTTGAAAAATAAGAAGGATCTTTAAAACCAACCTCCCAGGCTGCTTCCGCGACGTTGGCAGCGCCACTTTCGAGCAAGGCCTTGGCTTTGTTCAGCCGGTGCTTGCGGATCAGGTCCGAAGGTGCGATGTCGGTCAGGGCTTTCATTTTTCGGAAAAGTTGGGAGCGGCTCAAACGAATTTTCTGGCAAAGCTGCGGCAACCCAAAGTTTTCATCCGCATAGTTGGCTTCTATAATCGCGCGCACATTTTGTAAAAATGCGTCTTCTAGGTCGCTCGCTGCAGCATCTGGCGCATGAAGGTCCGCGACCAGGATGCTTTGTTGGTATTTCAATTGCAATTTCCGCCGCGTTTCCAGCAGGTTTTCCAGGGTCACCAGCAATTCTTCCTGGTGAAAAGGCTTTGACAGATAGGCATCGGCACCACGCCGCAGCCCGGTGAGGCGACTTTGCACATCGGCCTTGGCTGTAAGCAGGATGATGGGAATATGGCTCGTGCGCTCGTCGTTTTTTAACGCTTCCACGACCTCAAAACCATCTTTAAATGGCATCATGACATCGCTCACAATGATATCAGGCACCGTTTCGAGGGCTTTTTCGATGCCTGCCTGTCCGTTATAAGCAAAATCCAACCCGTAGCTGCGACCCTCACGGTCGCTCACACCCTGCAAACAGGCATTGAGATATTCCACCACATCCGGGTTGTCTTCGATCAGCAGGATATTGTACTGGTCAGATTCGTTGTTCGGCGATAAACCGGCTGGCAGGCGGTTTGTAGGCAGGGCTTTGGATATTTCGACCGTCCTTTCCTCAAAAACACTGTTGTTGGTTACGGGCAATTTCACGAAAAAAGAAGTGCCCACGCCCGGGGTACTTTCCACAGAAATCTCCCCGTGCATGACCTTCACCAATTCGCGTGTAAGCGAAAGCCCGATACCCGTGCCGCCCGCTTTGGCATGATCCTGGTTTTTAGCCTGGAAAAACCGCTCGAACAAATGCGGCAATTCTTCGGGCGGGATACCTGCACCGGTGTCGGTCACGGTGATTTCCAGCCAGTCACCATCGCGATTGGCGCGCAGGACTACTTTACCCCCGGAAGGCGTAAACTTGACGGCATTGGACAACAGGTTGTGGACAATTTGCAGCAAGCGCTCCGGGTCGTAATCCATCACGATTTTGGCCTGATCACTTTCCACGCGGAGCATCAGGTTTTGGGCGTTGGCTAAGGAGTGCAGACTTTCGGCGATATACCGGAGATACGCTAAAACGTCACCCTGTATGTAGTTCATTTTTAGGGTATTGGATTCTAATTTAGCCAGGTCGAGGATTTGGTTGATGAGCCGCAACAGGTTTTCACCGCTGCGTTTGATCAGGCCAATTTTGTAGCGTTTGGGTTCGTCTTTTTCTTCCTTCGCCAATTGTTCGCTCATGCCCAGCATTACCGTAAGCGGTGTGCGGAATTCGTGGGTGATATTGGTAAAAAAGCGGCTTTTAAACTCGTCGAGCTCTTTCAGCCGCAGTTTTTCCTGCTCTGAAAAACGCCTTTGGAGCAGGTACTGATAATAGCGCCAAATGCCAGCCGCAAGGATCGCAAGATAAATTAGCCAGGCCCACCAACTGGACCACCAGGGCGGGTGGATGGTGAACCGCAGCTCGGCGCTTTGTTCGCTCCATACGCCGTCATTGTTGCTGCCTTGCACTCGGAGCATGTAGTCGCCCGGGGCGAGATTGGCAAACTGGATGCTGTTTTTGTTGCTCAACGCCACCCAATCCTTGTCTACCCCAACCAGTTGGTATCGGTACTGGTTTTGGGCAGGGTTGCTGAATTCAAGCGCCGCAAATTCAAAATTGAGCAGGTTTTGGTGGTGCGAAAGGGTAATGGACGATTTGCCCCAGATATCGAAATCCTGATTATTGACCTGCAAGCCGACAATATGCGTTTGCGGAAGGTGTTCATTGAAGCGCAGGCTGTCGGGATGGAATACCGTCAGGCCTTTTACCCCCCCGAAAATGAGCGTACCATCGCGGGTTTTCAGGTAACTCGAACTGTTGAACTCGTTGTCCTGCAATCCGTCCGCGGCCGTAAAATTTTTGCATGTTTCGGCGCGCACATCGAAACGGCAAAGCCCTTTGTTGGTGCTCAGCCAAATGTAACCAGGTCCTATGCTTCCCTTCGAGGTGTTTTCTGCCAAAACGCCATAAATCACATTGTCTGGAAGTCCTTGGGCGGTTTTGTACTGCCTGAATTGCCCCGTTTTTTTATCTAAGCGATTCAGCCCGCCGCTTTTGGTGCCGACCCAAAGGTAACGGCCAGGTTCGAGCGGGTCGTCGGCTACGCTCAGCACGATATTAGACGACAGTGAATTGTGGTCGGCGGGGTTAATTTTGAAATTTTCGAAGTGGTAACCGGATCCCTCCGGTACCGCTTTGGTCAAACCTTCGAAGCCAAATATCCAAACAGCGCCATCTACGTCTTCGAATAAATTATAGGAAAAGGTAGTGGCTGATTTTTGCGGCTTGTTATACGGGAATTCGGCGCTGGTTTCTGTTTTGGGGTCAAATTTTGTTAAACCACGCTCACTGGCACCCAGCAAAGCGCCGGAGCGGTCCACAATTAACCCATAACCGGCAGACCAGGGGAACGATTTTACAGATTTCGTCCGTGCATCTGTTCGGTAGAGCATTTTCTTATTTCTGTTGCTTGACCAGCCATTGCCAGCAGCGTCGAAACAAGCGGAGAAGTCGCCCCAATCATACGAAAAATCCATTGCCGGCACGGGGTTGTAAAAATCGGTGTGCGGTGTTACGGCCTGGAAAAATTTCGAAGGATACTTTCCATTGGGCCGAAACAAAGAAAAAATACCTCCATCCGGCGCCTCCAGCAGCTGACGCTGTGAATGTTGGGGTAAATAGCTTTTAAAATTTTGGACTTTAGCGTTGATTTTCATGATGCCATACCCGCCCGTGCCTATCCACATTACGCCACTTTTGTCAAAAAAGAATTTATTGCCCCCTCCCTCAAAAGACCCATAAATGGATTCCATATCTATTTCAAGTTCAGGTTTACCCTGATTAAAAAAGGAGGGTACCTGCCATTTTTGAATACGGTTGCCTCTTTGAATCCATAAAAATCCATCCGGGCTACAGCTAATACGGTTACTCCAGCCTGGGCCTGTAAAGGATTGGGTGCCGCTGGGGGTAAGCAGTACCCATTTCATTTGAAAGGACGAGCTATTGAATGTCGACGCTAAGATCCCGTCCTTTTTATATGTTTTAATTTCGCTATATGTCCAACCCGGTGCTGAAACTTCAGTTGAAATTAGATCCGTCGAGGGATCGAGACTGAACAGCCCGTCTCTTGTTGCAATGAATAGTTTACCGTCTTTGACCAGGAATTTAGATGTTCCCAATGCCTCCCATTCCTGGACGGGCGGTTTGGGTATCATTTTGGAAGACGGTTCAATGATAGATGTCCCCTTCTTTGCCGCATTTGCCAATAAGTCATCGGGTGCCTTGATTTTCCAAATTCCTTCCGGCCCCCAAAACCAAATGGTACCATCCGGTGTCTCTTCCATGGAGGGGGCCCCAGACGAATTCTCAGCGCCAAAATTTTTATTTCCATCGTGTAAAACATGATAAAAATGCCCACTCGCCGGGTTGAGCACATCCAGTTCTGACTGAAACGCTATCCAAATCCAGCCGCGACTGTCCTCAAAAATCGACCGTACTTCGCTTTTGGCAATGGAATAGGGATCAAACGGGTCGGGCGAGAAAACCTTAAACCGGCTGCCGTCATATCGGTTCAGCCCATCCTTGGTCGCAATCCAGATAAACCCGTCTCTGCTTTGAAGGATATCATACACAAAGCCTTGCGCCAAACCATCCGCTGTGGTAAGCAGCTGATAGTTGGGTTTACTTTGTGAAAACGCCTGGAGCGCCCAAAGTAAAAGCAGGAAAGGCAAATAACTTCTTTTCAAACGGATGGCATGCTTAGAGCGCACAATTTTAGTGTTTTTTGTAAAAACGTTGTTGATTGCGTAAGGGTTATTTTTATCGTAACGATGATTCTTAAAGATTCGTTACGGAATCTGTATCCATAAAGTAGAGGAAGCCAATCATTTAGGGTAGGTTAAAACGATTTAAGCCGAGGTGACACCTCCAAAAATAAAATGCTTATTAATAGATATATACAAAATATAAATAAAAAAATGTAAAAATATTTTCAATGAAAACAACATTGATGTTGTAAACATCATTATATTTGCAGCATGATTCGATGTTTATAACATTGATTATATCCACAACCACTCAACTTTTAAAAATTAAACAACATGCAAAACTTCAGCATCCCCACCCGCGAAACCGTTTCTGAAAACAACCAGGGCTTATTTGACAACCTTCAAAAAGGACTCGGCTTTGTACCCAATTTATACGCTACCTTCGCTTATTCCAAAAACGCCCTGGGTACTTACCTGGCGCTTCAAAATGCCAAAAGTTCCTTGCGCGCCAAAGAACGCGAGGTAATCAACTTAGTCGTAAGTCAGGTAAATGAATGCCGATACTGCCTCGCAGCCCACACTGCCCTGGGTAAAATGAACGGTTTTTCAGAAGAACAAATCCTGGAACTGCGGGCTGGACACGCCAGTTTTGATCCAAAACTGAATGCTTTGGCTATTTTCGTTAAAGAAACTACCGAAAACCACGGTCGTCCAAGCGCAGCAGCAGTAAATGCCTTTTTCGAAGCAGGCTACACCAACGAAAGCTTGGTGGATACCATCATGGTCATCGGCGATAAAATTATCTCCAACTACTTCCACGGTATCACGCAAATTCCGGTCGATTTCCCCGAAGCCGTTGCTTTGGAAATGGCTTAATTCCATCCTTTAAAAATCCGGGGCAAGGCCCATTTTTTTTTGCCCCGGATTTTTTAATGTTTAAAACATCAAAAAATGCAAACTTTAAAAATAACGAAAAGTCCTGTTTGGGAATTTTTTAAAAATAAAACCATGAAACTTAACTACATTTCGAAATCACCTTTTTTAAAATTCAAATTAAGTTTCAACATGTTAAAATTTGCAATCATCCTGGTGGTGATGCTGCTTTTTTCAGCGGTTATTTACAGCCAGCAATATGCAAAATCCATTGATTTGGTATTTTCCACCAAAGACGGCGCGATACAAGGCTACGACCCGGTGGCGTATTTTACAGATGGCAAGCCGGTAAAAGGCAAAACCGATCTTACTTATGTCTGGAAGGATGCTACCTGGCATTTTGCCTCCGACGAACACCGTACGCTTTTTGAACAAAATCCCGAAAAGTATGCACCCGAATTTGGCGGCTATTGCGCTTACGGTTGGTCGAAAGGCTACAACGCTAAAACCGAACCAGTAGCCTGGACTGTTTTCAACGATAAATTGTACCTCAATTACAACTTAGATGTAAGGACTAAATGGGATGAAAAACGCAGCGAATACATCGAGCTGGCAACAAAAAACTATCAAAAAGCCGTAGAAAAAGCTAAAAAATAAAACCCTTTTTGGTTTAAACCGAATAAAATTGTAAATCATGGCAACGAAAATTTCATTAAAAAACCTTCCCGAAGGTTTTCAATCCGTAATTTCCAATGGCAAACACGCGATCCTCGGCGATGAGCCCATTTCATCAAAAGGAACCGACCTGGGCTTTAGTCCGGAAGACTTGATCCTTTCGGCCATTGGCGCGTGTAAGGTTTCAACGGTGCGCTTTATTGCGCGCAAGCATGGTTGGGAGATCGGCAATGTACACGCCAAATTGGAAATGAAGGTGGAACGCCAAAGTACAGGGCTACATACGGCAGTAAACGTTCAAATAGAAATTGAAGGCAATCTGACCGATGAACAACGCACCGAATTGTTGCGTCAGGCCGATCGTTGCTATGTACACCGCATGATCGAAGGTACCTGGTCGATTGGTAGTGCCCTGCCGATTACACAAGATTCGACCATATCTATGGAAAATGATGCGTAATTCATCCAACTTTGCAGCCTCAAATGTTGAGCCACCCATGCAAGGAAACTTTCAAAATGAATACCACCACTTGCGCGCCAACCTGTTGCGCATCGGCGCCTGGTTGCGGCAGGAGGTAAATACGGTCCTCGAACCTTTCGGGATCACGCAACAACAGTTTAACGCACTACGGATTCTGCGCGGGCAGATGAACGTAGTGCGTTCTACTTCGTTTAGTACCAATGATTTACGCGATTTATTACTCGATAAAAGCGCCGATACCTCCCGGCTGGTTGATCGCCTGGTAGATAAAGGCTATGTCCTGAAAACACCCTGTACCATCGATTCCCGCCGGGTAAATTTGAAATTGTCGGAAACTGGTCTGCAATTGCTATCTGAAATCGACCAGAAAATGAGCGAAATGGATGCTATTTTGGGCAATGTTTCCGAAAAAGAAGCCCGGGAATTGAATGGGTTTTTAGATCGGTTGCTAGTGATGAGTGATGAGTGATGAGTGATGAGTGATGAGTGATGCGTTGACCATTTGACCAAGCTCGCAACCAAACGCAGCGCACCTTTTATTTCGTCATTCGGTGTTCTGCTTTTCGATATTTACCCAACTCCTGCCTTCAACCGCGCAATTTCCGCTTCCAACTGTTCAATATATTGTTTTTGAGGCCCGAATGCGGCTTGTATCTCTTCCACCGTATAGCGCGGCGTAATGTGCTGCGGACAATTCCAGTCAAATGCTTTGATATCAAACAACATCATCCGCTCCGGACGGTGTTTGTAGTCGGCCGGGTCAAGTTGCTCAAAAAGTGCGGGGTCGTCTTCCAAGGCAACAATACGTACATCGGCATACAACTTCAGCCTGGCCTTCTGTGGATAAGAAACCATAATAATGGATACCTGAGGGCGCGTTTGGATATTGCCGACCGAGATGTATTGTTTATTGCCGGTAAAATCCACCAACCCAATCGTTTTATCATCCAATACTTTTACAAAACCTTTGGGGCCGCCGCGGTGCTGGATGTAAGGGTACCCGTTTTCGCCGATGCTGGCCAGGTAAAAACTATCGCGGTTTTCAATAAAACCGATCTCATTGTCGGATAGCCCATCTACCACATTGTTTTTTTCTACCCGCTCGTAGGAAAGGCGGCTGCCCTGGGTTTCTTGAAGGGCTTTAATGGCGTCTGTAAAGGCAAATTTTGCGTAATTCATGGTGTGAAAAAGGGTTAATGGATGCTTTATATATAGTTAACGCAAAGTGGTTATGAAAACAGATGGCTTTTAATCCATTGAAAATCAATTTTTTATCCATCCATCCTTCAAATCCATTTAAATCTGGGTATAATGCCAAAAAGTTTGAATCCTGCGGGCATAAATCCCACGAATTCAAACTTTTTAAACAGGCGTTTGCGCTGCTGTTTGGCAAAATTGCTAATTATTTTGCATTATAATAACGTGCAGTAACCAGCGCCATCGGCAATCCTACCAAGGTCATGTGCCAAATAATCTCCAGAACAGAAACAAAATCACGTGGACTTTGCGGGGTGTTAGAATTGGGCAATACCAGCAAATTCATAAACAACCAGATAAACAAACCATACAAAAGTCCGGTAATCCAAATGTTTTTAGAAAGCACGGGAATGTTGGGGTAAACAAAAAAGAAACCCGCTGCAAAAGCAAAAGCAATAACAAAATGCAAGATCAAACCTGCAACGGCCATCAACAGTCCACCAGAAAAGGCAGCCGTACCAAATACTCCGCTGGCAATGTATTGCAGCACTTCGATGGGGTTCATGCCTTTAAACAAAAAATAAACGATTACCCCAGCAGTAGCGTCCAGTAGTCCGGAAATAAGGCCAGACCATAAAATAGTGTTGGAAACAGTGGGGTTTTGAGGTAATTTGAGGGAAAAAGATGCATTTGACATGATAAAAAAGTTTAGGTGGTGAATATACAGACAAGTCTGTTTTTATGTGTTTAAAAAAAATTTAAAGCAATTTTTGTGCAATGGTTTTGGTCGTCTCAATCGGCCAATCGGTGCCGTACACTTTGCTGGTAACCAATGCCGCGTCGAACAGCACGTACAATTCGTCCGCAAGGTTTTCTTTACCAATTGGTTTGAGGATATCGGCAAACAGGTTGCGAACATGGTTTTTCTGGGTTTTAATCATCGACTTCACATCCTCGTGCTCCTGGGGCAATTCGGCGGCCACATTCAAGAAATTGCACCCGTTGTAACTGGTTTGTTTGGAAAATGCGATTAAAAAGTCAAACATAGCCAGCACTTTATCTTGCGGTGTTTTTGGTTTGGCAATCACTTCATCCAAGGTTTTATTGGTGTCGATGGCCGTTACGCGCAGGTATTCCACCAACAAATCTTCTTTGGACGGAAAATGCTGGTACAAACTCGCCTTGGCCACGCCCGCTTCCTTGATCAACTGGTTGATGCCCGTGCTGTTATAGCCCTGGGTGTAAAAAAGTTTGGCGGCTGTTTCGACTATTCGAGTTCTGGTATCCATGTGTTTTAATTTCAGGACAAAGATATGGGATGTTTTTTAAACAGACAAGTCTGTATATATTTTTTTAAGAAAAAATTTAGGATGTTATTTTATCCTGACCATTGTTTGTATTAAGGTGTATTTTAACACCGAACACCGAACACCGAACACCGAACACCGAATTATGAAGTTAAGGGGGAGCATTTGGGTACGCTCTCAACCCTAAAAACTAAGCATTTCTCCAATAAAATATACCTCTGGAACTGGTTTCCCTGGCCAAAACGTGGCATCTGTTAAAATTGGGTGGCTCGAATGGATACTGCCTACGGTAAAAACTTTGTGCTCGTAATAAACGGCCTGAATTTGGTGATACCGAATTACATAAGCGCACATCACACAAGGTTCATGTGTGGTAATTAGTTGACAATCAGAAAGATCATTGGTTTGAAGTGCTTGCACTGCTGCGCGAATTGCCTCAATTTCAGCGTGGCAAGTGATGTCGTTTTTTGAGCGCCCCGCCTCTTCACCTGCGCCCACGACCATTCCTGCGCGTACTACCAGTGCGCCTACTGCGGGATTTCCCTTTTCGGAAGCCAATAAAGCTAGTTGGCGACAATGATTAAGCAGTTTAGACCAAATAATATCCTCCATTTCCTGTTCTTTCAGGATCAGTTCGATCAGGAAATTTAAACGGGTGTCTACTTACGAAAATGCATCGCTAGCACATTTTTACCCACCAATACACCTTGCTTCCTGCCGTTTTCGATGGCCGACCGGAAGTTATGCCCTGCGTACATGCTTGAAAAAGCCGCCTCTTCCGCTGCAGCATTAAAGGATTCGTACACACGTTCAGTTCCGTTTATATCGGTACGGCTTACATGAGTTCGGTCGGTAAAAATGGTATTGCTGCCAAAAAAGGAAGCCAATATTTCCGCCATCGTTGCAAATTGGACCGCATTAATGGCGGTATATTCCGGGTAAGGCGGCGTGCTCAAAGTTGTTTGATAGCTTGGATCAACTTGCGCTCGAATATAAGAAATCGGACGAATTAAATTATGCTTATACTTTGATTTCCAGGAATTTACAAATGCGTCATGCAAGCCAATACCCAGTTTGGAATAGGCTTCGGCTGCAGTTGCCAGGTTTGATTTGTTTACTTCAAGCAACTGTTTTAGGATCGAAATAGCATGTCCGGCGGGTGTTGCACTTTTGCCTGGCTCATTATACCAATATGCCGCAATGTTTTTTTGATCGTTGGTGATGGTTTCTTTAAAGGAATAAATTTCAAGTGCTTGCACATAAAAAATGGAAGATGCAGAGGTGGAATAGGGTGGGTGAGCGGCAACTGGCACGCCTGCACCATTTTCTTCTACAAAACAACGGACATTGCCCCAGCTTGGCTGTAAGGGAATGGTTTGGTAAGTAGGCGGTGTTGGAATCCAGGATCCTGCGAAAGATGGTACATTATAGGTAGCAGGATAATTGCGGTTATACGCTTCGTCCTGGCCATCGGTTTTGGAGTATTTGTAAACGCCAGATCCTACCACGTCGCCATATTCTTTCGAACGATCAAATATTTCCTGCGAGGTGGTTGCTGCAAATTCTGCTTCAAACTGATCTTCCAGCGTTTTGATTTGCGCCAAATTTTCGGCGGACGTGTTTTTGTACAGGTTGGTCAGCATGAGGGCCATCGCCCGGTTGGCACAGACACCCCAATGGTAATCGGTACTGTTTTTAGGCTCCGGTACGGTAGCTGGTAAAAAATTGGTAACATAACTTTGCAAAGTGTGGTAGTCTGGCATACCGCCAACCACCGATTCGTACAAGGCTAATCCAGTGTACGCAAACGCACGGGCTGCAACAGGGGCAGTAAAGCCGGGTGTTTCTTTTGCCAGTTTTAAAGAGAGGGAAAACCAGGAATTGGCCACTTTTGCGTCAATTTCTGCCGTTTTTAGCCGTTTTGGTTCGTTTGCGCTGTCTGGCTTGCAAGCGTTGAAGCACAAAATACCTATGAAGATTAGCGTGAAGCGCATCGACTTTTTCATGAATTGCGGGTTTGGATGATTGTTGCGTGGTGAAATTAAAACAAAAACTGATAGGATTATCAAACTGATTAAAAGAATTACACATTTATGTAGTCCTCAATAATTGTTCCAATCTTGCCGACCTACACTGGAGATTTTAGCATTTCAGTCGATTTTTTTGATTTTTTAACGTACCGCTTCTGTTATTGACATTTCTATTAGATTTACTACCAAATGAATCCAGATATTTGCACCCAATCGCTGCTTGCAAGAATCCAATGGATTCCGCAATGCAGTGCCGTTCGGAATAACAACAGGTTTCCGATCATTCATTAACCATTTACAACGATTGCTTTAATCATGAAACTTCGTTATTTGCTGCTGCTCTTGTTGCCGGCTACCTTTTTAGGGGCCCAAACTGATACGAGCAAAATGTATAAGGCTAATTTGCCACTGAGCAAAACTGTTCGTCCGTATCCTTTAACGGATCCAACGGCGTTTATGAACACGATTACAGCCTCCGATTTGAAAGCGCTGCTGGAAGTACTCGCTTCTAAATCCATGGAAGGCCGCGAAACAGGGGAAGCAGGCCAACGTAAAGCTGCCGATTTTATCGCGCAACAGTTTAAAGACGCTGGTATTCCTGCTAAAGGAGATCGGAATTCGTACTTCCAAAAGATTTTGCTTTCCAATGAATCCTGGTCAAACTTGAGTTTGAAAGTGGAAGAACAGGAATTCAAAAACAAAGTGGATTATTATGTTTACCCTGCCTTCAACCCGAAAATGCCCGAAATCAACCTGAAAGAAGTGGTGTTTGTTGGCTATGGCATCGAAGATCCTAAATACAACGATTACGCAAAAGCCGATGTAAAAGGCAAAGCAGTGATCTATTTTGATGGCGAGCCGATTGATGAAGCAGGCAAATCAAAAATTACGGGCGATATGTATCGTTCCAACTGGTCGGTTGACTGGAAGAAAAAGGTGAAACTGGCCAAAGAAAAGGGCGCCATCATGGTGTTTATCATCGACCCTAAAATTGTCGATAACCTGAAATCCAACCGCCGCGCCTTGTCTTCCGGCGGCTGGAAACCAACAGCCTCAAATGCCGAAAAATCTACGGCCGAATGGGTCAATAATATGTTTGTATCCCCTGCACTGGCCAATGCACTGTTGGGCGATAAAGCAGAAAAGGTGCTTGCAACCCTTGCAGATGGTGGCACCGACAAATTCAAACCTACGAAAGTGAAGCGCAAAATTGAACTTCACATGGATAAGGAAGGCGCTACCCTCGAAGGTTCAAATGTGGTGGCGGTGATTGAAGGCATTGACCCATTGTTGAAAAAGGAATACGTGTTTGTGACCGCACATTATGACCACCTCGGATCTCCCGATAGTTCGGTGGTTTATTATGGTGCCGACGATAACGGATCCGGCACATCCGGGGTAATTGAAATTGCACGCGCATTCCAGGAGGCACGCAAACAAGGCATCGGCCCAAAAAGAACGGTCGTTTGTATGCTGGTAAGTGGTGAAGAAAAAGGCCTGCTAGGTTCCAAATACTACGTTGAATTTCCACTTTTCCCACTAGACAAAACCGTGGTGGATGTCAACATTGATATGATCGGTCGCCTGGATGAACAGCACAAAAACAATCCTAACTATATTTATGTGATTGGCTCTGATCGTTTAAGCCCCGAATTGCATGAAATAAATGAGCGGGTAAATATGGAGTACACCAAAATGGAGCTGGATTACAAGTACAATGCAAAAGACGATCCGAACCATTACTACGAACGCAGCGACCATTACAATTTTGCCGAAAAAGGCATTCCTGCAATCTTCTATTTCAATGGAACCCACCCTGATTACCACCGCCCAACAGATACCGTAGAAAAGATTAATTTCGATGCTTTGGCGAAACGTGCGCAATTGGCTTTCCTTACCGCCTGGGAAGTGGCCGACCGCCCTGCACGCCTCGCTGTGGAGAAAAAATAAAAGTTGATGCATTGTAACCAGGCCTATTTGCCTGCGTTGGTAATTAAAAGGGCGTTCTTTCCAACCTGGAAAGGACGCCCTTTTTTCAACTTTCCAATAGAATGTCTGTTAAATCCTGTAAATTTATGCGGCTCAGGAACCTGACTTATGCCAAAAGTTGTCGTGGCGATTTGTTTTGGAAACCTGATTTTTGCGATTCGCAATTCTTTTAATTTCAACCAGCTGTGCCATGAAAAATCTCCGCTTTTTCCAGCAATTCACCCCAATACTACTCTTATTTTGTCTCCCGTTATGGTGCCAAGCACTCGATACGGGCGTTACCTATGCCGTTTTTTCTACAACGGATAAATCATACATTGAAGTGAATGTGGGCATTGCAGGTCAAACCGTTACCTACAAGCCCATCGATAGCACGCAAATGCAGGCAAGCGTGGAGGTTTTGATGCTGATTAAACGCGGCACAGAAATTATAAATTATGAAAAATACCTGCTCAATAGCCCTATTGTAACCGCTCCGGAGGCTTTGTTGGATGTAAAACGCATGTTTGTACCCAATGGCAATTATACCCTGGAGGTTCAATTTGTCGACATGAACAATCCGAATAACAAAGACCTGTTTACAGTTCAATTTACCGTCGATTTTAGTAAAAACCTGTATTTGTCTGAAATTCAGTTGCTTAATAAATTCCGGCCGGATGCAAGTGCGCATCCGTTTACCAAAAATGGCTTTTTCCTGGAGCCGCTCCCCTTTGGCTATTACGACCGGTACGCAACCAAACTGGCCTTTTACGCCGAAATTTACCATACAGATCAACTCAGTGCTGATTACCAGGTGCGTTATTTTATCGAAAAGGAAGAAGGAAATGAGCGCAAATCGCTTGTCTCAGTAGGCACCCAACAGAAAAAAATGTCCCCCATGGATGCAATTTTGGTGCAAATGGACATCAGCAAACTGGAAAGCGGCAATTACATCCTCAATGTAGAAATCCGTTCCAACAGCAATGCATTGTTAACTAGCCGTAGCATCGCTTTCCAACGCATTAATCCTTTCCTGAATTTTGATGTAACCAGCCTGACGGATGAAATGCTGGAACGCCAGTTTGTGCAAGCGTTTGATGAAAAAGCACTGAAGTACACTATGCGCGCGATTTCTGCCACGGTCAATTCCTCGGAGGCCGAAATCTTGAATGGTACCTTACGCTCCGGGGAATTAAAAGCGATGCGTTTTTATGTGTTTCGCCATTTTGTGCGCATTGACCAAAACAACCCCGAAGCGGCATTTAGATCCTTTATTGAAAATGCCAATGCCGTACATGCCCGATTCCAAAGCGGATTCCGGTATGGTTTTGAAACAGATCGCGGACGCACCTACCTCCGTTTTGGTAAGCCCGACGATATGGTGCATGTAGAAGATGATCCAAGTGCACCGCCGTATGAAATCTGGATTTACTACACGTTCCCAAAAACGGGCCAGCAAAACGTAAAATTCCTTTTTTATAACCCCAGCCTGGCCGGTGAAGACTACATTTTGCTGCATTCCACGGCGCGTGGGGAAATCCGCAATCCAAAATGGGAACGCGTATTGTACTCCCGGAACGCTGCCGATCAGGAAGAAGGCGACAATTATAACGACGCAACCAATGTGCAACGCAACCTGGGTCGCAACGCGCGGGTGTATTTTGAAGATTTCTAGTTGCGGTCTTCTCTAGATTCGTGTCTTTTCTCCTGCGATTCTTCCCAGATTACTTTATAGTCGTAACTCAGATAAATCTCGCTATCAAACGCCCCCCAGGCGCCATTTTCGATTGCTAAATTCAGGCGACGAACGGCGGTTGGGGGGATTTTTAGTATAATGACATGTCCGAGCCCCATCGCCAGGGTCCAACTCATTACCCGTGCATCCGAGGTTGGAAACAAATCCCAAAAGCCTTGCGCCTCCAAAATGCGCTTCATTTCTGGCAGGTTTTTATCTTGTTGGTGCTTCAAAATCACGGTAACAAGGATACTGTCCGATGCCAGTGGAGCAACCGGCATACTCAAGGACGCTTCTTTTTTTTCTGCGGCGGTTTTGGTGGCAGGCGTTATAGTTTGTTGTGCCCGTGCCTGTTGAAACAGCCCTGCACTGATCAATAAAAGTAATAAGATGTATTTGCGCATCAGAAGATGGAGGTTAAAATCAACAAAACAATAGGAAAACACAAAAGGTGCGGTCGCAAAGATAATGAACCAGTTTTTACATGAAAGGTTCAGGGTATTTGTTTTTTGCCAAATAGGCAAATGTTTTTCCCTAAAAGTGCTTAAAAGGCCAATCATAATTTTAATATTTAAAACTTTTAACAATGAAACTTGGGAAACTGTAATTTGCATTTATTTTTGCCTCTCACGAATGGCGCTCAAGGTTGAAACCATAGGATAACAAACAACACAAATCATGGTGCACTTGAATATCCGTCATTGCGGGCGCCTTTAAAAACCTGGTCCTTTACTGTGCAGGATTTTAGGTATTTTTCTACCTGTTATTGCAAACCTTATTTTATGTTTAGAAAACATCCATCCGGCCTTCCGTTTTTATTTCTCACCGAAATGTGGGAGCGTTTCGGCTATTATTTGATGATTGGCATTTTTTTGCTGTACATGACGGATGCTCAAAAGGGTGGACTATCCATGGAACGCGCCAATGCTTCGGATATTTTCGGCACTTTTATCGCCCTGGTTTATTTAACCCCGTTTTTAGGTGGGTTGTTGGCCGACCGGCTGTTGGGCTATCGGCGCAGTATCATCATCGGCGGTATTTTGATGGGAACCGGATATTTGTTACTTGCATTTTCCAACAACATGCTGTCTTTTTACACAGCCCTTGGGGTGATGATTTTGGGAAATGGCTTTTTTAAACCCAATATTTCGGTTTTACTGGGCAATTTGTACAACGACGACCGCTACCGTTCGCTGAAAGACACAGGCTACAATATTTTTTACATGGGTATCAACATCGGCGCCTTTGTATGTAACTTTTTTGCCGCCTACCTGCGCAACAATTTTAGTTGGGGCCATGCTTTTGCCGCTGCCGGGGTGGGGATGTTTATTGGAGTCATTGTATTTGCACTGGGCAACAAACATTACGCGCATGCAGATGTACGCAAACCCCAGGCTGCCGATGAAATGGGCGTGGGACGTATGATTTCCTCCGTACTCATTCCCGCCATTGTGACGGGTATTGCGGGCTGGTTTATTCCGGGAACGGTGTTCGGATCAGATTCCACCGACGCGTTCATTTTCGGGAGCATGCCGGTGATTACCTTTTATTTGTGGATTTATTATAAAGCAAGTGCGGTGGATAAGCCGCGCATCAAGGCTTTGCTGTCCATTTATGCGGTGGTGATTGTGTTTTGGGCTGTTTTTAAACAAAATGGCACTGCGCTTACCACCTGGGCCGAATTTTACACCGATCGTACCATGCCCGCTGCCATTGCGCCGCTTGCCGCCGATATAAAAATGGTGCAAACGGTAAAAATGGATTCTTCGCTGGTGCCTCAATACGACGCCCAATTCCGCACCACCCGCGACGCCGATAAAAAAGTCATCAAAATAAAGTCGATTGATCCCTATTTCCTCAATATACCTGCGGCCGAGCGACCACCTGCGGGCGGCGCAGTACAATTGGTTTCGACAGAACTGTACCAATCGGTCAATCCCTTGTTCGTCATCATCTTAACACCGCTGATTATCGCATTTTTCTCCTGGCGGCGGCGAAAAGGCAAGGAACCGACCACGCCCGCAAAAATTGGCTGGGGCCTGGTGATTTCTGCTTTATCTACTTTGGTGACCATCGCAGCGGTGTATGCCTGCCACAATGGAGCCGAAAAAGCTTCCGCTGGCTGGCTTTTTGCCACTTACGGCGTCATTACCATGGGAGAATTGTGTTTGAGTCCAATGGGACTTTCTATGGTTTCCAAAATGTCGCCGCCGCAATTAACCGGATTGATGATGGGCGGCTGGCAGTTGGCCACTTCTTTAGGCAATAAATTAAGTGGCGTTTTGGCCACCATGTGGGATAAATACGACAACAAAGCCGATTTCTTTTGGGTCAATTTTATCCTGTTGGGTTTGGCCTCTGTGGCATTGTTTTCCATGTTGCGCTGGCTCAATCGCATTTTTAAAGACCAAGGATTGAGTTAGTGTGCGCAAATCATCATCGTTCACCTTTAAAGCAAATTATTATGGCAACGAAGCAAAAATCACCTAAAAATCGGTTCGCCGAAAAAGACCGCGCAGATAATCAGAAGTTTCTCCTGATTCTGGTTGGAGCCACCGCGCTGTTGATGGTACTGATGTACTTTATCTTTGTATAGGATCATTATACGTTTGGTACAGTACACCACCGATTTCCCGGAATTTTACTGTTTTTTACAAAAAAGGTGAAAAACGGTCGAATTCCGGAAAATCAGTGTGTGTAAACGCTATGACAAGCGATTTTTGTAGTCCTTGTAGGAAAACTTGCGGATCATATCCAGTTGGCCATTTTCCCGCCAAATGGCGATGTTGGGGTGTGTTACGCCGTTAAATGTGCTGGTTTTGACCATCGTGTAATGGATCATATCCTCAAATACGATCTTTTGCCCCACTTTTACTGCTTTTTCAAAACCATAGGCTTCCATATAGTCTCCACTCAGGCAGCTCCCGCCGCCTAAGCGGTACAGGTGCTTTTCCTTGGGTATCGGGTCATGCGCGCCCTGTACCCGCGGGCGATAGGGCATTTCGAGGGTATCGGGCATGTGTGCCGTAAAGGATACATCCAAAATGGCCGTTTTTACCCCTTTATTATGGACAATATCCAATACAGAAGAAACCAATACACCCGTATCCCAGGCAATGGCGCTGCCCGGCTCCAGAATTATTTCCAAGTTAGGATACCTGCGCCGAAACGCCTGCAATGTGCTGATGAGGTGCGGTATATCATAGCCTTCCCGGGTCATCAAGTGGCCGCCGCCAAAATTTACCCATTTCAAGCGCGGCAAAAAGAGCCCAAACTGCTGCTCAAAATATTCGAGCGTTTTGGCCAGGTCGTAACTGTTGGATTCGCATAAAACATGGAAATGCAAACCTTCCACGCCTTCTGGCAACAAACCTTTGAAATTGGCCAAAGGCTCCCCCAAGCGCGAACCCGGTGCAGCGGGGTTGTATAAATCTGTTTCTACCGGCGACCAGCCCGGATTTACCCGAATGCCCATGCTGATTGGCTCCGGATGAGCCTGCACCTTCTTCTTATATTTCTTGAACTGGCTGATCGAATTAAAGGTGATGTGGCTGGAATAGGACATGATTTTGCCAAATTCCCGGGGTGTATAGGCCACCGAATAGGTATGCGCCTTGGTTTTCATTTCCTCAAAACACAGGCGGGCCTCATTGAGCGAAGAGGCCGTGGCGCCCTTCAGGTATTGCCGAACCATGGGAAAGGCACTCCACATAGCAAAACCTTTAAACGCAAGAATAACAGAAACACCTGCTTCTTTTTGAACACGATCGATCAAAAGGAGGTTGTTTCTTAAACGCGCTTCGTCGAGCACGAAGCAGGGCGATGGAATCTTTTTTATGTTCACGGACCGTAATTTTTTTGTGCAAAGGTAGCGCCACCCAGTTAAATTCAGCTGTTGGTCGAACCAAAATGGATAATCTTCGAGGTAATGTATAACAGCCAAGGGTTTTAACCTACTTTTGCGGCGCTTTTGAGCCTGTGTTTGCAGGATCAACTCTATCAAGTTTCAACATGGAAGAAAAACAGAATAATTTAAGTACCTACATTGGTATGGGGCTTATTTTTTTGCTCCTTTATTTGTGGATGCGCGTATCGGCGCCACCGCCACCAGATCCCAATGCTGCACCCGTCGATCAACCCGTTGATACGACAGCACAACAAACACCCGCCGCTAAAGTTGAGGCCGCACCCATCCCGGATTCCGTACGCAGTGCACAGGTAAATGCCCAGTTTGGCGTGTTTGCCGCTTCGAGCACCGGTAAGGAAGAAATCGTGTACCTTAAAAACGATTTGATCACAGTAGCGCTCACCAGCAAAGGTGGCCGTATTAAAGAGGTATTGCTCAATAAATACCTGAAAATCAATTCGGATTCGACGGGAAAAGACGTGAAATACCCGCTGTCGTTGCAAGAAGACGCTAAAAACCGCTTCGAACTCGAATTGCCGGTGGCCTCTGCGGCTTCCGGAAAGGTAAACACCAGCGACTTATACTTTAAGGTGTTGCAAGATGGCCAATCAGTTACTTTCCGGGCAGATGCCGGAGATGGCCGTTATTTCGAACAATCATACACCTTGAAACCCGATAACTACGAACTGACTTATAAAGTGAGCGGTTCGGGCTTGCAATCGGTGTTGAATGGCAGTTTGTTGAAATTCAACTGGGTAAACTACTTAGACAAACTCGAAAAAAACCAGACCTACGAGCGCACCATGTCTTCGGTGTATTACAAACCGGTGGAAGAATCTTCGAGCTATTGCAATTGTCGCTCCGACGATGTTGCCAGTTTGGGTACCAAGCCCGTGCAGTGGTTTTCGCATGCCAACCAGTTTTTTAACACGGCCATCGTTGCCCGTGATTTCGCTTTCCTTGATTTTGTAGGCGAAACACACGTGTTTACCGATGCGGATCCGGATTTGAAAATGTTGAAAACGACGGCCAGCATTCCATTCGAGCAACAGTCGGTCACCATGACCATGTACACCGGCCCGAACGAATTTGATCGCCTGCTTTCTTATAAACTTTCGCTGGAAGACATCATTCCTTTTGGGGCCAGCATTTTTGGTGCCATCAACCGCTGGGTCATCCACTGGATTTTTGATGTGTTGATCCACTTGATCGGCATTCCGGGATTGGTGATCCTGCTCCTCACCCTGATAGTGAAGTTGCTGGTATATCCGCTGACGTATCGCATGGTGTACAGCCAGGCGCGTATGGCGGCATTAAAACCACGTATTGATGAACTGAAAAAGAAATTTGGCGACGATCAGCAGGCCATGTCGGTCGAAACCATGAAAATGTACAGCGAGTTTAAGGTAAATCCCTTGGGCGGTTGTTTGCCAATTTTCCTGCAAATGCCGATCTGGTTTGCCCTGTATCGCTTTTTCCCGGCGGCCATTGAGTTTCGACAGGCAGGTTTCCTTTGGGCAACCGACTTGTCGAGTTACGATGTAGCTTTCCGTTTGCCGTTCATGATGCCCGGTTTTGGCGAACACATTAGCGCCTTTACCCTCATCTGGGTGGCGACTACCTTATGGTACACCTGGTACTCCATGAAACAAATGGACACTTCGGCGATGGCCAATCCGGCCATGAAATACATGCAGTACTTCATGCCACTGATGTTTATGTTCTTCTTTAACAGCTTTGCATCGGGTCTTACCTTATACCTGTGTTTCAGTAATATCCTGAACATTGGTCAAACGGTGGTAACCAAATCTTTCTTAATCAACCATGATAAAATCAAGGCTGAATTAGAAGCCAACCGAAACAAACCCAAGAAAACAACGGGTTTCCGGGCAAAATTGGAAAATGCCATGAAAGAAGCGCAAAAACAACAGGACGAGCGCAACAAACAAGCTGGTACAAAGAAAAAATAAAGGATGATTAATTTGCTTTCAGACACCGTTACGAAACCCACGCCGGGCATGTTAAAAGCCATGTGGGCTGCGGAGGTAGGCGATGATGTGTTTCGCGAAGATCCAACGGTCAACGCGCTGGAGGCAAAAAGTGCGACGCTGTTTGGCCATGAGGCCGCTTTGTTTTGTCCATCGGGCACCATGGCCAACCAGATCGCATTGAAAGTACATACCCGTCCTTTGGATGAGGTTATTTGTGATGAAACCAGCCATATTTATCAGTACGAAGTGGGCGGCTATGCCTTCCATTCTGGTATAGGTATTCAATTGTTGCCGGGTAAAAACGGCGTACTGGAAGCCCATCAGGTGGCGGCCGCGATTCGTCCCAATCAGGACTGGTTGCCCAAAAGTACCTTAGTCGTACTCGAAAACACCTGCAACAAAGGTGGCGGCAGTGTATATCCACTGGAAAATATAAAGGCGATTCGCAAAGTTTGCCTGGAAAGAGGACTCGCACTGCATATGGATGGGGCGCGTATCTTTAATGCCTTGGCGGTTAGCGGCGATGCACCTGCGGTCATTGGCCAGGAATTGGACAGCATCAGCGTTTGTTTGTCCAAAGGATTAGGTGCCCCGGTGGGTTCGGTCCTGATTGGTTCGCAAAAATTTATCGCAGAAGCAAGAAGGGTAAGAAAAGCCATGGGCGGCGGCATGCGGCAGGCGGGATATTTGGCCGCAGCGGGCATTTACGCCCTAGATCACCACGTCGTTCGGCTGGCGGAAGATCACGCCCACGCGCGCATGCTGGCAAGTACCCTGGAAACCCTGGATTATGTTTCCGGTATTCGGCCGGTTCAAACCAATATTGTAATTTTTGATTTAGTAGATACGGTGACACCCGCCCAATTACTGGCCTATTTAGAAGAAAATGGCGTAAAGGCTAGTGCTTTTGGGCCAAAAACGATCCGTTTTGTCACCCATTTGGATGTAGATCGGGCCATGATTGAAACGGTTATGGGGGTGTTGGGTCGGTTTCGCGTCGCGTAGGGCCAAGTCGCGACTTGGCCGTACCAAGCGCGGCATGGCCGTACCACGCGCGGCATGGCCGTACGATACGCGGCATGCCCCAATCCACGTAGGGCCAAGTCGCGACTTGGCCCTACGTTCCCCATATTTTATCCAATATTACCGCACCACCGTAACATCTCCCTTCAACACGTAATCCGTTCCATCGGCCAATTTCACCTCTGCATAATAAACATATACCCCGGGCAGTGTCGGTTGTCCGCGGAAATCACCCGCCCAACCGGTGGGGCCATTGGCTTTGAAATTCCGAATTTCTTCCACTTTCTCGCCCCAACGGGTATAAATCTGCAATACTTTGATGTCGATATCGCCGTCTTCTGCGGAATAGATCGTGAAAATATTGTTGTTGTTGCTGCTCGGCTGAATCACGTTGGGCACAAATACTTTCGGACGTACCTGGAAAAGATAATCGCCCCGCACTTCGCAAGCGCCATATCCTTTCAGCACTACGGTGTAACGGGTGGTTTCCAAAATGGTGGCAATCGTTTTCGGACAATCCGCGCAACTAAGGCCCGTAGCAGGCGTCCAGGTGATGGACAGTGGATTGTAGCCTTTAGGTGCTTCCAACGTAACCTTGGCGCCAGCATTTACCCAGGCAGAATCGGAAAATGCCGACACCGTACCGGTGGGAGCCACCAAACTCACGGGCTCGGTGATCGTACAGCCATTGGCATCGGTCACTTCCACCGTATAGGCGCCGGGGGCCAAAGATTCAAACAGCACCGGCGTTATACCATCTGCCGGGAATTCATTGTTGTTGCAGGCCACAGTATAAGGTGGCGTTCCACCCGCAATTTGAACCAATTTAATGACACCGGGTTTGAAACATTCAACCGGGTCGGTAGTCAAAGCGGGCAAAAGGGGCTGCGGCGCGGTCAATGACACCGTCGTATTGGTTTCGCAGCCATTGGCGTCGCGTACGGTAACGGCATAGTTTCCAGCAGGTAGGTTATTGATTTGCGCCGTAGTGGCTGAATTGCTCCAGGTATAACTAAAAGGAGGAACCCCGCCGGTGGGCGTCACCAGGGCCACACCCGTGCTTGATCCATCGCAAGGCACGGAATACCCGTTAAAATTGGAACTTACTTTAGCCGCCGCAGCCACAGGGGGCGACAAGGCGGTATACGTGGTCACCGTGCTGTCGCAGCCAAATTTATTGGTCAAATTCTGCACAACTTTCCCGGTATCCTGCGCAAAACAGGAGATTTGCTCATAATTGGTTACACTGGGCAGGTTGACCACCAGGGCCAATTGCGCAGTGGCGGTACATCCATTGTCGTCTTTTACGGTCACGCGATAATTTCCCGCCTGGGTTACCGTAATGGAATTGCTGGTTTGTCCGTTCGACCAGATATATTGTGGGTAGGTCCCGCTGGCCGAAAACACACTTTGTTCGCCCGCACACACCGCTGGAACACCGCTAACCTGCACACTCGGATTGGCCGGAATACTTGCCAATTGCACAGCAGTACCCGTACATCCTAATACATCAGTTACCGTAACGGTATAGTTTCCATTGCTCTGCACCGAAATACTGGCGGTATTGCCCCCGGTAGACCAATTATAAAGGAATGTACCCGTACCTGCGTTCGCGCTTAATGCCAACTGGTCATTGCAGGCATAAGGGGCTGTGTTGATTTGCGCTACAGGTGCCGTGCTGATGCTCAAATTGCGCTGGGTAGACCCTGTGCATCCATTGACATCAGTGACCGTGACCGAAAACGTGCCGCCCTGGTTCACAATAATATCCGGGGTCATCGCGCCCGTCGACCAGTTGTATTGGATAAAATTGCCATTTACGGCAAACGTACTGTTGCTGCCCGGGCAAATAAGTTGTATGCCACTCATCGTAGGCAAAACAGGTGGCAGCACCAACATTTGCGCATTGGCTGTAGCCGTGCAATTGTTGATATCCGTAACCGTAACCGTGAAACTCCCGGTTTGTCCCACCATGATGCTGGCCATATTTTGTCCATTTGACCAGTTGTACTGGCTGAAATTGCCACTTGCCTGCAAAGCGCCCGTTGCGCCCGCACACACCTGTAAAGGCCCATTGATGCTTACCTGCGGATTTGCTGGAATACTCACGGCTTGGGTTGCAACCCCTGTACAGCCCAGCGCATCGGTGACCGTTACGGTATAATTGCCATTGGCCAGGGCCGCAAGCGTAGGTGTAGTCGCTCCGGTAGACCAAATATAGCCATTCAGGCCGGTGCTGGTCGATAACGCCATTTGGCTGTTGCAAGCGTAGGGTGCTACGGCAATGCTCGGACTGGGTGGTGTACTGATGGTTAAGGAGGTGCTCGCCGTGCCGGTACATCCATTTGCATCCGTAACCGTGACCACATAAGCGCCGTTTTGATTAACTTGCACGGTGGGCGTATTACCCCCCGAGGACCATTGGTATTGGGTAAAATTGCCATTCGCCGTAAAACTAGCCGATGCGCCCGGACAAATAACAGGCGGCCCGGAAACAGTCGTTTGTACCGGTGCGAGCACTGTAAAGGGCATATTTGCGGTCGTGGTGCAGTTATTTTGGTCCGTAACCGTTACGGTGTAAGTACCGCTTTGGGTAATGGTGACCGCATTGGCAGCAGCACCGGTAGACCATATATACTGGTTAAAATTGCCGCTTGCCAACAATTGTGCGGATGCGCCACTGCACACCTGCGCAGGTCCGGTAATGCTCACTTGTGGATTGGCAGGAATTGCCACGGTTTGGGTGTTCACGCCTGTGCAACCCGTCGCATCGGTGACGGTTACCTGGTAACTGCCGTTGTTTTGAACAGATAGGGTGGGTGTGGTTGCGCCTGTCGACCAATTGTAAGTATTGAATCCGCTTCCCGGGGTAAGTGTGAGTTGTCCATTGCAGGTGTACGGCGAAATACCAATACTGATACTTAATTGATTACCAATGGTTAGGGTGTGGGTTGTGCTGGCGGTACAACCCAAGGCATCCGTCACCGTTACGGTAAAGTTGCCATTCTGGTTGGCCGAAATGGTTGGAAGGGTACTGCCGGTCGACCATAAATATTGTGGAAAAGTGTTGGTCAAACTCAATTGTGCCGCGCCACCCGGACAAATTTGCGTCGCACCGATCACCACAGCAACCGGATTGTTTGGAATTTGAACCGTTTGAATGGCGGTGCCTGTACAGCCCAGGGCATCGGTTATCGTAACAGTATACGTCCCGTTGGATTGTACCGCAACCTGTTGGGTATTTGATCCATTCGACCAATTATAACTGATAAAGCCCGGGTCGGCGCTGATTTGCAGTTGATTGTTACAGATGTAAGGCGCTTGGGCAATTTGGGTGCTCAAGGCCGTAGTTACATTGAGGGGATGCACGGTGGTGCCGGTACAACCGTTTGCATCGGTTACGGTAACGGTGTAATTGCCGCTTTGATTGACGGTAATACCCGCCTGCATGCCGCCATTCGACCAAGCGTATTGACTAAAAGTATTGCCTGCGTTCAGTTGTGCGGCAGTTCCGATACAAATCGTTGCCGGACCTGTGATGGCGGGCTGAGGCAAAGGGGTGGCGGTAACCACCAAATCGTCGGTTGCCGTGCAGCCGTTCAAATCAGTCACGGTGACGGTGTAAGTTCCGCTGGAGGCAACGGTGATATTCGGCGTGTTTGCGCCACCGGTCCAGGTATATTGCACAAAACCAGCCGTTGCTTGCAATTGACTACTTCCACCCGTGCAAAATTGTGCAATACCATTTACCCCCACTTGCGGATTGGCTGGAATGGTGATGGTTTGGGTAGCAGCGCCGGTACATCCAACCCCGGCCGTAACGGTTACGGTGTACGACCCACCCGCCTGAACGGCAATGGATTGGGTGGTCGCCGCATTGGACCATAAATAGCCTTGATACCCGGGGTCTGCATTTAAAGTCATTTGACCATCGCAGTTGTAGGGTAGGGTAGCGATCATAGGGGCCGGTGCGGCAGTAATGTTAAAATTGTGGGTGTCGGTGCCTTGACATTGGTTGGTATCCACCACCATAACGGTGTAAATACCGGTCTGATTTACCTGAATAGTCGGTGTGGTGGCACCCGTAGACCATAAATAGCTTGTAAAGCCGGGGTTGGCGACGAGGGTGCCCGATTGGCCCGGGCAAGCAACGGTTGGGCCGCTGACCACAATATTGGGGGACGCAACGGTACTGACTGCCAGGGAGGTTGTTCCTGTGCAGCCGATGCTGTTACTGACCGTTACCGTATACGTACCGGCACTGTTGATGGTGATGGCGGGGGTATTTTGGCTACTAGACCAGGCATAACTGGAAAATACCCCACCCTGTGTGGTCAAGGTAGCAGTGCCTCCCGGACACAAAACAGGTTGCACGAGTACAGGTGACGGCGGTACAACAGGTTGCACAATAAAAGTAGATGTATTGGTGCAGCCAAAAGCATTGGTGGCCGTCACGGTGTAGGTGCCTGGTTGCGTTACCACAATACGGCGGGTAGTTTGTCCGGTTGACCAACTAAAAAACAGCAAATTCGGGTCCGTTACGGCTAAGGTATCTTTCATGCCCGGACAAATAGCCGGTTTGGTCGCAGTGATATTAAAAGGCAAAATTTCTCCTGAATTGATCCCGTAAAGCGCCGAACCGGTACAACCCAGTGCTGTTGTTACCGTAACCTGGTAGGTGCCAGGTTCATACACGGTAACGGGGGTTCCGGTTGGGCCGTGGTCCCAGGAGTAGGTAACATAGGGGCCTCCTTGTACTACCAGCGTGGCACTGTCTCCTGTTGGGCACAGCAAATTGGGGCCAGCAATGGTTGGTACAACGGGTGGTGCATATGCAATCGTATGAGAATCAGTTTTAGTACAACCGTTTTGGTCCGTCACCGTTAGGGAGTAAGTACCCTGTCCTATAATCGGGATTGGACTAAAAACACCGCCAGAACCAGGATTCCAACTGAAGCTTTGGAGGTCATAGCCATCCACATCTACGGTGATTTCGCCAAAATCCCCAAAACAAATAACGGTAGGGCCTTTAATAACCAATGGCCCATCATAAAAAGGCAAGGTGCTATAGTTATTCAAGTGGTGATCACAGCCAAAACCAGCATCGTCATAACTGTACGATAACCCGCCAGGAACCACAATTTTATGTGCGTTTTGCCCGGTCGACCAAGGCACCACAATGGGGGTATTTATCCCCCCGGGAGTTTGTAAAAAAGCGCCCAGTGTTATTGTTTTATCGGTACAATTCACCAGCGCTTCCACCACACATCGAAGGTGACCTTCCATTTCAAGGGAAGCAATCGAATCTGCGGGTGGATTATCTGGAAATTCCGTTGCCTGTGCAGGAAATGCAAGTAAAATCAGCATAAGGGAGACAACGAAGTATTGGGTAGTTTTGTGTAGCATTGGGCACATAGGCATAGCTTGTTTTTCGCTTTAAATGATGGGTACTGTTTTTATAACCGCAAATAGGTTAATCGAAGGTACAATGCAAAATTAAATTTTGACAAAGATTTTAAATGGGATATTAAATTAGATACGATTATGGACTTGTTTGCTGCCTTATTTTATGAAAAAAAAGTACTTTTTTGTTGGTGATTTATGCTAAAACTTTGTCTTTATTGGGATAAAAATAAAAAGACCCACAAACATATTGCAGTGCAAAATGTCTATGGGCCTTCAAACAGCCAATAATATTTTAAGATTTAGTCTTTTTTCCGACCGCTGCGAACCCGGTTTACGAAAGCATCTGCGATCGATGGGTTGGCCGCAACAACCTCATAGGTTTCACCGTCTTTCATTTTTATTTGGGTGTCCTTCGGCTTTAGTCCTAAGAGCAAATCATTAAAACGGGTACTGCTTGATACAACATTGAGCGCACCTGATTGATACCCAAAGAAATACCAAAGATCTGCGCTGGCCTTGATGTACAAATAAAAACGATCGTCCTGGCTGCCCGGCATTTTGTACTCGACAAAAACGGTCATGGTTTTATTAATTGGCTGACCATTGATCGAAATTACCGGTATTTTATCCTCCAAACTAAGGAAGGATTGGTATTCCTGGTTCCAAATCACATTATGGCGTCCAAGCATGAAACTGTATTTGTTGTCGGCTTTAGGCAGCACAATCAGGTTGTTACGCATATTCGCCATCGACTCTTCTACTTCCTTATCGTCAGTGATAAAATGGTTGAGCATCGGCGTGTAAAACGCGGCGTTGGTGTTGTAAATGGCGGGCGGCATATCAAATGTAACCGCATTGATTTCATTCAGCATCAAATCATACAACACTTTTGGAATGGTCATTTCCATGGCCGTCATGAACTCACCATTGATGGTATAGCTCGTAGAGTCCGTGATGTTGTTAAAATCGGATTTCAAACGCCCCGCACCCGTAACTTTCATATATGCCAGACCGGAACCGAGGTTGAGCGGCCCTTCTGCAACCACCGTACCCACGCGGTTGTCAAAAATCATCTTGGCACCTCGCCGGGCATTGCCGACCACACGGGCGGAGTCACCAAAAATAAAGCGGTCGGATTTAGGCTCGTATTTCATGACGCCTTCACAATCCATGAGCGCCCGGTCCACCCGCGCATACGCAGGTAACAACACGCGCGGGTAGGCTTCGCCCGTTTCGCGCGAGAGGTAAAAACCTGTCACCAACGGATCGCCGTCTTCGTTTTTGGCATTTTTAATACGCAGGGTAGGGTCGTTTTTGTCTACCTCCGTATAAACACTAAACCATTGATTGTTAGGCAGTTTTGAGGCTTCTAGTTTGGCAAAACCTTCAAAACGCATGTTCTTTTGATTGGCCTTCAAAATTGCCTGTCCTTTAAAAAGGGATTTTACGTCCATCCGGAAACTGTCTTTCTCCGCAATGTCACCCGCCGCAGTAGTCAAAACGTTTTTAGTGTTGGGGGTACCGGGGCCACGGCGCTCCCCAACAATATTGTTGAAAAACACTTCTTGCTCGTGCTCCGGAATATTGTATTCGTAGTAACCGGTCGCTTTATACAGTTTTTTACCCAAAATATCGATGGTAGCGCGGTTAATCGTATGGTACCGGTTTACCGTATCCGCAATGATTTTCGCATTGGTCAGCTGCTTCATTTTACCACCCGAAAGAATTTCTATGTCTACCGAATCCGGATAAATATAAGCATCTGCCGATTTGATCACTTTCACACCGCCCACTTTGAGCAGGTTGGTTTTCATGTCGTACAAGGCCGTTTTACCCGAAAATGCAAGCGAATCCTGGGCCGGGTCAATGGAAACGAAGGCGCCCGGTTTTTTCTCATCTGCCTTAAACTTGATTGTTTTTTCGCGCATGTCCCAGGTAAATTCGTTCATCGACGTGCGGTATTGGTCGAGCGGCAGGGTAGTGGTCGCACTTTCCGAATTCGCTTTAAAGAAACCGGTTTGTTTGTCAAAATCCAGTTCGCCATCAACGTTGCGCGAGTCGAATGCAATCCCTTGGCCATCCAATGATTTAATTTCGAGGTTGGCCGTATCGGCACTGGCCTGAAACGGGCCATAAGAGATGATTTTAGAGGTCAATTTACCCTCCGCCCATTCAAACTCCCCTTTACCTTTCAAACCAGAGGGCGTCAGGATCAAAATGCCCTTGTGCGTGTACCCAGGCGCGCGAAACAGATCAAATGCCTTTCCCTTACTCTCTACATACATGGAGTCTTTGAACGGTAACCAGTTTACCGATACGTTTTCACCCGCGGCCTGGGGTACCTTTACGGCGCTGGTGCGGTCTTCCGTCATGAAAAACTTCTTCGCCGTACCCGTTGTTTGCCGGGGTCGGAAAATCAAATCCTCCGATTCTATATCCGCCGTCAAGTATTCCAGTTTGCCTTTTCCCAAAAAGCCTTTGTTGCTCAAATCAAGGGTGCCTGTAAAGTTGCCCTTTTTAGAATAAGTCGTGTAACCAACGGCAGGGGTTCGGTGCACAAAACCAAAGGATTTGTCCTCTGTACGCACCACAATGGTTTCTTTAAACGGCGGGAAAATGGTGGCGGGAAACAATTCGCCCCGAAATTTTAGTTGTTCTTTGGTATAACTGTCCAGGCCATTGAACGAAAACGGGTCAAGTTTAAAGTAAAAAGAGTCGCGTTTGTACACCCCACGTTGGGTTTCAGGCCGGTCATAAAAGACAAAAGAGGGCTTTTTCGTTTGCAAAGAAGGGAAAATCGACAATTCTTCTTTACCCGATTTGTTGTTCGGCGCATCCACCAGCAACACCCCCGATACCAATTCGACCGAGGAGTTCATGGCATTGGCCACCGGCTGACCGTCTTTGGTGATTTTATCGGGTTCCGGCAAATAAAAATCCAGGAAACGCACAGAATCAAACGCAACCTGGTAGGATTCGTAGGTAAATTGCATATCTGTACCCTGAAACAAGGCAAAACCGGCAAAAAGTTTGCCCCCAAAGCGCATGTCGCGGTTTTTCAGCAGGGTAACTTCTTTTTCATTCGGAATCAATCCCACTTTTTGACGCTGGCTCAATTCAATCTTTTTTACTTCGTAAATGTCAGTTTCTTTGGTTTTGAGATCGAGTTTCGCATTGGCTTTGGTGCTGGACGATTGAATGTTGATGCCGTCATAGTCCTTTTTTCCTTGGGCTGCGAGGGCGTAATGGGTCAGTTTATCGCGCAGTTCGATTTGGTGCTTGGAAAAGTCGTAGTTGATAAAACCGCCAGCAACCAACTGTGCGAGCAGCGACTGGATACTTGAATAATCGAATTTGGGATTGATCGCCCGGGCAAAATCGTTGTCCGAAACAATGTTGGTTCCTTTTTCACGCGACAAGATAAACAGGGTCGAAATCGGGTTTTGCGAGGCCAAATGCTGCATTTGTTCGTACTGCTTAAGGTCGAAGAAGTTGCTGCTTTCAAACTGCACGGTTTGTTCAATACCCTTGGCAGTGCCGGTGCGGGCTCCAATTTCGAGCGAATCCTGGTTTAAGTGCCAGGAAATTTTGTCGGTATTGAGGTTCATATTGTAAAAAGACGAGAAAAACGGGTTCCGTTCGGAGCCCTTTTCTCCGCGTGTCAGGTTAATCACCTGCCCCGGAATATCCACCCGGAAGTCGACAGAAGGATGGAACAAACTATCGGTATCCATAAACAACTTGGCGTTCACCTCTTGCGCGACGATACTCACCTCGCGTTTGATGATAAACAAAGCGCCACTGCCCAGAAAAACCTTTTGGCGTTTTTTATTATAAATGGTCACCTTGGCTTTTTCTGTAGCAGAACCAAACCCGTACAAAGAACTACCTTCCAACCTAAAGCCGCCGACATACTCAATACCATCGCCTATTTTACTGATTTTCAGGTTTTTGTCAAACGATTCAAACCTGGGAAACTGAAAGTTGGCTTTGTTGGAACCGGTTACTACATTGTGTTCAAAACTGCCATTGATGGCCCGTGTGCCAAAATAGAGGGGGTAATTGAAGCGAACGGTATCGCAAAGGAAACGCGGCTTTTGGGTTTCAACTTTGTAGTTGGTTAGTTCGGCCGCCACGGTGGTATCCAGCCCCACTTCGGCCCAGTTGACGCGACCACCCTTGCCGATCCACAAATTGTCATACGGCAGGTAATAACCGGAAGTGCGGTACACAATCAGCGAATCCTGCTTTCGACCGCCAATCAGGTCAACGCCCTTACAAACCAGGCGGGGTTTGTTGTCGGTATTATCAAAAGAGAACGATCCGTTTTTAATTTTCCAGGTGACTGAGCCGCCTTCCCCTGTTTTCAGCGCGCGTTCTTCCATAAAGCCCACCGAAAATTCGAGGAGTTGGGCAATCGGCTTGGTGCGCCCTTTTTCCAGGCTCGATAAAGCGTTTTCCGTGAAAATATGCCAGTTTTCAAACAGGCTGGTATCGGAGGCTACCAAGGCCGCATTGACGGCATTCAGGTAGTTTTTGTAATAAGGGAAGGGGGCCAGTTTTTGTTCGGCCAAGTAATTGGCGGTTTTAACAATGCGCACCATTTTACGCGGCGGCACCAAACCCGTTTTGTAATATTTTTTAAAAACTGAATAGGCCTCTTCCAGGTCTGGCCGCTTGGAGGCGGTCATGAAATCGCCCAACTCCTTCATGAAATCCTCCGGTTTGTCCGAAAATTTAGTAGGTAGTTGTGCAAAAACAAGGTTAGGATATGCAAAAGCAGCAAAAAATACAAGCCACAGCAGGTTGCGCAGAGGGCAAGGTGTAAAAGAATGATTCATGGCGATGAAAATGTATAAACCTGGAATAAAAAGAAAAAAAAAAAAAGATCAACACAAGAAACAAAGGTTTGCGGTGTTTCAAGGTAGTTGAAAAGACGAAAAAAAGAACGCAGAATGTTTCCGCTACGACACAAGTGCCAATGCTTTTAACGCCAAAAGTCGGAAATTGATGATATTTGAGCCGATTAAAAATAAATATATTTTAATTGTTCTAAATGTGTTTGGCCAATGGGGTTCAAATTTTGGTGGGTTAAATGGACCGTATGGGAGTTTTATCCGATTTGGTTAGCGAATCTTCCGGTATTTGGCATTTATGCATGGTTTGCCTTGCGTGCCCGAAATTTGCTCTTTTTTACGAATGTGAATCCGGCAATTCCGCTTTCGGGTGCTTTAGGAGAGTCCAAATCGGCCATTTTGGATTTGATACCCAAATCGTTGTTGCCCAATTCCTTGGTGGTCGAACCGGGTATTACCGCCGCCGCCTTGGCGCAGCAATTAGCGCAACAAGGACTTGATTTTCCGATCATCGCCAAACCGGATATCGGAGAGCGCGGGTTTTTAGTGCAAAAAACCATGCACTTTGATGCGTTATTGCAACATTTGCGGCGTTTCCCAGTGCGCTTTATTTTACAGGAAATGTTAAAGGAACCCATAGAGTTGGCCGTGTTATTCCATCGATTTCCTGCAATTGCCCATGAAAAGCCGCGTTTTGATATTACCTCTATATGCATCAAATCCTTTCTTTCCGTAACCGGAGATGGGGCCCAAACGGTGCGCAGTCTGATGGAAATGGATGCTCGATCCGCTTTCCAGATCCTGCGTTTTGAAAAGGAACATCCTGTATTGTTGCAACAAGTGCCGGGAAAAGGGGAAATCTTGTTGTTGGAGCCAATCGGAAATCATGTATTGGGCACGCGTTTTATCAATGGCAACTATTTGATTGATGCTGCATTAATTCGGGCGTTTGAACCTGTTTGCAATCAAATTCCCGGGGTGCTTTATGGTCGATTTGATTTAAAATGTGCATCCATAGAGGCCTTGAAGCGGGGCGAATTCAAGGTCATGGAACTAAACGGGGTTTTTGGAGAGCCTGCGCATGTGTACGATCCGAATTTTGGTATGTTGCGTGCTTACCGCGATTTTTATCGGCACTGGTTGATACTGTTTCAGTTACATCGGGCCCAATTACGGCTTGGGGTACGTCCGACTGGTTTTTGGAATTCCATGCGCTTGTTTAGGGCGTACTTTCGGTATAAAGAAATGGTAAAAGGCTATAAAGCGGCTTAAGAGAAGTTTAGAAAAAATGAACCCTCGATTAAAAAACAACTACCTTTGCGCCGCAAAACAGGAGTTTTCCTGATTCCATCACAAAGGGCTTGTCAAAAAAGCAAACCCTAAACGCCATTTCTTCATGGTCATTGAACCTAACAAAGTAGTGTCTGTACACTACACCCTGACTGAAAGCACTGCTGACGGTCAACTTGTAGAATCTACCCAAGGCAACGAGCCGCTTGCGTTCATTTTCGGCATTGGTGCCATGATTCCTGATTTCGAACAGCATCTTTCAGGCCTTAAAGCGGGAGATGCCTTTGCTTTTGGTATCCCAGCAGCCAATGCTTATGGTGTGTATGATGAAACTGCCTTGGTAGAAGTGCCTAAGCATATTTTTGAAACGGATGGTAAAATCCCAGAAGGCTTGTTGGAAATCGGCAATATGCTGCCTTTAACAGACCAAGACGGTAACCACTTCCAAGGTATGGTTGCATCTGTTGGCCTCGAAACAGTAAAAGTCGACTTCAATCACCCGATGGCTGGCGTAGACCTGTTTTTTACGGGTAATGTAGAAGACGTACGGGACGCAGAAGCAGCCGAACTGGAACACGGTCACGTGCACGGCGCAGGCGGTCACCAACACTAAATCGTCTGTCATTCATTGGTATTTGGGAAGGCCTGGAAACTGTTGCCTTATTTTTGGGTAAATTTCCAGGCCTTCTATGTTTTTGATCAAATCAAAAAAGTAGCCTGCTCCTGATCGAGCAGCGTGGTTATGGGAAATCATACAAATCAATCCTTGCAGCGCCTGTCATTGGCCGGAATGATCATCACCTTAGGCATTATTTATGGTGATATTGGCACTTCTCCGCTATATGTAATGAAAGCCATCGTTGGAGAAGGCGCACTCATAGATCGACTTGTTGTTTTAGGTGGGGTGTCGTTGGTTTTCTGGACACTTACTCTTCAAACCACGATCAAATACGTACTCCTAACACTTCGAGCCGATAATAAAGGGGAAGGGGGCATTTTTTCCCTGTACACCCTTGTGCGTCGCCGCGAAAAATGGTTGTTGTATGCCGCTATTCTAGGCGGTGCAGCCATGATTTCGGATGGTATGATTACCCCACCTATTTCTGTTTGCGCCGCGATTGAAGGCCTCGAACTGAAATATAAAGGAATTCCAACGGTAGAAATTGCCATTGCAATTATTTCCCTCCTGTTTTTTGTACAACGCTTTGGGACGGCGGCAGTTGGTCGCGGATTTGGACCGATTATGTTGGTTTGGTTTACCACTTTGGGCGCTTTGGGCGTTTCGCTCATTAGCACCAACTGGCAGGTACTCGAAGCCTTGAGCCCACATTATGGCTTGCAATTGCTGATGCATAACCCCAAAGGCGTCCTGATTTTGGGGGCGGTGTTTTTGTGTACCACGGGTGCCGAGGCTTTGTACGCAGACCTTGGGCATTGTGGCCGTCAAAACATACAGATTAGCTGGATTTATGTAAAAATATGCCTGGTACTCAATTATTTAGGACAGGCAGCCTGGTTGTTACAAAATGTAGGGACCCATTTAACAGAAAATCCGTTTTACGGCATGATGCCTTCCTGGTTTTTGTGGCCGGGCATCATTATAGCCACCCTGGCAGCGATTATTGCGAGCCAGGCTCTTATTTCCGGGTCATTTACCCTGGTTTCCGAGGCGATTCGCCTGGGACTTTTGCCTAAAATGACGGTAAAATTCCCAACGTTCCTGAAAGGACAAATTTACATTCCGGCAGTCAACACTTTCTTGTGGTTGGGTTGTGTAAGTGTGGTATTGTATTTTCACGAAAGTTCAAAAATGGAGGCCGCTTATGGTCTGGCGATTGTACTAGCGATGTTGTGTACCACCATTTTGCTGGCCAATTGGCTGGTCATTCGCCGCACCAATGAAATCCTGGTGTGGTTTATGCTCATTTTTTATCTTTCCCTGGAGTTGCTGTTCTTTTATGCCAACGCCTCCAAATTTGCCGAAGGTGGTTACGTGACGGTGATCATGACGGCGCTTTTATTCGGTTTGATGTTGCTGTGGGTAAAAGCAAAACGCATCCGTCAAAGTTATTCGGATGAAATTCGGATCAGAGACTTTTTGGATCAACTGATTACCCTCAGTAATGACGAATCGATCCCAAAATTCGCTACCAACCTGGTATTCCTCACCACCGCCAAACACCCGAAAAAGGTGGAGGCAAAAGTGTTGTATTCCATCCTGCAAACGCAACCTAAACGCGCCGATGTGTATTGGTTTGTGCACATTCAAACTACGGATGAGCCTTATACCATGCAATATGAGGTCAATACGATTGCGCCCGATGATGTGTATAAAGTGATTTTCCGCCTCGGCTTCCGGGTGCAGCAACGCATGAACGTATTCATGAACAAGGTGGTAGAAGAACTGGTGGAAAATGGCGAATTAACCGTCTACTCCCGGTACCACACCGCTTCCAATAAATACCCAACAGGAGACTTCCGTTTTGTCTTGATTGAAGAATTCTTATCGAACGAAAACGAAATGCCTTGGCGCGAGCAAATTATTATTTCGGCCTATCTAACCATGAAAGGTTGGGTGTCTTCGCCAAAAAACTGGTTCGGGCTCGATTCAGACTCTGTAGAAGAGGAAAAGGTGCCGTTGTTGCTCCAGCCTGTGAAGGAAGTGAAGTTGCAGCGCATCAACCGAAAGGCGGGCAGTTAATGGACCGCTAGGTGTGAAAGGTGAAAAAGTAGTTTGCCCCAAAATTCCAGATCATCACAATACCGGTGGCCGCTAATTTGGCTGGATAAAACTTGACGCCGCGTTGCTCATTCAGCACATAAATGATGGCGTTATTCAGCCCTAAGCCCAAGAGGGCGACCAACAGAAATTTTCCAAACTGCAGGGCAATGCTCGGATCGGTGCTGTGAAACGTCCAAAGCCGGTTGAGGATGTAATTGCTCACCACTGCTGCCATAAAACCGCAGCTATTGGCCACATATTGGTTGATTTTTAGCTTTTCCTTGCCTACCCAGGTAATACCAAAATCTACCCCCACACCGGAAAGGCCCACTACCCCAAATTTGATAAATTTTATAAAAAGTTCTTGCATACGATCGGGTTCGGCGTTTTGGGAACGTTGAAAAAGTCGTTTTGTACTTGTTTACGGTGCTTGCCTTTGGTCAAGCTCCCACACCAGGCGCACCGTAATCCATATCCAAAGGGCAATACAAGGAGCGGCTTTCAAGACATAAGGTTGCACCCACTGCTCCCGCCACATGCGGGGAAACAAATCGGTGGGCGTAAGGGACGCAAAGATAAAAACCAGCGCCAATAATCCTGTATCCCATTTGCCGGGTTTTGAAAGGCTGCAATACCATAAGGCTGCGCCACACAAGGCAATCACAAACGTGGGCGACTCGGCCTTGTGGTTAAAAATGACCACCCAGATCAATAAACTTGCCCACAAAGCCAATCGATTGGGCCAAACCGGATTTTTACCCGTTTGATACACGGTAAGCAGCAACGATAAAATGCCAAAAATACTGATCAGCAGTTTCGGCGGCATCAACCCGAACCAAGTTTGTAACCAGCCTTGTACAGAAAGCCCAATTGAGGCTGCATGATCCTCATTGAGCAACACGCCCCACCATTGATACAGTTGAATTAAATAAGTCGGACTGGCAACGACCAACGGAATGCAGGTGAAAAAAAGGCACCAAACCAGCAGCCAAAGGCTAAATTTGAGCCGATTGGGGTATATCCACGCTAAAGGTGCCGCAAAAATGCCAAACACTTTTAAAAATGTTGCCGCCGCCACCACACCGGCAGCCTGAATTTGCCGCTGACTTTCTAATGCCGCAAAACCGAGCAAAATCAACCCCAGGGTGAGCCCGTTGCTCTGGCTGTTTTGTAACGAAACCAACATTTCGGGAAATATAAACCAGGCGCAAAAAATTTGCTGCGTTTTACTCAAACCCTTTAATTGCATCAAGGCATACAAGGGCAGCAGCGCATTGAGTAGATTCCATAAGGGAAGTCCCAAAAAATCGGGCAATGCATGAAATGGGGCCATCCCAAGTGCAAAAGCAGGACTATATTTGTATAAATCCCATTGCTCGCCTGGAAAAGATGCGTAAATATTCTGCCCCTGCAGCAGGTGCCGAAAAGCATTTTTAAAGATCAGGTAGTTTTCGTAATCGGTCGGATAAGGATCAACCTTTTGATGGGTAAGCCAGAGCCGCTGGATGGACACCAGTATCGCTGCCAACGCATAAATCCCCCAAAGGACGCCTTCCTGTTGCCAAATCCGTTTCACCCTTAGTTGCGGTCGCTTGTTTTTTTATTGCGCTGCACTTCCAACACATCCGGAAGGGCTTTGAGTGTTTCAATAAGTTGTTCGGCACTTATTTGCTTAGGATCAAAAGCCAAAAGCCAGGTGTTTTCGGCCGAAACACGCCGAATTAAACGCAGTTTTACATTTTGGATACCCATGACCCAGTTGCCGGCATTGACCTCCGATTTTAACTTTACAAGCAATTCGGGGGCGTCCGCAGGCAGGGCATTTGGGTCTATCCCTTGTTTCACAGAGAGTCCATGTGCTTCCGCCAGGTTTTTAACCAAAGCCTCTAGTTCGAGCAGGGGCTTAGGGCGGTCGATACTACCCATTACGCTGTGCTGCTTTTCGCCTTCCATCACCGTAAAGCTGGCGTAGGGCGCATCGGCCACCTGGCTTTCAATGCGCTCAGGATATTGCCAGAGGTTTACGGCGGTCACCTGCTTTTTTAATTGGTTGAGTTCGGCAGGTGTTAGGTTCTTTTCGGCCATACCCATCAGCGCTACATTGCCTTTGCCTTCGTACGAAAAAACACCATTGTTGTAAAAAGTAAGGATGTAAGACGGGCAAAAACCACGGCAACCATACTGCTGAAATGCAAGAATCGGTGTTTTTTCGTTTTTATCGGGCATTGCTTTTTGGCTTTTACAGGCTAAAATACTGAAAAGGCTTAGTATCCCAAAGCAAAAAATAGTTCGGATCATGGTGCTTGCGTTCTTTTGATCAAAAGTAGGAAATTTTAGCCAAACGAATTAGGCAATTGCCTGCTGAAGGTCGGCGATCAAGTCCAGCGGATTTTCAATCCCAACCGACAATCGAATCAAGCCATCGGTAATGCCGTTCTGGGCGCGTACTTCCGGGGCCACATGCAGGTGCGAAGAAGATGCCGGATGTAAAATGAGGGTATCAACATCGCCCAAAGTAGGGGCCAATGCGCACATGGTTACTTTGTTCATGCATTTCAGGCCCGCTTCCAAGCCGCCTTTTAATTCAAAACTCAACATGCCACCGAAGCCGCCTTTCATTTGTTGTAATGCCAATGCGTGATCCGGGTGGCTTGTCAATCCCGGGTAATTGACGCGTGCTACTGCGGGGTGTTTTACTAAGAATTCCGCCAAGGCCTGGGCATTGCTGCAATGCCGTTCCATCCGCAAAGACAGCGTTTTCAAGCCATTGCTGGTCAACCAGGCCTCAAAAGGAGAGCAATTCGTACCGGCCAATTTCATCGCATTCCACACCTGTTTTTGCATACGCTCCGGATCGCCGCCCACCACCACGCCGGCGATGCTGTTGCCATGTCCATTGAGGTATTTGGTGGTTGAGTGTATGACAAAATCAACGCCCAATGCCAAGGGTTGTTGCAATAAAGGGGTGGCAAACGTATTGTCAATCGCACACAGGGCATTGTAACGGTGTGCCAGTTCAGCCAGGGCGCGAATATCTACACAGGCCAGGGTAGGGTTGGCTGGCGTTTCACAATATAACATTTGGATACCGGGATGCGACTTCAGCAAGGTTTCCACCTGATTGAGATCGGTCAAATCGGTCAGGATGGTCTCTACTCCAAATTGCTTGAAAAGTTTGACCAACAATTCGGTGGTGCCGCCGTACAAATTGCCTTGGGAAAGCACCGTGTCGCCTGCTTTCAAGACGCCGAATAGCAACGTTGAAATAGCAGACATACCACTCGAAGTCATCACACCGCGGGCCGGGATATTTAATCCGTAGGCTTCCAGGTCCGCGATTTTTTGTCCCACCGAATCTACGGTCGGGTTGGCATATCGGCTGTAAGCATGCCCGGAGGTAATATTTTTAAAAATATCAATACCTGCTTCGATGTTGTCAAAGGAAAACGAAGAAGTGGCGTAAATGGGCAGGATATGCGGATCAGTAGTCCGGCCTTCCGAACCTTCTTTTACTACAAAAGAATCGATATTCATGCGGTGGGTGGGTGAAAATGAAGGAATTATGGCTGCTTGCGCTTGGGTACGGGGTCGTCCATATCGCGGGTACTCCACGGGTGACAGCGCAAAATGCGTTGGATGCCCATATAAGTGCCCTTGATGGGGCCCCATTCTTCAATGGCCTCAATGGCATAATGGGAGCAAGTGGGATTATACCTGCATTTGTTGTTGCCCAACAGCGGCGATAAGGTCAATTGATAAATCCGAATCGGGAAGATGAAGACTTTTTTAAATATTTTGCCAAGCATGGTTCAATATTCAGGCAGTGAATTTATACCCGACCCCGCGGATGGAGTGGAAGAAAATCGGCTCCTTGGCGTCTTCTTCAAAATATTTGCGAAACGCCAGGATAAAATTATCAATGGTGCGGGTACTTGGAAACACATCATACCCCCAAACGGCTTGTAAAATTTGATTTCGACTGACGACCTCATTTTTGCGTTCTACCAGCAATTTGAGCAGCATCGCTTCTTTTTTGGTGAGGGTGATGTTATCCCCACGCCAGGTCGTTGCTTCAAATGTATGAAAGTTTACCTTGTTTTTGCCAAATTCGTACAACTCCAGGGCTTCTCCTTTTACGCGTTGGCTGCGGCGCAATAAAATACCGATGCGCAACAACAGTTCTTCCAGGTTAAACGGCTTGGTGATATAATCGTCAGCGCCCTTTTTCAGGCCTGTGATGCGTTCCTGGGCCATGTCTTTGGCCGTCAGGATCACAATGGGTACTTCTGTATTGGTGAGCCGCACTTGTTCCGTTATGGTAAACCCATCCACATCGGGCAGCATCACGTCGAGCAATAACAAATCAAAATGTTGACCACCAATGTATTCCAGTGCTTTTTTCCCGTTTCCTGTGCTTACTACCTCGTAACCTTCCAGTTCGAGGTTGAGCCGGATGGCATCCCGGATATTATCTTCATCTTCTACAAGCAGAATCCGCATGTTCGTTTTGGGCTAATTGTTTAAATTGAAACGCGGCGACTGGGATTTTGTTTAGCCGCCGCGTTTGTCAGGGTACTACATGCCTAAATCGAGGTTGTGTTTTTCATGCCAAGGCAAACCGTCGAGGTTCAAACGCTCCATAAATGGATCCGGGTTGAGTTGCTCCACATTGAACACGCCTTTACCCGACCAGTTGCCCGTAAGGATCATGCGCGCGCCAATCATGGCAGGAACGCCGGTGGTGTAACTTACCGCCTGGGTGCCGGTTTCGCGGTAAGCATCTACGTGCGAGCAGTTGTTCCACACATAATAAGTGGCCTCTTTGCCGTCTTTGATGCCTTTGATGCGGTTGCCGATGCTGGTGAAGCCGGTGTAGTTTTCGCCGAGTTCTTCCGGTTTGGGCAACACCGCTTTTAAAAACTCCAGCGGCACAATGTCCAAGCCTTTAAAACGCACCGGTTCGATGCCCGCCATACCGATATTTTGGATAACACGCAGGTGCGTCAGGTATTGTTCGCTGAAGGTCATCCAAAAACGCGCGCGTTTGAGGGTCGGGAAGTGTTTTACCAAGCTTTCCAGTTCTTCATGGAAAATGAGGTAAGAGCGTTTTGGGCCAATTTCCGGGTAGTCGATGTCTTTCCAGATTTCGTGTGGCTCGGTTTCAATCCACTGGCCATTTTCCCAGTATTTGCCGCGTTGGGTTACCTCGCGGATGTTGATTTCGGGGTTGAAATTGGTCGCAAACGCTTTGCCGTGGCTGCCGGCATTGGCGTCCACGATATCGAGTTCATGCAGTTCGTCGAAGTAGTGTTTTTTAGCATAAGCGGTGTACACGCTGGTTACGCCCGGATCGAAACCACAACCCAACAGGGCCATGATGCCTTTCTTTTCGTAGCGTTCCTGATACGCCCATTGCCAGGAGTATTCAAATTTTGCCACATCCTTGGGCTCGTAATTGGCGGTATCCATGTAGTTTACGCCCATTTCGAGGCAGGCATCCATAATGGGCAGGTCCTGATAAGGAAGTGCAACATTGATTACGAGGTCTGGCTGGAACTTTTTGAGGAGTGCGATTGTTTGTTCCACCTGATCAGCATCCAAGCGGGCGGTTTTAATTTTGCGGCCACCATACGCCTGGTAAATTGAATCGGCGATGGCGTCGCATTTTTTCTTGGTGCGGGAAGCGAGCATGATATCGCCAAAAACATCGCGATGTTGGGCGCATTTGTAGGCAACAACCCGACCTACACCACCTGCACCGATAATCAGAACTTTGTTAGACATGGGAAAATGGAATTAAACGACACGTTTTTCTTAAAGTGTGTGCAAAAGTAGAGAAACCGCCTATTTTTGGGGGGCTATTTTGGAAATAATTTCGTTCTACACCCAGATTTAAATGGATTTGAAGGATGGATGGATAAAAAAATTGATTTTCAATGAATTAGTAGCCATCTGTTGTCGTAACCACTTTGCGTTGAATATCATCCTAATTTTCAGGCTGATCTGTTTTTTTAATCCTAGCAAACCTGCATTACCAATATTTTTGTCCCAAATTTTTCATGCAACCGAAGTCCTTATCTGTTTTTCAAGACATTTCATTCAATCCCAATCCGATTGAAGCATATGTTCCAATGCAAAGTCTGCATCCGATGGTTTTCGACCGTTTTTGTGCGGATGGTTGGTGCTATTGGGCGGATTTACTGTTTCGGCGCAACCATTGGGAATGGCGTGGACAACCTTGTCGCGTAGTGCTTTTACGCATTGATTTACAGCAATTTACCTTGAGCAAAAGTCAGCGGAAATGTTTGCGCCGCAACGCTGATTTGCAAATGTTGGCGTCTCCCCTGCATATTACACCCAAGCATGAAGATTTATTTGAAAAACACGCCCATCGGTTTCACCACAATCGTCCTATGTCAATCTACGGCTTTTTTAGTCCGTGGAGCCATTTGATGCCCTGCTCTGGGGCTCAAATTGAAGTATTCCGTGAAAATCAATTAATAAGTGTCAGTTATTTTCACTTAGGCCATGAAAGTATGGCGGGCAATTATTGCGTATATGATCCGGAAGAAAGTGCACGCAGTTTGGGTACGTTTACGATGCTGCTGGAGTTGCAAATGGCCAAACGTTTGGGTAAACGCTATTATTACCCGGGCTTTGTGTATGATTTGCCCAGCGAATTCGATTATAAATTGAATTTCAACAGTATGGAGTATTTTGATTGGTGGGGAAATTGGTATCCGGTAGAGCGTTTGCCTGTGCGCGATTGGCGCGAAGCCTGGACGATTGATCCGCCGTCCTTTTAAACTCGGTAAAAAATGTGCAACTTTGCACCACCTTTTGAGTTAAGAGGAGCATATAAATCCATAAATCTTTTGAATTTTACCGAATTTGATCTTGATCCAGACCTATTAGACGGTTTGGATGCCCTGAATTTTAAAACTGCCACCCCCATTCAGGAACGCGCCATCCCTTTAATTTTAGCAGGGAAAGACCTAATAGGCGTTGCGCAAACGGGTACTGGCAAAACAGCGGCCTTTGTTTTACCGGTTTTGCATAAAATATTGACTTCCAATGAAGCCAATTACACCCAGGCGCTTGTCATTGTACCCACCCGCGAACTGGCCTCTCAGATAGAAAAAGTGATTGAAGCCTATTCCTATTTTACGGGCGTATCTTGTATTGCCATTTATGGCGGTGGAAAAGGCGCGGAATTTACCCAGGAAAAAGTAGCGCTAACCAGTGGCGCGGACATCATCATTGCCACCCCTGGCCGCTTGATCGCCCACATGAACCTGGGTTATGTTAATTTCTCGCGATTGCGCTTTTTGATTCTCGATGAAGCCGATCGTATGCTGGACATGGGTTTTCAGCCCGATTTATTGACGATTATTGGAAAAGTAAATCCGCAGCGTCAAAGCCTGATGTTTTCGGCCACCATGCCGCCTTCGGTGCTGAAATTAGCGAAAACCATGCTGCGCAACCCGGAAATGATCACCATTGCACTGTCTAAACCGGCAGAAGGGGTCTCGCAACATGTGTATATGGTGCAGGATCGCCTGAAAATCCCTTTGTTGACCGATATTTTAAAAGATAAAGGCGGACAACGGATTGTGATTTTTGGCTCTACGAAACTGGCGGTAAGTATGGTATTCAAGCAATTGAACGCGCGCCGTTTTTCGGTGGGCCAAATCAGTTCCGACCTAGAGCAAAGCGAGCGCGAGCAAGTGATGCTCGATTTTCGCAACCGTAAAGTAGATATTCTCGTTGCCACCGATGTATTGAGCCGGGGGATTGATGTGGATGGCATTGATATGGTCATCAATTACGATGTACCCCGCGACGCTGAGGATTATGTGCATCGGATCGGGCGAACAGCCCGGGCCGAACGCAAAGGCGCTGCACTCACGTTGATTTCGCCCGTGGATAGTTTGCGTTTTAAGCGCATTGAAGCCCTGATTGGAAAGCCGGTGGAGCGTTTGCCTTTGCCCGAACATTTGGCGGCAGAAGCGGCGAAAATGAAAGAGGAACCGCGTAAAAGTACCGGACCTGCCGGGCGACCAGGACGACCGGGCAGCACCGGACGATTCAAAACGGGGCAGAAGAAAAAGTAGGGGTGCCCCTTGCGGGCACCCGCGCCAAGCGATAGCGAGGCGCCACCGCGCGAGTGGGGGACCGCGAGGGTCGCCCCAACCGAATAATAAAATAGGGCAACCGCGAGGTAGGGCGGCCGCGAGGTAGGGCGGCCGCGAGGGCCGCCCCAACCGGCCGCCCCAACGATAATCTAACCGGGCAACCGCCAGGTAGGGCGGCCGCGAGGGCCGCCCCGACGGGTCGCCCCAACTTTAATCTAAATAGGGCGACCGCGAGGGTCGCCCCGACCGTAATCCACCATGTCTTATAATCCAAAGCTTCATCACCGGCGCAGCATCCGTTTACGCGGATACGATTACAGCCAACAAGGCGCCTATTTTATCACGCTCTGTCTCCAAAACAGACGTCACTTGTTTGGCCGCGTTCACAACAAAACCATGTTATTAAGTGCCATGGGGCAAATTGCACACCAGCATTGGGTGCAATTGACCGAGCGATGGCCTCATTTGGAATTGGGGGCATTTCAGGTCATGCCGAATCATTTTCATGGGGTGTTGATCGTCGGGGCGCCCGTCGGGGTGCCCCTTGCGGGCACCCAAACACCCGACGAGATGACCGACGCGGACCCCGTAGGGGAGCCCCTCGCGGGCTCCCAAGAGAGGGTGGCCGCAAGGGCCACCCCGACGGCCCCGACGGTCGGCGAAATCATAGGCGCCTACAAATCATTGGTAGCCACCGACTGCCTGAAATTATTTAAAAAAGAGCACCCCGGAAAACAACTCGGAAAGTTGTGGCAGCGCGATTATTGGGAACACATCATCCGCGATCAACGTGCGTTTGACAACATTTCGAACTACATCGTTCAAAATCCGGCAAAGTGGGATGAAGACCGTTTTTACGAAAAGTAAGGGTGTTTGACGACGGTGGGAGGGTAGGTTGTATACTTCGCGCTGCATGGTTTTGTACAGGGCCTCCGGGCTAAGTTATTGTCTGTCAGAGCACGCAGCGTGGTAAAAAATCGTGCTTTTCAGGCGATGTTTAGTACATCAATCCTTCCCATCGTCCTTCGTCAGTCGGCCCACAATTTTTTCCAGGCGTTCTACCCGTTCCTCCAGGTCTTCCAGGCGGCCTTTGCCTTTGTACACAGGGATTTCGTTCACTTCCCGCATAGGTTCGGTCGGAATAACATGGGTAAACATGGTGCCCTCCCCGGTAAGCAGCCAGTGGAGGTTGATATTTTTATAGATATCCGTTATGCGGTTTAATACTTCCAGCGATATTTTTCCATCGCCGCTCACCATCCTGCTGATATTCGGTTGCGTCATACCCAGGCTTTGTGCAAACAAAGTTTGATTCAAACCCAGCATTTTGATCAGTTTTTTCAGGCGAATGCTTTGGTCGATCTGCTGTTGATCCATGGTAAATTAAATTTTTGTGTTGGTTATAATTTTATGCGTAAAAACTTTTTTATTATAACCATGGTGTATATTTTTGCATGAAAGTTAGCAAGAATTGATAGAAATGCGAGAAAATTGTGAAAATCAAGCATTTTTATTCCAAAACGAGTACCAATTAAACGTATATGGGCGCAGAACAACCCAATTTAAAAGAAACGCAGGGGCCGCTTCAACGGCGCGATCCGCAACCTAAAAAATGGGCAAGTCTTTTGCTATTGTTTGGACTGGCGCTGGCGCTCACGCTGGTTTATTTATCAATTGGTGAAAAGGATTTTGCGCAATTAAGTCCGCAGGAAACCGAAAAGTTGCAAAAACGGTTAAAAGAGATTGATGATTCGGAGCAATATGCCCTGGTGGCTGCGGTGGATGGTTTTTACCCTTGTTTGCACAGCGGGCACACAACGTATTTTTTGAAAACGGGCGAGGTTTGGAAATACGGGGTAACAAGTAAAGGCGCATTGGGGCGGTACGCAGCGTCCTTTTTGGTTAAAAATAGGGTGTCGTACATTGTTCAATTCAAGGGCAATTTTGCGGAATGCTTGAAGCAGGAGCAAATCAAACTATTTGGGTATCCTTATTTGCCTGAAAATCAAATTCGGCCATTGGCCTTGCAATTACCTCGGCCACCCTATAATCCGGTCATGCGCTAAAACCTATTTGAAATGCAATAGTTGGTTGTAAATTTGCCTTTTTAGGCTAAAAATTAATTTTTTAAAATTAAAATAAACAAGATGGTCGTCGTAAAAATAGTTGATGAAGCAGTGGCGGAAAAGGTAGACACAACGTTTATTGCCGAAAAATTGGCGCACCTTAAAAATGTGTCCATTGTGTTCGTGTGTACTGAAGAAGGCGGTGCAGAAGATGACTGGATCGATGCAGATGGTTTGCGCAATGTGGTGATTCAGTTGCCTTATGCGCTGGTGCGGTTGTTGCCTGATGCTCGGGAAATGATGTTGGAGCGGGTCATTCAGGTATTGGGGCTGAATTAACACTTTTGGATATGGCTAAAAACCTTATTTTTGCCTGAAACTGAAGATATGATACCAGCATTAAAGATCCGGAATTTTCGTCTTTTTAAAGAATTGGATATTGAAAACCTGAAAAGGGTCAACCTTTTCGCAGGGAGAAATAATACCGGTAAAACGGCGCTGTTAGAGGCATTGCGGATTTTTGGCGAGGCAGATAATGTTAGTGTGCTGCGCTATATATTGGAGCAAAGGGGTGAATTTAAATTTGAGCCATGGAATTTTTATGATTCAGTTTATTACCGGCCGGAACTTGAGCGGTTGAAGCAAGATAGTCAAAACCCATTGGTGCTATCTATTAATCATTACGAATTAACAAGGAAGTTTATTAGCGAACGTAACGTTAATTATACATTAGCGAATACCAACAGCCCTAATTCAGAACCATTGAATGCTGGCAACTTATTCTTTCAACAACAGCAGCCGCTATTTCCCAATGATCGATTTGTTTTTGTCCCGTTTAATGCCAAAGAGTATTTTCCATTAAATCATTATTGGGATAAAATTGCGCTTACACCGCTTGAGGATGATCTGATTAATATTCTCAAGGAAACAATCCTTCCCAATTTAGTGCGATTAGATGTTCAACAAAATGAACGGGTAGTAGTCCGTTTAAAGGAGGAATCAAAACCCATCCCCTTAAAAAACTTGGGGGATGGCGCGCAACGCATGTTTTTAATGGCGCTGGCTTTAATTAGTGCAAAAGATAGTGTTCTACTCATCGACGAAATAGAGACGGGTTTACACTATGCTGTCCTGGAAGATTTATGGGAAATGATTTTTAAATATGCAGTAAAACTAAACATCCAGGTTTTTGCCACTACCCATAGTCAAGATACCATCCGCGCCTTTACCTATCTGCTTGAAAAAGAAGAATATGAGCAAGAAGGGTGCTTTTTTCGCTTACAAGCGAATCGAAAAGATGGCCAAATAGAAGCAATTGCTTTGGGAAAAGAACGCCTGGAAGCTGCACTGGAAACACAATCTGAAATTCGGTAAGTTATGGCACAACGGCTCATCTCGTATAGGTAAAGCCAAAGTACATACCTGGTTGGCCTGGAAAAATGAACCCGGAAAACCTTTCGGAACAGCCGTAGAAATTGGATACTTCGATATTAATGCACCCATCGCCAATGAATTTGTACATTGGTTTCAAAATGTATTTGATCTTTCGTAATATTTTTTGCCATGAAAAAATCCCTAATCCTCCCAATTCTTCTGCTCCTGACAAAAAATACCATCGCCCAAGCGCCTGTTATCCAATCGGTTACGCCTGTATCCACCAGTATTGAAAAATACACCAAATTCGAAGCCACCATCGAATTGACTGCGGCTTACACCAATCCGTACGATTACGACCAAATAAGCGTACAGACGCAAATCGTCAATCCTTTCGGCGAAATCGAAACCATCGACGGTTTTTATATCCAGGATTATCAATTTACAGACTTGCAAACCGGCGCGATTAGTCCACTGGGAAGCGGCAAATTCAAAATTCGGTACGCGCCCACCGTGACAGGCACTTATTCCTACACCCTGCGTTGTACAACACCTGCCGGAACGGGTATTTTCCCGGCAAAAAAGTTTACCTGTAACAATGCGACCAGCGTTAAAAACCTGGGGTTTGTACGGGGCGAACAAAGCCATTACCTGCATGTTGACCGGGGCCCACAGTATATTCCCGTCGGCGAAAACATGGCCTGGCAGGAAAGTAATGTTTACCTGGATTATACACAATGGCTCCAAAAACTGACCACCCAAAAAGGCAATTTCATCCGTTTGTGGATGTGCCATTGGGGCCTTGGACTGGAATGGAAAGCAGGGGCGTATGGGTATGATGGTTTGCGCAAATACCAGCAAAACAACGCTTTTTTACTCGATTGGCTGTTGGATTACTGCGCTGAACAGGGTGTGTTTGTGATGCTTTGCCTGAACCACCACGGACAAGTTTCTTCTCAAGTAAATCCCAATTGGGACGAAAGCCCTTACAACGTTGCCAATGGAGGCATGTGCGCCAATACCTGGGATTTTTTCACCAACCAAAATGCAAAAAATACCCTGAAAAATCGCCTTCGTTATATCGTAGCACGCTGGGGATACCAACGCAGTATCATGGCCTGGGAGTTGTTCAATGAGGTGGATTGGACGGATTTATTCGAAGATCACAAATCGGAGGTTTCCGATTGGCATGGCGAAATGGCCACGTATCTGAAAACGCTGGATGTCCGCAAACACCTCGTAACAACCAGTTATGCGCACGATTATAATGACCCCAATACCTGGAATGCGCTCGATTTGGATTTTACCCAAACCCATTATTATGTGAATACACCCAATTTGGAACGGGTTTTGGCCAATGGAAATGCCAATTATCTGAACCAATACGGAAAACCAACCCTGAATGCCGAATTTGGACTCGGTGGACAATCGAGCGGATTGGCCACCCTCGATCCCAATGGCATTCATGTACACAATAGTATGTGGGGCGGTTTGTTTTCGGGCGGATTGGGCAGCGGCATGCAATGGTGGTGGGATTCTTATGTGGATAACCAAAATTTATACACGCATTTTGCGGGTTTGTCGGAAGTGGCCGCGCAAATACCTTTTTATACTCTTGCATTTGAGCCCAGCCCTGTACAATCCTTAGGCGTTCCGGCCGATTTGAATTTGACCCCCACCTTGGGCTGGGCTGGTTTGGCGGATACCAATTTTTCCATCGAGCCGGGTGGTGTGGTGACGCCAGCCGGGGCTCAATTGGGGCAGTTTTTGTATGGGGCACAATGGAATACGCAATATCGGCGACCACCGGTTTTTCAGGTGAATTATCCGGTTGCCGGTGTTTTTTCGGTGGTTACAGGCTCCATTACAGGCCAAGCGCCAGAAATATCGATTTGGTTAGACGATGTGGAAGTATCCAACCAGTTGGCAACAACCGGCCAAACATACAGCATCAATGTTCCGGCCGGTGCGCATACGATTCGGGTGGACAATACCGGTACCGACTGGATTACCATTTCTTCTTATGTCTTCAGTGGATTAGGTTCGGCCTTGAACGTGTACGCGTTGAAGTCCAACGACGAAAAACACTTAGCGGGCTGGGTGTTGCACAACCGCTACAATCATCAGCAAATCAAAAATATCGGGGTGCCTGATCCGGTCGAAAATGCGGTGTTAAAGGCGGATAATTGGCCAAATGGAACGTATCGAATCCTGTGGTTCAATTGTTTAACAGGTGCATTGGAATCGGAAGGAACTGTGGTGGCTACGAATGGCGCGCTCACCATTCCTGTTCCTACCCTCCTTTGGGATGCCGTTTTTTATATAGATGGCATGGCGAGCAGCAGTAAAGACCTGGCACAAGCCTCCAATAATTTCTTGAACATTTATCCGAATCCGGCCCTCGCAGGAGGGCGCGTGCAGGCGAAAATTCAAACTGAAAGCGCAGGTTTGTTGCAGGTTTCTTTGTTGGACGAATCCGGGAAATCGGTTCAGGACTTAGGCGCCCACCCATTAAGCGTTGGTGAACAGCAAGTTGCTTTTGAACTTCCGGCTGAATTACCCGCAGGCATGTACTGGGTGCGTGCGCAGTTGGGTGCACAAATTGCGATAAAAGGCTTGGTTGTGGCAGGGAAGTTGTAAGGTGAATATCGAACACCGAACACCGAAGTTGGAAGGTTTAATCTTGCATTTACAAAGGTTTTGATCGGGCTACCTTGCTGATCAAATATTTGTTGAATCGTCGCAATGCCCTCGTTTTTTGTCGGTATTACCCCGCACTCACACTTTTAAAACAATTTACCTTTGCATTGTTTTAAAATTGGTTGAAACTTTGACGCCTTAACCCCGCGCTAATGGAGATGTAAGATGAATATCGAACACCGAAGTTTAAATACCACAACACACCTAACATCCTTGTATATCATGCAAAAATTCAACTTTTCTGTCGCGATCAACGCCACACCCGAGCGCGTTTGGCAAATTCTTTGGGACGATCATAGTTACCGGGGCTGGACCAGCGTTTTTCAAGAAGGCTCTTACGCAGAGTCAGACTGGCAAGAAGGCAGCAAAATTCTTTTTTTGGATGGGCAGGGAAAGGGTATGGTTAGTACCATCGCCCGCTTGGTTCCGCAAGAAGTGATGTCTTTCAAACATCTGGGTGTTATTAAAGACGGCGTGGAAGATTTTTCTACCAATTTCGGCGAAGCGTATGAGACTTATTTTCTGAATAAAACGGCCGATGGAACGGAATTGGTGGTTGAATTGGACAGCGATCCTGCCTATACCGCCTATTTTGAAAGTGTTTTCCCCGGCGCCTTGCAATTGGTGAAAAGCATGGCTGAAGCGCAAAAAATCACGCCTTTTCTTTGGTTCGATCAAGATGCTGAACCAGCCGCCAAATTGTACACCAGCCTTTTCCCTGGTTCGGAAGTGAAAAACGTGATGCGCAATGGAGACACGGTGTTTACCGTCGATTTTACCTTGGCCGGACAATCGTTCTCAGCCTTGAACGGCGGACCCATGTTTAAATTTACCCCTGCCGTTTCCTTTTATACCGTGTGCGATACGGAAACAGAAGCAGAAGCCTTGTGGAACGCCCTTGAGCCGGGCGGATCCGTGTTGATGCCGCTCCAAGCCTATCCCTGGAGTCCTAAATATGGCTGGTTGCAGGACCGTTTTGGCCTGAGTTGGCAAATTTTTACCGGAAGTGTGGCCGAAACGGGCCAGAAGATCACGCCTGCGCTCCTATACACGGGCGCACAAGCGGGAATGGCCGAAACGGCCATCCAATTGTACACATCTGTTTTCCAACACGCAGGCATCAACTTCATTTCCCGGTATGGCGCGGGCGGCAATGACCCTGAAGGCACCGTCAACCATGCCCAATTCTTGTTGAATGGGCATTTATTTGCAGCAATGGATAGCAATGGTGCACATGGATTCACATTTTCGGAGGCGAATTCGTTTTTAATTCGCTGTTATTCGCAGTTTGAAGTGGATTATTACTGGGAAAAACTTATAGCCCATGGCGGTGAGCCTGGTCAATGTGGCTGGCTGAAAGACCCGTTTGGTGTTTCCTGGCAGGTGGTACCGGTCCAATTGTTGGAGTATTTTGGTCATCCAGATCAGGAAAAAGCGGGCCGCGCAATACAGGCCATGATGCAAATGAAAAAAATAGATATTGCTGCCTTGAAACAGGCTTTTGAAGGTGAAATGGAAGCGGCCAAACCGGCTACGGTAATTACGGTAACGGCCCATATTGCAGCGCCCATTGAAAAAGTTTGGGACTGTTGGACCAATCCAGCCCACATCACCCAATGGTGTGCTGCATCAGATGATTGGCATACGCCCCATGCAGAAAATGATGTACGCGTGGGCGGGGCTTTTACAAACCGCATGGAAGCGCGTGATGGTAGCTTTGGTTTTGATTTCAAGGGTACCTATACGGAAGTGGCCAAGCATGAAAAAATTGCGTACACGGCGGAAGACGGACGGAAAGTGGAAATTTTGTTCAAAGCGAACGGGGCCGAAACAGAAGTGATTGAACGTTTTGAGCCGGAGCAAGAGAATCCACCTGAAATGCAACAGGAGGGCTGGCAATCGATCCTGAATAATTTTGCAAAATACGTTCAAGGACACTAAATACTAATTTTTAGGCTATGGAAACATTTACGATCGACCGGGATATACCCCTGGTTCGGGTGGCGGCGACTACTTTCCCGGAAGGGGTTTTGGCTGCGCACCAACAGTTGCACCAGCAGTTTTCGCCGGATAGCATCCATCAGTATTATGGTATATCGCAGGGCGGTCCGGGTGGCGCGATTTTGTACTGGGCCGCAGTCGAACTGGTGCCAGGTGAGGATACCCAAAAGCCCGGCGTCGAATTGTTTGTGCTTAGACAAGGGCGTTATGCCGGGGTTGATATCGAAGGTTATATGCAAAACCCGGCGGTGATCGGGCAGTGTTTCGAGCGATTGTTGCAGCATCCTGGGGTGGATCCTGAAGGGTATTGTCTGGAATGGTATATCAACCGGGATTTAGTGCGTTGTATGGTTAAATTGACCCTGGAAGCATAAGCAAAAACGGAAGCGCCTTATCGTAATCCAACGCAGCATATTCCAAACCCAAAGCCCGGATATTGTTGTAATAGGTTTGATGCTGTACGTAGTAGTTTCTTTCACTGGGCACAAACCAGGCTTTGTCGCCTAATTTTTGAGCCAAAAACCATTTTTCGATCAGTCGTGCGCTGCGTCCATTGCCGTCGTTCCAAGGGTGAATTTTTACAAATACCAAATGGATCATGGCCGCAAAAAAGAAAACTTCGGGCAGGCTAAGCGGGTGTTCCAATAGCAATTCAAGATCAGTGTAAAGTTTTTCCATTTCGGTTTCCACCTCGTCCGGTAGTGCTGCTACATATTCTATTCTGCCATCGGGTGTGGTTAAGTACATATTTTGCAAGCGTAATTTGCCCTGCATGTGTTGGACAACAAGGTGTTTGCTTAACAACTTATGTGCTTCACGGATGTTGATTTTGTTCAGGGCATGCTGCTGTGCGAAAATATAGGCATTGTATAAGTCATCTATTTTTTTGGTGTAATCGGGAAAAAACGCAATCCCAAACCGTTTGTGTTTGATGTAACTGTCTAATTCAATGTCTACTCCTTCAATTTTGCTCGAAAATACCGAGGCTACGGAAGTGTAAAAACTGAACGTATCAGTGGATAACTCAGCATCCTGGAGGTTTTCAAACTTGGTTGGTAAGGCTTTGTCCACCTGCGCAGTATACTGCTCCAGTAAGTCAGTCGGGATGATTTGTAGTTTTAGATGCATTGCAGATTTAAATAGTATGGATTAGACTTGTGGTAGCGGCAGTGGAAAACGGTGTAAAAATACCCATTTCCTAGTCTTTCTGCTTTTTTTATGTACGTGTAACTAAGAATCTATGTTAACCAGGAACGGCGGGAACTTCCACGATAAGATCCCCAGTCCCTCTGCTAAATGTAACATTTAAATAAACATGCTATAACAATGTCAGCCCTTCGGGCTTTGGGGTTTTTGGTCCATTACAGGATTGTAAGGGCAAGATTTAACGTTCTTCCAAGTTTGGTTGTCGGCAAGTTGCTGGACAATATATGCCTTGAACTCCTCAAAAGTCATATTTTGAGTTTCAGCACTAATTTTATCTCTAATATCCCGCATCATTTTTACAGCGTCAAACTGTTTTTCTTTTTTAATCGTTTCCATCGTTTACCAAGTCTTTTGGGCGCTGTTCTTTTTTGAGATCTTTAGTTTGTATTTCTTCCTGCATTATTCAAATCCAGATTTTGCGCCTTATAAACCTACAAATGCTTGACCTACAAATGTTCGACTTCTCCGAAGTCGTGAGCGGGCTCGGACATTGTATCTTTTCTACAAATGTTCGACCTCTCACGAGGTCGTCGCGTTGCCCAATGATTTATTGATTTAAAACAATCTCCTTGAATCTCAAATGTTTCCGCTTGCTGGATGTTCGATAAAATGCATAAAAAATCCCGAATCTTGGGTTCCACCAAAATTCGGGATGACTCATGTTAAATATCACACACAGGTTCTTAATCCTGCTCTTCCATCAACTCTTCCCAACCCGATTTACCACCCTGCGCCGGCGCATTGTAGTTTTTCAAGAAGGTCTCCTGGGCAAGGATGGTCAACGGTGCCAGTTTTTCCTTTTTCAAGCCTGCATTCAGGGCTTCGGTGCGTTTAATCAAATCTGCCGCAGTAGCCTGGTATTTTTTCATTTCTTCCTGCAAAAACGCCATCCGCTTGATGGTCGATTCTGTTGGCAACTGGTCGGAACTTTCGGTCATTACATACAAACGACCAACAAATACCCGCATTTTCTCCTCACCCGTAATCCCTTTGGATTCAATGGTTTCTGTCAGGAGTTTGCGCAGATTTTCTAAGTCGGTGCTCAACTGGGTCAGGTTGGTTTTCAGTTTTTTGTCTTTCACCAAAGCCACGCGGGTGTTGCTGCTGTCCTTCAAAGCCTGCACTTTGGCTACCAAAAAGCCCAGCTCTTCGACCATGCCAAACAAGGTTTTAGAGATGGTTTCGCGCTTCTTATAGTCCAAATCAGGTGCGATCGGGTCGGGCACCAATTCCAATACCCCTTCGTCTGTTACCGTGGGTGTTTTAAGGCGGATTTTGTATTTTCCAGGTACGGCCATCGGACCAAAAGCACCTGCGAATACGCCCATTTCACCTTGCACCAACACGCCTTTAGCTGCTTTCGGTGCTTTAGTGCGCATATCCCAGGATGCAATGTTGATGCCCTTGCGTTTGGTGCCTGGAATGGTCAACAGTACTTTATCCTGCTGATCCAAAATTTCAATATTCACATCGCCGGTAGAGATCCGGTCTTTCAAGTAGTAAATGATTTGCGCTTGGCTGTTCGGGTTGCGGCTCACATACGAACCGGTGTTCGGAAATGATTGTCCATAGTGGCCATTGGTGAGTGCTGCTGGACGTGTTGGCAACAAGGCCGCGTCTTTTTGCATCAACTCCGGTGTAAGGGCACGCAAAGGCGAAATATCGTCGATGATGTACAAACTCCGGCCGTGGGTGGCGACTACCAAATCATTTGTGGTCGGGTGGATCACCATGTCATGCACGGATACATACTCCGGGAAACCTGCTTTAAACAACACCCAACTTTGGCCGCCATTGTTCGAAACATACAAGCCGAATTCAGTACCCAAAAACAACAAACGGGCATTCACCCGGTCTTCCCGGATAATGCGCGCAAAACCCTGTGCACCCTCGGTAGAAAGCGCCGTCCACGTTTTGCCCTGGTCGGTCGATTTGGCGACGTAGGTTTTCATATCGCCATAACTGTGGTTTTCAAACGTGGCATACACGGTATTGCGGTCGAAACGACTGGGTTCGATGCTGCTCACCCAGGTACCTGCAGGGACGCCCGGGATGTTTTTAGAGATCAATTCCCAGTTTTTACCGCCATCGCGGGTGATTTGCAAGTTGCCATCATCGGTACCTACATACAGCAGGTTTTCATCGAGGGGTGAAGGCGCAATGGCAAAAATAGTGCAGTGGTTTTCAGCCGAAGTATTGTCGACCGTCAAGCCGCCGCTTGCTGCCTGCTTTTGTTTGATGGTATCGTTGGTTGTCAAATCGGGCGAAATACGCGTCCAACTTTGACCACGGTTATCGGTTTTATATAAAAATTGGGAACCGATATAGAGCACTTTTGGATTCACGATGCTGCGTACAATCGGCGTGTTCCAGTTCCAGCGCAATTTGGGTTCGCCTTGTCCAGCCTGTGGTTGTACGGATTGTGCCTGGTTGGTTTTGGCATTGTAACACACAATGTTACCGCCCTGACTTTCTGCAAACACATAATCGGGATCAAGCGCATCGGGTTGTACCCAGAAGCCGTCGCCGCCTGCAACGCCAACCCAGTCGCGGTTGGCAATACCGCCCGCACTGGCAGAAGGTCCGCGCCAGGAACCATTGTCTTGCAAGCCACCGTACACATTGTACGGGATTTTATTGTCAACCTGCACGTGATAGTATTGTGCAACCGGCAGGGTATTGAGGTGGTTCCAGGTAACACCGCGGTCAAGGCTCATGTACACACCGCCATCCGTGCCGAGGTACATCTGGTGGGTATTTTTAGGATTGATCCAAAGGGCATGGTGGTCAGAGTGCACCCAGCCGCCAGCATCACTGGCATCGGAGAAGGAGTAGCCGCCATCATTGGAAATAGACAAGGAAAACGCAGGGCGATACACCCGTTTTGCGTCGTAAGGATCTACTTCGAGGGTGCTGAAGTAGAAAGGGCGGGCCGTTACATTGGAACTGGCGCTTTGCAGTTTCCAACTTTCACCAGCATCCGAAGAGATGTACAGGCCGGTATTGGCGCTTTCGACAATGGCCAGGAGGTTGTCGGGAGCGCTGGGCGCCTGCGCGAGGGCGATGCGGCCAAAGGTCGTAGTAGGCAAACCGTTGGTGATTTTGCGCCAGTTTTTGCCGCCATCGGTCGATTTGTACAAGGCGCTGCCCGGGCCACCCGATTCAAAAGAATAGGGGGTGCGGCGGAATTGCCACATAGCAGCCCACAGCACTTCCGGGTTGCGCGGATCCATCAATACATCCGCACAGCCCGTTTTTTCGTCGGTGTACAGAATTTTTTCCCAGGTTTTGCCGCCGTCGGTGGTTTTGTAGAGGCCGCGGTCGGGGCTATCGCTCCAGAGTTTGCCGGGAACAGAAACGTACAGGATATTGGAATTATCCGGGTGGATAATAATCTTAGAGATATGTTCGCTGTTTTCCAGACCGGTTTTTACCCAGTTACGGCCGCCGTCGGTGGTGCGGAAAATGCCCTGGCCGATGGATACGCTGTTGCGCATATTGCTTTCGCCGGTGCCCACCCAAACGGTATCCGGGTGTTTTTGGTCGATGGCAAGGGCCCCAATCGATTGTGGGTATTTGTCGAACAAAGGTTCGAAGGTATAGCCGCCCGTTTTGGTTTTCCATACGCCGCCACCGGCCGTGCCGATGTACAGGGTGGTGGGGTTGCGGTCAATGCCTTCAATCGCCGTGATACGGCCGCCCATTAAGGCTGGGCCGAGGGCGCGGGCATCCATTTGGCCAAAAGTGGCGGAGCTGAGGTTGGTTGGTTTTTGAGCGAAAAGGGCGGCACTGCCGAGGAGTGCCAATACAAGGGTGGATAGTAAGCGCATAGAAAATTGGTTTTGATCTTCAGCGTAAGGAGATATTCGCATTAGTTTTTATCTGAGCGCTGATTGTAAATGATGTAGGCCTTAGGCCTGCACAAAACGATACAGCGCGCAGTATAAACAAGAACGCGAAGGACACGTTGGGTCAACGATGCGTCCTCCGCGCTCTATCGGGTAAAAAATAGGGCTATTTCCTATTTTTTCGCCATTTCGAAGATTTTATCATCGACAGGTTCGTTCACCGTAATTTTAGTGATCGTGGTAACAGAAGCGCCCATACCTGGATCGTTTTGCTCGATGGTGTGTGGGAATTTCACACCTGCTACATCTTTAAAATTAGAGAAAACAGATTCTGATTTTGCTTCCTGGCCATCTACGGTTGCAACCGTGATGCTTTTTACCTGCATATTCGTTTCAGGGTCGATCAGTGCATATTCTGTTTTGGTAGGGCTGATGACCACTTTGATTTTGTGAACATCAGTTCCTTCCATGTCTTCCTTTCCCAAATATTCTACCGTATAACCTTTGGCCTTATAGTTGTACAAAGAACCACTTAAATCGGTCATTTGCTTCATTTCTTTCACCTGGTCGGCCGTAAGCGGTTCTGGTTCGGTTTTTCCCTGAAATGGGTTATTTGCCCAGCCTTTGTCGCCGTTGATGCAAGAAACCTGGGTCATACCCATGGCGGAAACTTCAATCCGGGCAGCTTTATTATTCACCACGGTCATAATCATCGGAATTTCCATACCAGGTGCAGCCTGAACGGTCAAAGTTGCTTCCGTTTTTACGGTATTGATTTTTTCCCAGGCTGTGCCACCAATTGCTGCGATGTGTTTTGCAATGATTTCATCGGCCGTTTGTGCTTGTGCCGCGAAAGCGATCAAAAAAAGAAATCCTGAAAGGAGTGCGTTTTTCATGTTTGAATTGGATGTAAGATAATTTTATAGAATGTTGTGACAAGTTGCAGTTCATTTGTGGCTTCAAAGTTCCACAAATCAACGCCTTCATTGTAGGTTTTATGCGGAATATTCGATCAGTAGTCGCCAAAATCGGATAAATGGAGCCGAATGGAATGGCGATCTCCTCACGCAGATCCACATGGCTGATGCGTTTTTTTTACGCAATGTGCCGTATGCGCACCTAACAACCTATAGTTGCGGATTGTTCGAATCTACTGCCGAATGCGCAACGGGATAATACACCGGAGCAATTAGTGATGAGTGAGGAGTGATGAGTTTTTTCAATAATTCACTATTAATCAAATATATGTGAAAAATACAATATCACAAAAAGGCCCACAACTTCGGAGAAGTCATGCATTTGTAGATTGGGTATTTGTAAAACGGCAGTGTGTTAGGCGTTGCGCCAGTCGACACCTCGAAAATCTCAAAGTAGCGTGCCACTTCGAAATTCGGTGTTCGGTGTTCGATATTTGGTGTTCAATTTCCCGATATTTTATTGATAGATAATGAGTCATTAGGAAATTCACTTATCACTTATCACTTATCACTTATCACTTATCACTTATCACTCCTCACTCCTCACCATTGCCAGGCCACCCCATTCACCCAATTATAAGCTGCCAAAGGGGCTGCCTGCGGCAAACCACGGTCAACGCTATAGGTAATGTTGG
>JAIYAP010000088.1 GCA_027488935.1 Saprospiraceae bacterium | reverse complement strand
CTTCGGAGAAGTCATGCATTTGTAGACGCATTTGTAGACGCATTTGTAGACGCATTTGTAGACGCATTTGTAGAAAAATAACGATACCCAATACCCTCCTGACTTCGGAGAAGTCATGCATTTGTAGAAAACGAACAAACACCACCACCCTCCTGACTTCGGAGAAGTCATGCATTTGTAGACGCATTGGTGGAACGCATTGGTGGAACGCATTGGTGGAACGCATTGGTGGAACGCATTGGTGGAACGCATTGGTGGAACGCATTTATTACCCCCATGCACCACACCATACATAAAAAATCAATCGGCCCATAACACGTTGGTTATGAGCCGATTGAAACATAATAACCTTATTTTTTTTGAAAAACCAAGCGTGAAACGCCCATTTCATCATTCATCACTCATCATTCATCACTCATCACTCATCACTTCTTAAGCGCTTTTATCTTCTCCTCCAACTCAAACTCATCTCCGGGTGTATACCCAATGTGTTCAAATACCACTTCGCCTTTTTCGTTGAGCAACATGGTATAAGGCGGGTTATTCACATTCATCGCTTGCATAAACTCGCGTTGGGTATCTAAAATCACGCGGAAAGGCCAGCCGTGTTTTTCTACCACGCCACGTACATTCGCGACTGTACGCGCATCGTCGATGCTGACGGCCACTACTTCCAGGCCATATTTGCTTTGCCATTCCTCGTAGTTTTCATTGACCGCGTCTAATTCTTTGCGGCAGGGGCTGCACCAGATCGCCCAAAAACTGATGAGGGTAATTTTACCGGATTTACCCAATTCCTGGATATTGAAGGTTTGGCCTTCCATGGTTTTTACATTGGCATTGGGCAGCGAACGGTTTTGGGCAGAAAGGGTGGCCAGCATGCAGGCGGCTATCAATACTAAAAGTGTTTTTTTCATCCGAAATTGGAAAAATGGTTAGGTGAAAAGAAAAATGGTATGTTTTTATTCGGCCAAATGTAACGGCATCCGAACAATCTTGTGCTTAAATTAACCAAGGATTAACGGCTATTGTCCGCGACAGGCTATTAGGGGATGCATATTTTACGAAAATCGAGGCTATCCCCATTAAATACATTGAAATCAACCTGTTCGTTGATGCCATTTACGTTGCCCCGATCGCTGTGTTGCCAAAAATGCCACGTTGCATCGCCCGGCATATCAAAATCGGTTACGTGGTAATGGGCAATCCAGAAGCGGTAGTCTTTGAAATCATCAGAATTGGCAAAGTAGTTTTTGTAAAAATCGCGGTTGGTGTACAATATGGGTTTTACCTTATAATTTTTTTCTAAAATGCGTAAAAACTCCAGGGTGTAGCGTTGCACTTGCGGCTTGCTCATGCCGCGCAACTCTTCTACATCCACAACCGGGGGCAAATCGCCCGCACGCAAACGGACATTCCTTATAAAATGAGTGGCCTGGTCTTTGGGACTCACATCTGGCAAAAAATAATGGTAAGCCCCGCGTACAATGCCCGCCCGACGTGCATTTTCCCAATTGTTGACAAACTGCCCGTCCTTCAACCAGGTGCCTTCGGTGGCTTTCATGAAGGCAAACGTGATGTGAATACCCCCCACTTTCATTTGTTTTACCCGCGACCAATCGACCCGTGCCTGGTATTTACTCACATCAATGCCATGAATGCTATAGCCCGAGGGGATGCGAATGCCAAAATGCTTGTATTCTTTGTAGTGGAACGGATATTCAAAGATGGAAAACACATAATACCGAACATCCTCGCTCAGCACCAGGACGATGCTAAAAACAAGCAATATTTGCTGAAACAATCGACGTATCTGACGCCGACTGCGGGGCATTTTGATCTGAAAAGGCTTGAATTTCACAGTGAATGTAGCGGAATTGCTTGGTAAAACGCACGAAACGCCCGCTTATTCCCCTTTAAAAACAGGTTTTCTTTTCTCAAGAAATGCAGCAACACCTTCCTGATAATCATGGGTTTGACCGGCTGCCGATTGATACGCATCTTCTACGGCCAATTGCGCGGCAAAATCATTGGAAAATGCCTGATTCAGCGCCATTTTGGTCAACGCCAGGCCGCGTGTGGGCATTTGTGCCAGGGTTTCTGCGAGTTTTAAACTATCGGCGGCAAAGGTTTCATCGGCATAAACTTTCCAGATCATGCCCATGGCAGCCGCATCGGCAGCGCTGATTTTATCCGACAACATCATCAAAGCAGCAGCGCGTTGTATGCCCACCAAACGGGGCAAGGTCCAGGTACCACCACTGTCGGGAATCAAGCCAATTTTAGAAAACGCCTGGGTAAACGAGGCAGAAGCAGTTGCAACCGTGATATCGCAAGCCAGGGCAATGTTGGCACCTGCGCCTGCAGCAACACCATTAACCGCACATACGACAGGTTTTTCTAAATTCCTGATTTTCAACACCATCGGATTGTATCCAGTGGAAATGATGGTGGTAAGCGAAGGGCCATTTGGATCAACAATTTCCTGTAAATCTTCCCCGGCACAAAAGGCTTTTCCGGTGCCTGTTAGGTACACCGCGCGTACTTGCGGATCCTGCGCGCACACATCCAGGGCATCTAATATTTCCTGACGCATGGCCTGGTGCATCGAGTTATAAACTTCAGGGCGGTTGAACGTGATGCGTGCCACGTTGTTTTCAATTGAAAATAAAATATAATCCATGGTAAAAAGTGGCTAAGCCCGGTGTTTGGTCCATCAATAAGGTAAACAATACGACTATAAAACTACCCGCTATCAGCAGATTTGTTTCATAAGCGCCGCAAAGATACCACATTCAAGGTGCTCAAGTGGTAGCAATTTCGTGTATGGCGCGTACTAATTTGTCTAAATCTTGCTCCATGGTGTACACATTGGGCGTTACCCGCACCCCGGTCACTTTTTCCCATTCGATGGAAACAGCGTGGATTTTATAATCTGTAAATAGTTTTTCCGCAATTTCGCCGGGCTTTTTCCCTGCAATTCCGAAGGTCCCAATAGCACAGCCCCATGCGTAATCTATCGGGGTATAAAATTGAATCCCTTTTACATCCTGCACTTGCTGCATCCAATAATTTTTGAGGAAATGCAGCCGTTTTTGCTTGCGTTCGGTGCCAATCAGGTTGTGCAAATCCAGCGAATACCCAATGGCCATTTCGGTCGGAAAACTCCGGGTGCCCAGGGATTCAAATTTTCGGATGTTATCGCCATCCGGTTTATCATTGCCTAAAAGGGGCATAATACCTGGTATTTTATCTTTTTTTATCCACATGAGCCCGGTGCCATACGGCGCACACAGCCATTTATGCAAACTGGTGCCCCAATAATCGCAGTGCAAATCGGGTATTTTATAGTCTAACAAGGCAAACGAATGGGCTCCATCCACCAAAACCTCAATGTTGCGGGCATGCGCGACATCCGCAATTTTAGCCGCTGGCAAAATTTGTCCATTCCAGTTGATGATGTGGGTAATGTGAACCAGTTTAGTTTTATCCGTAAACTTTTCGGTAAATGCTTTAACCAAGTACGTTTCATCAGTGGAAGGCAATTCAAGGTCCACCCACACCAATTTAACCCCATCGCGCAAGGCGCGTTGTTTCCAGGCGTTGATCATATTGGGATAATCGTATTTTGACAACACGATTTCATCCCCCGCTTTCAAATTCAAACCAAAAATAATGGTGTTCAGCGATTCGGTGGCATTCCGGTTGATGGCGATTTCCAATGGAGAAACCCCTGCCAATTGAGCCAGGTTGTTGCGCAGTGGTTCGCGGTCGGCATCCAGGATCCTCCACATATAATGAGAAGGTGCTTCGCTGCACATCCGGTTGTAGTAATCGAGCGCATCCATGGTAGCGCGGGGCGTCGGACTCACCCCGCCGTTGTTGAGATTGGTGATATTGGGAGATGCCGCATATGCCGCCCGAATTTGCCGCCAGAAATCTTCATCAGGATGCCCAACTTGTGCGCTATCAGTTTGCAGTGGAAAGGCTTCCAACAAATTTTGATGCAAAGCAAAAGCGCCTAACAAGGTAGCGGTGTGGCGAATAAAACTGCGGCGATTATTCATTTTTTATACTTTTTAAGTGGGTATAGATGCAAAATCCCAATTTATTTTGGGTGCCCCAAAGAAAAGAAATAATTAAACGAAATAACCTATCCTTAATATTTTGTTAAAAAATGCTGCAAATCCGTTACCAATTTAGGTGTGCTCCGTTTCAAAGATAACAAGAAACAAACCAGCACTTTTCCCAAAAACAGGCGCTTACACACACGGCCATACCAGAACCGATTTGGTACTTTAATCCACGCATTCGGCCGTTTTTAATCAAAGAAGCATACCATGAGAACACAAGCTCCGCTACCAGGTTATCCCGGAGCGGAGTTATTTTTTAGTTTAATTTAAGATTTAAAATCAAATTTGCCCTGTTTATTGAGCAAGTTCCATCTCAATCTGTCGTTTTTGCACATCGGCCGCAATAATGCGCACCTCTACTTTATCCCCAATTTTAATGGTATGGCCAGATCGCCGCGCACGCGCACGCAAATTGCCGTCTTCCAGGGTGTAATCTTCGGCCAGGTATTTAAATTCGACCATCCCTTCAGCACGCGATCCCGGTAATTCTACAAAGAAACCACGGTCTACCATGCCGCTCACCACGCCGGTCATCACTTCCCCAACGTGTTGCTTGATAAATTCAACCTGTTTATACTTAATGCTTTCACGTTCTGCATCGGCGGCTTTGCGCTCCATGTTGCTAATGTGTTTGCATTGTTCTTCCAGTTTGGATTTATCGACCCGGTACACTTTTCCATCCAGGTTTCTTTCCAAAATACGGTGCGCCAATACATCCGAATAACGCCGAATCGGGGAGGTAAAGTGGCTGTAATGGGTGAATCCCAAGCCAAAATGCCCGATGTTTTGCGCAGAATACACCGCTTTGGCCATAGTTCGGATCGCCAAGGGCTCCAACAGTTTCAAGCGTTCGTCGGTGCGCGATTTGATCATCAACTCATTGAACGAGTGGGCCAATTGTTTGGGCGTATCTACCTTCAGTTTTACCCCTAATTCGAGGGCAAAACGGGCAAAATCTGCCACTTTCATCATGTCCGGCAAATCGTGTATCCGGTAAATGAACGGAATTTCCTGCGCACTTTGGGCTTTTTGGTCAACAAACCAGGCTACTTCCTTGTTTGCCAGCAACATATAATCTTCGATCAACAGGTTGGTATCCCGGCGCTCTTTCACATAAGCCTCCAAGGGCGTACCATCGGGTGCCAGTTTGAAACGCACTTCATCGGTTTCGAAGCCGATTGCACCATTTTTGGTCCGTTCCTTGCGCATTTTTTTGGCAATACGGTCCATGGTTTTAAGCGCCCACTCTAATTTTGGAAATATTTCGAGTTCGGTTACGGTTTCTGCTGCAAATCCATCCAACACCGTTTGCGCCTCTTCATAACTAAAGCGTTTGGCGGAGTGAATCACGGTTTTACCAAACCAACGCGCCACCAATTGATCTTTTTTGTCAAATTCAAACACGGCGGAAAACGTCAAACGATCCTGATGCGGCACCAAAGAACACAGGTTGTTCGATAGTTTTTCGGGCAACATCGGGTTTACACGATCCACTAAATAAACGGAGGTACTGCGCTGATAAGCCTCTTTATCCATCGGCGAATCGGGTTTCAAATAATGCGTCACATCGGCAATGTGGATCCCGATTTCCAAATTTCCGCTTTCCAACTCCTGGATACTCAAGGCATCATCAAAGTCTTTGGCATCTTCCGGGTCGATGGTAAACGTGAGCACATCGCGGAAATCCCGTCTGCGTTCAATTTCCTGATCGGGCACCGTTTCGGGTATGGAATCGGCTTCCCGCATGGATTCTTCGGAGTGCGACAGTTCAAATCCGGCATTTACCAGGATTTTTTTCATCTCAAAATCGTTTCCACCTACCACGCCAAGCACTTCAGTGACCGCGCCCACGGGTACCCGGCCTTTGCCTTCCTGCCAATCGGTAATTTTAATAACTACCTTGTCATTATCTTTTGCTGTGCTGATTTGCTCCAAAGGAATGTACACATCAATGGGCATATTGGGATTATCGGGGTAGAACAGCGCGTATTTGCGGTTCAGGCGGATGGTTCCGATAAAAAACTCGTTGGCGCGTTTGAGCACCCGCAAAATTTCGCCTTCCGGTTTGCGCACCGATTGTCCCCGGCGCTGATTCACCCGCGGGGGCGCGGGGAAAAGCAGTACTTCCACGGTATCGCCGTGCAAAGCGCCGTTCACGTATTTATTCGGCACGTAAATATCGGTATCCTGTAATTCGCTGACGATGTACGCTGCGCCCGTGCGGGTCATATCCACCCGGCCCTGGATCACTTTTCGGGCCTTATCGGCGGTGCGCCGTGGTTTTTCTATGGCACGGGGTACGCGGTTCAAATCAAACGGTTCCGCATCCGGCGCTTTTTCAGTGGGTTCATCGATGTCTTCCATACTGGTTTCCACCACGTGTTTTACCCGTTTGAGGGGTTTGGGCTCCCTTTCGGGCGCATCAGATTCATCCGACAATTGAATGAGCCGTTGCAACACGATACCATATTTTTGAAGGCTGGATTCCATCACCGAACCGGTTTGTACCAGTTGGTTGAGGGCATGATCTACCGAATCTTTGTTGTTTTCGATGCCCAATTGGTCAATAATCTGACGAGGCGCATACTGTTTTTTGGGATTGGCGAGCAACAATTTTAAAATGGCAATCTGGAGGTCTTGTGCAGTGAGCTTTCTACTGCTTTTTTGCTTTTTTTTGGTCATATTGAGTAAAATAAGATTAATGTTCAAATCTTGAACACAAAGTTGAGGATAAAACAGGATAATGTGATAAAAAGTTCAGTTGTGTTCAAAAAGATAAAAAAAAGAAAGCAAATACCACCTTTATCACAAAAAAACCTTCCGTATTCTCAAATAAACATCCACTTTTTTAAATATAAGTAAAATCTGGTATGATTCTTGGTACATTATGGACCAACACACACCAACAAATGTTTAGCATTTTAGTCATAGATGATGAACGGAACTTTCGAGAAGCATTAACAGAAAACTTAATATCCGAAGGTTACGACGTAAAACAGGCCCACTCAGCAGATGCTGCGGTGGAGCTGCTCACTATGCATACATTTGACATGATCATCCTTGATCTTATTTTGTGTAAAATTTCCGTTTCCAACATTGATTTGGCGCTCGCAAACATGCCTTATGGCAAACAAGGCACGAATGTTTTGGCATTTTTGAAGCAAGCAGGCATCGAAACGCCGGTTTTAGCGATTTCCAATAAAGCCAGCGACGAGATCACCGAAATGCTGGCGCAGTACCCACAGTGTTCTTTCAGTTTCAAATCCCGGCTTACCAACCGCGCATACATTCAAAAAACCATTGAATATGCGCTGTTGACCCGTTTAAAGGAATCTGACGCCAACAATAGCAGCCCGTTGTACTTGCTCCGAGGCATTCCCAAAAAGTTACACTATATTATACGCCAATACTTTATCTCTTTCGAGGCCTACTTGCACAACTTCAAGGGCATCCCGAAAATACGCATCGAAATAATTCAGGAAGATACCAACGACGACATGGGTATCCGTTTTTATCCACCCATGAACAGCCAGCGTATTTTTTATATGTTTAAAGAATTCGTTTTGTGGCTCGAAAGCAGTGAAAACGTAAGTCCGGTGGCCGAATTACCCATCGCGCACGAACAATTGCAAAACCTCACCCTGCAATTGCGGGATGAATTGCAATATTACTCCGCATCCATTGCCGGTCGGTATTGGGATAATTCCTGGGAATCGTATGTACCCGCTCCACAACACCTTCCATATGAAGGCATTATTGAACTAAATCCGATCAAAATCACCAACAGTTACAAACTGAAAAACAGCAAGCAACTGGGTTATCGGATTAATACGGCCTATAAAGCCTTAGAAAAAACAATTTATTCTAATATTCAGGAAAACAGAACCATCCAAACCCTGGATGCGATTATTGATTTCTGTGATCTGTACCAGTTTAAAGCCATCAAGCATTTGTGTATCCTGCAACAAGCAAACTATACCAATGCGGTGAACACCAAACTGGGGGATACGGACCAATTTGCTACCAGCATCGCAAAAATTAACTTGACGATCCTGAACGATCTGATGCCCATGCTCGAAGATGCCATGGCCAATTTCCCTGCAAGCAACTAACTTTCCATTTTAGCATTTCATTATCTACCTGGTGTACAACTTTACATCGGGTTTCTACGTTTTGATGCCCAAACGAACTAAATACGCATGAAAAATTTACTTTTTGCCCTGTTTTGCCTGATTGCTTTTGCTAATTTGAACGCGCAATCGCCCGCACCCGCTGAAAAAAACGACCCGGTAGCCAAGAAAATACTCGATAAAATCCGCAAAAAATACGAGGGCTATAAAACCATTGAAGCCGGTTTTACACTTTCCATTGAAGTGCCCACGCAAGCCAAACAACTCCAAAAAGGCAGCATCAGCCAGGAAGGCGATAAGTTTCGACTTGAAATGGACCAACAAGTGATCGTAAGCGATGGTAAAACCACCTGGGTATACCTGAAAAGCAACAATGAAGTGCAAATCAACAATGCCGACCCTGCAGGAACCGACAATGGTTTTCTGACCCCCAAAGATTTATTGAAACGCTACCAAAAGGGTGATTACCTGTACGCTGTCACCAATAAAACCACAGAAGGCGGCAAATTATTGACCCAAATTGAGTTTAAGCCGAAAGATAAAGGATCGGAATATTCCAAGTTGCGCATCAGCATCGACGAAAAAACCAATGAAATGAAATCCATTAAAGCTTTTGCAAAAGATGGATCGCGCTATAGTTTTGTGATTAGCAAGTTGACGACCAACAAACCGCTTGGCGCCGGGGAGTTTACGTTTGATGTAAAGAAATATCCTGGGGTGAAGGTGGAGGATTTGCGGATGTAGGTTTATTACTTCCTCGCTAGCGCGGGGTTCCAAATTGCTAGCGCGGGGTTCTACCCCGTGTTCCAATCCTTCGGGTTCTACCCGCAACATTGCAGATTATCCCTATAACCTCGCTAGCGCGGGGTTCCACCCCGTGTTTCAATCATTCGGGTTCTACCCGCAAAACTTTAGGCTAAAAAATATTAAAATTATCAAAATGTACAATTAATTGTAAATCGTCAAATTGCAGGATATTTTAGTTCGGGCAGAGCCCGAATGATCGGTGCACGGGGTGGAACCCCGCGCTAGCGGATTTGCGGATGTAGCAAATTACTTCCGAATGGCCTCTACCGGATCCATCCGACTAGCCTGCGAGGCCGGAATCAAACCCGACAACACCCCCACAATAATGGAAGTCACGATGCCCACCATCGTATTGCCCAGCGACAAATGAATATCAAAATCGATGGCCTGGGTGATCGCTTCGGTGGTAACCCAGATCAATATCAGGCCGATTAATCCGCCTACTGCGCATAAAACAATCGCTTCAAACAGGATTTCCAGCAAAATAAACCAGCGTTTGGCCCCTAAAGCCATTTTGATACCAATCAGGTTGGTGCGTTCTTTGACCGATACAAACATGATATTGGCCACGGAAAACATACCCACGACCAGGGCAAAGATGCCGATCACAAAACCTGCCATATTCAACACCCCAAATACGCTATCAAACAAACTGGCAAGCACAGAAAGGGTATTGGTTGCGAAATTATTCTCTTCCCGGGGTTTTAAACTGCGCTCCGAACGCAAGACACCCACGATTTCATCTTTCATCTCATCGAGGTCTACCCCCGTTTTGGCTTTTACCATCAAACTGCTTTGCTGACCACCGCCTTCGCGCCGTACATTAAAACCACGCCGCGCCAGGGTATTGCTCACCAGCACGCCATTATCGAAATTGAACGGCTTCAAAATGTCTTTCCCTGATTTTTTCAACACGCCGATTACCCGCAATTTGCGTCCGCCCGCACTTACTTCTTTTCCAAGGGGATCAATACTTTGACCAAACAAACCATCGGCAATATTGTAGCCTAAAATACACACATCACTGCCACTTTGGTATTCAATAGAGGAAAAATAGCGGCCTTCGCCTTCAAATTCTAACCCAAACAGCTGCCAGCAATCTTCGGTGATTCCCAAGAAAAATACATCCTCCGCATTGGAGGTATTAAACTTCACCGTTTTAGAACCAACAAATTGCCAAAACCCCACTTTATCGGCGTTTTTCAGCCGCTCGTGCAAGGCTTCATATTCTTTAAAGCTAAAATTGGGACGGCGCATCCATTTCCAATAATTAACGCCTGGATCTTCTCCCCAGGAGAATTTCTCCACGTAGATAACGTCATTCCCCAGTTTAGATAAGCTATTTCTAATGTTATCCTCTAAGGAGTTGACTGCGCTTTTTACGCCAATAATACAGAAAATACCAATGGTTACACCGAGCAGGGACAAAAACGAACGGAGTTTGTTGCCCATCAATTGCTGCCAGGCTTGAGCAGCGCCTTCAGCCAGAATGCGTATTATTTGGCGCATAAGCGATTGTTACTTTTGTGTAAAAGTCCGAAGCACAAAATGCCTGGCAAAAATCATTCGATAAAGCAAGCGTTTTTGTCTATCAAACCGGCTTCATGGGCCTTTCTTGCTGCTCTTGCTGCGCCTCGTACGCCCGCATTTGATCGCTGGTCATGCTGCTGCCATCGTGGCTCCAGCCGGGCGGACCGAATACATAACCCAATTTTTGGCGCAAAGTAGGGGCTTTTCGAAAGTCATTCCAGATGTTGCGCCATTCGTGGAACACAATCGAACCAGGTGTTGTTTTTTCCATCGGTTTGGTAAGGCCATACCGAATGGGCTGATAGTCATTGGCCGTCAACTCTGGTTGAAAGGTTCCAAAAATACGGTCCCAGATAATCAACAACATGCCCAAATTGCGATCCAGGTACAAGGCGTTGGAAGCGTGGTGTACCCGGTGGTGCGAGGGTGTGACCAGGATATATTCCAACCAGCCAAGTTTTCCAACATGCTCTGTGTGGACCAAAATACCCCAGGTTTGGGTTGCCGAGAAAATGAATACAATATCCAGCGCGCTAAATCCCAAAAAGGCAAGCGGCAGGAAATAGATAAATCGGTATAAAGGCTGGAAAACCGAAGACCGGAAGCCGGTAGTCAGGTTGTAATGCTCCGAAGAATGGTGGGTAACATGCACCGCCCAGAAAAAACGACTGTGGTGATCCACGCGATGTAGCCAATAAAACAAGAAATCTTCTGCAATAATGAGCGTAAGCCAGTACCAAACCCCAACCGTCCAGTTGATCACCCTGAACTGGAAACAAAGGGTAAGAATCACTACATATACACTCCTGAATAACAAGTCGATACCACTGTTAAGCAGCATCAAATACAGGTTGGTAAGGGTATCCCAGGTGGTATAACTGTGTGTTTTTTTGTAATTGCTCAGGAATATTTCCCCCAAAATCACGACTACATAAATCGGCGTGGAGATCATCAACATCCATTGCTCGCGTAAAGCTTCCATAAAATTTTAAACAAAATTGGTATAAAGGTTAATCAACATCCAAATGCCCACCGCCGTCAACAGAACGCCAGAAGCAAAAACAACGGTTCGGATAAATTGGGGGGTGATACGCTGGCCAATCAGGTGAATGATTAAAACTTTGCAAATATCCGATACACATACCACAACCATGGCCGAAATTAAAAATAACATGGCATGGCTTGTTTTCCCGGACGCAACTTGCTCCGAATTGGCTGCTGCGCCCATGCTGAGCCAAAATAGCCAGTTGGACGGATTAGCCATATTGAGCAAAAATCCTTTCAACATGCTGTACCGATGCTTATCTGTTTCAGGATCAGCGGCTTGTACTGCCCCGACCAAACGCCCCGGCTTTCGAGGCCACATCGCCGAAATACCAAAACCAATGATTAATAAGGCACTCACCGTACCCAATATGGTATGAAATTTATCTTCTTGGGCAAATTCAGCAAGATACTGCGCGCCCCTCCAAGCGGCCAGTATCAACAGTACATCGCTCGCAAAAGCGCCCGATACCAACATCATGCCATGCCGGACGCCTTTGGTAAGGGTCAGTTTTAAACCGATAAAAAACAAGGGCCCCAACAAAAAACCATAGGCAAGTCCTGCCAATCCGCCTCTTAAAATTGCTTCCATAATCAGGCAAAAATCCGCAATGCTTCCAGCCTAATGCGCAAACATATCGCCCGGAATTTCACGTTTAGATGCTCCAAGCGGACTGTATGCTACCTGCAGACTGCCCGGACCACCACTGTTAAAATAGACAAGTTTTACTTGATGCCAACCTTGTTGCAAATAGGCCATGCCTGTTTCTTCGGTTGCACCATGTTCACCATCATTGTTCACAATCACTTGGTTATCAATATATAAGATGCTTCCGTCGTCCGAATTAGTCCAAAATTGATAACCCGTTGTGGTCGGAATATTGATAAATCCCTTCCAAACAGTGCCGCAAGTACCGGCAACACAAATTGGATCTAAAGTAAAATCGAAAACATCCGCTGATTTATCGACCAAACCGTCGGCAACAGACGCCGCCGTGTATTTACCACGGGCTGTTACTAATTCCATCCGCAAGCCAGGCTCGGGTGCACGGTACATAGACAAGGAAGGCTGCAAGGTAAGGATTTTAACGGTGGCCGTGGCCCCATTGCTTTCCAAAAGACCTGTTTTATAGACTTTAGCCCGCACCGTACAAGCGCTTTTAGGCAATAAAGGCTGTTTGTATTCCAGTGAACTTTCTTTGGGCTCCGAACCATCTACGGTGTAACGGATAATTCCCCCTTGCGTTGGCGTACTCATCACAACACTCGGTGCCATCGTTTTTGGATCGTACTTTACTTCTATCTTCGGTTTTGCTACAAAAGCGCCATAATTTGCAATTTTCACAACATAAGCATTTGCTGTTTTGATCATAGCAGGCTTATACTCCGGCAGGGTAATGACTAAGTCTTGCCCCTCTGTAGTTGCCGTACTTTTCGGTGTTTTGGGATCGCGGTAATCATCGCCCGGACGATCGACAGACAGCACTTTGGTGGCCATACTGTTTTCCCATTTCAGTTTTTCTTTGGTCGCCAACATGCTTACCTCGGTATTGGGGGGCAAATTGATGCCTTTTAACACGAGTTTTTTGTTCTCCGGGTATTTCGGGAAAATGGCATACAGCGATTTTGTTTTAGGATTAAAGGTGTAAAACACTTCTTTTACGGCAAAACCGGGTTCTGGATCGATGGTTTGTTTAAGCAATACATCTCCCCCTGTTTTCCAGCCGTCTATAAGTTCTGGTTTAAAATTGCGGTTGCCCGTACTCCATTGATTGGTAATACGCCACCGACGGGTGTTATAAATTGCTTCTCCATTGATATTCAACCATTTACCAATATCCGCAAGCCGCTCCTGCATGATGGGCGGAATTTGCCCATGTCCATCCGGACCAATATCGAGCAAAAAATTACCGCCACGCGATACCTTATCGATCAGGTGCAATACTAAAGCCTGCGATGAATTATAATCCTGGATGTCTTCCGCCCGATTGTATCCGTAAGAAGCACCCATCCCGCGACTTTCCTCCCAGGCATGGTCCTCAAATTCCATATCGGGTTGATATTCAGGGGTGTACACGCCACCATGTTTGAAACGGGTACCACTCCCCCACCGATCATTTACCACCACTTTATCTTTAATTTGGCTTTCGTTGTACAACCAGCTCAGGAATTGCTGCGATTGCCAGGTTTCAGGACTTGCATCCCAGTCGCCATCGGCCCACACAACCCAGGGCTGGTATTGTTGTACCAGGTCGTACAATTGTGGCATGGAATGATCGGCAGCAAAACGGCCCGGATCAAATGTCCACAAAGGATTGTACCATTCATATAAAGAAAAATATAAACCAGGCTTCACCTGCGTTTTTTGCACGGCTTTAAACAAATCACCTACCAGGTCTCGATTGGGCCCACGTACATCTGCACTCCAGGGGAAACCCCAGGTCTTACCGGCTTCCTGACTTGGCCACAAGCAAAATCCGTCGTGGTGTTTGGATGTAAGCACCATGTATTTGGCGCCTGCATTTTCAAACATTTTGGCCCACTCGTCGGGATTGAACAACTCTGCTTTAAAATCATCAGCCAGGTCATAATAATTTCGGTCGCCGTAATTAATGTGATGAAATTCCCGCACTTTCCCATCGTGTGCGTTGTTTGTCAAGGAGTTAAGGTACCACTCAGCATAGTTGCCTTTGGCGGTGTAGCCTGGAACAGAATAAACGCCCCAGTGAATAAAAATGCCGAATTTGGCATCGGTCCACCATTCTGGCGTTGGGCGCTTATCCAGCGATTCCCAGTCGGGCGTGTAGGTCGTAGATACAGGCTGCGCAGTAGAAAAACACGGCAAAAGCAGCACCGAACAAAGCAGGAATACGGAAAGCGAAATACAATTTCGGAGATTAGCTGACATATCAAACTCATTTTAGGGAGTGTACGAATGGACAAAAGTAGCATTTTCATGTTCCTTTGAAAAATTTTAATGAAAAGCTTGTTTTTTAAAAACAAACCCTACACATTTGCAGCGTAACAGTACAACAGTACAATGAATTCGAACTGCACTTATTACTTTGGTTATTTTGGATACTTTTTCTATTTTAGAAAAGGGTCGGGAATAGCCTTTGGGTGTAAGTGAAGATAAAAAAGCACTTATTTTACACAAAAAAGGAGTTCCTGCACGTCAGGGGCTCCTTTTTTATTTTGGTCCAATCCGAACAGATGAACACAACGAATTTTGATTTACCGAAACAAAATAGCCCTCGGGTAGTGATTCAGGGCGTGCCTGGCGCCTTTCACGCGGTTGCGGCCCGGCAATTTTTTGGCTTAAATACGACCTTAGTGCCTGCCACAACGTTTGAAGAACTCGTGCAATTGGCTTGTTTGCCCGCCCATGCCGACGCTGCGGTGATGGCCATTGAAAACAGCATAGCAGGTTCTATCTTGCCCAATTACAGCCTGTTGCAACGCAGTCAACTGCGCATTGTTGGGGAAGTATTGCTCCCCATTCGTCAAAATTTATTGGCCTTGCCGGGTGTCTCGCTACAAGACCTGGCATCGGTGCACTCCCACCCGATGGCCCTGGCGCAATGCAAGTTGTTTTTGAAACAGTTTCCGGAAATTCAATTGGTCGAATCAGAAGATACAGCAATGAGTGCCGCCGAAATTGCCAAAAACGGCCTGCGCAATCGGGCGGCCATTGCAAGTACTTTAGCGGCAGAGCTGTATGGGCTGGCCGTTTTAGTCCCGGGTATTGAAGATGATCCCGTCAATTTTACCCGATTTTTAGTGCTCAAACCGGCAACAGATGCCCAGCCCTTGTCCGGCGCAAATAAAGTATCGCTCCAGTTTGGCATTCCACATCAAAGCGGCAGTTTGAGCCGTATTTTAACCATGCTGGCCGCAGAAGGCGCCAACCTGACCAAAATTCAATCGGCCCCCAAACTCGGAAAAGCCTGGGAATACCAGTTTTTTATCGATTTTATCCATCCGAATCCTGCCCATATTCCCGCTACGCTGCAATTGCTCGACGCTACCACCCAACAACTTCAGGTGTTAGGGGTGTATGAAGCGGGCAAAATGCCGGAAACCCACCATTTAAATACTAAAAACACGCTAAACACCACACGATGATTCAAACAGCCGCTCGTTTAGCCCACGTTTCCGAATATTATTTTGCCCAAAAATTGCGCGCCATTGCGCAAATGCAGGCCGATGGCAAATCAGTCATCAACCTGGGTATTGGTTCCCCCGATTTACCTCCTGCTGCCGAGGTAGAAACGGCGCTCACAACGGCCCTCGCGCACCCGCTAGCGCATACGTACCAGTCGTACACGGGTATTCCAGATTTACGCAAGGCCTGGGCCGAATGGTATATGCGCTGGTATGGGGTGACGCTGGATCCAAATACCCAAATATTGCCCTTGATGGGCTCGAAAGAAGGCATTTTGCACCTTGCGATGAGTTTTTTGGAGGCTGGCGATGTTGCTTTATTGCCCAATCCCGGTTATCCAACTTACCGTGCTGCCACCGTTTTGGCAGGTGCCACACCTATATATTATGATCTGGATGCGCGCAATCATTGGTTGCCCGATTTAAAAGCACTGGCGACCCAGGATTTGAGCCGGGTAAAAATTATGTGGGTAAATTACCCGCACATGCCCACTGGCGCCAGGGCAACTGCGGCATTTTTTCAAGATTTAGTCGATTTTGGACGAGAAAATCACATCTTAATCGTCAATGACAATCCGTACAGCTTTATTTTAAATGATGCGCCTATAAGCATCCTGGCTGCGGAGGGAGCATCTGAATGGGCCCTGGAATTTAATTCCTTGAGCAAATCGCACAACATGGCGGGCTGGCGGATGGGCATGGTTGCAGGGCATCCAGCCTACCTTCAAGCGATCCTTCGATTTAAAAGCAACATGGATTCCGGTCAGTTTTACCCGCTACAAAAAGCCGCCGTCGCTGCGCTGCAATTACCGGATACCTGGTATGAAGGACTCAATGCGCAGTACCAAGCCCGACAACAACGCGCATTTGCATTGCTCAACACCCTGGGATGTACGTACCAGCGCGACCAACAAGGCTTGTTTGTGTGGGCAAAAATTCCAGACACTTATCCAAATGGATATGCTTTGAGCGATGATTTGCTCGAAAAAGCACATGTTTTTGTGACCCCGGGCGGAATTTTTGGTTCTGCCGGCGCAGATTATGTTCGAATTGCCTTATGCTCGGAATGTACGATATTTGACGAAGCCACCCAACGCATTCAATCATTTTTAAACGCTATAAAAGTATGACCGTTTGTATTATAGGATTAGGATTAATGGGCGGCTCTTTTGCAATTGGTTTGCGGGAAAGCGGGTTTGCAAGCAGTTTGATCGGGGTGGAAGCCTCCCGCACGCATGCCGAAAAAGCATTGGCACTTGGATTGGTGGATAAAATCCTGCCCTTGGAAGCAGCCCTAGCACAAAGTCATCTGGTTTTGTTGGCCACTCCGGTAGATCATTTAGTTCAACTGGCGCCGCGCGTTTTGGACCTTATCCGTCCAGATCAGGTCGTGTTTGATGCAGGTTCTACGAAGCACCCTGTCGTACAATCCATTAAAAACCACCCACTTAGAAAACAATTTGTCGCAACCCACCCGATGGCGGGGACCGAATATTCCGGTCCTGCAGCAGCACTAAGCGGGTTGTTTCAAGGCAAATGTGTGGTATTGTGTGATACCGATCAAAGTAGTTCGGAAGCTTGTGCAATGGTAACGGCCGCTTATCTGGCGCTGGGCATGCGCATGACCTTTATGGAAAGCAATGCACACGATTTGCATGTGGCGTATGTGAGCCATATTTCGCATATTGCTTCTTTCTCCTTAGCGCTTACGGTTTTGGAAAAGGAAAAAGAAGAGCAACGTATTTTTGATTTGGCGGGCGGCGGATTTAGCAGCACCGTGCGCTTGGCCAAAAGCAATCCTGCCACCTGGACGCCCATTTTTGAGCAAAACAGCCAACATGTGCTGGAAGTATTGGACGCGTTCATTGCAAACACCATTCAGTTTCGCAATATGTTGGAAAACAAAGATTTGCAAGGCTTGTATGCCCTAATGGAGCAGGCCAATGAAATTAAACGCATCTTACAATAAACCCTGATTTAAATGGATTGAATGCCATCCGCTTTCATAACCACTTTGAACTGACAATAAAGAATGTTTTCAATTAATAAAGACAACAATAAAAACATAAACATACTAAAAGACAACAGCATGTTCCAAAAGCACAATGATCGCCCGTTCCTGATCGCAGGCCCATGTTCGGCTGAAACAGAAACGCAAGTACTCCAAATCGCCCATGATTTGAAAGATTTAAGTACCCAACATCCCGGACAAGCCATTGATTTGTACCGGGCAGGTGTATGGAAACCGCGCACCCGACCAGGGGCATTCGAAGGGAATGGTGCACAAGCACTGCCCTGGTTGCGCCGGGTAAAGGAAGAAACGGGCCTGCGCACCACTATTGAAGTGGCCAATGCAAACCAGGTATATGAAGCACTCAAATTTGGCATTGATGTATTGTGGATTGGCGCGCGAACAACCGTCAATCCGTTTTCCGTGCAGGAAATTGCAGATGCTTTAAAAGGGGTAAATGTGCCTGTTTTGGTCAAAAATCCGGTTAATCCCGACCTTGATTTGTGGATTGGCGCCATCGAACGGATTGGGAATGCAGGCATCACCCAGTTGGGGGCCATTCACCGCGGATTTTCAACTTATGCTAAAAGTAAATTTCGGAATGCGCCTTACTGGGAAATCCCCATCGAATTGCGCCGAAGAATGCCCGAAATTCCGCTGATTTGCGATAACAGCCATATTTGTGGCAACCGGGTAGATTTACTTGAAATTGCCCAACAGGCGCTTGACTTAAACTACGATGGTCTGATGACCGAGGTACATCACACACCGGATGCTGCCTGGAGCGATGCCAAACAACAAATTACGCCCTTGGTGTACCATGAACTTTGCCAAAGACTGGTCCTGCGCCGCGAAACGACCGATAACGTCAGTTTTTTGGAACATATTGAAAACTTGCGGCATAAAATTGATGAGGTAGACCTGGAGATGATGAACCTGTTGGCACGCCGCATGCGCCTAGCGGAAGATATTGGTCGGTATAAAAAACGCAACAACATCGCCATCCTGCAAACGGCCCGCTGGAATGAAATTTTGGAAAAGGCCTACCAGCAAGGCAGGGAACGCGGTTTAAATGATCCTTTTGTGGAAAAATTCCTCACAGCCGTCCATCAGGAAAGCATTGCCCACCAAACCAAAATCATGCAAGAAGAAAACAATCCGGCAAAGGTGTAATCCCGAACATCATGCCGTACTTTTGACCTTCAAAAAAAATAAAAAGATGCGTCTATTCACAATCCTGGCTTTGTGCCTTAGCCTTTTTGCCCTTTCTTGCGATAAATCTTTGAGTCCGGAAGAACAACTGGTCGAAGATATTAAAAAAATTGAACAGTATTTGACTGACAAAGGCCTGACGGCTCAAAAAACAGCTTCGGGCTTACACTACATCATAACGAAAGAAGGTGCAGGCAGCAATCCTACCCTTTCGTCGAGGGTAAACGTAAAATATAAAGGCTATTACCTGGATGGCAAAGTGTTTGACCAAACTGAAGGCACCCAAACCGTTTCATTTTTCCTCACTGAAGTGATCGTGGGTTGGCAGGAAGCGATTCCTTTATTGAAAAAAGGTGGCTCAGGCCAGTTCTTTATTCCATCCGGCCTGGCTTATGGACCAAATGATTACAACGGCGTTCCGGCCAACTCTGTATTGATTTTTGACGTAGACCTGATCAATTTCTAAGACCAGGTGCTAAAAAAATGGTGTTTGTGGCTGTTCAATTGGTCCTGGTGGCATATATTGCTGGCAGGAGCGGTTATTTATGCCACAACTGCCTGGTTTACATCGGGTTATTTCCATCCCGACGAGCATTTTCAAATCCTTGAATTTGCCAACTGGAAATTGGGACGCACCCCTACCACGGATATGGCCTGGGAGTTTGGCGACCGCATTCGTCCGACGATACAACCCCTGCTGGCTGCCTTAGAGATGCAGATTTTAAATACCGTGGGCCTCACCGACCCGTTTTTTCAGGTTCTGTTACTGCGGGTATGGAGTGGTATTTTGAGTTTGCTGGTTTATTTTGCCTTATCTCGGACGCTGGATTTGGAAGAAAAATGGCAAAAAGTGCTGTTTTGGAGTTGTTTATTGTTGTGGTTTGGGCCCATGCTCAGTGTGCGTTTTTCTTCTGAAAACTGGTCGGCCATTTGTTGGTTAAGCGCAGCGCTGATGTTGTTGCAAACGCCGCAAAAACGCGGAGAATGGGCACTCATTGGCGCATTACTGGGCCTTTCGTTTTGTTTGCGGTATCAAATGGCCTTTGCTTTGCTGGGTGTTGGCGCTTGGCTGATCAGGGTAAAAAAGCCGGCCAGAACCCACTGGTATTGGCTGATCTTCGGTGGCCTATTCAGTTTGGCCCTGGGTACTTTAAGCGACTTTTATTTTTATGGTGAATGGGTTTGTGCCCCTTACAACTATTTCACCCGCAACATCATAGAGGAAAAAGCGGCCGAATATGGTGTGGCGCCCTGGTGGTTTTATTTACCCGCGGGTGTAGTAAAACTCTTGCCCCCGATTAGCTTTTTCATCATTATTGGGATGGTCTGGGGCATTTATAAAAAACCGCATCATTTGTTTACATGGGCCTTTGTTCCCTTTTTTCTAGGCCATTCGGTGGTGGCACACAAGGAATTGCGGTTTCTATTCCCCATGATGTATGTGGTATTGTTCTTTGCGGTGGTGGGATGGCGCGATTTGGTGCTTCTATGGCGAAATCACAGGATGCTACGATACCTGGCAGGTGTTTCCATCGGGATGAACACCCTGTTGTGGATCTATTTTTGCACCCAGCCGATGCAAAGTTTCATGCCTTATTTTAGTTATTTATACCACCGTGCAAATCAAGGACCGATTGTGTTATATGCAGCCACAGAAAGCCCTTACAAACGGGTAGATGTAGCATCCTATGTATATTGCCACCCCAATATCCAGGTCCAAATAGTGAACGATCTTGATTCCCTGTCGGCATTGGCACAACCCGGAAATTTGTATTTGTACCGGCGCTTAAAAATGGATCAAACTATCCCGAAGATAAAATTGGTGCCTGTTTACCAATATTTGCCGATGTGGGTACAATATTTAAATTTTAACCATTGGCAGGAACGCTCGCATATTTGGAGCATTTATGAAATGTATCCTGAATAACCCTACTGCTTGCCGGATATTTCATTTTGAAACATTTCGACACATTTGCGGTCTTGCAAGGTGACAAAAACAGTTTTGCCATCTTTTCCGCCAAAATTCAGGTTGCTTACTTTTTTCCCTTGGGTGGTTATGGTGCGCAAAAGTTGGCCGTTTGGTGCAAAAACGGCGATTTCCCCGGCGCCCCAGCGTGTCACGTATAGATTGCCTTTTACATCGCATTTCATCCCGTCAAGGCCGTCTTTTTCAAAAGAATGAAACAGACGTTTGTTGCTTAATCCGGTAGGTGTAACCTCAAAAACCCAAATATTGCGCTGTATTGATTCATTCACATACAGGAAACGTTCATCAGGACTTAAGGTAATGCCATTGGTGGTGCCCATGTCTTTTGCGAGCAATTGCGCTTGTCCATCCGAGGTAATTTTCCAGATTTGACCGGTTCCTTTTGCCCAGTTGGGGTCGGATGCGTACAATACATCCGATTTAGTGATACACAAATCGTTGGGCTGGTTAAATCGCGCATCATGGCAATGCACGGTGACGGCTTTGGTTGCCGGATCTACCTTTAACACATTATGTCCGGTAAAATCAGCGAGCAACAAGGCGCCTTTTGAATCGAATTGAATGCTGTTGGCGGTACTGCCTTTGGGCAATTCCACAAATAATTCGGCCGGTTTTCCGGGTGGGATGCGCGCAATGGTGCCATCTTTTTGCCAATTGACCACAAACAGGTTTCCTTGACGGTCCACATTCGGACCTTCACAGTTTTCGGTAAAACTACCTTCTGGCGTCCGATCGGATACTTTATAAAAATCTGGATGACAGGCTAGAAACGCCAGACTCAAGCCCAAAAGGCAAGGAATACTTCTCAAATTCATGATTTAGATGTTTTAATAAACCCGCAATAAAGATACGCCATGGCTGTAAACCGAAGTTTTATGTGTTTTTCCGAATTTGCCAAGGTCTTTTTGCCGCCATACATCGCGCACCTTTTTGTAGTCTTTTAAACCCAATTCAGCCCAGTTTATGGAGATCGTTTGGTCGGTTTCAGACAAATTAAATACGGCAACGGCCTTGCTGCCATCACTCAACTCCTTGACCCAAATTTGGTAGTCCGGCTGTTCAATTTTACGTACCGCCTGCTTGCCTTCCGGATCTTGATCAATCGCAATAACCTCATCATTGGCCAACAAATTATAGGTAAAATCGTCGATGCGGCTCAAATCACAACCAATCAACAACGGTGCCGACAACATCGCCCACAAACTAATGTGGGTGTACTGCTCGGATGGGGTAAGACGGGAGGGATGCAAATGATCGCCCCAGCCCAGCCAGCCCACTACCAACATATCGGGATCATTCCAATGGCCCGGACGCGCAAAAGCGTTCAGACTATCTTGTGAAAACCCAATACTAGCCACGCTTTCCCAGGTATCCGTAATATCGCCGGTGGTGCGCCACAGATTGCCGCCCACTTCTTCTCCCCAGTTCCAAACATTGCCCATACCATATTGACAAAGGCTATAAACAATATCGCGGTTGGTTGCATTGAGGGCTGCGCGCATTACGGCATAAGGTTGTTCTAAATCAGCCTTTTGCAATACTTTAGGTGCCACGGTTCCATAAGAGCACCAGTCGTACTTCAGGTAATCAACGCCCCAATCGGCCCAGGTTTGAGCGTCTTGGTCTTCATGCTGCCAGGAGCCGAGGTAGGAACCGCAGGTGAGCGGCCCGGGCGAAGAATAAATGCCCATTTTCATCCCTTGTTTGTGCAAATAATCGCTCAAGGCAGGCATATTCGGGAATTTATCGTTTGCAAAAATAGCACCCATCATCGAATCTCGTTTGGGTGCCTCCCAACCATCATCGATGTTAATATAGGTCCAGCCGTGGTTGATCAGCCCGCTTTTCACCAAAGCATCTGCTGAAGCGCGCACCCTGTCGTCGCTCACACTCAGTCCCCAGCAATTCCAGGAGTTCCAGCCCAAGGGTGGGGTCAGGCAAATATTATCGCCAATCACCAACAAAATGGTTTTGGTATCAGCGCCCAGGCTGTTGGTCGCGGTGATCGAAACGGAAAACATACCGCGTTGGTTTACCATACCCGAAATCACCCCCGTAGCCGCATTCATACGCAAGCCTGGCGGAAATCCTTTGGCTGCATAAGCCAGCGGAGCCTTGCCGGTTGCCGCAATTTTATACAAAAAAGGCACCCCCGGTCGTGCGCCGTACACCGCAGGATTGTTGATTTTGGGTATTAAAGGTTCGGGTGGCGTGAGTATATACGGCGTTTCCAGTCCCTTTTTAAACGATTTGCCGGTTTTGCTTTCTTTAAATTCGTATTGAATCCAGGCGCGTTCCAGTTTGGGTAAAGAAATTGGACAAACCTGTACCGCGTGCGCTGCCACTTGAATGGGTTGACTAAAGGACTTGATCGATTTTGCCGCATTTTTTGCATTAAAAACGGTTACCGTTAAGGTTCCTTGAATCGCCGCTTTATAGTGGTTGCGTATTTCAATTTCTTGCGAAACGATTTCCTTTTTCGAAAAATCAAAGGGTGTTTTTTCTACATCCATGCTGATAAAATCGAGCAAATCAATGGGGCCAATGTTACGCGGTGTATTGGTAAAAAAGCCCCCTGGACCGCCGCCATCATATACGCGCACCGCCAACACATTGTCGGCATTCCATCGCAATGCCGGATGATTGCGGGCAATAACATAGCGCCGGGAAAGATCCCAGGCAGTTCGATATCCATCCTTTTGATCCGGAAATACACCATTTCCACCCAAATAGACGCCATTTAAAAAAGTTGCTTCTACATCGTCAATGGGGCCCAACAAAATTCGAAGACTGTCTTTTAAATACGCATCTGCCAATACAGCGTCTGTAAGTTTAAAATGCACCCGGTACCAGGCAAAGCCATCATAATTGGGCAAAGACTGTTGCTCCCAGTTGTGGGTCGGTTGGACGGTTCCCCAGTCCTGATCTGGATAGTCGGCTTTAGCATAGGCGGCATCGTCTCCGGACTTGATTTTCCAGCCCCTAGACAAATCAACCTGTGCGGAGGCGAATAAGGAATACAGGATGCAACATAAAACCAACAGGATGCGCATAGTTTGTGGTGTTTAATAGACTTGTATAAAAGCCAAAATTAACAAAAAATAGAGAAAAAATGGCAAGACCAGTTTCTTAATCTGCACTGGTAAGCGTAAGCAAAGGCAAATTGTTTTGGAGACTTACGGTGGCAACCAGCACATTTTCGGCGTTGGACATTGTGATGATACCATCATCGAAGGCCAATTGAGCAGGTTTACCATCGAACCAAAGGGCGCGTCCAATCAGGTAAGCCTCTTCAAAAGTGGTCGTTTTATCAAACAAGATGGTATATGACGCATATCCTTCTCCTGCATTTACTTCCACAGAAGCACCATTTACAAATGCCTGTTTATAGTGGATAAACTGCGCAGAGGCAGCAGGTAATGTAACGCGTTTGCCCTTGCGTTTGCTGTGCACCATCATATATTGCTCCGCAATAACGTATTGCTCGTTGATATGTTCTTTTAAAATCACCTTCTTGGGTGCTTGATACCGGGAAAGGTATCCATCAAACACATAACCCGTTTTGTTATCCCAGGTAAGCACTTTTACCCAATATCCTGCGAGTTCATAGCCGTCAAATTCTGTCAAACTAAACGGATATAGGTTTAAATCTTCTTTCAATACAACCAGTGGAGCACCGTTTTTGATAGATATTATTTTGGCGCTGCTGATATCGGGCGCTTCCCGCAGCGACAGGCCAGCGGTGGAGAGGACAAACAATTTATCGCCTGCTTTGTACTTGGAAATGGCTGAAACAGCTGTAAGCGAACAGAGGAATAAAATTCCAGTGAGTAAGTTTTGCATGGATTAAGCGCATCCCGGGCGTGGATTACCCGGCTTGGTTAGGGAGAAAAGCGTTTATACCTTCAATAAAAAGCAATGGTGTATCTTTTTATTTCTGAAGTCATTGGGTACAGTTTGAGCGCTAATGTCCTGAATTGTTGCCTTAATTTCTGCGTGATCTATTTTAAATTTTCGAAAATTTGTGGAGAAGTACAACATCCCCCCTGGCGCGAGCATTTCCAGGGTACGATTGAGCAGCCAAACATGGTCACGCTGAATATCGAGGGTGCCATGCATCCGTTTACTATTGGAAAAGGTAGGCGGATCGAGCACGATCAAATCCCAACGGCGCTTGGGGGCATCCCGCACCCATTGCAACACATCGGCCTGCAAAAAGCGGTGGTGCTCCTCTGTAAAATTATTGAGGGCCAAATTGCGATCGGCCCATTGCAGATAGGTATTCGACATATCAACCGTGAGTGTTTCAATCGCTCCGCCGGCCGCTGCATACACCGTAAAAGAACCGGTATATGCAAATAAATTGAGCACCCGACGTCCCTCAGAAGCCATGCGCACCATTTGCCGGGTGTTGCGATGGTCCAAAAACAACCCCACATCCAAATAATCGCTGGGTTTGATGACAAACCGCAATCCATTTTCACGCACTAAAAACTCGGCCCCTTCCCGGGAAAAATGATCGTATTGGCTCAAGCCCTTTTGGCGTTGTCGGTATTTTAAAAAAATAAGCGACTGCGAAAACCCCAACACTTCCGACATTACCTGCATGCTTCCTTCCAGCCAGGCTACATGCTCGTCGGGCTCCATGCCGTGCGGCCGGTCGTATTCCGATACGTGCAAAACGCTTTCGTATACATCAATGGCCAGCGGAAACTCCGGCATATCATCATCATACACCCGATAACAAGTGATTCCCTGTTTACGCGCCCACTTACTTATATGGCGGTTTACCTTATCGAGCCGATTGGCAAACATTTCAAATTTTCCAGTTCCAGACATACAACGTGCTTAATTATTCAGTAAAATTTTGCACTTTTTGACGTACCATCGAAGTTTGTGCGCGCCTAAGTGTAGTTTTACGCCGCAAAATGCACCTTATGTCTGTCTTTTTCCAGCACTTTCAGTCTTTTTTTTCGCACACCCGCAGCCGCGCCGTTGGTTTTGTCTTTGCTTCCGACGGATTATTGTATGGCTCTTGGTCGGCATTGATCCCCACCATCAAAACAAAATTTGCCCTTGACGATGCGCAACTAGGTTTATTGTTGTTTACCCTGCCTTTGGGCATCACGTTGGCCAATCCTTTGGCGGCCCTGATGATCAAGCGATATGGGATGCGACAATCGACCATCGTGTCGATGGTTCTTGCAGCAGCAGCCTTTGCTTTACCGGTAGCCATGCCCACGGTATTGCTTACCGGCCTCAGTTTGTTTTTATGCGGGCTGTTTTTTTCTATTTTAAATGTGGCGATGAATACTTGCGCTACTTCCATCGAACGCAGCGATCATATTCGGATCATGTCGACCTGCCATGGTATGTGGTCGCTGGGGGCGATGACCGGTTCGGCCTTAGGAAGTACGCTGACTGGTTTTGGACTTGCGCCCCTGGTGTATATGGCTATTATGGCGCTGGGTGTGGCGTTCTCTGGTTTGAGTTTGCGGCCCGCCATTTTGAGCATTCAGGAGGAGCCGCGCGCAGACGATAAAGGTGCCACTTTTTTATGGCCTAATTCCATACTTTGGGGATTGATTGTGTTGAGTTTATGTACCAACCTGGCAGAAGGTGCGATGGCCGATTGGGCAGCGGTGTACATGCGGGATATTGTGTTGGCACCTGCCTGGATGGTCGGTTGGGGTTTTGCTGCTTATGCCTTTTTTATGGCTGCTGGCCGGATGGCCGGTGATATATTGTTGTTACGGTATGGCAATCGACAGGTTTTGCAGGTGGGTGGCGCGGTAGTAGCATTGGGTTTTGCTTTGGCTATTTCAGGACAAGGCATTTTTGCCACCCTGCTTGGCTTTGCGATGATTGGTGCGGGCGTGTCATTGGGTGCCCCTGTGTTGTATGGTAGCGCCGCACGCGCACCAGGCATGGCGCCTGGTGCGGGTTTGGCGACGATGAATACTTTTGCAATGGGTACTTTTTTAGCAGGACCCACTGTCATTGGTTTTTTAGCAAAATCCACCAGTTTGCCGTTTGCATTTGGCGTAGTGGGCACTTTTGCGCTGTTTTGGTGTTGGAAAGCGGGGCGTGCTGCCGGATTGGGAGTAGATTAACCGCTTTTATTGCCGGATCAGTTTTCCCGTTTTTTCAACGCCATTTGCTACCACGCGCCAGGTGTACATACCAGCCAAGGGCATGGCATTTGCCGGAATGTCGAGCAAATTTTGTCCAAACTCCAAGGGTTGGTTATTTTGATAACACAACCGACCCAACGCATCGTACAATTCCAGTTGTACTTCAGCGGCCTGCTCCATGGATATGTTTAATACTGCACTTGCTGTGGTCGGATTCGGTTGTACGCCCAAAACTTTAAAAGCCTCACCGTTGGCAAGTTTTTCTGAACTAAAAGCCAAAGTAAGTGGCAAGGGCGAAACGTTATCATAAGCTTCAGGAAGTAATTGAGCCTCATCTAGTTGCAACGCATCCGACAGGCGCAGGGATTGTTTTGCCCGCAAACGCATGGTAAACAAGGGGGTGTTGGAGGCGATTGTTTGCGCCACGGGCACCGACCAACTACAACGGACCGAACCTGCTGTTTCCATAAAATTATCGACATCCAGTGCCGGCAAATCGCCTGGCTTTATTAATTCCAGTTGCAACAGATCTTCATTGTAGTTGATACCCGCTTGAAAACCAAGCCATTGCACCATTTCTTTGCTGTAAACCGGAACATCTACTACTGCGCCGTCTTCAAGGATTTGATCAGAAATGGATAGTGCCTGCGCCGAACGCGATTCAGTGGCTGTCAACGTACTGCCAATAGACGAACCATTTACATCACCTACTTTAATTGCAATAAAAACGGTGGAGGGCGTAGCGGGGACTTCTTGAATGGTGATCGTTTCCGGGAAAACGGCCTGAAACGGATTTTGCAAATTCGGAAATACATACGAACTCTTTACAAAACGCCAGGATTGATTATTCGGAAGTTTTACATAAATCCCCAAAATCAACTTCCGCAATTCAACGATATCAAACGTTGAAACAGAGTTGCTTTTGTTTGCGTCTGCTGCAATGATCTTGTAAGGCGATGTTAAAGGCTGAATTCCTAAAATATGTCTGGATATCAACACCAAATCAAAGGTACTTACCCCGTTGAGTGGATTGTCCGATTTGGCAGGTTCAATAATGATACTGCTGGCCAGCGGTAAGCTGTTGAAGGGGCCAACACAGGAATTATTCCCAGGCGGGATCGTAAAGACGAAAGATGGAATGTTGTTCCCGTACCCAGTTACCGCCACAGCGATTTCCGTAACATTCGCGCCTGTTTCGGTTTTAAAACAAACGGTTGGTTCTAGTGGTTTACCTTCAGGTCCACCGGTTTGAGCAAGTAACGGTGCGGTAAGGCTGAGGGTAAAAAGCAGGTAAAGCAGTCTTTTTCTCATGAGATTTATTGTTGTGACATTTCAAGCCAAATTGAAACATCTATTAATAATAAAATTTTATAATAAAATATAAAACTGCAACTTAGATTTAAGTCGTCAATTTTGTGCTACCCGAAAGTGCATGCAAGTTCTGACTTATCTTTCAATTTCCTATGGTAAAAAAATGTACAAACCCGACAGATATTGCATCTTGTCGGGTTTGAAACCAATCTATAATAAAAAAGTAGTTTTTTATAAACGAACCAGCTTTCCACTTGCGGTGGTTGTGCCCGCTACCACGCGCCAACTGTACACACCAGCCATAGAAAGTGCAGCGGCAGGTACGTCCAACAAGTGGGTTCCGGCAGCAAGGCTGGTTTTGGATTGATATACCTCCCGGCCAGCCATGTCCATCAAGGTCAGGAGCACATTTTCGGCCGATTGAAGTTCGAGGGTAATTTCGGCACCATCCTGGGTTGGATTCGGTTGTGGTGCCCAAATGGCCTGCGGTTGAATTTTCGCTGCTGCCGGATCAAAAACCAAGCTTAAATTATGTACTTCTGCCGCCACCGGATAAGCTTCTGCGGCAATCCGTGCGGTTTGTATTTTCAGGACTTCCGACAATCGCAGGGGGCTTTGCGCACGCACCCGCAAGGTAAACAGTGGATTTCCTGGAGCAATTACGACCGGTTGCACTTCAAACCAGCTCATCGTAATGCGGCCATCTCCTGGCTGTGCAAAATGATCGGTCGACATATTACCAAAATTTCCAGGTATAATCCCCTCAATTTTAATCATATCTGCTGGATAATTAAGTTCCAGCTGACAGCCCGACCAATTGCCGCCATCTTTTACATACACCGGAATATCCAACACGGCACCCGATTCCATCGACGGATCGATCGTGACTAATTGTTGAACACTGCGGGGCTCCGTTTCCGTTCCGATCAGCGAATCGACCAACTGGGCATTGCCATTTACATCGCCCACCTTCAATCCATAAAAATAATAGGTAGCATCGTAGTTTTCCAGGGGCAGGTTTTCAAGGGTGAGCACCCAGGGGCACCAGCCATCAAATGGATTCGGGGGAAACTGGCAATATGCCGCATAAAAACGCCAGGAAGTACTGTTCGGTAGTTTATCGTGCAAGCCCAGCAACAATTTGCGCAACTCCACAATATCAAAATTGGTGATGCTGCCACTGCGGTTCACATCACCCGCAATCATTTTCCAGGCTGCATCGAGCGGCTCCACATTGAGGATGTGCTTCGACATCAATAACAAATCATAAGTGGATACACCGTTGAGTGGGTTTGTATTTTTAACCGGCTGAATGCTGAAATAACTGGCTCCTGGAAAAGAATCCAATTCGGTGCAGGCCGTCGAGATATTCGGCATATTATATTTGCATTCCTCCGAATCTTTTAGGGTCCAAAGTAATTCATAATGCACCCCGTCCAAGGTTAAGTTGACGTTGTTGTAGGGCACCGAACAAATGGTTGGCACCGCAAGCGCACAAGCAATTGGACTGGGTAAAATCTGAATAACCGACTCGCATACAGTCGTATTGCCCGATTTATCCTTAATCCACACCTCCGCAGTTTGGGTACTTGCTGCAAATTCGCAGCCCAAATTGAGCACTGGAATCGCTTGCCCAAGGGTATCCGCAGGAAAACCCAATCCTGAATTACTGCGTCGTATACCGTATTGCAACAAACCATTGGGCGTTACATTATCCTCCACGTAATCGATCAAACTGGATACAGGCACGATGGCATACCCTAAACTTTCATCAATATCCACGGAAAGCGCATCTTTACAGAATACCAACGGCTCCCCGCAGTCCCGAATGCGCACCGGGTATTCGCAGGAAGTACTAATACTATCTTGCGTTACCGTCCACACAATCCGATGCTTGCCTTCTGGCAAACGCGGTGTCACAATCGAATTCGGATATTTTAGGTTATGCCAATAAATACTGGCAACTGTGGTATCCCCTTGGTTAAGTAACTGTATATCAAAGGTATAAAGCAAAGAGTCCGAAACATCGCGCTTGTCAAACAAATACAAGTCACCGCCGGTATAATCAGGGTTAAATGCATTGTTAGCCAGCACATAACCTGTTTGCGGCAGCAATTGGCTACAAATGACGGTTTCTTCCAGGTTGTCCTGATTCAAATCGAGAAACAATTTAAAAGAAACATACAATGCACCGCCGCCTTTACAACCCAAAATATTCAAGCTCAGATTGGCGGCACCTTCGTACAGGTCATTCGTTTGATGATCAATACTATACGTTAAAGGAGCGGCATTCCACAAGAGCGAATCATTGCCGGAAAAATCGCAAAAAACTTGCGTACCCTGTGGGCAGTTAAGCACAGCAGGGCATGATTGAGCACTGGCCCAGACGGCTCCGAGGAGGGCCATCATCAAGGGGATTAATTTTTTCATGCGTGTTTTGAATTATTATGAAAAATATATTTAACAAATATAAGATTCAATAACAGCGACTTGCGTCAGAAGCGGGATTAAAAAAGAGCACTTTAGCACTTGGTACAAAAAAACTCCGAACAAAATTACCTTTTTTTGACAAATTTAAACAACAAAAAAAAGGTATTTTTTATTTATAGTTATACTATTAATTTTGGTAGCATAACCATTAAACGCAATTTAATATGAAACAACACCTTTTTTTCTATTTGCCACTACTCAGCGTAGTCCTCACTGTTTTAAGTTGCACCGTTGTACGCCAGGGTGAGGCAGGCGTTCGGCGGACCTTTGGTACCTACAATGACAAAGCCTACACCAGTGGGCTGCGTTGGTACAACCCTTTTACCTCTACGATTGTAAAAGTTTCAACCCAAACGGAAAATATTGAAGTACAGGTAGATATTCCGTCGCGGGAAGGTCTCACAATCCGATCAGAAGTTTCAATCCTTTACCAGATTAAGATTTCGGAAGCGCCTAATTTGATGCGAAAAATTGGCTTAAACTATGAGGAAACTGTAATTTTACCAGTATTCCGATCGGCTATTGCCGATGTAACTGCCCGTTTTTATGCCAAAGACATGCATTCGGGCAATCGCGCTGAAATAGAAGTGGCCATTCGGGATTTAATGATGAAAACCTTAAAACCTAAGGGCATTGAAGTAGAGTCGGTCCTGTTAAAAAGTATTCAGTTACCCAAAAGCCTTTCAAAGGCCATAGAGGACAAACTGGAAGCGGAACAGTTGTCGCAACGGATGGAATTTGAATTATTGCGCGAAAAACAGGAAGCCGAACGCAAGCGTTTGCAGGCGCAAGGGGTGCGCGACGCAAACTCTATTATCAGTGAAGGCTTGACACCGCAAATTTTGCAGTATAAAAGCATCGAAGCCTGGCTTCAATTGGCATTGTCTCCTAATGCAAAAGTAATTATTACGGATGGGGCCAGTATACCGATGATGTTGGACCCTGAAAAAAAATAAGGGCCAACTTGTGTAAGCGGGCCCTTATTTTAAAAGTAGGTATTTCAATATTTGGTGTTCGAAAGTTGATTTCGAACACCGAATATTGAAAGATAATTTGATCATTATATGCCCATAATACGTTTCATCGTAGCGCCAATTTGTGCAGGAGAAGAAACCACTGTTAGGCCATTTTCCTCCATGATGCGCATTTTAGCTGCTGCAGTATCATCAGCACTTCCAACGATGGCACCTGCATGGCCCATTTTGCGGCCTTTAGGTGCTGTTTGACCAGCGATAAATCCAACGACCGGTTTTTTATTACCATTGGCATGAATCCAGCGCGCTGCTTCTGCTTCCAGACCGCCGCCAATTTCACCGATCATGATGATACCTTCTGTTTCGGGATCATTCATAAACAACTCAACCGCTTCTTTGGTAGTTGTACCGATAATTGGGTCGCCGCCGATGCCAATAGCAGTGCTGATGCCCAGGCCTGCTTTTGCAATTTGATCAGCCGCTTCGTACGTGAGGGTACCTGATTTTGAAACCAGGCCAATAGAGCCGCGTTTGAACACAAAACCAGGCATGATACCTACTTTTGCTTCTTCTGGCGTGATAACACCCGGACAGTTAGGACCAATCAGGCGACAGCCTTTATCGGCAATATACGCTTTTGCGCGTACCATGTCCTGAATCGGAATACCTTCCGTAATAGCAACGATCACTTTAATTCCTGCCGCAGCAGCTTCGATGATTGCATCTGCAGCAAATGCTGGTGGCACAAAAATGATGCTCACATCGGCTCCAGCCTGAAGAACAGTTTCTTCCACCGAATTAAAAACAGGAAGTTCGAGGTGAATTTGACCACCTTTACCTGGTGTCACGCCGCCTACAACATTGGTGCCATAGGCAATCATTTGCTCGGCATGAAAGGTTCCTTCTTTACCGGTGAAACCTTGTACAATAATTCTGGAGTGCTTATTGACTAAAACAGACATTCGGAAAAAGATAAATTGAAAATGAAATGAATGGAATTACTTGGTTTGGCGTAGCGGGTCAGGCTCTATAATATAAACGTCCTCATCCCGCTGCTTCATGAAATAGTGCTCTCTCGCAAACTTTTCCTTCGTCAAATCAAAATCTTCCGCTTCGTCTTTGGCTTCCTTTATTTTTGCCTGATAAAATGATTTGTCGGATTCCAAACGCCGTTGAGCACGGAAAAGGCGCCATTGCGTCCACATGCTATGGCGATCTAAAAAAATCAACAGGAAAAAGAAAACCAAAAGCGTTAGATAATAACGATTTTGCAAAGGAGCCGGTAACTTTCCCCAAAGGGATTGCCAAGGATTGGATGCAAGCGCCATAGTCCAATGGTTTGGTGACAACGTTTATTTTTTGCCGCTCAAAAATAGGTGCTTTTCCGTTAACAATTGGTGTAAACCTGCCACTAACTTTTTATTTTCAATTATTTCGTCGCTGCGTCTATCAATTCACAAAGCCGTTCAAAGATATCCTCCACACCGCCTACACCATTGATACTGTGGCTTTTATGTTGCAAATTATAGTAATCAAACACTGGCGTTGTTTCGTTTTTATACACAAAAATCCGGTTGCGAATGGTCGCCTCGTCGTTGTCATCCGGCCGGCCAGAGCTCTTGCCGCGCAATTTGATTCGTTCTACAATTTCGGCATCATCTACTTGTAAGGCAAGTAATGCAGCCACTGGACTACCTTTTTCGTCCAACAAAGTATCCAATGCCTGGGCTTGCGGAATCGTACGTGGAAAACCATCGAAAATAAAACCTTTTGCTTCGGGATGCGCCTCCACTTTGTTGTTCAACATGCCAATTGTCACCGAATCTGGTACCAGTTCGCCTTTATCAATGTAGGATTTGGCTTCCTGCCCCAACGGCGTTTTATTTCCGATTTCGTAACGAAACAAATCGCCCGTACTGATGTGTACAAGTTGGTAACGGTCCACCAATTTGGCAGCCTGGGTGCCTTTCCCGGAGCCCGGAGGGCCAAAAAGTATTATATTGATCATCGTCTTGAAATTGATATTAAAACCACGGCATGAAGCGGCAAAGTTAGAAAGGATGCATTTTTTATGTTAATTTTTAAAGAAGGATTTTAAAAGCCCTTCAAACTACATCTTTTAAGGCTAATTTTAAAATCTTAGGCTTTAAATATTGGGATTCAAGAAATTTTATTCGGAATACGCAACACAAGATGGCCCACTTTATTGCTAATATTGAAAGTTGCGACATGTCAATAACGCAAGATTTAACCAAAATCGGTAATTTTATACCGATCGCCATACGCTTTGAGCCACTCAAACAACCGCCAGGCATCTTCTGCTTTAAACAACTGGGTCCCCAGGTTCATGGTTGCCGCCGATCCACAAGCCACGCCCAATTGTGCCATTTCACGATACGATTTTTTTTCACTCAAAGCCCAAACCATCCCAGCTACCATACTGTCGCCAGCACCGACTGTGCTTTTTTTCAGTACCATGGGGGCAGGTATGTGCTCAAATCCGTCTTTCGTGACCAACAAAGCCCCTTGCGCACCCATCGAAACAACCACCACTTCACATATGTTTTTTCCGATGATTTCCAACGCAGCATCGTCTACTTGATTTATTTCCAATTGGGTTTCACCGACCAATGCACTCAATTCGCCTAAATTGGGCTTCAACAAGAACACCCCCTCCCCCACTGCTGCTTGCATGGCGGCTCCTGAAGTATCTAAAATGAGGCGCGCTCCGATTTTTTTGGAAAAAACGGCTACCTGTTGGTAATAATCTGTTGGCAAACCATTCGGCAGGCTCCCACTCACCACTAAATATTCCGGCTTCAAATCGGATATTCGTTGCAAACAAGCATCTGCATCTGCAACCGATAAATCTGGCCCTATTAAGGTAAAACGATACTGGATATTACTCGCATTTTCTGTAACAGAAATATTTTCCCGGGTTTCGCCCGCCACTGCCTGCACCGACATTTCAATTTGCCAATCGCCTAACAGTTCCTGTAAACGGTCGCCATTCCGACCACCGGCCGGAAAAACTGCCGTACTGATACCACCCAGTTTTTTTATGCCTTTGCTGACGTTGATCCCGCCGCCGCCCGGATCAATTTGCAGATTGGCACAACGTAATTTCTGCTCTGGCACCAAACGCTCGGTGCTGGTGCTCTTATCAAGGGCCGGATTGAGGGTCAATGTAACAATTTTCATAGTTTTATTATAAAATTAAAGGTTTTTGCGCTAGTTTTTATCATTCTTCCTGCATAGCAAAACCTAAATTTGCCATTTTTGTTTTCTGACCGACAATGATAACAATTCTTAACGAAACTAACCTGCGTACCGCCACCCATTTCTTGGCAGAAAAGGATGCGGCTTTGGCTTTTGTGTACGCACAACACGGGTATCCGCCTTTGTGGGCGCGTGAACCCGGATTTTCTACCCTGGTGCATATTATTCTCGAGCAACAGGTATCCCTGGCGTCCGCCAATGCAGCCTTTTTCCGCCTTCGGCAAATATTGGACGAAAATATTACGCCCACTACTTTTCTCACACTTCCTGATCCCCAGTTACGGGAAATCGGTTTTAGTCGGCAAAAAATCCACTATACCCAACTCCTTGCACAAGCCATACTAAATGGCCAATTTCAACCCGAGCAACTCGCCCACTTGCCCGATGAAGCGATTAAAATTGAAATGAAAAAACTCAAAGGAATTGGCGACTGGACGGCTGACATTTATTTGTCAGAATGTTTAATGCGGCCTGATATCCTTCCCAAAGGGGATATTGCCATGGAAGAAGCCTTTCGCGTACTAAAAGGACTGGAAAAACGGCCCACTTACCCCGATTTTGAAGCGGCTACCGAACATTGGCGACCTTGGCGGAGCGTAGGCACAAGATTGCTCTGGCATTATTACCTTTGTACCCGCCGAAAGCAGTAGACTTGTTGCAATGGGGAGCAATTCCTGTTTCGTTCTGAATTCATCCTAATCATTCAATTGTTAATTTAAATATGAGTTTTCTAAAAAACAAACGCATCTGGATTACCGGTGCCTCTTCGGGCATCGGTGAAGCGCTTGCCTATGCCTGCGCACAACAAGAAGCCCACTTAATCCTCTCCTCCAGAAACGAACAGGAACTCAACCGGGTGGCCGCCGCAGCCACAAAATCTGGAGCGGCATCGGTACTCGTACAAGTATTGGATCTTGCCGCACATGCCAGTATTCCAAACATTGTTGCAACCGTACTAGGCAAAGTGGGTAAAATTGATGTCCTGATTAATAATGGCGGCATTTCACAGCGCTCTTTGGCGAAAGACACCAGCCTTGAAGTAGATCAGCGTATTATGGCCATTAATTATTTCGGAACTGTCGCTCTCACAAAGGCGGTGCTGCCTACCATGCTTACCCATCAATTGGGACATATCGTAACAATCACCAGCCTTACAGGTAAATTTGGCTCCCCCTACCGCTCATCCTATGCAGCCAGCAAACATGCCTTACACGGTTTTTTCGACAGCTTGCGCGCCGAACTGCACGATGCCCATATTAAAGTAACCCTGGTGTGCCCCGGATTTGTTCGTACCAACGTGAGTATCAATGCCTTGACAGGATCTGGCACAAGCCTGGGCACCATGGATGAAGCCACCGACAAAGGCATGGCGCCTGAACGCCTGGCGCGCAAAATTTTGAGTGCCATCGAATCAGGTAAAGAAGAGGTGTACTTTGGCGGCAAAGAAGTTTTGGGGGTGTTTGTAAAACGACTTTTCCCATCTTATTTCTCTAAAATAATCAGAAAAGCAAAGGTCCGCTAATACTAATTAACCCGGGTCGTCGCAAATAAACGTTTGATGCTATACCGACCCGTTTCTTTGCCTGCCAACATCAACAACCCACCAATGATGGCAATATCTTTCATGAATAAAATACTTTGAATGCGGATCTCGTCTTTCGGATAGGTCCAAAAAGCGTGTACTAAAAAGGTTACGGGCGTCCAATATAATAAGAGTAAAATAGCCCCGGTTCTGGTTCTGTATCCGGTAAGTACCATCAGACCGCCTAATACCAAGATCAAAATTGCACCATACAGCATCAAATCCTGGCGCCAAGTAATGCCGTATAAAGCCATGGTCTCCTTCGTCTTTTCGTAATACCAACTGGAATCAATGGCCTCAAAAATGAATATTGCCGATATGAAAATCCGTCCTATTAAATCTGAAATGTCGCGCATAATCTAAGCCTCCTTGGCAAAAACATGATCTTTGAAAGAACACTTGGAAATCAAAGTGCATGCAAAGATAGCAGATTCGTTTTTAAAATCTGGAAATTCACGAGCGTCATCCCAATTTATATACCATCTCAATCGGTTTTGCCGCCGAGGCCTGGTATATAAAAAAAGCCCCCCTCCTACTATTAGGAGAGAGGCCATCCCAAAAACCGATTTTAAAGTATGTTAAAATCGGGTATTGGTAAGATGACGGCAGGCTCGCTTGCCGCTTTATGCT
>JAIYAP010000043.1 GCA_027488935.1 Saprospiraceae bacterium | reverse complement strand
TGGTACAAGAACTCTCGTTGATTCCTGGAAAAGTAGAACGTTTGCTGGAAAGCTGCCATGAACAAGTAAAATATATTGCCGGAGAATTTAAAGATGCTACCAATGCCTTGTATCTTGGCCGCGGTTACAACTTTCCGGTAGCCCTTGAAGGTGCACTTAAACTCAAAGAAATCTCCTACATCCACGCAGAGGGTTACCCTGCCGCCGAAATGAAACACGGTCCGATCGCTTTGATCGACGAAAACATGCCGGTGTTTGTAATTGCCACGAATCCAAGTGCTTACGAAAAAATCGTTTCCAATATTCAGGAAGTGAAAGCACGAAAAGGCGTTGTCATTGCGTTGGTTACTGAAGGCGATGAAGAAATAAAAAAATTGGCCGATTTCACCATCGAAATTCCGGCTACAGAAGAACCGCTTACCCCTTTGCTCTCGGTTATCCCAATGCAATTACTCGCTTACCACATCGCTGTGCTGCGCGAATGCAATGTAGACCAACCGCGGAACCTGGCAAAATCGGTGACGGTAGAATAAGATCACTATTTAAACTCATTGTGTGAATTCAATTGATATTCAATACAATACGGATAAAGAAACCATTCGTTATCCAGAATACGGCCGTAGCATTCAGGAAATGATCCAATATGCTAAAACCATTGAAGACCGGCAAAAGCGCCAGAAAACAGTGGAGGCGATCATCGTACTCATGCAACAACTGAATCCAGTTGGAAATCGCAACATGGACGACTACCGCGACAAGTTGTGGAGCCATGCTTTTTCGATCGGCAATTACGAACTAGACGTAACCCCACCTGTTGGTATCACCATTCGACATGAAGACGATAAACCAACAGCCATCACAGTGGAATATCCACCTACTGCTACCCGCTTTCGGCACTATGGCAACAGCATCCAGGCTTTGATCAAAAAAGCCATTGAAATGCCCGAGGGTACAAAAAAGGAAGGTTTTGTGGAGGTTATTGCCTCTTACATGAAACTGGCGTATAAAACCTGGAACAAGGAGCACTACGTAAGCGACGATGTAGTAAAAGACGATCTTGAAATGTTGTCGGATGGTCAGTTGCAACTGCATGAAGGCCATAGTTCGCTGGATACCCTTGCTGCACATGCGGGCAAACACGATAAGGATCGCGGCCGCATGAATCAGCGCAACCGCAGTGGCAAACAAGGGAGCAGTAATGGGAACAACAACAACCGGAACCGCAAACGCCCGCAAGGGGGCAGTGGCAGTAGTGGCGGCAACAACAGCAATAATTACCGCAAACGCAAAAAGTAATATAAGCGCCTATAAAAGTTTATATTTTTATAGGCGCTTAATTCCGAATATCGGAACCCCAGGCAAGTTTTTCGCGTATGGTTTTCAAGAACGTAATTTCCTGCAACTGCACCAGCCGAATCGGGAAATCGTTTTTACGCACCGCCAACTGGTGCTGCGCATTGATCAGCTCAAACCGCGAATCTAGGGTGCAAATAAAATTATCTGCACGACCCTCGATTTCAAAGGCAATGACCGATTCATCGGACAATACGATCGGACGCACATTCAAATTGTGTGGCGCTACGGGGGTAATCACAAAATTTTTTGAATCCGGGAATACAACAGGGCCGCCGCAACTAAGCGAGTACCCTGTGCTGCCTGTAGGCGTAGAAATTACAATGCCGTCGGCCCAATAGGAGTTGAGGTAATCCCCGTTCAAATATGTATGCACCGTAATCATGGAGGACGTGTCGCGCTTCAACAAAGTGCAGTCATTAAGGGCAAATGGCATATCCCCAAATAAAGTAGGGTGGCTTTCGAGATACAACATAGACCGTTCTTCGATTAAAAATTGGCCACGTTTGAGCATTTGAATCGACTCACGAATCATTTTCTTTTCAATACAGGCCAAAAAGCCCATCCTGCCCAGATTAATCCCAAGCATAGGCACCCCCGAATCGCGCACCAAGGTAATGGCACTCAACATGGTGCCGTCCCCGCCAAGGACAATCACAAAATCCATACGATGTACCCTGAAGTCGAGGTAATCGTCGAACGGTGCCGTCGGGCCTTTCGTTTTTACATGCGCTTTTACATCGTCCCAATAGGGTGCAAATACATACGCAGTAATGCCTTCATCGGCCAACACATCAAATAACTCTTGAATGTGCGGGAGATCTTTCTCCTTGTATTGTTTGCCATAAACGACGACTTGCATACCAGTATTGATGCGTTAAAATGGGTGAATCTTTGTATTTTCGCCACAGCATTTGTGTTGCGTTGCAGCAAATTTAACGGTGCAGCCACAAACCTGCGTAAATTTCTGAACTTCTACCCAATTAAAACGAATAAACGCAAACACTGGCGTTTAGACAACAACCATTACCCGATTATGATTTTTAATTTTAAAGAAATTGTCGCCCGTGAAAAGGAGCAACTCTTATTGCGCCGCACGAAATTAAACCTGGAACACGGCAATGAAAAGTATCCTAATTGGTTCGGAATTGCCATGTCGGGCGGTGGTATTCGCTCCGCAACCATCAACATGGGCTTTTTGAAAACGCTCAACCGATTTGGGATTTTGCAAAAAGCAGATTACCTGAGCACCGTGTCGGGCGGCGGATACACCCACCACTATGTACAAGGCACAGTAAAGGAGACCGAAGATTTTTCCAAACTCTTTACCAATGAGCAAGTCGATGCGATGCGACAACACGGCGAGTATCTGATTCCAGGGCAGGGATTGCAAAAAAGCATCAATACGCTCTTGCTGTTTGTCTCTTTTGGGGTCAGCTGGCTGATGAGTTTGATTAGCCCAATGATTATTATAGGTATAGTATATTATATTTATCAAATCATTACGGCATTTACCGGCAATCCTTTTGCGGGGACAACGCTGTTTCTCGGTGCATGGAGTTGGTGGGCCATGGTGGTGAGCGGTGGATTGCTCTTGTTGCACGCTGTGATCAATATTTCCCTGAATTTCAATTTAGGTGTTTCCAAATATTTTAACCGGGTAGAAGTGGTGTTTGCGGTCGTCGGTATTTGTTTGTATGCCTGGGTTTTGGTGGCTGGTGTAGAAACAAGTCGGGAGGTACCCACCCAGGTTTTGATTGATTACGGCATCAATGCAGTGCTCCTTTTTATTATTGGTTTTTTCACAAATCCGAATGCCCTGAGTTTTCACCGATATTACCGGAAGCAATTGGCGGATCTGTTTTTACGTTTTTCCGGGGCGCACCAAAACATGCCCTTGACGTCGGTATTTAATGCCGAATCGGATAAAAAGAAGGACTATATTGCCCCCTACCCCCTTATTAATACTTGCCTGAACCTGCAAAACCCGGGTGGCGATGAAAAATTTAAGGGCTCCAAGGCAAGCGATTACTTTTTGTTGAGTCCTTTGCATTGTGGCTCTAAATTAACAGGTTATGTATCGACGAAACAATACTGGGATTATCAACGGATGACCTTACCCGCTGCGGTGACCATTTCGGCGGCGGCGGTGAATCCTGGTATGGGGGTATATTCGAACAAAATACTTAGCATTTTGATGACTGTGTTCAATGCGCGCCTGGGTTTCTGGATTTCAAATCCATTAATTCTGCAAAAGTCATTTAACATCGTTTGGTGGCCCGTTTATTTCTTTAAAGAACTGTTGGGTCGGATTGGTTTGAACAATTCGATGATCAATATTTCGGATGGCGGACACATTGAAAACCTGGGCACGTATGAGCTGTTGCGCCGTGGCTGCCGCTTGATTATTGCAGTGGATGCAGGCGAAGACCCCAAGTATATTTTTGAAGACATTAATAATTTGAACATCCGGGCACGGAATGAATTGGGACTGGAAATTCGTTTTCGGGACGATCATCAGCCGGAAGATGTGATTCGCCCACGGGCGTCGCAGGTATATTCCAAGCAACGTTTTGCGCTGGCAGATGTTTACCAGTGGTGGGACGATGGCAAGGCAACCGATTTTAGTCCGGCAGCGCCAGAAGAATTGGGCGTTTGGCCAAATTTGAAAGAACCCCGCAAGGTGGCCACGCTGGTGTATGTAAAATCGTCGGTTAAAGCCCCACAAGGCAAACCCGCCCTAAATGAAGAAGAAGACCGCCTGAAATATGGCACCTACAAGTATAAAATATACCATCCTGAGTTTCCACATGAGTCTACCGCCGATCAGTTTTTTGATGAAATTCAATGGGAGGCGTATTATCAATTGGGGCAATATATTGGTGCGGAAGTGTTGGGCTTGCCCGATTTGGAGCAGTTTCTAGACACCCAAGTCCCCCAACCAGATGTGGAGAAATTGATGAACTGGTTCGATATGGGCTTTAATCCGTTTGTAGCCGAAGCGGCAGAGCAAGTGATGGCGGGTGCCGATGTTGAAATTTTCGAAAGTGTGAAAGCAGCAACCGAGGAACCTTCGCCAAGCGAAACGCCTGAGGTGAAATACACGATGTAGTCCCCCTTTTGATCTTCGAATTCCCGAAAAATCGATCATTTTTTGTTTAAACTTAATTTTTTATGCCACAATTCGCACATCTCCACTGTCACACCCAATATTCGTTGCTCGACGGCGCGGCTTCCATTCCAGGGCTGTTTAAAAAAGCAGCGGCCGATGGCATGAAAGCATTGGCGATCACCGACCACGGCAACATGTTCGGGGCGTTCCAGTTTGTGGCAGAAGCTTCGAAGCATGAAGGCGTGAAACCGATTGTGGGGTGCGAATTTTATGTGGTGGCGGATCGGCACCGGCGTACGTTTACCAAGGAAGACAAGGACAAGCGTTTTCACCAGTTGTTTTTGGCGAAAAATGCGGATGGCTATAAAAATTTGGTCAAATTATGCTCCTTAGGTTATATTCAGGGGCTGTATGGCAAATATCCGCGTATTGACAAAGAACTGATTTTGCAATACCATGAAGGCCTGATCGCGACGACTTGTTGCATCGGCGCGATGGTTCCCCAGGCCATTTTGCGCAAAGGAGAAGACGCGGCAAAAAAGGAATTTGAGTGGTGGCTGGATCTGTTTGGCGAAGATTATTACATTGAAATTCAGCGCCACCACATGGCCGAGCAGGATAAGGTGAATGAAGTTTTGTTACGCTGGGCCGTGGAATACAATGTAAAAGTTATCGCGACCAACGACAGCCATTACATCGATCAAAAAGATTCGAATGCACACGATATTTTGCTGTGTATAAACACAGGCGAAAAACAGGCCACCCCGGCGATTCGGGAATTTGCAGAAGAAGGAACCGTGATGAAAAACGGGCGTTTTGCGTTTTGGAACGACCAGTTTTACTTCAAAACACAGGCGGAAATGACCGCTTTGTTTAAGGATGTACCGTATGCCGTAGACAATACCATGGAAATTGTGGATAAATGCGAGCATTTGAAGTTGAAAAAGGACATTTTGCTGCCCAATTTCATCGTGCCCCAGGAATTTGCTACCCAGGACGAATTTTTACGACACATCACGTACGAGGGCGCCCGCATGCGCTACAAAAATATCACCCCGGAAATTGAAGAACGCCTCAATTTCGAATTAGGGACCATCCTGACCATGGGATTTGCGGGTTACTTCTTGATTGTGGCCGACTTTATCAAAGCCGGGCGCGATTTGGGCGTATTTGTAGGGCCTGGTCGTGGTTCGGCGGCGGGTAGCGCGGTGGCCTATTGTATTGGTATTACGAACATTGACCCGATCAAGTACCAGTTGCTGTTCGAACGTTTTTTGAATCCCGACCGGAAGTCGATGCCCGATATTGATACGGACTTCGATGACGAGGGCCGCCAGAAAGTAATTGATTATGTGGTAGATAAATATGGCAAACAACAGGTTGCACAAATTGTAACCTATGGCACCATGGCCGCTAAAATGTCGATCAAAGACGTTGCGCGGGTATTGGATTTGCCCCTGGACCAGTCGAACGCCATGGCCAAACTGGTGCCTGACAAACCTGGTATCAACCTGAAACGGGTGCTCACGGCTCCTTTGGACGGCGACGGCTCCTTGCGCGACAAGGAAGGTTTGGGCAGCGAGGACATGGACAACGTCAAAAAATTGCGCGAATTTTTGAATGCCGATGGCACCCCGGAACAAACGGTGTTGCGCGAGGCGATGGTGTTGGAAGGTTCGGTGCGTGGTACGGGTATTCACGCGGCGGGTATCATCATTGCTCCGAAGGATTTGACTGAAATTATTCCAGTGGCAACGGCCAAAGACTCCGACCTGCTGGTAACCCAGTACGAGGGTTCGATTATTGAAGATGCGGGCGTTATCAAGATGGACTTTTTGGGTTTAAAAACCCTCACGATCATCCGCGATGCGCTCAAACTCATCAAACAAAACCACGGCGTAACCATTGAAATTGATGAAATTCCGCTGGATGATGCCAAAACCTACGAATTGTACCAACGCGGGGAAACGAACGGTACCTTCCAGTTTGAAAGCGCGGGCATGCAAAAATACCTGCGCGAACTCAAGCCCGATAAATTTGACGACTTGATCGCCATGAACGCCCTGTATCGTCCAGGTCCGTTGGAATATATCCCCGATTTTATTGCGCGTAAACACGGTCGCCAGGCGGTGCAATACGACATTCCCGACATGGAGGAATACCTGAAAGACACCTTCGGGATTTGCGTGTACCAGGAACAGATCATGTTGCTTTCGCAAAAACTGGCCGGTTTCTCCAAGGGCGACGCCGACGTATTGCGGAAAGCGATGGGTAAAAAGCAAAAGGCCGTACTGGACAAAATGAAGGGCCAATTTATGGATGGCGCGGCCGCCAAAGGGCACAATCGGGAGAAGTTGGAAAAAGTGTGGACCGACTGGGAGGCATTCGCATCGTACGCGTTTAACAAATCGCACTCAACGTGTTACGCGTTTGTGGCCTACCAGACCGCTTATTTGAAGGCGCATTATCCTTCGGAGTACATGGCGGCAGTGTTGACCCATTCGCAGAGCAATATTGAAAAAATCACCTTCTTTTTGGAAGAGTGTAACCGAATGGGCCTGGTGGTGAAAGGGCCGGATATCAACGAATCGATCATCAATTTTTCGGTGAATAAAAAAGGTGAAATCCGGTATGGTTTGGGCGCGGTAAAAGGCGTGGGTGAGGCTGCGGTGGAGAATCTCATCATTGAGCGCGATAAAAACGGGCCTTTTTTGACGATTTATGATTTTATGCGCCGCATGAACCTGCGTACGGTGAACAAAAAAGTGATGGAAAGCATGACTTTTGCGGGCGCTTTTGATTGTTTTGAAGATTTGCACCGGGCGGTATTTTTCTATTCAAAAGACGCGGCGGACAATACCTTTTTAGAAAAACTGGTACGATACGGTGCTGCTTATCAGGAAGATAAAGTGATGTCGACCAATTCTTTGTTTGGCGATATGTCGGATACCGTGAGCATTCAGGAGCCTCCCATTCCGCGGGTGGAGCCTTGGAACCTGTTGACCAAGTTGCAGCGTGAAAAAGACGTGGTGGGGATTTATATTTCCGGACATCCGCTGGATGATTACAAACTGGAGATCCAGAATTTCACGACCTGTACCCTCGATCGGGCGGAAACCTTTAAAAACCAGAAGATTAAGCTGGCTGCCTTTGTAACCAAAGCAGAGCACCGGATTAGCCAAAAAGGTACGGGTTGGGGCCGTTTTACGGTGCAGGATTACACGGGCGGACTGGAAATTGCCTTGTTCAGCAATGATTATGCGAATTTTAAAAGCATGTTTGAAGAAGGCAACAGTTTGTTCATGACCGGTTCCTTTAAGCAGCGCTACAATTCGGAGGAGGTAGAATTTAAACTCGAAAAAGTGGAATTGCTGGAAAGTATCGTGGGTTCTATGGTGGAATCGGTGACGTTGCAGGTGCCGATTGAGTTGCTGAATGAAAAACTGTTGAATGAAATTGAACGTTTGTGTAAAGAACACAAAGGCAAACACCAATTGAAAGTGCGCTTGTTGGACAATGTAAACCGCAATGCCCTGGCTTTTTCCTCGCAGGCGCGCAAGGTGAATGCGGATTCGGTGTTTGTGGGCGAAATGGAAAAACTGGGCTTGGAATGTAAGTTGAATTAGCGGTGGGCATCGATGCATTCATTTCGGGGGGCGTGGTTTTATTGGCCTTTGTGTTGCTTACCAATGCATTGAATGTGAATGTTTTAGGTAACCGATGGCTGGGTATTTTTTTGTTGTTGCTGGGAATTTTAATTTTTGATAAGGGTTTGTTTGAAGCCCGGTTTTATCTGCAGCATCCCACTTTGATCGGGTATACGGATATTGCGTTTTTTTTCATTGCCCCGACGCTCTATTTGAGCGTGGGGCATTTTATTTCGCTGGCAACCGGAAACCCTAAAAAAGACTATTTCCATTTCCTGTTGCCCGTGTTGTTGTTGCCCGTATTTATATATTTTATTTTACAAGATCCGGAGGTGAAATTAAACAGGATGAGCGCGGTAGGGGTGCCGAACGCCGGTTTCACGGCTTTTCTTATACTTCAAATGTCTATTTATTTAGGTTTATCTTTCAATAAGTTAAAAATCCATCAACGCAATATTGAAGTTTTTGCATCTTCCACGGCATCCATTAATTTGCGCTGGTTGTGGTACTTTTTGATGGGTTTTGCGGGAATGCTTTTTGTTTTTATGCTGGAGTTTTTCATAGATACGGATTGGGTATTCATCCATTCATCCTATGGGTATTTAGTGGGTGTGTATGCATTAGCCTATTATGTGTTGCAGCAACAGGAGATTTTTCCTTTCGACCAAGCGGTACGAACCGACATACAGCAAATTATAGAAAACGATTTTTTAAATCCGAAGGAGCGTTCCCGGCGGTTTTCAGAAACCCAATTGTTGGCCTTAAAACAGCAATTGTTGGGGTTGGTTGGAGCAGAAAAAGTATACCTGGAAGAAGATTTAAACCTGCCGAAATTGGCTGATAAAATAGGACTAACCACCCACGATCTTTCGTATTTATTGAATGAAGGCTTTGGGCAAAGTTTTTTTCAGTTTATCAATACCTATCGGGTGGAAGAGGCAAAACGGCTCTTGCTATCCGATCAATATCAACATTTGAATATGTTGGGCATTGCTTATGCGGCCGGTTTTAGTTCCAAAACCACCTTTTACACCACATTTAAAAAGATGACCCGGCAATCGCCCGCCGAGTTCAAAGCCAGTCATCCTGCTTTTGTCGAATAATACCAATCGGCTACCCAAAACAGGTTCGGGGTTATCCAATCGAACCCGATTTATCGTGTTTCCCCCTTCATTTGCAGCACAATTTTCACATTTTATAAAAACTGCTTGCAATGAAAAAATGGATTTATTTATGCCTGTTTTGCTTTTGGGGAGTACAATGTTTGATGGCCCAACAAGCCTGGACCAAGCCGAAAGGCAAGTATTTTGCCCAAATTGGCGTCTCTACCTTGCCTTACAATGGCGTGCTGATCGACAATGAAGTGAAGTTGTTGAATCGGCGCATTACACACACCAGTTTGCAATTTTACGGTGAATACGGCATCAGCGACCGTTGGATGGTTTCACTGATTGTACCCGTTATTTTTGAAAAATCTACCCTTCAAAAAACGGTTGACCCGTCGGAGCCGCAAGCCGGAAGTCTTACTGCCCTTTCCAATATTGATGCGGGCGTGAGTTACAATTTTTACCAAAAAAACGGGATCGTACTCACGGCGAAAGTTAATTTGGTATTGCCCACAGCCCGCTACGACGCTAAAACAGGCCTGCGTACCGGTATAGATGCTTTTGCACTGGAGCCGAGTATTTTGGCAGGCATTGGCCGGTCGAAGTATTTTTCCAGCATCGAATTGGGTTATGGGTACCGTAGCAACGATTATAGCAGCCTGGTGCTGGGCGCCTTCCAAATTGGCAAGTATATGGGCAAACAAAAGCGTTTGATTGGCATTTTTAACATCAATTTGCATATAAGCAACAAGGATGGAAAATACGATGATGCCAATTCAATCTACACGGCCACTTATTTGAATGACTTGCGCTACCTCGCGCCAGGTTTAAAATTTGGGTATAAAATCGGTGGGGGCTGGATGGTTTGGGCCAATATTCGAGGTGCGTTAGGCGTTGCCGAATTTATTGGTTCGAACGAAGCCCTTACGCCGGGTTTGTCTTTTTCCATTAGCCACACCAATTAAGCGTATTTTTACGCCCTGCCGCAACAAATCTATTATTTTACGTTTATTCCTAACCCACTTGCGAATCCGAAACCATTCCGCGAAATTTGCCCTAAATTATTGATACATGTCGCTACGATCGCTTTTTGTTTCCCTTGCTCTGCTGCTCGCTTGTGGAACCGCCCATGCCCAAATGGAACGCACGATGTATCAGGTGTTTGAACTGGATTCGGCCAAGGTAGTCGACCTGGATTTGGCGGGTATTTACGAATTGCAGGTGTGGGCTGGCAGCAGTATTTTGGTGGAAACCAACATCCAGATTTCGCACGCATCGCCTGAAATTCTGGATTTTTTGATCAAACAAGGTCGTTATGACGTGGTGGCTGATACCATTTCGGAAACAGTTGTGCGGATCAAAACCCGCATCCGCGACCGCAAGCCCATCAAAACACCCGATGGCGAATGCACTGAAATTGCCACCACCAAACTCTTTGTGCCCGATACTTTTATTTGGACAGAAGATAAAAAAACGCTGAATCGCAAACCACAATAAGCGTGCCCCTTCGGTATGATTGGCAAAAAATGCCTTGTTTTATGCGGTTTTTTGCTTGTATTGAGCACCGTCTTACCCGCGCAGGCACCTGATTCGTTTCAATTGCTGCTTCGTTTGCCGTTGCCGTTTCGTTTTGCCACGGCCGACCATTTGGGCAATTTATATGGCATTACGCCTGCCAATCGCATTGAAAAACATGCACCTGATGGCCGGTTGTTGGCCCAATACTCCAACAACCGCTTAGGCACGCCGACTTATTTGGATGTAAGTAATCCCTTGAAAGTGCTGGTTTGGTATCCTTCCTTTGGTATGATTCAATTACTCGATCGTAATTTGACGGAATTGGGTGCCCTGAGTCTGATTGAAGCCGGATTTCCGGAGGTACGCGTGGTGGCTTCGGCGCAAGATGGTAACCTGTGGATTTACGATGAAATTGGCTTTAAATTGCGCAAAATAAGTCCGGAAGGCGTTCCCTTGGCAGAAAGTCAACCGATGAACATGACGCTCGCCCAAAAGCCAGCATTGCGCACCATCCGCGATGACGGCTCCTGGGTATATGCGGCAGATACGCTACAAGGGGCCTTGGTTTTTAATGTGTATGGACAGTTTCAAAAAACATACGCGGTAAGCCAGGGGCAAGATTTATATGTAGAAAATACGGTTTTAATCAATTTATTGTCAAAAGAACTGGTTTTTACGGATGTCCGCAGTTTTCAACAAAGACATTTGGGGCTTCCTGCGCACATGCTGTTACCCAATGTTCAATGTTGGTTAGGCCCACGGCGTTTGATCGTAGCGGATGGTACATCTTTAAGGGTATATGCTTTTAGTCTTTAAAATTTCAAAAAGCGCTAAGGTGCCAACCGTTCAATTTTCCAGGCTTGGCCTTCGCGGGTGTACACGATGCGATCATGCAGGCGGCTGGAGCGTCCTTGCCAGAATTCGATGCGTTGGGGATGCACGCGATACCCGCCCCAATGTTCTGGACGAGGCAAAACAGCAGTTTCGGCATATTGCGCCGTAAGTTGTTCCATATTTTTTTCGAGGATTTCGCGGCTTGGAATAACCCGACTTTGTGGACTGGCCCAGGCACCAATCTGGCTGCCTTTGGGGCGGCTTTGAAAGTAGGCCAGCGACTCTGCTTCCGCTACTTTTTGTACCGTTCCTTCAATGCAAACCTGACGTTCAAGGTCAAGCCAGGTAAACAACAAACAGGCTTGCGGGTTTACTTTTAGGTCTGTTGCTTTGCGACTTTCATAGTTGGTATAAAATACAAACCCTTCATTATCAAAGTCTTTTAGCAAAACAGTACGCGCAACAGGTCGGCCGGTAGCATTTGCGGTGGCGAGGGTCATGGCATTGGGTTCGGTAACTTGCGCATCCAGGGCTTCTTGAAACCAGGTAGCAAATTGCTGAATGGGGTCGGGGTTTACATCGGCCTCGTTTAAGGCATGGAGCGCATAGTTTTTGCGCAAAGCGGCGATATCGGTGCGTGATTTCATACCCCAAAGATCGGAGGTTTTGCGGTATGATTCGTCTTAAAATCGCCATAAATCCATCAAGTCTTTCTTTTTCATTATGGGAAAGTCTACCTTTGCGCCGCTTTTACCCCTTTGTGTTGCCTAGAAAGGTTTTATAAAAATCTTTTTTGCTTGCAAACCGAAAAGCTGGCGTATCGGGCATGTTTCCCAATCCAAAATTCACATTCATCTTAACGTAAAATTGTAGAATGGCTTATCTTTTCACTTCCGAATCCGTATCCGAAGGACATCCCGATAAAGTAGCGGACCAAATCAGCGATGCAATTCTCGACGCATTTTTGACCCAAGACCCCAATTCGAAAGTTGCCTGTGAAACACTGGTAACGACCGGTTTGGTGGTAGTAGCTGGCGAAGTACGTTCTTCGGCTTATGTTGACATTCAGGAAGCGGCACGCGCTACCATTGAACGGATCGGTTATACCAAAGCCGAGTACCGCTTTGATGCGGCATCTTGTGGTATTCTGAGTGCGATTCATGAACAATCGGCTGATATTGCACAGGGTGTGGATGTTGGTAAATCGGAAGACGAACAAGGCGCTGGTGACCAGGGCATGATGTTTGGCTATGCGACCAACGAAACCGACAATTATATGCCTTTGGCACTTGATCTTGCGCACTTGTTGTTGCAAGAACTGGCCGTTATGCGCCGCGAAAACAAACAAATCAAATACTTGCGCCCGGATGCAAAAAGCCAGGTTACGATTGAATATACCGACAAACACGTTCCTACCAAGATTGATACGATTGTAATCAGCACCCAGCACGATGAAGACATCACGCAGGAGCGCATTGCAGCTGATTTGAAAAAATATTTGATCCCACGGGTGAAAAAATTGGTACCAAAACGGGTGCAAAAGTTATTCACCGATGATATTCAATACTTTATCAACCCAACCGGCAAATTTGTTATTGGTGGTCCACACGGCGACACGGGTTTGACGGGTCGTAAAATCATCGTAGATACTTACGGGGGTAAAGGTGCCCACGGTGGTGGTGCATTCAGCGGAAAAGATCCTTCTAAAGTGGACCGTTCGGCGGCTTATGCAACCCGTCACATTGCGAAAAATGTGGTAGCGGCTGGTTTGTGCAGCCAAATTCTGGTGCAGGTTGCCTATGCGATTGGCGTGGCAAAACCAGTTGGCTTGTACGTAAACACGTACGGCACTTGCAAAATCAAAGGTTTGCATGACGGAGAGATCGCAAATAAATTGATGGAAATTTTCGACTTGCGCCCGGCAGGTATCGTACGCCGCTATGGTTTGAAAAACCCGATTTTCTCTGAAACCGCTGCTTACGGGCACTTTGGTCGGACACCAGGCACCAAAATCGTAAATGGCAAAACCATTGAAACCTTTACCTGGGAGAAATTGGATGCCGTAGACGATATCAAAAAGGCTTTTGGCCTGTAAAACAAAGCATTCAGCAGGTCTTTGATGATCTGTTCAATCGCCATATAATAGAACCGCCGGACTGACATCATGTCGATCCGGCGGTTTCTTTTTTATATAAATTCGAAAGTTTTTAAGTTTGGGTGGGCTTTTTATCAAAAAAGCGGCCTTTTGCTTAAAATTTCGAATCGGCTACTTTAGTTGCGAACGATCAATTTTTCGCTGATCGTTTGTCCACCAGCCAATACTTGAACGGTATAAACACCGCTGGTCAAACGTTCTACTGAAATAGGCAACACCTGGTCACCGGCAAGGTTACCATAGTGCAGGGTCATCACTTCCTGGCCGAGCGTATTGAAGATACGCACGCTGGTATCAGCAACTTTGGTCAAAGAAAGGTTCACATAAGCTGTTCCAGCAGCAGGGTTTGGTGCGATGGTCACTTTGTTGTTGGCCAACACATCTTTCACGGCAGAAGTAAAGCCATTGGTAACGGCTTCATCGGCAGTAGCCAGGGTCGCATTTATGATTTCGCCATCCGGACCAGTCAGGATACCCGCAATGTGCAATTTATCAAAATCGTTATCGGTCGACAGGGTAAAGGAGAAATTAGCCGTTACGCTGGTTCCCGCATCTACAGATCCTGGAACGCTGTTATCAAGGCCGAAGAAACCGCCGAGGATTGCGCGTGCAACATCATTGTACACCATTTGGCTTGCTGGAACGGTAGCGGGTTTGGTTTCAAAACCACCCATTACACCGTTTGCACCACCTGCATAGGCGTTTTTCTGTCCCCAGGCAGAGGTAGTACCGGTTACATCATCTTCCAGGATTACCGCATTCAAACGGTAAACACCGCTTACGTTTTGGGTAAAGTTGGCTGTAACGCTGATTTCCAAAACGCCAGTTGCAGCGTCATAGTTTGCGCCATTTACAAGGGTCGCAGGTGCAGGAAGGATCACTTCTTCCAGGAAAGGGCGCTCCATTTCAGATGGATCCATCAGTTCTTTTCTTTGCAGCAACAAAGATGGGAAGCCTGTGAAACCAGGGGTAGCGGTCAATCCGCCATCGTATTCAGGAATGGCCATTGGATCGGCATTGTGTACGCCGATGCCTACAAAATGATCGGGGTAGCGTTCGCGCATCAGTTCCATGTACACGATACCGCGCACGCACCACTGGCACCAGGTACCGGTTGCTTCTTCTACCACCACATGTTTGCCAGGTGCTGGTGTGTACCCGCGCAGGGTGGTTGTTCCGTCATTGTTGGTCTGATTGTCATCAATGCCGCCGTTTACGTTTTTGATGGTTACTTTCAGGTCTTGTGGACCGTCTACCAAGGTGTAAGGATTTGGCAAAGTAGCGGTATAAACGCCCAAAGAAGCGATGTTTTGACCCGCTACATTTACGGTTTCAACAGATGTCCCGTTGTCAAGTTCAACATCAAAAGAAGTGATGGCGTTGGTACCAATATTACGTACGGTCGCTTTGATCGGCAATTGATCGCCGGTCAGGCCAACGGTCCGCGAATCCAGGCCATACATTACAGCATCGGTTGGTTTTTTAACCAATGGAGTGTATGTGAAAGATACGTCATCCACGTAATAGAAACCAAGCGAGCCGGTTGGGCCGTACGCATACAAGTCGATAGAAGCAATTTTGTTGGAAGGATTGGCAAAAGCGCCTACCACCACATCGTCTATCAGGATTTTCCATTTATTGGAGCTCAAATCGCTCACGAGGTTGATTTTGAACCAGCTGCCCACCGGGAAAGCGGCGTCAATAATAACGGGCACCGCGTTTCCATTTGCATTGACATTCAATTTTCCATTTTTGTCAAAAAACAAATCAGCCGAATATTTTTGGCCAGCAACGGTATTACCCTGTACATTGAAATATGCACCATTGCCGGTTACTACATACATCCACATTTCGAGGGTGAAATCGCCGGTATCGTAAGAACCGCCAAATGGCAATATCACGTCAGCGGGTCCACCAGCCGCAGAAGCGGCAAGAAACTTAGCGGATTTAGTACCACTGCGCGCCTTTTCATTCGACACAGGTGCATCTTCACCAGCAACATTACCAGTCCAGGTAGCCCATACCGGAGAGGTAACACCAATAGTTTGTCCTACCGTGTAAGACTCAAAATCGTCAGAAAAAGTAGCCTGACTGAAAGCAACTCCAGTAGACATCAATAGGGCAACAAGCGAAAGCAGGTAGTTTTTTTGCATAATTGTGAAAGTTTGTTTTAAATTTATCACAAAATTCACAAATAAATAATAGATCTCCTAACAATCGGGGCAAATAAAAAATTTGACTTTGATTTGTTTTGCCCAATAATACCTTTTAATGCCCGGAATATGCCGTTGCCGCGCAAACCGAGCGCTTCGTTGCTTTATCACCATCAACCGATCATTTTGATTAATTCTGCAAATACGCCGGCTGCGGTCACTTCCGCGCCTGCGCCCGGCCCGCGTACGACCAAGGGCCGCTCGTGGTAACGTTCGGTGGTGAATACGACCATGTTGTCGCTGCCCGACAAAAAATAAAATGGATGATCCTGGCCAAATGCTTCGAGTACCACCGTGGCCCGATCATGTTCGAGTTTGGCGACATAACGCAACACTTTGCCTTTTGCTTCGGCTTTTCGGCTTAAATTCTCGTAATAGGGGTTGTGTCGTTCCAGGGCTTCCATAAAGGCTGGCACGGAAGGCGCATTTACACAGGCATCGGGCAATAAACTCTCCAGTTCGATATCGGCCGACTCAAGGGCCAAACCCGATTCCCGGGAGAGAATGAGCAGTTTTCTGCGCACATCCGATCCCGAGAGGTCATCGCGCGGGTCGGGCTCGGTGAGCCCGAGGGCTTTTGCCTTTTTTACGACCTCCGAAAATTTGATGCTGGTATTAAAATTGTTAAAAATGTAGGATAAGGTGCCAGACAGCACCCCTTCAATTTTTTTAATGCGGTCGCCGGACTGAATCAGGTCGTTGAGCGTGCTGATAATGGGCAAACCAGCGCCCACATTGGTTTCATAGCGCCAGTAGGCACTGCGGCTGTCGGAAATTTGCTTTAGGCCTTTATAACGTGCAAATGGAGAAGATGCTGCAATTTTATTGGGGGTTGAAATGGATATGTTGGCACCCAGAATTTGTTCGTAAAAGTCTGAAATTTGCTCAGAAGCCGTGCAGTCCACAAATACGGCATTGCTCAGGTTCAGGGCTTTCATTTTGCCTACAAATTGTGGCATCGAAAAGGGCGTTGCGCTGTCGTCCAGGTTTTCTTTAAAGTGCTCGAATGGAATGCCGGTTTCCGAAAAGTACATTTTACGGCTGTTGGCCAGCCCAATAACCCGGATTTCGATATGGCGATTTTCACGCAAATACGCAGCATTTTGATTGATTTGACGCAACAAGGTGCTCCCGATCAGGCCTACACCAACCATATATAGGTTTAAGGTTTTGGTATCCGACAAGAAGAATGCTTCATGAATGGCGTTCAGGGCCTTGGTTTCATCGGCGGCATTGAGCACTACTGACACATTTAATTCACTGGAGCCTTGCGCAATGGCTACAATATTAACGCCGTTGTGCCCCAGCGCCTGGAACAATTGACCGGCAACACCCGGTCGATAGCGCATGTTTTCGCCAACCACCGCCAACACGGAAAGGTTGTTTTCAACGCGCAGCGGCTCAATCAATCCGCGTTGTAAATCATATACAAAGGCAGTCTCCACCACCGCTTGCGCGCGTTGTGCCTGGCCGGGCGCGACCGCAAACGTAATGCTCGATTCGCTGGATCCTTGGGTGATGATGACTACATTGATGCCTGCTTGTGCCAATGCCCCGAACAAACGTCCCGCTACACCAGGTACCCCAAACAAACCACTGCCTTGCAAGGTGAGCAAACAAACCTGGTTGATGCTGGAAATCCCTTTTACCGGAAAATCGCTGGGGTCTGCCTCGCGGGTAATGCGCGTGCCCGCAAAGCCAGGATTGAAGGTATTTTTGATTAACAACGGTATTTCCTTGGCTAATGCAGGCAAAATGGTGGGTGGATAAATCACTTTTGCCCCGAAATGACTCATTTCCATTGCTTCCTGGTAGGTCATCGACGGTATGGTGAATGCTTTTTTCACCAAGCGCGGATCGGCAGTAAGCACGCCGTTTACATCGGTCCATATTTCTATGCAACTTGCATCGAGTGCCGCACCTAAAATGGAGGCCGTATAATCAGAACCGCCCCGGCCCAAGGTCGTGGTAATGCCGTCACTGGTACTGCCGATGAAGCCGGTTACCGCCTGGATGCTGGTATGTGCCGAAAACCACTGCTGTATCAAGGTATTGGTCGTTTCAAAATCCACTTTTGCATTGCCAAACTGGGCATCCGTGCGAATAATCGTGCGCGCGTCCAAAAATTCGGCATCGAGCCCTGCTGCACGCATGGCATGCGCGATGATCAGGCTGGAGTTGCGTTCGCCAAAACTGACCACAAAATCCAGCGAGCGCGCCGAAACTTCCCGCAGCAGATAAATGCCGTGCAAAACATCGCCCAATGCTTCAAAATTGGCATCCAACAAAGTGTGCAGTTCGGGGCGATTTTCCGGTTGCAATAACGCCTCCACGGCCTGCTGATGGCGCAAGTACACGGCTTCCAGCTGCGTTCGATATGCGGCATCCCCTTGTCCGGCCTTTTGGGCCATATCGATCAGTGCATCCGTTACCTTTGAAAAAGCAGAAAATACCACCGCAAATCGATCGCCCCGCTGTTGATAATTAATTAAAATATCCAGCACCCCTTTTATCGCCACCGGTGTACCCACCGAACTACCACCGAATTTAAGTAATTTCATAAAAAGAAAAAATGAAGATGAACAAAACCTTAAACAAGGGTTAAATAAAATACAAACATAAATAGAACGGTTTGTGTTATATCCACACAAGAAAAAAAGTATTTCTAGCGTTAGTTGGCACACACCATGTTGAACGATCCATTTATCAAAACATTGCGGGCGCAGCTAGACATGCCGTTGCCCGGAACGGCCGCACAATACCGAATGGCGGGCATTCGCCGATTGGCTGAACAAAATGCGCATGCCCTTCCGCCGGATAACGCAAAGGTAGCTTGCGTGCTGAATTTATTGTTTCAACAGGACGCGGTGTGGCATACGGTATTGATTGAGCGGACGCATAATCCGAGGGATCGGCACAGCGGACAGGTGAGTTTTCCAGGCGGCCGGTATGAAGAACGTGACGGAGCGCTGGAAAATGTAGCCCTGCGTGAAGCGGAAGAAGAAATTGGTATTCCGGCCAGTTCGGTGCATATTTTAGGGCAATTGACCGATTTATATATCCCTGTAAGCAATTTTTTAGTGCATCCATTTGTGGGCGTATTGCAAGGGGCGCCCGATTTTAAACCACAAATCGGGGAAGTTGCGGCGATCCTCACGCCACCCATCCATCTTTTTGCGCAGGCTGTGACCAAAAAAGTGATTGACTTACCCCTTCCTCAAGGCATCACGTTAAAAGACGTACCTTATTATGATATAAACGGCACCATTGTATGGGGTGCTACTGCGATGATTATCAGTGAGTTTATGGATGTATTAGGACAGGACATCATTTAATAATACCACATTACAGGTACCTGGAGCAACGATTCTAACGTTATTATGACCCTGTCACTTTGGGATGCCTTTTCCCCATTTTTATTTTTATTGACTATTTTTTTCAAAAACAGGTAGGGTGTTTTTCTGCACAAACGTCTTATGGTTGTAATTGCACAACGTGGCTTACGGTTCACATGCAATGCAACTGTACTTGATATCAAGCAATACCGATTTTCTTTTTTTTAACCCATTCATTTTTATCCACTATGCAAAAGCAAATTCGTTTCGGTCTTATCTTGACCACTGCATTCCTCCTGATTTTTATCGCCGCTTGTAAAAAAGAAACCAGCGCAGAAGACCAGGCAAAAGTAAACACCGCCAAACAGGCCCTTCAAAGCCAACAACTGATTACTTCTTCCTTTAACATTGCCATGCGCGGCGCAGAAAAAGCCGATGGTTTGATGAAAGCCGACGACCGCACGGATACTTGTGGCGTGGTAACAGTGCTTCCTGTGGATCCATTTGTTTTCCCGAAAGTGATTACTGTTGATTTTGGCGCAGGCTGTACCGATGGCGATGGCAAATTCAAAACCGGCAAATTTATCCTGACGGTTGGCGCAATTTGGGAGCCAAACGCCACGATTTCAATTGTTTATGACAATTACACAGAGAACGGCGTAAAATTGGAAGGTTCATTCACCTTTAAGAACCTGAGCACACCAAACGCTGGCATTTTCTCCATCGTTGCGCAGAATATCAAATTGACCGACGCCAATAACTACACCCTTTCGTACAATGCAGTTCAAACGTACACCCAGGTATCGGGCCATGCGAGCTGGTGGGATTGGAGTGACGATGTGTATAACGTTACCGGCAGCATCAATTCGGTGTTGACCAATGGCGAAACCGTAGACTGGACCATCCAAAACCCATTAGTGAAAGCCAACAATTGCTACTGGGTGAGCGCTGGCACGGGTGTATTGGACATCAACGGATTGGAATACTTGGTTGATTATGGCAACGGTAATTGCGACAACCAGGCGACCGTTACGGTGAACGGACAGGTTTATCCGATTACCCTGTAAGCTTGGTTTTTACCACGGATTTTAATCTGTGCCAAAATACGACACCACGGATTACGCGGATTTTCACAGATTTTAATTTTGTGCAATCCTGGTAATCTGTGGTGTTTTTTATTTAGGACCAAATTTGCGCGTTAAACGCTTGTGTCGATTGTCCAAATCAATTTGCCGGCCCTGAATAAACGCTGCCGTTACGATGCAGGTGCGCATATCCAAGGCATCACCTTCACTGATAAACAGGGTGGCATCTTTTCCTGCTTCAAGCGATCCCGTTGTTTTTTCGATGCCTAATATGGTTGCGGCATCTAAAGTAAGTGCCCGCACGGCGATTTCATACGGCAATCCGGCGCCTACCGATTGTCCGGCCTGAAACGGAAGGTTGTGTTGCCGCCAGCTTCCCCGATCGGTGAACGCAAATTGCACGCCCGCTTCATATAATTGACGCGCTGTTTTATAGGGTTGATCTATATCTTCATCATCGCTGGCAGGCAGGCGCTGCGCGACCGGCAATAATACGGGTACCTGATGGGCTTTAAGGAATCCTGCGACCTTCCAGACGTCGTCGCCCGCCGCAATGACGGGTTTTACTTTAAATTGTTCGGCAAAAAGCACCGATTCTTCGATGGTTTTGGCCTGATCGGTATGCAGGTATAAATTTGCTTTTTGCTCAAATAATGGGCGTAAGGCTTCAAATTTTAGGTTAATCGTGGTTGGTGCGGCGTTTTGCAGGTAGTCGCGCGCTTCCGAAAAAAACTGTTTCAGGGCCTGCACTTCTTTATCGTACCCTTCATTTTTCGACATTCCGGGGGTGCCGCCGCCGCCGAAACCGCCAAAACGACGTTGTGCGGGCCAATTCAGGTGTACCCCGTCTTCCTTGATCAAAGCGTCTTCCCAGTTCCAGGCATCTAGTTGAACAACCGCGGAAGTACCTGCGATGGTGGTACCGTCCGGACAGGTCTGAGCCATTAAGATACCATTGGTGCGCAAAGTGGGCGGAATTTCGGAATCGGCATTGTAAGCAATAATGGCACGGGCATTCGGATTAAAAACGCCGTTTTCGGCATTATCCTGGGTTGCGCGCACGGCATCAATTTCGATCAACCCAACCGAGGTATTGGTTGCGATGAAGCCAGGATACACGTGTTTGCCCGTGGCATCATATATTTTCGCGTATTTCGTCCGGTCGTAACGGATGGTTGTTGCATCCGCGACCATGGTAATTTTGCCGTTTTCGAAGGCGATGGCGCTGTTGGGAATCAGGTTTCCATTGCCCAAATGTGCGATGGCGCCCATGATGAGGATGGGGCCATTTTGTGCAGGCGCAGGGGTGGGTGTTTGTGCAGCGAGGACATGGACGCAGCAAACAAAACAGCAAATCCGAAAAAATGTAGGCATAAAAAAGTATTAAAACGCTTAACGAATGGCGCAAGTGAGCAGGTGTCGGTCTTCAATGAAGCCTTCCAACACGTCGCCGATTTGTACAGGACCTACACCCGCAGGCGTACCCGTGAAGATCAAATCGCTCTTTTGCACGGTAAAGTACCGCGAAATATGACATATTAAAGTGTCAAAATTAAAAATCAGGTCGCGGGTATGGCCATCCTGCACTACTTCTCCATTTTTTTTGAGTTGAAAATGGATATCATTCCGATCTTTTATTTCTTCAATTGGAATCCAGGGGCTGATGGGGGCCGAGCGGTCGAACCCTTTCGCGATTTCCCAGGGTTGGCCTTTTTGTTTGAGTTTATCCTGTAAATCGCGGGCGGTAAAGTCGATGCCAAATGCGATTGAGTCATAATATCGGTTTGCAAATTCCGGTTGCACCGAGCGGCCATTTTTGCAAACCCGCAGCACAATTTCCCCTTCATAATGCAAATCGTTGGTAAAATCGGGGAAATACAAAGGTTTGTTGCCCACCATCATAGCCGTGAGCGGCTTCATAAAAATGATGGGTTCGGTTGGGATCGGATTGTTGAGTTCCTTGGCGTGGTCGGCGTAGTTGCGGCCGATGCAAAATATTTTCATGTGCGGATCAGTTAAAATCGCGTAAATTAGGGTGCAGTGGGGTTCTTTTTCCCCATTTGTAATTTTTCGAGGGTTTGTTCCAGCCGTTTATCTCTTGTTTCAGGCCGTTTAGCGTCGCTGATCCAGCGGGCATATTCTTTGCGGTTGGTAAAAGATAATTGATCAAAAAACTGTTTCAAAGGAGGGTGTTCGGCCAGCAAGGCGGTCAATTCGGCGGGCATATCCACGATCCGTTCTTCCAAGTCTCTTTGGACCGTTACCTTAACAACATCGCCTGCGTTTTTACCAATCAGTTTGCGGATGTCTTTGCGCACTAGCAACCAATGGCAGGCGGTGCCCATTTTGGCCAGACTGCCCTGATAAGGCACGCCATCGTAGGTAACCTTCACTTTTACCTGGCCTTTGGCACCGTACAATTCAAAAACATCATAAGGGAAGTCAATAGAAAGCGCTTCCGTGCCTTCAACGCCGTTTAAAATACCTTCAAATTCAAAAATCGGTTCCTCCATGACGTCAATATTATGATTTAAACGCCGCAACCCAGACTTTATCTGCAATTTGCATGGTCATTTGTTCAATATAATAACTGCCGGCAGCCGGATCGGCAAATGTATCCAAATAGCTTTCCATTTTGAGCAAATGTTGCACATTTCGGGCAATTCGGCGCGCAAAGGCCTGCGGATAGTCGGAAATTTCCTGTCGGCCCGCATCATACGGCAATACGGTCAGTTGATCGGCCCCGCCCATCACGGCTGCCATCGACATGGTGGTTGCGCGTATCATATTGGTGTACAAATCATCGGTATACACATCGGGTCGGAAACGCACGTGCAAGGTTGGCGCAATCGGAGCAATGTTCCAGGCTTTCAAAAGGTTGAGCCACAGCAGGTGCAAAGCGCGCAATTTGGCCATTTCGAGGAAATAACTTTGTCCGATCGAAAGGTCAAAATAGAGTTGCTGGGCGGTTTTTTCGGCAGCATGTCCTTCTGCGGCGCATTTTTTAAGGCACCGATGGGCTTGTTGCAACATTTGGGCCAGCGCATCGATGACGTGGTGGGGCGCGTTTTCGTCGCTTATCCGCAGCATTTTAAAGCCCGGGAAATTCATTTTTGCATAAGCCATCAATTCGGAGGCATAGCGCCAGTCGACCAAGCCGGTTTGTAACGCGGGTGCGTACCCGAGCGTACCGCGCAAGGTTTCTGGGTCAATGCCTTTTTCGGAGGCCAGTCTGCCAATTTCGGACAATAGTGCCGCAGGTGGGGTCGCATTCCAGTTGTCGGAACCAATATGCAGGCCGATAAAATCGAGGTGAATGCCTGCGAACATGCTTTCAAGTGCCTCCGTTTCGAGCGTATTGACCTGAAAACACAAGCCTTCCGCGCCAAACGTAAGTGCCTCCATGGCCTGGTGGTTGGCCGAAACAGGGTCCGTTTGTTCAATTTTTTCACAGATTTCCCAACTTTTAGGGGAATCCCATAGCGGTTGGGGCGGGGCGCTGAAATCATCAGCATGGCCAAAAGAATCGAGGTCCAGGCCATCCACTGACCAGTATAAATCGGCCAAAGGTTTGCCTTTTAAGTCCTTTTCAATACGTTCCAGCCATTGCTCCTTGCTAATGGTGGGGAATTCGGCGAAAAAATCAGTTACGTTTTGCATACTCAGGTTTGTGGGCAAAAGTACAGTTTGAAATTCTGCTTTTAAACATTTAAAATCCGAAACCTTTTTGTTGGAAACCTGTTTATATTTGCAGCCGGAAAAAGCCTTAGATTCAATCTAAATAAAAGAAAAGCACGATATGCAAAAGCGCCGTTTGATTTACCTCGACAATAATTCCACAACGCCTTGCGACCCGCGGGTAGTGGACGCCATGTTGCCTTATTTTTATGAAATGCACGGCAACGCAGCCAGCCGCAGCCACCAGTTTGGCTGGGAAGCGGAAGACGCTGTAGATTATGCCCGCGAGCAAATCGCCCAGTTGTTGAAATCGGAAGACAAAGAAGTCATCTTTACTTCCGGCGCTACTGAAAGCAACAACCTCGCCTTGAAAGGGGTGTATGAAATGTACGCCAAAAAAGGCAACCATATTATTACCACCGAAATTGAGCACAAAGCCATTTTGGATACCTGCAAACACTTGGAAAAGCAGGGTGCCGAAGTGACGTATTTGAAAGTGCAGGAAGACGGCATGGTAAATCTTGCTGATTTGGAAGCAGCCATCAAGCCAAGCACCATTTTGGTTTCGATCATGTGGGCCAACAACGAGACAGGCGTGGTACAACCGATGAAAGCGATTGCTGAAATCTGTGAAAAACACGGCGTTTTGTTCCACAGCGATGCTACCCAGGCGGTGGGCAAAATCCCTACTTATCCCCGCGAATTGGGCATCCACCTGATGTCTTTCACTGCACACAAAATGTACGGACCAAAAGGTGTAGGCGCTTTATATGTAAGTCGTAAAAACCCACGGGTAAAAGTAACCGCTCAAATGGACGGTGGCGGCCACGAACGCGGCATGCGCTCCGGCACTTTGAACGTACCTGGTATTGTGGGTTTTGGCAAAGCCGCCGAAATTGCACGCTTGGAAATGCAGCAGGACGCTGAGCGTTTGAGCAAATTGCGCGACCGTTTGGAGGCGACTTTGACGAAATTGGAAGAAACCAAAGTAAATGGCAACGTGGATAACCGCATGCCGCACGTGACCAATATTTCCTTCAAACATGTAGAAGGAGAAGGTTTGATGATGACATTTAACCAAAACATTGCCGTTTCATCGGGTTCTGCCTGTACTTCGGCATCTTTAGAGCCTTCGTATGTACTGGTAGGCATGGGCCTGGGCGATGATTTGGCACACTCTTCGATTCGTTTTTCTTTGGGACGGTTTACGACCGACGAAGAAGTAGATGATGCGGTTGCGCTGGTTGCCAACGGTGTAAACCACATGCGCGATCTCAGCCCAATCTGGGAAATGTACAAGGACGGCGTAGATTTGACTAAAATTGAATGGTCGGCGCACTAAACTTCGTGTTTTTATTGCCGACAATCACACAACATACCACCAACTTAACACCATAAAAAATGGCTTACAGCGAAAAAGTATTGGAACATTTCAAAAATCCACGCAACGTGGGTACCCTCAATAAAGATGCGAAAAATGTAGGCACTGGCCTCGTGGGCGCACCTGAATGCGGCGACGTAATGCGTTTGCAAATTGAGGTGGATGAAGTAACTGGTGTAATCAGCGATGCCAAATTCAAAACGTTCGGTTGCGGCTCGGCGATTGCTTCTTCTTCTTTGGCGACAGAGTGGCTGAAAGGCAAATCACTCAACGAAGCAATGACCATCGACAACATGGACATCGTAGAAGAACTGGCTTTGCCGCCGGTGAAAATTCACTGTTCGGTATTGGCAGAAGACGCGATTAAAGCGGCAATTAAAGATTACCAGGAGAAAAACGGCATTGTCGTGGCAGAAGCGACGACCCACGCTTAGTAAAAGCCCGTTTTTAGCCTTAAATTCAATTTTTGAACTATGATTTTTGTAGCAGAAAGTGCTAAAGAAAAGATCACAGATGTGCGCCAAACCAGCGGCATCGCGCCCGACTTTTTTATTCGGGTGAGCGTGACTTCGGGCGGTTGCTCCGGGCTCTCCTATAAAATGGATTTTGACAATGAGCAGAAGCCCAATGATCAGGTTTTTGAAGACAACGGGGTGAAAGTGGTCACTGATTTGAAAAGTTTTTTATACCTTTTCAATACGACCCTGGAGTTTTCGGGCGGTTTGAATGGAAAAGGATTTTCGTTCAACAATCCCAATGCTTCGCGCACTTGCGGGTGTGGGGAGAGTTTTGCGGTGTAAAGAATGCTTATTTTGCCCGCTTTGGGTTGTGATTACTTTTAAAAGGCTGCTTTCGGGCGGCCTTTTTTATGGGCTTTTCCTGTTATCTTTGCCCAAGTTTCAGCACTTTGAACATTTTTAACTTATCAACGCTTGATATTCATGCAAACTATTACCAAAACCCTCGGCCTGTTTTTCCTCATAGGCATTTGTTGCTTGCCATCGCAATTGCTTGGTCAAAAAACATTGCGTCAGAAACTTTCAGACGAATTTTGTCAGGAATTGAACAAACAGGATATTTCAGAAACCTGGGATGAAAAGTCGATGGAAAAAATTGGCCTGGTGATTCTTCCGGTTGTGAGCAAATTCAAGGAAGAAATTAAAAAAGAGATGGGCTTGGAAATGACCTCTCAGGAAGATTTTCAGAAAGTAGGCGAAATTATTGGCGCAGAAGCGGTGATCAATTGCCCGAAATTTCAGAAAATGATGCGTCAAATGTCGGAAGGGAAAAAGCAGGAAGTTAAAATGTTGACCACCTTAGAGGGCACCTTTTTGGGCGTGGCGACCAGCGGTAATTTTTCCTATTTGCGCATCAAGGGTTCGGATGGTCGCGAAAACAAAGTTTGGTGGTTTCAGTTTTTTCCAGGCTCAGACCAGGTTGCCAGTTTTAAAGACAAAGCAGTTACGCTGACTTGTATTGAGGAAGAAATATATGAGCCGACTTTGAAGGATTATGTGAAAATCAAAATTGCGCAATCGATCAAGTTGAAGTAAAGTAGATTTCCTGCAATTTTGGAGCCTTCAGCAACCGATGATCCTATTTTAAAAGCAACCTGTGCCAGTTGTGGTGCAAAGTTGAAGGGAAATTATTGTCGCAAATGCGGGGAAAAGAAAATCATTCCGGAGCGGGATTTTAGCCTGCGCAAATTTTTGGACCAAACCATGTGGCATTTTGCCCATTTTGATTCAAAATTGATGCGCAGTGTGGCATTATTATTTGCAAAACCCGGTTTTTTAACCGCCGAATGGATTGCCGGTCGGCGGGTGGGTTATATGAAACCCTTGCAATTATTCGTGGTGGCCAGCGTGCTGTTCTACTTTTTTTTGCCTACTGCAACGGCGTATTTTACGAGTATTCGGGATTTGGAGTATGGTTTGGAGCAGAAAGATCACCTTGCCAATACCTTTGAGTTTGATGCTGCAGCGGCGATTGCCCGCAAGGTAGCTGCGGGCCAACGCAGCACGGCCGATACAACAGCTCAGGTGATGCAACTGGCTTCAGAACGCTCCAAATCCTGGCTTTTTATGTTGATTCCTTTTTGGGGCACCTTGATTTTCCTACTTTTTCAGCGCAAAATGCCCTGGCTGGCCCCGCAGCTGATTTTTGCCATGCATGGCATGACGTTTTATATCTTATTCGATTTGTCGATCCATGCCGTTATTACCTTATTTGGGGTAAGTCGCGATTACGGGCGTTATATTTTCCTGATTCTTATTTGTTCTATGCCGGTGTACCAAACCTTGGCTGTTCGTCGGGTTTATGGGGATGCCTGGGTTTGGTCGGTGCTTAAAGGCGTTGTAATTGCTTTGGGTTTTGTTTTATCGGTGCTGTTGTATCGGCAGATTATTACGATTTCGGTGTTGGTGTAAATGGCTTGAGGTAGTTAAAGGTTAAATTGTTGAGAAATGTAAGCATTTTACATTTAATTAATTTGCCAACATCATCCGCCCCCCTACATTTGTTTTGCGCGTTGAATGCAACGTTTTCTTCCTTTAATGCACTCTAATCTTTACTTGCCCGGATTGTATGATTGCTTAATCCTTTTACCCTTACTACGCATACTTATTTTTTAAACTTGAAGTCCGATGAATTTGAATATCAATATAACCATCGTCAACGCAATTGGAAGCACCGTACAATATCTCGAAAGCGAAGGCATTTCAACAAAAATAATCGACTTATCTACGCAGCCCAATGGCTTGTATTTTGCGATTATCAGAAATGAAAAGGGTGTTCTAACCAGTTTACCTGTTCTCCTTCAACATTAATTTTTTCACTATTATGGTACCATTGGCCCCCTTACCAGTGGTACCATTTTATTAATTTCTGCAATCATGAGAAGAAGAATATTGCTTTGCGCATTCATACATCTACTGACTTCACCTTTGATTTACGCACAAAAACATGATTATCAATGGTTACAAGGGGAAGAATATGTATCGCCCGACAACTCAAATTTTATTTTAAACTTTAATTCAATTCCCCCTGAAATTGAAATACCCAATACCCAATTTCTCATAATTGGATCGATTATTTCAATAGCCGACGAAAAAGGGAAATTATTATTTTATACGAATGGCTGTACGATTGAAAATGCCGACAAACAAAATTTGGAGAATTTAGGGACAAATGAATATTTATTGCCAGACAACTATTATTGTAAGAAAGACGGTTTTCATGCTTTATCGACTATCCAATCGTTATTTTCGCTGCCACTCTATGCTAAAGATAGTTTTATAGTTTTTAGTTGTAGCGATAATTTTTTTGTAAATCCTCAGCCCTGTGAAATGCCGTTTTTTTCCTACCATATCGTGGATATGAAATTCAACGACGGGCAAGGTCAACTGGTAGAAAAAAACCATCTTTTAAGGGAAGGATGTTACCAAACGGCTTGCGCCAACAAACACGCCAATGGCCGGGATTGGTGGATTCTATTAGCTGATAATCAACAAAATTTATTTTATCGGTGGTTGTTAACACCGCAAGGTTTGGAAGGGCCCTGGACGCAGGAAATCAACAACCCAACGGTGGATGGCAGCTGGTTTTGTGGCTGGAGTACTTTTTCACCTGATGGTAATCATTATGCCATCAATGCCTGCAGAACCGGCGTATTGCTTTATAACTTTGATCGATGTACGGGGTTATTGGCGGAAAATGCTTTGATCGAGCGGGTTTCCGACAATTGGAATTGGGGCGTTGAATTCTCTCCAGATGGCCGGTTTTTATATACAGTTTCAGAGAATAATACAATGTTGCTTCAGTACGACCTCAATGCCAATGATATTGAAAACTCAAAAGAAACTGTGTCTGTGTATACCGGCCCGGTAAATACACTCAATATACCCGTCTTTGGACTTCTACAACATGCGCCGGATGGTAAGCTATACATCTGGGCTGGGGATACACGGTATATGCATGTAATCCATTTCCCAAATCGAAAAGGGCTTGACTGCGCGGTACAACAACTTGCCGTTACGCTTCCCACAGCGGTACATGGTGCTAACCTCTATTACCCACACTATCGGCTGGGCCCAATGGATGATACTGCCTGTGACACCTTGGGCATTGATAACCTTCCCCAGGCGCTTTTCCGGTATGATATCGAAGACACCCTAAATATCAAGCAAATCACCTTTACGGATTTGACCAGTTATGCCCCTACCTTTTGGAAATGGACTTTCGGGGATGGCAATAGCAGCCAGGAACAAAATCCGGTGCACACATACGCTGCAACAGGTAATTATCCGGTGTGCCTCATTGCCGGCAACGCCCACGCTTCGGATACTTTTTGTCGGCAAATAAATGTAGGCACCATCGGGGTGGAACAATTGCCTGCCATTCCGAAAGTAAAAGTATCTCCCAACCCCTTCTCCAGCATCCTCCGCATCGAACTACCCGCACAAGTAGGCAGCACCCCGCATTTTGTGTTGTATGATTTGTTCGGCCGGGAAATGTATGCCACTGATTTACAAGATTTTATTACAAATATTCCCCTCGCGCAGGTGCCTGCGGGTGTGTACGCGTGGCGCATGTACCTGCGCGGGGCGGCAGTGCAAAGCGGGAAGGTGGTGAAAATGGAATAGCGGGTTTTACCGCGGATTACTCGGATTTACACAGATTTTGATACATATTTTAATCTGTGTAAATCCGGGGAATCTGTGGTGCCTCTTTTTGCGACGCGTACCCGTGTCAAAAATGGACAGACTTTTGCCTGTGTCCAGAAAACACTGAAAAAATGGACACAGACATTTATAGGTGTCAAAAAATGGACACATATTGATCCTGTGTCCAGAAAACACCCAAAAAATGGACAGACACTCAATATATGTCCATAAAATACCAAAAAAATGGACACAGAGGCTTGTAGGTGTCAAAAAATGGACAGATATTTGTCTATTGTCCAGAAAACACTAAAAAAATGGACATAGAATCAAGTCATGCAGCCCATTCCGTTTGATAGAAATCAACCTTATAATCAATTGCCTTTATTGCCACCGGCTAAAGAGATTTTAGATACAGATGTATTAATTCGGTGGGGATTGGCAAGCCGAGCACTTGCAACGTTAAATCGGAACATATTGAGGTTACCCAACCCAAATATGATTATCAATACAATATCACTTCAAGAAGCTAAAAGTTCTTCTGCAATTGAAAATATTTTCACGACGGAAGAAGAGTTGTATAAAGCATTATCAGACATAAAAGATTTTGAAAAAACGAATCCGGCCGCAAAGGAGGTTATTCGTTATCGAGAGGCGTTGTGGGCTGGCTATGCAGATATTATGAAATCTGGTAAAATTGAAGTATCAACGATCATCAATATTTACCAAAAAGTAAAAAATACAGCATCCGGCTTCAGGTCTCCTCAATCTATCGTGTACATCAAACGAGGGGATAGTGAATTTAGGTCAGGTGAAATCATCTATACCCCCCCGCGCGGAAATGAGATATTGTTAAATAAAATGGAGAATCTTATTGCCTATTTGAATGATCCTGATTTGCATTTGATGGATCCTTTAATTAAAATGGCCATTGCCCATTACCAATTTGAAGCAATCCATCCATTCTCTGATGGAAATGGAAGAACTGGTCGTATCCTAAATTTGTTATATTTAGTAAATGAAGGATTGTTATCACGTCCGGTTTTGTACCTGAGTAAGTATATCATCGAACATAAAGAAGAATATTACCATAAGTTAGGTGCCGTTACCCAACAGGGTTCCTGGAAGCCTTGGATAATTTTCATGATGCTTGCAGTTGAAAATACAGCCAAACACACCAATTTTTTAGTTGATTCTATTATAGATCAGATGAATGCCACTTATGAATATGGGAAAAAAGAACTAAAATGGTATTCACGGGAAATAAATGATGCGTTTTACATGCAACCATATATCAAATTAAACACGATTGAGGCCCTTGTCCAAAAAACAAGTAGAACAACCCTGTCAAAATACACTGCGCAGCTTGTAGATCTGGGTATATTGACACCAAAACAAATTGGACACCAAACAATATACCTAAATAACGATCTTTTCCGAATTTTAGAAGGATAATCCCCCCTAGTACACCACCCCACGCACCAACGTACTCAATTTAGGTTCTGCCGCCTTGGCTACGGCAATGACATCTTCCAAAGAGGTTTCGCGAATTACGGACGGTGGAAAGGCCATATTGGCTACCATGGACAGCATCAACACGGGCAGGCTCATGTGGCGCGCGACCAATACTTCGGGCAACGACGACATGCCGGTGCAGTCACTGCCTAATTTGCGCAGCATTTCATATTCGGCGGGTGTTTCCAAATTTGGACCTTGCAGGGCAGAATAAACGCCTTCAAAGGCCCTGATTTGGTGTTTTTTGGCAATTTCGAGCGCTTTTATCCGCAGAGACGGTTCATATGGAACGGCCATATCGGGGAAACGCGGGCCCAGGCGGTCGTCGTTCAGACCACGCAAGGGGTGCTCCGGCAATAGATTGATGTGGTCTTTTACCACCACAATATCCCCCGCTCTCAGGTGCGGATTAACGCCACCCGATGCATTGGTAATAATGAGTTGTTCGATACCCAAATAATTGAGCACGCGCACCGGAAATGTGACTTGCTGCATGCTCCAGCCTTCGTAATAGTGGAAACGCCCTGCCATGACAACAACGGGTTTTCCATCCAAATGGCCTAAAATCAACTTTCCAGAGTGGCTTTCTACCGTGCTGCGGGCAAAATGCGGGATATCCGTGTATGCAATGGTCGCCTCCGCCACTACTTCATTGGCCAAATTGCCTAATCCTGTTCCCAATATAATGCCGGTTAGCGGCTGAAAATCCGTCACCGTGCGTATAAAACGCACCGCTTCCTGAATTTGATCGTACAATTCCATGTCTATGTATTAAATTAATGAATGTTGTGTTTAATCACTAACAGGGCGGCGTTTCCAGTAATTGGCAAGGGAAATACCGGTCACCAAATCCCAAATCCCCCACCACGCGGCAATGAGCGCCATACCTCCTAATCCATTGAAAAAACGGAAAATCAGGAGCAAACCCAGGGCGGTATTGTGTACGCCGGTTTCGAAGGCCAAGGTACGGCAGTCTACTTCCCGGAGGCGGAAAAAGCGCCCGAAAGAATATCCGGTAAATAAGGCTACGGCATTGTGTACCAGCACCAATACAAATACAAAACCCAGGTAATTGACCAAGTTTTCCCGATTTCCGTACAAAGCCAGCACTAAGATTGTAAAGAAGATCAGCAGGGAAAGGCGTTGTACCCAGGGACGCATTTTGGCCACTACTGTTGGAAAAAGGGCGTTTAGTCCCATACCCAGCAGCAAGGGCAGGAGGATCAACTGCACAATAATCCAGGCCATATCGATGAATTGGATCTCAAAAGCGGTGCGTAATTCGGCTGAATTCGGGACAAATTGCGACCAAAACAAAAAACCGGCGGGGGTAATGACGGAGGCCAATAGTACGATGATGCCATTGAGCGTAACCGACAAGGCTACATTGGCGCCCGCTTGATGCACCAGAAAATTGGTGATGTTGCCCGATGGACACATACTCACCAACACCATACCAAGTGCGATGCTGACGGGAGGCTGAAAAAGGAAAATTAACAGCAGGGTAAACAAGGGAAACAACAGGTATTGGGCCAATAATCCCACCCCAACCGATTTGGGAAACTGAATTACCTGTTTAAAATCGCGTGGCCGCACATCCAAAGCAACACTAAACATCAGAAAAGCCATGGCGATGTTGAGCGTCACCATTTGGGATGGGTTGAAATTAATCCGAAGCGCGTCTATGGGCGGCATAAGTGTACGATTATTTTCCGGTGTAATATATGCGGTAAATGGCATCTGCATGGTCGTCGGAAATCAGGATGGATCCATCGGGCAATTGTTCTACATCGACCGGGCGGCCCCAAACTGTTTCGTCACCTTGTAACCATCCGGCCGCAAAGGTTTCTTTCCCGAGGCTATTTCCTTTCTCATCAATGCGCACTACGCTGAGTTGGTACCCGTTCTTTTTAGCGCGGTTCCAGGAGCCGTGTTCGGCCACAAAGATTTGATGATGATAGGATTGTGGAAACATTTTGCCGGTATAAAATTCCATGCCCAGCGGCGCTACGTGCGCGCCCATGCGCTCCACGGGGGGCACAAAACCGCTGCAGGGGTGCTGCGCATCCGCAAATTTAGGATCGGGGGTATCGCCTTGGTGGCAGTATGGGTACCCGAAGTTGAGTCCATCTTTGGCCGCATGATTGAGTTCGCACGAGGGGCTATCGTCTCCCAGCCAATCGCGGCCATTGTCGGTAAACCACAATTCTTTGGTCACTGGATGCCAATCAAAACCCACACTGTTGCGAATACCGCTTTGTACTACTTCCGGAGCGCCTGGATGGTCGACATCAATGCGGGTAATGGACGCATAAATCGGTTTTTCTGGCACACAAATGTTGCAAGGTGCTCCAACGGGCACGTACAATTTGCCGTCCGGGCCGAAGCGAATGTATTTCCAGCCGTGGTGTTCTTCGGTTGGGTATTGGTCGTACACTACCACTGGAGTAGGCGGATGGGCGAGGTTTTTTTCAATATTATCCAAACGCGTAATGCGGCTGATTTCGGCAATGTACAAGCTGCCATTGCGGAAGGCAACGCCATTGGGCATGTTGAGGCCTGTTGCCAAGGTGTAGCGTTCGTCGGCTATATAATCGCCATTGGTATCGCGCAGTGCATACACATTGCCTTTGTCGCGGGTGCTGACATACAAGGTGCCGTTGGGGGAATAGCACAAGGAGCGGGCATTCACCACGCCTTCGGCAAATACACCGATGTGAAAACCCGGTTGGAGCCTGATTTTCTCTAAAGGCAATTTTCCGGAATAAACGCCAGGAACTTGTCCAGTACCATTATTTCCAGCACCCGGTGCTGTTTTAGAGGGGCCGGAAACGCTGCACCCTGTCCATAAAAGCAATCCAAATAGTATAAAACGCATCGCAACGAACATTTAAAGGCAAGGTAAACTGAACTGTTTTTGTCGTTTTCTTTCCAAAGCAACACGTCTTATGAAAACGATCTAGTTGTTGCCTGGGTAAAAGTCTAAATTTAAATGCAAAACTACCGCACAATCAAGACCGGAATTTTCACGGCATGGCGCACGGCCCCCACGGTGGTGCCTAAAATCAAATCTTTCAAGGCTTTATGGCCGTGCGAGCCCATCACCAGCAAATCAGAACCGCTTTCGTTGACCAGGCCTGGAATGGCTTTTTTGGCAGCGCCGTAACCGATAACTACGTCGCATGTGTAACCCAATTCGCGCAGTTGTTTGGCATACAATTCCATGTTGTAGGCATCTGCGGTTGTTTCATAATCGTGAATATCGGCACCCATCACCAAGGCACCCGCTGTTTCAACCGCGTGGATTAATTTATAATGGGCCGATTTTCCGCCGATATGCAAAGCGTGTTGCAGCGTTTTTTCATCGGCATCCGAGAAGTCTAAAGCAACCGCCACTTTATGGTAAGCAAATTTTTCCAGTTCGGAAATTGCGGTAAAAACCCCGTGTGGTGTTTTCATTTTCACTGCCGGCACCCGCACCAAAAGTGGTCGCAAGGTAATATAACCCAGCATCCCGGCAATTATCCACAACAGCGGGATGACCAGCCAGCGCACGACCTCCGTGGTGGTGCCGCCTATTTCGAGCCAGGATTGTACTTGCTGCAATACTAGGTTCACATTGAGTACCACTATGATCAAAGCGCTGGTCCAGCCCCCTAATTTTGCCCAAAAACCAATGGCGAAATCGCCCATGCGCTGTTTGTCGCTCACAAAATGAAGCAACGGAATGACTGCAAAGCCCAGTTGCATGCTCAAAATGACCTGGCTCATCACCAGCATGTTACCAGTTGCCTGTTCTCCCGCAATTTGAATGACGACCAGGGCCGGAACTACTGCAAGCAGGCGCGTGAGGAGTCGGCGCAACCAAGGAGCGATCCGCAGGTGCAGGTAGCCTTCCATTACAATTTGTCCGGCCAGGGTGCCGGTCACCGTGCTGCTTTGTCCGGCAGCGATCAAGGCAATGGCAAATAAGGTGGGTGCATAACTTTTGCCCAATAGCGGGGCCAACAATTGGTGCGCATCCTGGATTTCAGAAACGCCGTTGTATCCATTTTTGTGAAAAACAGCCGCTGCCAGGATTAAGATCGCCGCATTTACAAACAAGGCCAGGTTGAGCGCAATGGCCGAATCAATGATGTTGTACCGAATGGCCCGTCGGATACCCGTGGTGGTGCGCTCAATTTTACGCGATTGCACCAAGGCCGAATGCAAGTACAAATTATGGGGCATCACCGTTGCGCCAATAATCCCGATCGCGATAAACAAGGCTTCTCCATTGGGAATACTGGGCACCAAACCGCCTACAACGCCCGATAGTTCGGGTTTTGCCAGGATCATTTGCACTAAAAAAGCCCCCCCGATGATGATGATTAATCCCAGGATAAACGCCTCTAATTTACGCATGCCCCATTGCATCAGCCAAAGCAGTAAAAAGGAATCCAGTACACTGAAGGCAACGCCCCAGGTAAGCGGAATATGAAACAACAACTGCAACCCAATGGCCATGCCCAATACTTCGGCTAAATCGCAGGCTGCAATGGCTATTTCTGCTAAAACATAGAGGAAAATATTGGCCACAGGGTGGTACAACTCGCGGGAGGCCTGGGCTAAATCGCGGCGCGAAACAACCCCCAGGCGCGCACTCATGCTTTGCAGCAGCAGCGCTATGAGGTTCGACATGACCAACACCCAAATCAGGGCATAGCCAAACCGACTGCCCCCAGCCAAATCCGTTGCCCAGTTGCCCGGATCCATGTACCCGACACTCACGAGGTAAGCCGGACCGAGAAAGGCCGATAACCGCCGAAAAAAACCACCTTTTACATTGGTTTCGACCGAGTTATTGACTTCCGAGAGTGATACGTCTGTATGTAATTTGCTCATTATTCTTGGTGTAATTTTAAGGTGATTGACCGTTTGGTGCGGGAAATCAGGTATTTTCTATTTTTAGGAAGAGGTTTTTACTCACTTTTTCGCTGAGGGTGAGTTCGCGTGCATCGTGCAGGCGCACCCGTACGGACTGATCGTAATCGATGCGTTCGACGAGTTGGAGGGATACGCCGAGGGTCAGGCCTACTTGTCCGAGGTATTGTAAAAAAGCCGAGCTGTGTTCTTGCACGCCGGTTATGATGCCTTGTTCGCCGGGTTCGAGGTTGGCAAGCAGGGTTTGGGGCCTAAATTCCCAGCGCCCTTCGGCATCCGGGATCGGGTCGCCATGCGGATCAAAGCGGGGATTGTTGAGGTAGGTGTCGAGGCGTTGCACCAGTTCATCTCCTTGTACGTGTTCGAGTTGTTCGGCCAGATCATGTACTTCATCCCAGGCGAAACCGAGTTTTTCTACCAAAAAAACTTCCCAGAGCCGGTGTTTGCGGATCAAATCGGTGGCCAGACGGCAGCCCGCGTCGGTGAGTTGCACCCCACGGTATTTTTCGTAGGCGATCAGATTTTTTTCGGCGAGGCGTTTGAGCATATCCGTTACGGAGGCTGCGGTGGTTTGCATGGCAGCAGCGACGGCGTTGGTTTGCACGGCTTTGTTTTCCTTTTCAGCAATTTTGAAAATGGCTTTCAGGTAGTTTTCTTCTGCCTGTGAGGTCATCGTGGGCTTTAGTTAGTGGTAAAAAAATATTTTTGCAAATATATGGTTTTATTTTTAGGTTGGTCTAAAAATTTTAGGTTGCTTGATGGCGCGGACCCCGAACTGAAGTTCGGGGGTACAAGATGATCGATGTGATGGCGAGTAACTTGGCTAAGTTTTCGATAACCAGCGTTTTACATAAGTGGTTAGTTCTGCTAATTCCATTGCATTTTCTATCTTTAGAACGGGGCAAGTCAAGGTAGTCAGCCAAGCCAATTCCTGGGGCCGACTGCGGATATTTTCAGCATTCTCATCGTAAGCGGCGGCCCAGGTGCAGAATTTTTCAAAAACGGTGTGGAGATCGCCGCCGGGTGCTACGCGTTCCGGGCCGTAGCGTTGTTGTTCGCGGGCGGCAATGCGTTTGATGCGTAATTCGACGGGTAACCAGAGCCAAATTACGGCCTCAAATTGGGGAACCAGAGAGTCCCCCCAGCCACAAAGTGCGCCGGAAAGCACCCAGGCATCCTGTTTTGCCAGATCGCCGGTGAGCAGACTGCGGCGGTGATCGGGATTGCGGCGGCGGCGATAGGGCAAAAGATCATCGGTAAACCAATAATAATCGTCGGTATCAAAGCAGGGTATTTGCAATTGAGTCGCAAGTGCTTTGCCAAGGGTGGTTACGCCTGCGCCGGGCGCGCCGAGGATGTGGATTTTCATAATTGTATGATATGGCCGCAATATCTGGTTTTTGGGTCGGAATTGCACAAAAAAACGGCGCCTCCCTCTATCAGGAAGCGCCGCCACTCATTTTCATAGCTAAATATTCTTATGCCACCCGCGTCCACCATTCCTTCACGCGCCAGCCGATCATATACATGACAGGCAATACGATGAGGGTTAGGAAGGTTGCAAATCCAAGGCCAAATACGATGGTCCAGGAAAGTGGGCCCCAGAATGCTACCGAGTCACCACCGAAGAAAATTTTCGGATCGCCGTGTGCAAACAGGCTTTCAAAATCAATGTTAAAACCAACGGCCAATGGCACCAGACCCAAAATGGTTGCAGTAGCCGTGAGCAATACCGGTGTCATCCGGATACGACCTGCCTCAATGATGGCTTCCCGCACGTGTTTGCCCTCGGATCGGAGCAAATCGGTGAATTCCACCAGCAAGATGCCGTTTCGCACCACAATACCAGCCAACGCTACGATACCAATACCCATCATCACAATGGAGAAGTCCATGTTAAAGATGGCCAGGCCCAACAATACACCTACCACAGAGAAGATTACTTCCGTGAGGATAATGATGGTTTTACCTACCGAGTTGAACTGGGTGATCAGAATCAACAAGATGATCATCATGGCGATCATGAGCGAACGGCCCAAAAATGCTGCCGCCTCCTGTTGTTCTTCCTGCTCGCCCCCAAAGCCGATGGTTACTGCATTGCTTACCGGCGATTTGAAGTTGTTCATGGCGATTTGTACTTTAGCCACTACTTCATTGGCGTTATAATCGCCCAATACATTGGAGCTAATCGTCACCAAACGCTCCTGGTTTTTGCGGCGAATGCCGCCATAGGTATTGCCATATTTCACTTGTGCAAAAGCAGCCATCGGCACCGAGCGCAGTACGCCGCCCATGTTCATGTCACGGAACGTAATATCTAAATTGCTCACCGTGTTGATGTTTTCGCGCTGATCCTTTTTCAAGCGGATGTTGATCGGAATTTCATCATTGCCATCTTTGAACTTGCTGGCTTCTTTCCCTAAAATGGCGGTTCGGAACTCCGAGCCAATTTGGCCGGATGAAATACCTTCCCGGTTTGCACGTTCCCGGTCAATCAGGATGCTAATTTCTGGTTTGGAGACAATCAAATCGGACCGCAACTCTTCAATTCCAGGAATATCCAGCGAATCAAGGTATTTTTTCACGGAAGTTGAGGCCGTAATCAGGTCTTCAAATTTATCACCACGAATTTCAATAGAGATCGGTTTTCCCGTTGGTGGACCGCTGCTTTCCTGGTCTACTACAATCTCGCCCGATGGGATCAAACCGCGTACACCCTGGCGTATTTTATCTTTGTAATCGGCAGTACTGACCCCGTCGCGTTTCGCAAATTCGACAAATGCGACCCCTACTTTCCCTTTATTAGACGTGGAAGACCGGTCCATTTGATCTTCTGAGGCACCTACCGCCACATTGGAAATGATGGACTCGACGATAGGATTCTCTTTCCCTACGATATCCGAAACCCGTTTTTCCAGAATTTGAGTAAGCGAATCGGTTATGGTCACTTCGGTACCTACGGGCATGGTGAGGTACACATAAATGAAGTTTGGATCAGAAACCGGGAAGAAAATCACTTTTGGGCTGCGCGAAAAAGTCAACACAAAAGATAAAACGAACAATAAAACCATACTTGACATAATCAGCCAAGGCCGGTTCAATGCAAAACCCAGGAAACGTGCATATCCGTTTTGTACCGATGGCCATGCTTTGGTTTGGAACCATACTACCGCGTGCTCCAGGGCAAACTTGTACAGCAAAACCAACGCCAGCATGGTCATACAGAAATTGCCCATGCCATAAGAACCACTGAGGTAGAAATAGAGGGTTGTCAATCCAAACAACGACCAACCAGCGATCGAACGGCGGCGTGCTTTTTTAGGATCTACTTTTACGATTTCATCCCCTTCTTTTTTCATGAACTGCACCGCAAACACCGGGTTGATGATATACGCCACGACCAAAGAGGCAGTGAGCGTTATGATCAGCGTGACGGGCATGAAGTGCATAAATTTCCCGATGACCCCGCTCCAGAAGGCGAGCGGGAAGAACGGTGCCAGGGTGGTAGCGGTACCAGCCAAAACGGGTAAAAATACCTCCCCTGCCGCTTTTTTGGCGGCCGGAATAATATGATGGTCTTCATCATGGTAAATCCGATGCGTATTTTCAATCACGACAATCGCATCATCCACCACAATACCCAAGCCCAACAAGAAGGCAAACAATACGATCATGTTGAGGGTAAAACCGATGCCAGGCAGGATCAAAAACGCAATCGCCATAGAAAGCGGAACGGACATGGCCACGAAAAGCGCGTTGGTTGCACCCATGAAGAACATCAAGATGATGGTCACCAGAATAAAACCAATGATAATAGTATTGATCAAGTCATGCAGTGTAACGCGGGTGTTCCGGCTTTGATCGCCCGTAATCACCACATCCAGGTTTTTCGGGAAATTGTTGACCTTCATGTCTTCCACGATCGTTTTGATCTTGTCGGAAGCGTTGATCAGGTTTTCGCCGCTGCGTTTGATCACATTAAGCGAAATTACGTTTTTGCCATTCAGGCGGCTAAAACTTTCCTGATCCTCAAAGCCCATTTTTACTTCCGCTACATCTTTCAAATACACCATGGCGCCCGATTGGGAGGCGATGATGATGTTTTTAAGTTGCTCCACATCTTTAAAATCGCCCCGGATAGAAACCGAACGCGTCATTCCGCCGACATCTACATTGCCCGCCGAAACGGTCAGGTTTTCATACGCAATGGCGTTTTCAATATCGCGGAAAGTTAGGCGCGCTGCGGTCATTTTGTATTTATCGACATTTACCTGCACTTCATCATCAAGGGCACCCACGAGGTCTACCCTGGTAATTTCTTTCATTTCTTCAATCCGATCCTTCAGGTCATCTGCAAAATCCTTCAATTTATCCAGGCTGAAATCGCCGGAGATATTGACGTTCATGATCGGAATTTCAGAAATATCGAACTCGGAAACGGTTGGATCGTCGAGCAAGTCGGTCGGTAAGTCGCGTTTGGCTTTATCCACCGCGTCTTTTACCTTTTGTTTTGCTTCGGCAACGTCCATTTCGGTATCAAACTCGGCAATTACATTCGAAAAGTCTTGCACAGAGTAAGAAGTCACCTTTTTGAGGCGCGCCAATCCTTTGATTTGCTTTTCGATGTGTTTGGTCACCAGGCTTTCCATATCGGAAGGGGAGGCGCCCGGGTAAATGGTGGTTACAAATATTTGGGGTACTACAACGTCTGGAAACTGCTCTTTCGGCAGTGCGTTGTAGGAAAGAAGACCGGCGAGCGTAATAATAATGGTAATGATAAAAATGCTCGTACGGTTATCGATGGACCAACTGGTGGGTTTGAATTCTTTCATCGTAAACTTGGTTGAAATCGAATAAAAAATGGGTTAAACCCGGGGTTAATAGGCCACCGTTTCTCCGTTGTTCGCATCCTGGTACCCGGTAGAGATGAGCAAATCGCCTTTTTTCAAACCGCTCAAAATTTCTACCTGTCCATTGTAGTTGTTGCCTTGTTTTACGGTTACTTTTTTCACAAGGGCTTGTTTTTCAGCCGATTTTTCAGCAACGAATACAAAATCTCCATCTTCGGCGGTTTGAAGTACATTCACAGGTACCACAATTGCAGACGGGCTTTGGTAGTCGATAATTTTAAGGATGGCCACCATGTTCGCGCGGTAATCGGTACCGTTGGGCAGTGCGCATTCGATGGTGAACGTACGGCCGGTTGGATTGATGGTTTTGCTCACATAATTTACGCGGGAATTGATTTCTTTGTTCAAATCCGGGAAAACAACGGTCACCAAATCACCTTTGCGCACTTTTGCGGCATAAACCTCTGGTACTTCTCCTACAATTTTAAGGTCGCTGAGGTTGGCAACATTACAAAGTGGCAAACCTGGAGAAATGGCTTGGCCTTGTTTCAGAATCACCATATCTACCGTGCCGTTGGTCGGCGCGTAAATTTTGTACATGCCCATTTGTTCTTTAAGGGTGGTGATGCTGCGCTCGAGCGATTCTTTTGCATTTTTAGCCTGGATGTATTGCACTTCGGTGCCAATTTTTTGGTCCCAAAGGCCTTTCTGGCGGTTGTAAATGTCTTCGGCTACTTTCAGGTTGCCATTCAACTCATCCAAACTTTTGGTCAGCAAAGCATCATCGATGGTTGCGAGCAATTGCCCTTTGCGCACATTGTCGCCATTTTTGACCAAAACACGGGTCAATGAACCAGGTACGCGAGAGGTAACCGCTACGCTTTCGTCGGCATCAATTTTTCCTTGTAAGTCTATATAGTGCTTAAAAGGCGCAACTTTAATTTCAGTAACCCCTACCAATTTTAACTTGGCAGTAGCAGCAGACGGGTTTTCAGCAGCCAGTTCCTTTTCGAGGGTCGCAATTTGCGTTTCAAGGGTGGCTTTTTGTGCTTTTAATTCATTGAGTTGGCTTGTTTTATCAGCAGGGGCTTTGCCGCAAGCGAATGGGAGTAGCAGGGCAAAAAACATGACAGTGGGTTGGAATATATTTCTCATTTTTATTGAAAAGACTGCTTCAGGAGATACCCGAAAAAGTGAAAAGATGTTGGAACTGGTTTGAATAAGGTGCCAATAGGTTGGTTGTCAGGGATTATTGTCCTAATGCGCGTTTGATCGCCGATTTTGCAGTCAATAAATCATATTGGGCTTGCATGAGGGATTGTTGCGCGGTGTACAGGCTTTGTTCGGCCGAAACCAGTTCGAAGCTGGAGCCAACACCCGCTTTGTACTTGGTTTGGGTGGTATTGTAAATGCGTTGAGCGAGTTCGAGGTTCTTTTGTTGGTTGCCAACGCGGTCTTGTGCGTTGAGGAATTGCTTACGGGCATTGTCGAGTTCGAGTTGGAAGGAACTTTCCAATTGTGTTTTTTGGGCCTCGATGGTTTGAACCGCAATGACGGCGCGTTGTTTGCTCGCGGTAGTACCACCTCCATTCCAGATGGGCACACTGATGGAAAGTCCGGCAAGCGACTGTGGAATCCAGAATAGTTTGTCATTTCCCTGCCAGCTGCTTTGGTAGTTGACAAACGCGGAGGCCGTTGGAAGCCATGCTTTTTTATAAATATCCACCTGGATATTGCTCAAATCGCGGCCTTTTAGCAGGGTCAGGTATTCCGGGCGGTTCATGTAGTTGATTTCGGTGGTCAAATCGGCGGTGCCGAACTCTTGCATCAATCGGTCTACATTATCCTTAAGTTCTAATTTGTCGGCAAGTGGTTTTCCCATGGTAAACTTGAGCGCATTGATCACGATGTCCATTTGGCGTTGAAGGTTGCCGCGTTCGTTGCGGAGGGTCGCCAGGGAAAGATCGAGGCGATCGACATCGAGTTGTTCAGCAAAGCCGGCTTTGGTGATCGCCTTGGTATCGTTGAGCAATTTTTCAAGGTTGGTGATGTTCTTATCCAGGATGCTCATATTATCGGTGATGAGCAACGCGGGCAAATAAGCGTCGGTAACCTGGTTGGTAACCGTGCGGATGGCCACTGCCAACTGATCGTTCACGTATTCGCGGTAAAAACGCGCGGCTTTCAATGCTTGCAAATAGCTGTTGGAAAACAACAACTGGTTGGCCTGGACATTGAAGGCAAGGCTATTTTTGAGGGCGAAGGTGATTTTGGTGCCTGGTGGTGCATCGAAACCCAAGGCTTCGGCTGGCAAACCGGGCTGTTTGATAAAACGTTGAATGTCAACGCCGCCACTAAGCTGTGGCAAGCCGGTTGCTTTGCTTTCTTTGATGCGCCATTCGGCATCGTTGACCTGCAATTGCGCCACCCGAACTTGTGGGTTGTTGGAAACGGCGTACTGGATGCAATCGGACAGACTCAGTTTATCCTGGGCGCGCACTACCAATGCGTTGGCCAGAAACAAACAAATTGCCGTGATTCGAAGTGTAATTGAAAATTGTTGGACCATATTGAGGATGTTTCAGCAGTAGAAATTGGTTCGTAGTTGTCGATGTTATACAGATTGGAGGTTTTCCAGTTTTTCTTTTAAAATGATGCGGCCTTTTTCTGACAGAATACCATAGAGGTAATGCATCATGTATTCTTTAAACAGGATACGAGAGTCATAGTCGGGGCGCGGGAATACATTTTCATCAAAAATGCCCAGCATGGAGGCGATGTGCAAGCGGGCAATCACATTGGCGTCAAAATCCGTGCGATACAAGCCGTCCTGAATGCCCCAAACCAGATTTTCATATACCACACTGTATAACTGCTTCCAGTTATAAGTTTGCATTTTGGCCCATGCTTCCGGATGGTAGCGCTGCAACTCATACACAATATTGGCTTTCATGCGGCCAAGGTCTATCGCGTTGTAGGCCGTCACTTTGAATATTTCATCAATCGCATCGGTCGATTCCTTGCGCAAGGATTCCGATTGTACGCAATCCTCATTAATATGCCTTTCCATCACTTTGAGGACCAGGTCATCTTTATTGTCAACGAACTGATACAGCGTTTTTTTGGAAATACCCAATTCGCGGGCAACATCATCCATCGTCAGACTTTTGATGCCCAGGCGGAGGAATAACTCCTCCACGCGTTTCAGTAATTTTTCTTGTTGTTCGTTAAACATGGCGCAAAGATACACACTGGAAACATTTTTTCAGCATTTTGTTTCCTGTGTTTATTTTGTTTTCGACGAACGACAAAGAAAATTCTATAATCATGGTATTTCTCGTATCCAAACCGAATAAAATATAGTTGATGGGCCTAACACAGGGTTGAAGGAAAAGATTCCCGCCGGAGTAGGTTTTGGCAGAACTTAATGTAAAATTTAATTTGTTGGGTGGGATTAGCTGTTTGTGGGTGGGAATATTGATTTGCCATGGTTGTACTGGCGTATATTTGCTTCGTTTTTGCATATATTTGCCTTAATTTTAAAATCATTATGGCCAAAGACAAATACCATGCACATGTTCGCAGTGCGCTCGAAAATGATGGTTGGACAATTACCCATGACCCTTACAAGGTGATGATTGGTCGACGAAGAGGGTATATTGATTTAGGAGCTGAATTAATTGCTGCCGAGAAATCAACAGAAAAGATTGCTGTTGAAATAAAAAGTTTTTTAGGCCTATCTGATCTGGATCAATTTGAGGATGCTATTGGCCAATTTATAATTTACCTATTCGCACTGTCCAAGCGGGAGCCCGATCGAACTTTGTTTTTGGCAGTTCCAAATTTGTTTTATGAAAGTTTTTTTGAAGACGCATTCTTTGTCGAATTGGCACAGCATTATTCCTTGAAAATTGCTGTTTTTGATCAAACTCAACCCATAATTTTAAAATGGATAAAGTAACGAAATACAAAACAATCGTGTCCAGTATCATGCAAGAAATTGCAGACATGACCCCTTCAGATGATTCCACTGAAACACAATTAATTATGGATCTCGACCATGGGCATTTTGTCCTGTTTTCCGTAGGTTGGTACAATAACAAACGGGAATATCTCCCATTTGTACACCTGGACGTGAAACCGGATGGCAAAATTTGGATTCAACACGATGGAACGGACCTCGTGGTTGCGCAGTGGCTTTTGGATAAAGGCATCCCAAAAAGCGATATCGTTTTAGCATTCCACGCGCCCGCAAACAGGGATTTGATTCCCGATTTTGCAACAAAATAAGCGCTAACCACCCTTTCATGTCAAACATCCTCTTTTCCCATTCCTATTTTTACCGCTTCGATGCCAAGCAATGGAAGGCCCAGCAGCCTTACCCGCCCTATGGCACTTTGTATGCTGCTGCGGTCATGCGGGAATGTGGCTTCCAAGTGCACCTGTACGATACCAATTTGCGGGAAAATGTCCTCGATCTGGTGCCCGTTTTAAAACAAACGGCCGCCCAATATTTCGTACTGTACGATGATGGCTTCAACTACCTCACCAAAATGTGCCTCACCCGTATGCGCGCGGCCGCTTTCGAAATGATTGCTTTGGCTAAAAATGCGGGCTGCAAAGTGATCGTGTGCAGCAGCGACAGCACCGACCATTTCGCGCAATACCTCGAAAAAGGGGCTGATTTTGTGCTGCTGGGCGAAGGTGAAATTACCCTGCGCGAACTCATCGTAGCCATTGAGGCCGGCAATACCCAATATAACAACATTCCGGGCCTGGCCTACAATGACGCACAACTTGGCCTCCTGCGTACAGGCGCGCGCCCGGTCGTGACCGCCCTCGACAGCCTGCCCGATCCTGCCTGGGATTTAGTAGAAATGGCTGATTACCAACGTATCTGGCAAGGTGCGCATGGCTATTTTTCCCTCAATTTGGCCACCACCCGCGGCTGCCCTTACAAATGCAACTGGTGCGCCAAACCCATTTACGGCAACCGCTACAATACCCGCAGCCCCGAACGGGTAGTCGCCGAAATTGAAATGCTGATAAAAAACTACGGCGCCCGGCATTTTTGGATGGCCGACGATATTTTTGGCCTGAAACCGGGTTGGGTGCAGCGTTTTCGCGATCTTGTACGGGCGCGCAACCTTCATTTTACCTATAAAATTCAAAGTCGGGTGGATCTGCTCCTGCAAGAAAACCAGATTGATGCGCTGGTGGAAAGCGGACTCCGGCAAGTGTGGGTGGGCGCAGAAAGTGGGTCGCAACGCATCCTGGACGCGATGGATAAAGGCACCAAAGTGGAAGAAATTGAGCAGGCAACTGCATTGTTGAAGCAAAAAGGCGTGGAAGTGTGCTTTTTCCTGCAATTCGGCTACTTAGGCGAAACCCGCGCCGATATTGACGCCACGCTCCAATTGGTTGAAAAACTGTTACCCCATGATATTGGCATTTCCGTTTCCTATCCCCTACCCGGCACCAAATTTTATGACAAGGTAAAATCCATGCTCGGCGAAAAACAAAACTGGACCGATTCCAACGATTTGGCCATGATGTACCAGGGTACGTTTGTGCCTGCTTTTTACCGCCGCTTGCACAAACTGGTACACAAGCGGTTCCGACTCAAACAAGGCCTGCAACACTGGCAAAACCTGCGGCAATTGCACCAAGCCCCCCTGCGCAGTTTGTTGCTCACGTTTTATTATGCCCCGGCCGCAAAACTGGATGCCTTTTTACTCAAGCGCCTCGAAAACCGCAAGCAACATGCAGGATAAACCCGCCCCCGACGCTGCCTTTGATGCCGTGGCGGCGGGTTACGACCTTGAATTTACGGAAACGGCGGTGGGTAAACTGCAACGCACCCAGGTTTGGCAAGTCCTCCAACCCATTTTACAACCCCAAGGCAAAAAAGTACTCGAACTCAATTGTGGCACCGGCGCAGATGCGCTTTGGATGTGTTCCCACAACTGCCAGGTGCTGGCGACGGATATTTCCCCAAATATGGTGGCCATTACGCAGGAAAAAGCACAAAAAACAGGGAATACTACCCAACTTACTACCTCGGTTTGCGCGATTGAATACTTGTCGGCGCTGGCACCTCATGGCCCGTTCGATCTTGTTTTTTCCAATTTTGGCGGATTAAATTGCGTGTCCCCCAAGGCCTTACAACGCGCAGGCAAAGATTTACACGCCTTGCTCCAACCCGGCGGTACCTTGGCCGTGGTGGTCATGGGTCGCTTTTGTATTTGGGAAATCCTGTATTTTTTGGCAAAAGGGCGGTTTAAAACGGCTTTTCGGCGGTTTTCACGAAAGCCAATTTGGGCTACGCTGGATGGAGCCGCGCAGATAGAAACCTGGTATTATCGCCCAAACGAACTACAACAATTGTTTTCCACCCACGCAAACTGGCGAAGGGTGCAACTACAAGCCATTGGAATCGCCTTGCCGCCCTCGTATTTGAATCCGTTTTTTGAAAAAAGACCTGCATTATTGTCGTGGCTGAACCGTTTGGAACAAAAAGCGCGGCAAGCGTACTGGGCGCGTTTTTCTGATCATTATTGGATGGTTTTTGAGGCGGTTGCTGAACAAAAGTCCTGATTATTCCTTTTTACCGATATGGCCAACATCGTACTCAGTCATGCATATTTTTTGAAGGATGATCCCAAGGAGCAGCAAATCATGCGTCCTTATCCGCCCTTAGGCATTCTGTACCTTTCGGCCTGGCTGGATCAGCACGGATTTGAGCATGTGGTGTTTGACACGACTTTTTCCGACCGCGACCGTTTTTATGCCTTTTTATTGGAAAACAAGCCCGCTGTGTTGGCTTTGTACACCAATTTAATGTCCAAATTGAACATTGTGGCCCTGCTTCAATTTGTGCGCACCCACCCGGATTTGCAACATACGCTGCTGGTGCTGGGCGGTCCGGACGTAACCCACAATGCCGCCGATTATTTGAAGGTAGGGGCCGATTTAATTGTAATCGGCGAGGGCGAGCAAACCATGTTGGAAATCGTACAAACCGTTTCGGAATTTAATGTCCCGCAAAAATTACCCGGCAGCGCTTTTGGGCACATTGACGGACTGGCCTTTTTTACCGAAGAAAATGTGTTGTTTAAAACCCCATCGCGGGAAAAACTCAAGGAACTCGACGATTTGCCCATGCCCAACCGGCAAAAAATTGATTTGAACCTATATTTAAACGCCTGGAAAAAGGCCCATGGACAAAGTGCCGTAAGCGTCAGCACCCAACGCGGCTGTCCTTATACTTGTCGATGGTGCAGCACCGCTGTTTATGGCCAGAGTTACCGCCGCCGCTCCCCTGCCGCCGTGGCCGATGAAATTGAATGGTTGCAACAGCATTATACCTTCGACCTGATCTGGTTTGTGGATGATGTATTCACGGTGAGCCACAAATGGTTGCATCAATTTCGGGAGGTATTGGCCGCGCGCAACATTCAGATTCAGTTTGAATGCATTACCCGCGCCGACCGACTGAATGAAGATGTATTACAAATCCTGAAAGATTGTGGCTGTTTTCGGGTGTGGATTGGTGCCGAAAGCGGTTCGCAGCGCATTTTAGACGCCATGGACCGCCGCGTGGATGCCCAACAGGTGCGGGACATGATCCGGGCGGCTCGAACCGTTGGCATGCAAGCCGGTACCTTTATCATGCTGGGTTATCCGGGCGAAACCGAAGTCGATATACGCGAAACGGTGGCCCATTTGAAAGCGTCTAATCCCGATATATTCACGATTACGGTGGCCTACCCGATTAAAGGCACCGGCCTGTATGATACCGTGGCGCCCACCTTAGCCCCTGTTTTGCCGTGGGCTGAATACACCGACCGCGACTTGGACTTTCCCAGGACCTACCCGCGCCGATATTACCATTATGCAGTGCGCTGGACGGTGAATAGCGTGTTGTTGCACAAGGGATTGTGGGAAAAACAGCCTTTAAGGTTGAAAAATGTGAAGTTGTTGGTGAAGGTTATGGGGGCTAGATTGGGAATGCGGTGGTGGGGAGTAAACGTTACCAAACCAAGATACTAACGCTTCGTTAAACACCAACCAGCAGGTCCGTGGGAATCCGTAATTCTTTATGCAGCGTTCTAATTTGTGCTAAAGTCAAATTTCTTTTCCCGCTAAATATTTCTGACACCCTGTTTGACCCCAAAATTTTAGATAAATCTTTTTTACTTAAGTTTAACTGCTCCAACGTTTGTTCGATGACCTGAACAACCGTAAGTTCTATCTTATTGAATTGAAAATGCTTCGCCTCATAAGCTTCTATCAACGTTGTTAATGCGTCAAGGTGCGCAAATTTTTTCTCTTCCTCAACGTCGTCTTCAAATGTTAAATCATCCAATTCCTCCACTAATTCACAGAAGTGCATATAGATCGTTTCGTCTGTGATTGGAGTGATTGGGTATTTTGAACTTTGAAATTTTTTCATGGTGCTTTGGCGTCCGGGTATTCTTTCCCAAAAACTTCCAATCGTTTTTTCGTTATGATTCTCACAATACAAATATAAGGGTTTTTCCCAAATTGGGAACATTTTGTGAAAAGTATTTTTCACTGCGGGGGCTTCGCTCCAACCGCATTCGATGTTTCAGCACGGAGTATGATCTTCGTTCTTATCACGCTCAACGCTCCACCTCGCTTTGGTTGTAAAAAAAACAAAGATTATTCCTTGCGAAAGTGAAGACCACGCGCCATGGAATTTTTTGAATATCGCAGCTCCAAAGTGGCATAAACAGAATTATGTCCATAAATTTGGCAATGATTTTCACCTTTTTAAAACGCCAGGCACATCCTGCCTTACAACCATTTATCAAAGCCTTTTGGTATATTCGTATCAAAAGCGAAACACCATTGTCCCCGTTAAATGCGATACCCATTCCCGAACAATGCCTTTATTTTTATCCCAAAGCAAAACCACAAACCCAGTTTCCAGGTGAAATATTCGCCACAGCACCAAGCGCTACCCTTTTTGGCCAAGGCACCTTACCTTCCCAACTGTTGGTACCACAAGACTATTTGATGTTCAAAATCATTTTTCAGCCGGGTGGATTTTTTCGACTTTTTAATACACCGATGACTTTATTCGTCGACAACCTGGAGGATAGTGAAGCGGTTTTAGGCAATGAAATGTCGGAAATACGCGACCAAATCGAACAAACAGAGGATTTTGAAAAAATGGTACAGATTGCCGAAAATTATTTGTTTCAGCAATTAAAACAAGTCAAAACGGATGCGTTGCCGATCGACATGGTGCTGCAGCAGCTAAACTGGGAAAATCAAAATTTAGACAAATTGGCGCATTTTGCCTGTTTGAGTTCCCGGCAATTTGAGCGCAAATTTTTAGAACGCTTAGGCGTGTCTCCTAAGTTTTATGGTAGGCTCCTGCGGTTCAATGCGGCAATGAAAGGACGCATGAAGCGACCACAGGAGCCTTTGATGCATATCGCTCATGATTACGGCTATTACGACCACAACCATTTGCTGCGTGATTTTAAGCAGTTTACCGGGACTGTGCCAACGCGGTACGATTTGGAAGCATCCCTGATTTATTAAAATACAGGGCCATCCAGTTCAAAAGCATTTTATACAGGCTCTTTTGAGGAGGTATTTTGATCTTTTGTCCAATAAAAATAACAGGACAAAAAAATACAGGTTGCAAAACCCATATTGAAAGGAGCATTGAAATGGTGATAACCTAACCATTCATCGCGCATTGCCGCCCAATTCGCAGGCAAGTGTTCCGGATCCCATTGGTTCATGATTGGATTCAACGCTACATTTGTATTGATCGCGATAATTGTCAGTAAAATTTGAATGCTGAGCGCTGTCAACATAAATAGAAACGGCTTCTCCTTTCTATGTTGCCAATTCAAAATCAAAAAGAGTAGCATCGTGCCCATACAACTCAAAGCGATTACGGGCATTCTGGCACCCATATAAAAATCGATTGCTTTGTGATATTCAGCCCAGGTGCGCCCCGAAACATTGTAATCCCAGGGAGCAATAAGACCTACCGATGGCAGCATAAAAAAGAAAGCGGCAAAGGCCACGAGGATAAAACTGAGTATTTTTACCATGTTTAGTACATTTTGACGCAAAGGTTGCGCAATGCTTTTGCATGGGTTTCATAAAAAAACGACATTTTGCAGTATTGTCCAAGCCAAGGTTTAGGAGGCCAACTATTCTATCGATTGTTCCGCCAAGTTAAAAGCGCCTTCGAGTGCTTCGATTTTCAAAAACTGATTGATTGCCTTTTTTGCAGCCATTTTCTTTGAAAGAAATGGACTTATCATTTTATTTAGTTCAGGTGAAACCACGAAATACCTTTTATCCTCTATTTCTATTTGCCACGATACATTAACCCCACCTAAATTATTTTGAGAAATTGAGTATTTTTTCTTTTCATGCTCAAAAGAAATGTTCAAAAATTCGACGGTCGAAGACGAAATAAATCCTTCATTTGCTTCTTTTATATATTTATTAATAATTTGAATTAAGCTATCTACGCTTAAATGACCGTTTCTCTTTTTAGTTCTTCTTTGGATTATTTTAATTTCTATTTTAGTGAGATCAAATGTATTTTTATCCCATTTGGATATCACTTTTTTCTGAAGGTATTCAGCGGCATCTGTTTTATTATCAAATGCACTTTCAACTAATTTTAGATAATCTATTAACCGAATAAATGCCTTTAACGTTATTTTTTTGCTCAACCGGAATTTTTTTAAACTATCTGCCTCTAAGTTTTTGCCAAATCCTCCGTTTTCATATTGCCTCACTTTTCTTTCTAATTCAAGTTTATTCGATTCGAAATATTTTCCACCTTTCTTTGGAGTATATTCCAATCGCTCATTCGTGACACATCCACCACGTACTACTTTCCCATTTATTTCAGTGCTGCAATCATAACCGAGATGGTAACTTATTTTTATATTTTGTGAATAGGTCTTGCCGTTTTCTGAAAAACAAAAGATTAAAAGAACTATGATTAGTTTTGTTTTCATGGTTTCTTTAGTATGTCCGTTCTTTTGAGTTCGTCTCGTACTTCTTTTATTTCGAAAAATTGGTAAAGGATTTTTTTTAATATAGGTAAATGCCCTCACCATTTGTGCTGAACCCAATATTGCCTGTTTTATCCTGCAAATTACAACAAAAAATTTCAGACTAACGCATACGCGCTAATCTGAAATATTGAAGTACCAATCGTTGAAAAAACGGGTAACGACGTTTATGCCTATTTATAATTTATTTTACGACCGTGCAAACCTCCCCATAATTCGTAGGCGGATACGTCCCTAAAAATGCGCCGACAGCGGGATTGCTGCCAAAAACAGGGTCGGTGGCTAACTGGAAAAATGCTTGTTGGCTGGTATAAACTGTCATACCAATTACGATATTGGGATCGAGGGCTGAAACCCACTGAAACTCGGCAACTCTTGCCGGTTGTTTTGCCAATTCTGCCAAGAAAGCATCTCTTTTGGCTTCATAATCTGCTTTGTTAAAATTCGGATATTTCGATAAATCTCGAATCGCAATTTCAAGCACTTGTCCAGAGGAGGCAACTTTGGTTAAATCTACCACCGTACCCGCTTTTGCAGGTTTTAGAACCGTATAAGTCAAGGCATCAAACGTATTGAAAAAAGTTGTTGCCTCGGAAGAACTGCCCAATTTTTGCCCGGCAGCCTGAAAAGTAGCCAAATCTTCATACTGGGTCATCCCAACATAAACTGATCGACTTGTATCCTGAGCAGGGTTGTAATGATAAAACGAATGGTATTCTCTGTCGTTAAAAACACCTTGCTCTTTGGTCAAGATATTAATGAAGTTGGTTCTCGCCGTTTCAAATAAGGCAGTTTGACCAGTTTTTACCTGACGGATGGCTATTTCCACGACATCATCGGTTTTGTCGGCAGTGGCGGTGGTGTCGTCTTTATCGCAGCCTGTCAACAGGCCGCCGATAAGCAGCAATATTAAAATTGCGATATTTTTCATTGAAAAAAATTATGGATTTGTATTGAGTTGTGATTTAATTTGAGAAACAACACTTGGAAAATCGAAGTAATCCCAATCTCCGGCAACTTTGCCGTTTTCAAAGCGGCTTTACTGGTTTGTGGTGGATGCCGCATACTGCAAGGCGACGGGTTCAAATGTGGAAAAGTATTTTCCCGCTTCGGGTAATGCCTGTACTTTCCCTGCGATGGCTTGAAATGCTTCCTGGCTTTCATAAACCGACATGCCGACCGTCAGCCCATCGATGTTTTTTCCACCTACAACCTTAAATTCCCAACTGCCCGCAACACCAGATTGCTTGTTGAGCCAATTTACAAAATCCTTACGGGACGATTGAAAAGCGGCTTCCTGCCCAGGTTTTACCCGACGCACAGCCAATTCGAGCACCTGCCCAGGCTTGGCTGCGAGTTTGCCCAAATCAAAATGGTCGCCTTCCGTGGGTTGCACAAAAACGTAGGCTTTCAAGTCCATCGTTTTAGCAAATTTCATGAATTTGGCCAGCACCCTACTTTGCACCTTCCCTACCGTTTTGCCCGTTGCGTATTGGGTTATTCCGATAAAAACCTCCTGTTTGTCGGGTTCGGGCAGGGCATAAAAGGACTGGAACTCACGGTCATTACTTACGCCATCTTGTACTTTGAGCTTGCTTATAAAGGCCGCGCGGCGGCTGGCAAATTCGTCCTTTTTTCCATCCTTTACTTTGCGGACAGCGATTTCGAACACAGGCGAATTTTTATCGGTCAAAAGCCCTTTTTTTACAGGCGAACAACTGGCTAAAAAGCCCAAAAAGGCTATTAAAACTATATGCTTCATTGTTTATTTTTTTTAATAAAGTGAATTAATGGCTGTCCATTTTACCAAAAAGGAAGCCGAGGTAGAGGTCGAACATCATAGGTGATTCCCGGTGCGGATAAGCTTCCAGCAGTTTCGATTTGAAAACATCAGCTTCCAAACCTTCTTCAAAAAGCCGTTGCGCCGTCGAGATATAGCGCAGGTTGTTGTGAATTTCATCTTTGGTTGCGGGCATACCATGGCCGGCCAGGATATAATCATAACCGTCCGTTTGGGCGAGTTTTTTGAGTTCAACCGTCCATTTTTCAAACCAGCCCATGCCCAACCAAAGGTGTACGCCACTGTACACGAGGTCCTGGGCGATGACAACGCCGAGTTCAGGCAGTTTTATCAGAAGTTGAAGTTCAGATTCGGCGCTTTCGACCGCCTCATAAGTATATGACAGTCCGTCAATTACTTCTTCTGTGCCCGGTGTTACCACAAATTGCGGGATGATGACTTCATCGGGGATCAAATCGCCAAAGGAAGGTTTTTGATTTTTAATCATCTGAGGTCCCCACACTGCGATGATTTTGTTAACCGCTTTAAGAGACCAGGCTTTACAATTTGAAAACGCAGACGCCAGTCCAAAATAGTGGTCGGGATGGCCGTGGGAGATAAAAACCCGATTAATGGGTTTGCCTAAACTGTCGGCATAGGATTTAAAGGCTTTGGCTAGAGGAGTTATGAATTGGGTGTCTATTATCACCAATTCATTGGAAGTCTCAATAATATGAGTGGCATTGGCAGCAAAAGCGTAAGGCGCCACGAAAGAGTGAATTTTCACGCTGCCAAAGTCTTTGATCACAAGGGCCGTTGCATTGTTTCTGTCCATTTTGCAAACATTTTTTTATTAAAATTAATGCTGCAAAGATGGCGGTGCTGCAAATCGGGAATGTTACCGTTTTGAAAAACTACTTACCAATTTGATAAATCTTCCCGATAAGCCTGCGGAGAGAGTCCTGTCAGTTGCTTGAAAAAGCGGGTAAAGTGTGAAGGGGCAGAAAAATTGAACTCGTAGGCTATTTCGGAAAAGTCCTTTGAGGAGTATTTGATTTCCGTCTTGATTGCAGCAACGGTTCGCTCCCGAATGAGCAGGTGGGCGGTTTTGGAAAAATGCCGTTGACAAAGGATGTTCAGATGGACACGGCTGATACCAAGCCGCTTAGCAAACTGCTCAACACCAAGATTATTGCGCACTTCTTTGTCAATCAGTCGAAGAAATTGCAGCAACACAGGGTCGGTCATAGTATCCCTCGGCTGTCCGTATTGGCGACTATACGTTCGGTGCAATTTTACAAGCAGATAATAAATCAACGAGCGGAGGATATGGTGGCTGTCTTGGGTGCGGTTTTTAATTTCTGCCCAAATTTCGGCGGCAATATCGTTGAATGCCGCAAATTCGATACTATTCTCCAAGTGCAAGAACGATGGTGCTTGGCTATTGTGGAAAAACCCGAATTGATAAATAAAGTTTTTGTCCTGAAAAAACTCGTCTAAAAAATCGCCCTCAAAAAACAAGAAATAGCCTTTGCTAAATTGAGATTTAAGGATGTAGTTAATTTGCCCCGGTTTTACAAAGATAATAATATTCGGTTGTAAATCAATTTCTTGTGTGTCTAAAAAATACTTGCCAGCGCATTCTTCCAATAAAACAATCATGTAAAACGACAATATCATCGTGTCGCTGACCAAGTCCAATTCATTTGCAGTTGCAGCATCAATAAGCAACTCCTTGCCGTATCTATTTCGTTCGAAGGTGAGTTTTTTCATGTTTTTATCGCCGCCAACTATTGTACTATCGATCCTTAAATTTTTCAATCAATCTATTTTCTAGGAACCTTGGCATTTTAAATCAAAATTTTGTCAAATTTACGGGTTTTTGGCAAATTTTGAAAACCAAAAACGCCAGAAAATCAGATTACTGGCAAATATTGGAATTGATGCAGATTAGGATAATCGCTCTTTGCAACGATTTGGTTGCACAGCCCCAATGCACTTAACAACGCGGGCTGTCATCTTCCACTTCGCGTGATCTTTGTTCTTCCCACGCTCAATACCCCGCAGCGCTTTGATTAAATATAAATAAAGATTGGGCGCTGCGGGATATTATGCGTTGCGAAAATGCGGATCATGCGCGGCGGAAAATTGCTACGTCCATTCTTTTGACCTCGTCTCGTACTTCAATTATTCCGAAAAAGTTGTAAAGGATTTCCCATCATAACGACTCAAACCAAAGCCTCTTGTGCCGAACCAAAGATCCCCATTCTTATCTTCTAAAACACTAAAAACAGAATCGCAGATTAGACCGTCTTTTGTGGTAAAGTTTTTAAAGGATTTTCCATCATAACACCATACACCATCCTCCTCTGTGGTGAGCCAAATATTTCCCTTTTTATCTTCTAAAATAGAATATATCCCCCTGCTTACAAAGCCCTCCTGCTCTCTGAAACTTACAAAGGACTTCCCATCATAACGGCAGGCTCCGTGTCTTCTGGTAGCAAACCATAAGTTTCCGGCTTTATCTTCTGAGATAGAAAAAATCATATCATCGCTAATACTGTCCTGCGAAGAATTGTAGAAAATTGGCGGCTCTATTGGCTGGTTTTTTTTATCAATAGAGCGACCGTCTTCATTGCCTAAATAATAATCGGCAGAAGGCAGATAGTTTTTAAAAGATTTTCCATCGTATCGCCACACGCCACCACCATTCCAAGAACTGAACCAGATGTTCCCTTTTTGGTCTTGTAATATATCCAAAATAAGTTGATCGTGATTACCTAGATTAAACGGTTGGTTATCTTTCTGAGGAAATGAAGGAAAGTCTTTTTCAGGGGCATCATTATTCAGAAAATTAGTAAATATTTTTCCATCGTAACAATAAACCCCCTCACCCCAAACACCGAACCAAAGATTTCCTTCACGATCTTCTAACAGGCTTGAAATGTTTTTTTTGCTCGCATCATTGTGCTCTGTATAGGTAGAAAAGGATTTTCCATCGTACTTACAGATGCCGCTTTTGGTGCCAAACACAATATTACCTGCTTTATCTTCTATAATTGCACGCACATCATTATCACGCAATCCATCTTTCTTTGTAAAATTGATAAATGATTTTCCATCGTATCGGTAAACGCCTTCGCCACTTGTGCTGAACCAAATGTTGCCTGCTTTATCCTGTAAATTACAATGTACATTACCAGATACAATGCCTTGTGTTCTTATAATTTTCGGTTGTCCGCCCACATTTGTTTTTTGCTCACTTTTCTGTGCGTCAGTTTTGACTTGTCCGTTACAGGAGGTTACAAGGTTGAATAATAGCAGTAGGGCACAGATTTGAATATTTATTTTCATGTTTTTAATTTTTATTGTGATCGAAAACGGAACATATTCGTCAATTCCCGCTGATAGGTCTTATTGCGTCACGCATGATTTGTTCCAAATTATCTAGTAATCTCAAGATCATCAAAATAGCGGGCTTGACACAACTAGATGGCATAAAAATACTTGTGAAATTAAGGCTGTCTCACTGGCAAGAACAGTTCACATCCACCAACGCGGACGCCTGCACCAACAAACTCCCCGGCGGCGACCCCGGTGGCGTACATACCTGAAACGTCCCCGTATTTCCCGAAAAAGTCTGCGTCACGATGCCAGAGGCGGGCGAAATATAGGTGAGGGAAAAAGGTGCGGTGCCCGTAAAAGTTGCGGTTACGGTCGTGCAGGCACCTGCGCAGACATTCGGGTTGGCGGCAGAAAAAGTGACGGTTGGTAAAGGCCGCCACACTACCTGTGCTGCATTGGAAATATCTAGGCAAGGGTCATTGAGGTTTACACTACCGTTTAGGTTATCGCCCGCTATGGCAGCCAGGTAGTCGGTCACGCCCATCTGCATGGTGGCAGGATTGAAGGTGAACGACGGCGTTGCGCTGATGGCGACGATGCTGCCGAGCGTATCGGCGGAGTTGGAGAACAGGATATAGCGCAATATGTCATTGGCGTCCAGCACGGCGTTGTTGTTAAAAGGTACGGTTGTGCTACCTGGTACACAAACATTTGTTGTGAGATCCTCTACGCTGCCTGCATCTGTCTGGCATGAGCAGCCAAGCGGCGGGGTGGGAAGCCTGATGGTACTGCTGAGAGGCCATACGGATAGCCCGTAGGCAAGATCTCGCAGACCAAACTCGTTGAGTTGTTGGGCAGATCGAATTCAAAAAGATCAGAGCCTGAGCAGTTCTGGTCCAATGCGCCCGTGTAAATACCCGCATTGGGACCGCTTGTGATGGATGCCGTTGGAGCGCCACAAAATACACTCCCATAAGTTTCTTGTACCGTCAGCGTAATAGGGGGGCCTAATTGCACCAACGACAAGTGATAGGTGGTTGGTACGTTGGTTTCGTCCGTCACAAAGCCGTACAACTGGCCATTCCAAAAAAACAGATCAGAGAGGAATTGATTTGCAGGTAAATTACCTACTTCACTGACGGTGTTGGTTGTGGTGTTATATTCATACAACTTCGAGATGAAGTTGCCCCCCTGCAACAAAAAGCCAGAGATATACACGTTGCCATTGGGCATCAAAAGGCCACCAGCAAAGAACTGATTAGTGCCATTGAGGTTTACTGTCACCAAAGGCGTGGGGTTGGGCGGATCAAAAATATAAAACTCCCCGCCAGCGCCCCAAACCAACACTTGACCGTTTGGCAATGCGACAACATCTGTCATGCCGGAAGAGAACAAAGAATTGGGTAGAACAAACTCCTCGCAGTATATGCAAGTAGTTGGATCAAACTGGCCAAGCGAGTAATCACCATTACCATTGATACCATTTCCTGCAATGTAAAGGTTTTGGGCCAAACAAAGATGGCTTGCCAAGAGCAGCATCCAACAAAGGGGAAAGGTTTTATGCTTCATACTATTTGATTTATGCCTGGTAAAAATACAGCAGAATTCTTCTTTCGCCTATTGCCAAGTACAATGGAAATCCACCTTGCGGTGACTATATTATGGCCCACAGGTACAAAACGCATCCACCAATTCAGTCGCCGGAACCACCAAACTCCCCGGCGGCGAACCAGCAGCCGTACATACCTGAAACGTCCCCGTATTTCCCGAAAAAGTCTGCGTCACGGTGCCAGAGGCGGGTGAAGTATAGGTGAGCGTAAAAGGCGCCGTACCTGTAAAATTCGCCGTCACCGTCGTGCAGGCACCTGCGCAGACATTCGGGTTGGCGGCAGAAAAAGTGACGGTTGGTAAAGGCCGCCAAACGACTTGCAGCGCGTTAGAGAAATCCAGACAAGGATCGGTGAGGTCCACGTTCCCGTTGAGGTTGTCGCCTGCTACTGCGGCTATATAGTAGGTCACGCCCGTCTGCATGGGCGGCGCGAAAGTGAAGGAGGGCGTGCCGCTGGTAGCAATGATGCTGCCCGCTGTGTCACTGGGATTGCTGAAAAGGATGTAGCGTAGGAGGTCATTGTTGTCGAGCGCCGTACCGGTGGCGGCGGGGAAGGTAAGCGTATTGTTGGTGCATGTATTGTACGGCCCGGATTGTGCAATAGTGCCTGCGTCGGTGTTACAGACGGGGCAACAGAAGTACAATGCAAAAAGCACCCCTGCTGGCGCACCGTTTAGGTAAATATCTTCTATCTTTATGGAGCTGATCGTCTGAGAAATCACAATGCTGTCCCAAGAACTGACACAGCCCGTACATGCCTGGATGGTCCCAGTACCCGAAATGATCGCTTCATCCAGGCAGCCATCCGCCACGCCGGGATTAGTAATCGGGTAAAAATTGCCATTAACGGTAAAAGCGACTTCTTCAAAGCCTGAACTGTTATTGTTCAAGCCGTAAAGCCCCACCCTGACACCAGAAACTGCTGGATTAAAATTGAAGGTGAAGCTCCCCGGAGAAAAGGCCCCAATTATATACGGACCTTTATTGCATAAGGTCGTGGTGCCCGTTGAACCCGATGGAGTGACCGTGACGCTGGAACAGTTTACTTGCTGCATACCCGCGAGGTGCGTCACCTGATTAACACACTGCTGCGCATATAGTGTTTGGGAAATCATCAGAACCGACAACAGAATGCCGAAGGATAAAAAGTTGAGATGTTGCATAATCGTGCCTTTGAGTTGGTTGTACGAGTATTTTACTGAATTAAGTTAGCATCAGAAGCGATGTGCCTTCAAAACGCTTCGGCTTTGATCTTGGCGAAGCATCTATTCACAGGTACACCACCCATCCACTACTTTAGTCGCCGGAACCACCAAACTCCCCGGCGTACTTCCCGGCGCCGTACACACTTGAAATGTGCCACTATTTCCCGAAAAAATTTGCGTCACCGTGCCAGAGGCGAGTGTTGTATAGGTGAGCGTAAAAGGCGCCGTACCCGTAAAAGTTGCGGTCACCGTCGTGCAGGCACCTGCGCAGACATTTGGGTTGGCGGCAGAAAAAGTGACGGTTGGTAAAGGCCGCCAAACGACTTGCAGCGCGTTAGAGAAATCCAGACAAGGATCGGCGAGATCCACGTTCCCATTGAGGTTGTCGCCCGCCATGGCAGCGATGTAGTAGGTCACTTCAGTTTCCATCGGCGGCGCGAAGGTGAAACTGGGCATCGCACTGATCGCCACGATACTGCCCGCCGTGTCACTGGGGTTGGTAAACAGTATATACCGCAGAATGTCATTGGCATCCAGTACTGTGCCTGTGGCGGGCGGAAAATTGAGTGTGGCATTGGTGCAGGTGTTGTACGGCCCTGCTTGTGGCAGTGTACCTGCGTTTGTTGTACACAAACAAGCCAGCAATGGGCCACCTTCAGGGATTGCAGCAATGGCATTTGTAGTTGTAGCAATGATACCAGCAAGATTACAACTAGAATCCACCACCCCGGTCGGTGCGTTGTAGGTATGGAATTGTGGACCCTGACTAAGCAAGGCCAAGTCTCCAAAATGCCCAACACTGGAGTAAGTTGAGCCGTTCAGTGGAATGTTGGATACAAAAAAACTCTGGGACGGGTTATTCACATCAATCTGAAACTGCTGGGCTTGGTTGTTCATATTGACCCCAAAGATTTGTCCATTGTACACATAAAATTCAGCATCTACAAAGTTGATCCCGGATGGCCATGCTCCGATGAAATCCAGCGTGTTGGTGTTGAGGTCAAGTTCGTACAGGCCGCTTGATGCATACACATAAACCGTTCCATTGGGGCCAATCACCATGCCACTGACCGTAACCGGAGGCAGCACCACAACTGGGTTTTGCGAGGGTGGCGTAAAGATTTCAATAGGGGCATTGCTGATTCCTGACCTGATGATCACAATCCGACCATCGGGCAGCACCAGGATATCTGCATATTGTTGACCTCCATTGGGAGAAACAAAAGGAAGTTCCGCCACATTGCAGAATGTACATGTTTCTACATCCAGCAACATGACTTTGATGGATCCTCCCCCGGGCGGAACATAGGCTACATAAGCATCTGGTTGTGCCACTGTTGTCATCGAAAAGCCGTACAGCAGGAGCAGAGATAGCATTAATTTTTTCATGCCGAAATTTTAAGCGATCGCCACGCCGCAACAAGTATATTGTTGGGCCGCTGCCAAATGCCAAAAATAAGGAAAATGAGTGTACTAATTGGTTAACAACGTGTACATCGTTATGTTTTCATAAGAAACACCCCTTACCTGACATGCTCCAACACCCACTCAAACGCTTCATCTCGTCCGGCCCGAACGCCGTAAAACGTTCGTTCCACCCGAACATCCGGATACAAGGAATCTTCGGCATTTTTACGCTTGTCGGGGCGCTCGCCATACAGGTAAGAAAGGGATACCAATGTTTTGGTATGCGGCAATTTCAGGATGGATGCGCCGGTTTGGCTGCTTGGCTGATTACCCAGTGGCAGACCAACAATCGTGGCTAACTCATTGTCCTTCAGTGTTGTAGCAAGCCATTGCGCCGCACTAAACGTTTTGGGGCCTATGAGGACATATACCTTACCCTTGAATTTCGGTAAATTAGGATCCAATAAAAACGGGCTGTCGTCTTTTTCCAGGTCATCAAAATAACCCGGATTTTTTAGCAAGGTCGCCGTTACATTCAGGAGGGTATCCATCGGCAGCGGCGCACCGTACAGTTCCTGATGCAAGCGATTGAATTTTTTATAATCGGCCTTGGCGAGCCGGCGGAAAAAATTGGAAATTTGATAAAAATCCTGAAACCCGCGAAGGTCCTTGCGTTCCGTCAAATACCAAATAAGCTGTTTCCCCAAGCGTTCATCGCCGCCGGTGTTATTGCGCAGGTCAAGCACCAAGGTTTGAACCCCTTTTTCGTGCATTTCCCGGAACATGGATTGCAGCACAAGGCCGAAGTTGCGTGCATTTTTGGTCCGCTTTTTCAACATCGTCCATACAATAGGCCGAATCAACACATTTGTATAATTTTTTAACTCACTTTTATAAGCCACAAGGTCCAGGCAAGTATTCATTTGCAGATAAGCCGTCTTTTGTGCTTCAAGTATTTTATAGGAGAAACCGTCGTTTTGTCGGTATGTAAATGGGTGCTTTGAAGGCGCGAATTTTTCCTTGTAAAACAATAATTCGGGTACCGGACGAACCGTCGTTTTTACCATTTGTCCATCTGCGCGTTCAAGTCCGAGTTCAAGGGAATCTCTGGTAGTTTTAATAAGCCCTAGCGTTTGCCAATAAGTCGGATAAGTTTCTTTTCCGGCAAAGCGATACAACGCAAAATGCTCATTTTCAGAAGATTCCAAACGTCGAATACCTTGTTTTACAAGTTCAATATCAACCCCGTTTATCGTTTTTACCTTACTGCCGATCAGGCTGCTGTCATTGGAGCGCTGAATATTGGAGAGTATAAAACGGCCCCCTTCATTGAAAAATCGAACACCGTATCGGTCTTCCCCTTTATCCCAGTAACGCACCAAGGTCGCTTTGGAGTGACCATCTTTTAACTTAGCCATAAAACGCTGAAGTTCAAGGTTAAAAGCCCGTTCGTCCGGCATTGTTTTGCACCGTAGCAACAATTCGGCAAGGGCGGAATCGTACGCGGCGGGTGTTATTTTATCGGCCAATTTTGGATAGGAATGGCGAATTAGTTCCCCTAAATAATAAGCGTCCTTTTCATATTTAGTCCCTGCTATTGCCCGGTAAGCGCTCGTGGGTACCGGCGATTTTGCCATCATGCGCATGAGTTTTACCTGGCTACAACTGAGGAGGAAAAGTAAGGGGAACAGCAAAAAAATATAACGCATAAATGTCATTAACGAATTGATTTTAAGTGCTTTCAACAATCCCAAATTTCAAACGACTGTCAATTCAAATCGCCTGGAATGCAAAGGCGCTGCCAAGTTTTTTTTGAATATCCCGATCGGCTCCTGCACCTGATGATGACGCTAATAATCGGTCAAACGTTGCCCGTCTGCTTTGCTTGCAGTACGTGGTTTTTCTCGTTAAGCGTTTACGTTGCTATCCATTTTTAATATCCAATTAAATAATGTTTCTGTTTCACCAACTTTAATAAAATTATTTTTTTCAAGCACTCTGAAGGATGCAGTATTTGTTCTATCAGTCGAGGCAATTATTGATTTTATAGCCAACGCGAAGTGGTTTTGAAGGAAATGTGCTAATTTTTTTCATTTTGCTCAATTTTGTAAAATTAACAAAAGTTGCAATATAATTTTGTGGTATGAAAAATCACCTACTTA
>JAIYAP010000041.1 GCA_027488935.1 Saprospiraceae bacterium | reverse complement strand
TATTGGTTGGTGGTTATTGCCACAAATATGCGACCTCTTACGAGGTCGTTAGGTAATGGGTCATCTTTCGTTGCTACAAATATTTGACCTCTAGCGAGGTCATGGCGTTGCGTTAAGCATTACAAGTTATTTTGGCAATGATACGATTTCATTATCCAAATTCCAATGGAAACGCAATGACCTCGCTAGAGGTCGAATATTTGTAGCAACGTGTAACCGTCCGCCAACCACGCACGACCTCGTTAGAGGTCGCATATTGGTTAGATCACAACGATCCCCTAGCAATACGTCTCAAACGCCATTTTCAAGTTATCCGCAATAATTTGAGCCGAACGACCTTCAATGTGGCGACGTTCGAGCATGTGCACCAATTTGCCATCTTTAAACAAGGCAATGGCCGGAGATGATGGCGGATAAGGCAATAAATATTCGCGCGCTTTTTCGGTCGCATCGCTGTCTACACCTGCAAAAACGGTAACGAGTTTGGATGGGCGTTTTTCACCTTGAACGGCCAATTTGGCGCCCGGACGTGCCATCGCTGCCGCGCAACCGCATACACTGTTGACCACCAATAATACGGTGCCTTCTTCGGTGTTCAAATTTGCATCAACGGCTTCAGGGGTTTGGAGGCTTTCAAAGCCAAAGTCCGTCAGGTCTTGTGCCATCGGGGTAACGAGTTGTATTGGATACATAGAATGTGCTGATTTGAAAATGATTGGTACAAAGGTAAATGTTCAGTGTTTTAACACCTAACAAAAAGCATTGTTCATTAGAATGATTCTAATATACGCCGCACCAGTCCTGGGCCTTCATATACCAAACCACTATAAATCTGAATTAAATCGGCACCCGCGGCTATTTTTTCCTGTGCGGATGCGGGTGAATCAATCCCACCCACCCCGATAATTACAATGTCCGGGGATAATTTGGTGCGCAAATATCGAATCACCTCGGTCGCGCGCGTACGCAAGGGCGCGCCACTCAGGCCGCCATTTCCAATGTTTTCCAGCATTGTGTCCGATGTTGCCAATCCGCCGCGACCGATGGTGGTATTCGTCGCGATGACGCCCGCCAGTCCGGTAGCCTGAATAATATCGGCAATATCGTCGAGTTGGGTATCTGTTAAGTCGGGTGCTATTTTGAGCAAGATGGGCTTGGAGGCCGATTTTGCCTTGTTTTTTTCCTGTAAAAGGAGCAAAAGGCGGGTGAGGGGTTCTTTTTCCTGCAAATCCCGCAAATTGGGGGTATTGGGCGAACTTACATTCACCACAAAATAATCGACCCATGGGAACAGCGCTTCAAAGCAAATTAAATAATCTTGTTCGGCTTGCTCATTGGGGGTTGCTTTGTTTTTGCCAATATTGCCGCCAATCAGAACGCCATTCGGAGCGCCTTTTTGCCGCAATTTTTTCAACCGTCCCACCAAGGCATCCAGGCCTTCATTGTTGAAACCCATGCGGTTGATCAAGGCATTATCGGCGGGCAGGCGAAACAAACGGGGCTGTGGATTGCCCGATTGGGGCAAAGGCGTAACCGTTCCTACTTCAATAAACCCAAAACCAAGGCATGCCATACCATGTATATGTTTGGCGTCTTTATCAAAACCGGCGGCCAAGCCAATTGCATTCGGGAAACGCAGCCCAAGCACGTTTTTTTCCAATCCGGGTTTGGAACTGCAAAACAAGCGGCGCAACAACCAGCGGGTGGGCGGAAAGGCGGCCGCATAATCAAGGAAAAAAACGGTGATTTTATGGGCTTTTTCGGGAGAAAGCAGGAAAAGCAGCGGCTTGAAAAATGGGTACACAGACAAATTTTATAAAATGTGTTCAAAAAATTAATATCGGATCTCGAGTTGGAGCTTGTCGAGGTCGCGCACCAGCAAACGGGCGCGGTTGAAGGTCAGCAGTTTTTGGGCCCGAAGATCATTCAATGTTGTGGTAACCGTTTGGCGGCTGGTAGCGGTCAAATTCGCAATTTCCTGATGGGTGATAAAATTGCGCACAACCCATTCATATCCAACCCGTTGTCCTTTGGTTTGCACCAAATGAATCAAAAACTCCACAATGCGGCTGCGGCTGTCGCGGAATACCAGCGATTCGAGGCGGCGTTCCATTTCCAACTGGCGGGTACTGAAAATGCGCATAAAAAACAGGTTGAGTTCGCTGCGGTCGCGCATCAATTCCCGTAATTCATCCAGTGTAACCACGCATGCTTCCGAATTTTCCAAAGCAAGGGCAGTATCCCTACGCTTTGATTCGCCAGCCAACGCTAATTCGCCAAAAACCTCCCCTTTCCCCAAAATAGCTTTGGTGACTTCTTTCCCTTCCTCGTTCATGCTCGAAATTTTCACGCGGCCTTCGGTGATAAAAAAGATCCGATCAGAAAGTTCGTCGGGCAAATAAAAGGTTTCTCCCTTCCGCCATTTCCGGTGGTCAATTTTTGACATGCGGGCGTTATCCCCTAATTTATTGGGACAAAGTAGGTGGGTAACATCAATATTTTCAAGAATCCACATGCCGTATTGGGTGGGTTATCAAATGCGATACAGAAAAACAGTCAAATATAGCCCCGAAAAGGTGCTTAATCTTCTAATTTCAGTTCAAGTCGTTGGAGCAAATCGGCAACAAAAGGATTTTGCTCCTTCATCAAATCGAGTTTATCGCGGGTGGTAGCAGGCTTTTTTACCTGTTGCGGGGTGTTTTCCATCACCAGCGTCTCATCGATCAATACTTGCACTTTAATATGCGGGTCGTGCAGGCGGTTGCGCAAAGTATCCATTACCCGCATCAATTCGCCTTGTACGTGGCTGCGGTCGATGGTCGACTTTACATGCGCTACGACCATTTTATCGCGCAACTCGAGTCGGGTAGCCATAAATGCCATTTTTACTAGGTTGGATTCCAGTACGTTGGCGTATGCTTTCCATTCGTGGGTGGCAGTTTCCAGGCTTAATTTACTCTCCATGGCCGCCTTTTTTGCCTCTTCTACCTCAACGGCTGCTTCAAAAGAGGCCAAATTGAGGGATATTTTGTCGGCTTTTTTTAAGCCCAAATTGAGTTCCGTTTCCAGGGCCGACATGCGATCCTTATCTAAAGGTTGCGCATTGGAGGCTTTTGGATTGCTCGTTGGGCTTTGTGGCGTGTTTCCCTGACCATTTTGGGGGCTTAAGGTGCCGTCAGGAGTTTTTTTTTCCAAGGCTGGGGTTTGTGCGGCTTTTACAGCCCGGCCGATATAGCCCATTTTAATCAGGCTCATTTCAACGTGCAGGCGTTTGTGGCGTGCCAATTTGAAATTAATATCGCAATCGTTGGCCAAATTCAAGGCGGTCAACAAAAAGGAGGGGGCTGCCAATTGGGCTTGCCGACGGTAGCGTTCGCGCAAGCTCTCCCCGGTTTCGAGCAGGGCAAGGGTTGCATCGTCTTTGCACACCAGGATATTGCGCAAATGTTCGGCCAGGCCCGTTACAAATACATCGGGTTCAAAGCCTTTCCGCAAAATTTGATCAAACAAATTCAGGATCGCAGGCACGTCTTCGGCCAGCAAGGCATCCGTCATTTGAAAATAATAATCATAATCGAGTACGTTCAGGTTCTCGATCACGTCGTCATAGGTGATTCTTTTACCCGAAAAACTGGTGATTCGGTCAAAAATCGACAATGCATCGCGCAGGGCGCCATCCGCTTTTTGGGCAATAATGTGCAGCGCATCATCTTCCGCTTCGATCCCTTCTTTGACACAAATTCCTTTGAGGTGCAGCACCATATCGCCGGGTGTGATGCGGCGAAAATCAAATATCTGGCAGCGTGAAAGAATCGTAGGGATGATTTTATGCTTTTCTGTGGTCGCCAGGATAAAAATCGCGTACGGGGGCGGCTCCTCCAGGGTTTTCAAAAAAGCATTGAATGCCGTGTTAGAGAGCATGTGTACCTCGTCAATGATAAACACCTTGTATTTACCGTGTTGGGGCTGAAAACGCACCTGTTCGATGAGTGCGCGAATATGCTCCACCGAGTTATTGGAAGCCGCATCGAGCTCAATGATGTTAAACGAGGCGTTTTCATTGAAGGATTTGCAAGAACTGCACGTATTGCAAGCCTCAAAGGATTTGCTGAGGTTTTCACAATTCAAAATTTTGGCCAGGATACGGGCGCAGGTGGTTTTGCCCACGCCACGCGGACCCGTAAACAGGAACGCATGCGCCACGTGGTCGGTAGCCAGGGCGTTTTTGAGGGTTCCTGCGACATGTTGTTGTCCTACAACATCTTCAAAGCGTTGGGGACGGTATTTGCGAGCGGATACAACGAAGTTACTCATGTTGGGCAAAAGTACGCTTTTTTACAGGATCAAGAAAGGAAATGATCGTCAAACCTGCCTTCATGTTTTCGTCGTAATCGGCGTAGGAAATGAAGGGGTTGTAAAGTTGCCTGGATGAAAAATTGAATGAAAAGCGCAATTGGCTTCCGGGCGCAAAAAGGTATTGCAGTCCTAAGCCTGTATTGAAGTTATTAAAGTTTTGCGCTTTTTCTACCGGAAAGTCAATGCGCATAAAGCGTCCATCCGGTAGCAGTTTCAAGGCCTCATAGTTGATTCTGTCAATTTTATTTATCCCAATATTATAAAAAAGGCGCATTTTTTTCGAACAGTACCAATTAATTTCAAATTGGGTACTAACATTGCGCAAATCATTTCTTGCAAAGTAATAAGCCAGGTTATCTGGTCCAGTCATCAGTTGTAGAGATCCAGTGCTATATTGTACTTGATTCGTCAGGCGTATGGTCCAGTGGCGGTTCAAAACCCAAACGGGGGTCAAAACAAGGCTGTGTCGGAACGATTCTCCATTAATATTAAAAAATTCGCTGAATGCCACTCGAAAAATAAATGGATTTCTGGTATCGGTTGAAAGCGACAAATCTGCCCCAACGGTTTGCGAAACGATCCTTTGGAGTGAACTCCCAGGGCGAAAATAAGTGTACAGCGTTCGATAAGGGTTGAAATTACCAGATAGCGTCCATTGATAAAATTGCCTGGTAAGGATACTTGCCCCTGCCGAATAGGTATGCGAAATACCCCAATCTTTGGAAAAACCTGCGAAAACGGTATAATTCAGCCACCATTTTCCCGGATGAAACACCCGGTATTGCACTTGGGCATCGGTATGTTGCTGCCTATTGATGGGCAAGTTAATGTCTGTTTCCGTGTCAGAAAAGAGTGGGGATGTGTTACCCTTATTCAGCATGGTCGGGCTGTTGTGGGTAATCCGCCAGGTCCAGGCGCCGTTGGTTTTCGCCACCGACAAACCGTAATGCCCATCCCAGCCCACGCTGTCTTTTTGGTATTCCCAAAAAAGCAATTGACCGTTTCCGCTAATTTCGTATTGGTTGCTTTTGTCGCGCAAACGAAAATTGGTACTGCTGACATTCGAATTGACGCCTGGCCCGCCTAACAGGGTGGCGTTGCTTACATTGATCCATCCATTGTTTTGAAGGGCCATTTCGGCATTTAAATGGGTGTAATTTGCCCTTTTTTCAAATTTTTGAAAAGTTTGGGTGCCATCTTCGCTTATGCGGTCGGCTTTAGCAGGACTAAAAAAGGCATTGTACGCACCGAACCCGATCCGATGTTTGGTTCGGGTACTGAATTTGGTGGCATGAAGCAAACGTGGGTCTTCTATACGCATAATTTGGCAGTTTGGACAATTCGGATCATACAACTGTGTACGAAACGCCTCCAGATCCAACTGTTGTTTTTTCCAAAAAATATTACTTTTTGCAAACAGAGGCCCTTCTTCGGCCAATAATTGCCGGGGTTGGGGCAAAGGATCGTTTTGCCCCAAAAATTTTGACTGGTCGCCATACGTAATTTCATACGTAGAGGAAGGTAAGATCGTAAAATCAAGGGTGGAATTTGAATTAATCCCCCAGCGCCCATCCAGCCCAACAATATTTTCTTGCTCGTAATCAAGGTAGCTAAAGGGCGATGGTTGGGGAATTTGGCTCAATATATCCAAATAAGTGTACAGGCCTAATCGGCGTTCTTGCCGTATTTCACCGAGCCCTTCCAAATCTCCATACTGCAATACTGCATCATAAATCAAGGGGTTTTGCGGGTTCCAGGTGCTCAATTCACCCGTATTTCGGTCGAAACGGCTCATTTGCAGGCCCCAATGTTGCGCACCTTTCGATGGAAAGCGCAGGGCGGTGTAGGGAATGCGCATTTCGAGCGACCAGCCATTGGCCTGAAGTTGCACCGCGCTTTGCCAAACTGCATCATAGTCAAATTCCGATTGGTTGCCTCCAATGCGTGCGTCGCTTTGGAGGCCGCCTGGGGTGATACGAAACAAAAAAGCGTTCTGATCGTCGTTCCAGGTATCCAGCCCGATCGAAAACCAATCGCCCGTACCCACTTCATCGCGTGCGCTGCCGTCTGCCCGTACTTTTTCGGAAGCGCAAAAAGCACCTAGGTACAGCGCATCGGGGGCAAAAAAGAGATGCACGCTGGTTGCATTTTTAGGTGTTTGAAGAAAAACAGGGGTAGATGTTGAAAAATCTTGCACGACAGGCACCTTTTGCCAGCAGGAATCGTTTAATTCGCCGTCAAGTTTTGGCCGGGCATGCTGGATAAAAGCACTGAGTTGCTTTTGGCTCCAACCAATATTGTGCCCTAAAAAAAATAAAAATAGTACGGTAAACAAACGGATCATGGGATATGCTTTTGAGGATGAAAGATACTTCCCACAATCGTTTAAAGTGAAATTGTTGCCGCTTGATTTTTTGGAAAAATGTAAGTTGACGCGTTGCTTCTTTTTTTTAATAAAACAGTTTAAACTACTTAAAACAGGCTTTGATGACCTCCTTATTGCTCATTTTTATTAAAAATCCACGTTTAGGCCACGTAAAAACCCGTCTTGCCCGTACGATGGGTGATGAAGCGGCTTTGAAAACGTACCAATTGTTATTGGAAAAAACGCGCTTGGCGACCCTGGGTGCTCCATTGCGGCGGCTGCTTTTTTATTCTGAACAAATAAATACCAAAGATGCCTGGGACGCATCGGAATTTGAAAAACGGGTGCAAACGGAAGGAGATTTGGGTGCGCGCATGCAACATGCCTTTGAGCAGGCCTTCGAATTGGGGGCCCAGAAAGTAGCTATCATCGGTTCCGATTGTCCGGAATTAACGCCTGCCATCCTGCAATCGGCTTTTGACTTGTTGGACCAGCACGATTTTGTGCTTGGTCCTACCCCTGATGGCGGTTATTATTTGTTGGGCATGAAACAAATGGAAAGTGCTGTATTTCAGGATATTGCATGGAGCACAGAGCATGTGCTGTCCCAAACGGTTGCGGTGATCGCGGCGCATCAAAAAAAACATGTGCTGTTGCCGGTCCTTTCTGATATTGATACCGAGGCAGACTGGCGTGCGTATTTATCCCGACAAGTTTGAGCAAATTTGTACAAAAGGGTACGACCCCATACTTGCGCACCGGGTCGTACATTCAACGGATGTTTAAAAAATTATTCAACGTGTAATGCATATCTTATGGGTGAAAACACCTTGCGCCGTATGCAATTGGAGTACATAAAATCCTGTTGCCAGGTCTTCCACCGATAAGGTAGCGCGCATTTCAGGCAGGTTTTTCCAATGTTTTACCAATCTGCCATCGGAACCATATAATTGCACTTCAACCACTTTTAAAGACCCAAATTGAAGGGTAACTGCCCCATTGGTTGGATTAGGAAATATTTGAATCGTATCGGGCACTGGTTCATGTGCTTTCGTAATAATGGAACAAACATCTTGAAAATGCGTGTCGAATGCCGTTTGCACAGAACCAATTTCCTGCAACGCATTACCGATATTGCAGGGAAGTTGGGTATTGGTGTGAACGCTCCATCCCAGCACAAGTTCTTTCGACTCCCCGGGGAGCAGCCGACCTATATTCGCAGCGCCAACAGCGGCACGGTTTCCATTGGGCAGCATCGCTGCGCACATGGACCAGGCATTATTTTGATCGGGATTTCCGGGAAACATAAAATCTACCGGAGCCAAGCTGCTACCAGGATTATAACCCGTTCCCGTCGGAGTAGGATAGGTCCCATCCGGCCAACGTCCAGTTAAATAATTATAAAAATCGGTACTTTTTGTTGGCGTATTGGCGATATTTTGTTGGTAAGCCATCATTGTTATTAAAGGTGTATTCAAAAACGTCACTGCCTGAGCAGGCGGCTGGGTAAGAAATGCCGCACCGGCACCGCAATCACCATCTATGCTGCCGTCGACCACTGTTTGATTATAGGCATAAAATGTATTCTGCTGGGGTGCGCAGCCTATGTAATCATCGTTCGCACAACCAAGTGCAAAATCAACATACGTCCCCATGTAGCAGGAATACAGTGGGTCACTCCCCCGATTAATAATGCGATGGGCTGTAAAAATCGTGCGGTCCAGGATCGAATTGGGCTGGGTGGAGCAGGAAAACGCCCAACTGGTTTGCTGTACTTCAATTTGCAGGGCATTCGCGCCTGATATTTGGTGCAGCCCTCCATTGCCTTGGTCATTAAACACCGACCAAACGATTTCATCGGCTAAAAAAGGAGGCTTGTCTTTCAAATGTACTGCTGGATAATCGCCTTTTAACGCATTATACTTACCATCGTTGTCTGCATCAAAAAAGGGGGCCAGGTCTTGCGATGTATTGGGCAGGCTGAACCCGTAAATTGCTGAAAAATGCGGATTCCCGGTACCTGGCCAGCCTAGTACACCCGGGAAATCGGTGATGGCCGCTGCTAGATTGTTTTTGTAATAATCTAATTGGCCTAAATAATTGGAGACCTCATTTCCCGTCACCCTGAAATGTCGGTCCCAATTGTTGCACTCGAATATATTGATCGTCCCATCTGGTCCCAATGGGCCCGGCCAAAAATCGGTTCGATCAAAATCATAATAGGTTCCTACCGCCATTTTTAGGTTTTTACCAGGGTCCACACCCGCAATCCAAAGCCCTGCCGAATAAATAGTGGATGGATTATCTATCCCCGAGTTAGGGTCTTGATCCAAAATAAACTGACCTGTAATGCCATTGTTAAAGAGGGTTCCACTGTTCAATACCCGTGCTCGAATTCGGTTGGCATGTAGATCAAAACTGGATTGGGGGCTGTTACAATTTTGGGTAAAACCATATTGGTACAGCAAGCATAATATGGATAAAAGGAGCGTTTTTTTCATGGCTTTTGATTTAAAAGGTGATAACAGACTTGTCGCGATGTGACGTTGCAAATAGTCTAATGAAGGACCAACCAGCTACTATGGTTTTCAAATATTTGGTAAAAAGTGAATTCGATGATGGACCATTGACCAAAACGAACTGAATGGTGTGTCAAATGGGCACCTGGCTGAGTAAATGAATTTGATTAAGAAGTATCAGCATGTTAAAGCCGGCTGCAAACGGAAGTTGCCAAGCATGCGCGTATTTATCCCGACAAGTTTGAGCAAATTTGTACAAAAGTGCGTTAAACTCCAAATACGCATAATTAAATTTCGATATTTTTCCCGTCCTTTGATTTTTACATCCAACACTCTAAACTGATTTAATATGCAAAAACTTATCCTGCTCCTCGCCTTTGCCGCATGCGGTCTTTGTGGTTGTGAAAAAGACGAAACGCCCATCACGCCGACCCCACAAAGCGCGTATCCGGGTACGTACGCTGGTAAATACACCAATGTAAGCAACAGTCCGAATCCTGCACCCGTTGATGCCGTTGCGGTCGTGGTAGAAGAAAACGGTGGTTTGAAAATTGTATTGACCGTTGGGGCCAATGCAAGCACGTTTACAGCTACGTTTACTGCCGACAACAAATTGAACATCGCCGCGCAACCTATTTTTTCGGTGAGTACCAGTGGTACAGGCGAATTGACCAACAGCGACACGCAGTTGGGGCTCATACTAACGCCGGGCAATGCAACAAGCAGTTCCAATACCTTCCGTGGAACCAAGCAATAGGCCATTCCACCGAAATTATTCGAACCCAACAAGTTGTGATTTCCTGAAAATTAAAAAGCCATGTCAGTCCCAAAGTAGGACCGACATGGCTTTACATCGAAAAAACGTTCCGCAACTGAATTATTTACCAGCCAATTTTTTCAGGATCGTTTTCAATTTTTGCAATTTTGGCCGTGCATTTCCATGCGAGCCGCGCGTAGTTTTGCCGCGTTTAGTTCTTGGATCACCTTTGCCCATGATAGTCGAAAAAGTATTTTGTTAAAATTGAGGCGCCAAGATACACTTTTATTCTTTATCTAGACGAATCTCTTGGATCAGCATGTTTGCGCCAGTTACTTTCAGGTACAAATACACCCGGTAATTGCCAGAACTTGCACTCAGGTTACCGATACAATATTGGTCGCTGTTTTCGCGGCTGGTTCCTTTGTGCACTTGACTAAATGCCTTGGGTTTATCGGTATTAAAAAAGCCGCGCATCACTTCAGTGGCCTCCCCTTTGCGGTACACTTGTTCTTTGTCCTGGATAGAAATTTCCACATTATCGGCAAAATATTTTGATAATGTTTCCACATCGCCCGTATTCAGTGCTGCAGCAATGGTTTCGAGGCTAGGATTACCCTGCTTGGCAAATAATACCGCAGGGGCAAAAGCAATTAAAAAAAGCAGGTTCTTCATGACCAAATTATTTTAGTTTGACTGTCCGATAACCGGAACGATGCAATTCTTACGCCGCAATCGTACAATGTAACTGAAAATCGTAGCAGTTTAGTGTTAACGCAAAGTTAACTCCGGATATTGGAGGCATCCTAATAGATTTGGTTAAAGTTTTTGAAGAAAAATGGACAATCTCGTTGACCTAGGGGGCATCTAATTCGTACAAACGGTATTGCTGGATGACCTGTTTTAAGGCCGCTTTCGCCTCCAGCACATCCGACACCTCGCGCAATCCTTTTACCCAGGCTTGCCAATCATGTCCGGCCGATTTGCGTAAATCGCCATACCAATCCTGCGCTGCCAGGTAAATACTAAAATCGCGGAAGCTTTCCCAGGGGGTATTGTAGCGCCGGAAACAATGGCCTTCTACTTGTGCCATGGCACCATCCCAATCATTTGAACAGAGCAGGGCAAAATAGTTTGTAGCCTCTGAAGCGACCGGACGCTTTCCAGCATGGCTATTCACATAGGCGAGTGCCAGCAATACGGAAGCGGGGACCCCAAATTTTTTGCGTTCACCTTGCGCGACCTTACTGAATCGCTTGAAAAACGCTGCGGCTTCCGTTTCGGTGATTTCTGGCAGGTGCTGACCGGCGCTTTGATTTCCAGACATTAAACCCAATAAAGACTTTGCGTCCGAAACCTGGGCAAGATCGGTGTACTTCTCCGTTTTGGCATTGCCGTTTTTAGAGCCCGTGCCCTTCAAAAAGATGGTGAAGCTTTTGCGGGCAACTGCCAGGAGTACAATGAGCACCAGGGCAATTGAGAACCAATTTGTTTTAAGAAATTTCCATAGCATGGCTAAAAATGATTAAAGTGATGTTTAAGTTGTTGCAATCCAAACATTTGATGAAATTAGCCAGCTATTTTATGTTTTCTGAGTGCAAATTTAAAACAAAAAATGTTACTTACGAAATTATTTTTTATTTTTTTTACCACCTTGACAAGATCAATCAATTTGTTTTAAATTTGCACTTTCGTTGAAATGATTTTACCAAAAAGCATGCACTACTTTCTTTCTAATCTTTAATCCACCAACCATGAACCTGCAGCACGCATCCGTTGCCCTTAAAAAAACGTTTGGCTATGATCAGTTTCGCCCTTTGCAGGCGGATATCATTCAAACCGTGTACGATCAGCGCGATGTGCTGGTTTTAATGCCCACCGGCGGCGGCAAAAGCATGTGTTTCCAAATTCCAGCCATTACCCTCGAGGGCACTACCATTGTGGTAAGTCCGCTCATTGCCCTTATGAAAGACCAGGTGGAAGGCTTGACCGCCAATGGTATTCCGGCGGCTTTCCTGAATAGCTCGCTGGATGCTTCTCAAAGCCGCAATGTGGAAGACGCGCTCCTGGCCGGTTACCTCAAACTGTTGTATGTAAGTCCCGAAAAACTAGTTTCCCAAGGCTTTCAACCGTTGCTTAAACGCTTAAAAATAAGCATGTTTGCCATTGATGAGGCGCATTGCATTTCTTCCTGGGGCCACGATTTTCGGCCAGAGTACACCCAGTTGCGTTTCCTTAAAAATCAGTTTCCCCACATCCCGGTCATGGCGCTTACTGCCACAGCAGACCGCGTTACGCGAAAAGACATTGCCGACCAGTTGGGTTTGCAAAATCCGGCGGTATTTATCGCCTCTTTTGATCGGCCCAATATTAGTTTGCAGGTGCGTCCGGGGCAACGCCGCATGGAACAAATGCTGGCTTACTTGAAAGAAAGGCCTGGTCAATCGGGTATAATATATTGTCTGGCGCGCAAAACGTGCGAAACCCTCGCGGAAAAACTGAATGCAGCCGGTTTTCAGGCGGCCTATTACCATGCGGATTTGCCTGCCGCCAAACGCAATAAGGTGCAAGAGGACTTTATCAATGACCGCGTACCGATCGTATGCGCCACCATTGCATTTGGAATGGGGATTGACAAGAGCAATGTGCGTTTTGTGATTCATTACAACTTACCGCGCAATGTGGAGGGCTATTATCAGGAATTGGGCCGGGCCGGGCGTGATGGGTTGCCCGCTGAAGCCCTCTTGTTTTTTAGTTATGCCGATGTGCAGACGTACCGGGAGATGTTTGAGCAATCGGAAGGCAGTGAGGAGCAAAAGGAATTGAAGATCGCCAAGCTCAACCGGATGTTTCAGGTTGCGGAAGCCCCGGTATGTCGCCGACGTACAATTTTGAACTATTTTAACGAGGTTTATGACCAAAATTGTGGCAATTGCGACGTTTGTCAGCATCCACCCCAGCATTTTGATGGAACCTTGGCTGCCCAAAAAGCATTGTCGGCGATTTTACGGACCGGCGAAAAAGTGGGGATGACCTTGTTAGTGGATATTTTGCGGGGGAGTCAGCGCCGGGAAATTCTGGAAGGGCGTTTTCATGAAATTAAAACCTATGGTGCAGGCAAAGAGTACAGCTATGACGAATGGTTGTTTTTGTTGTCGCAAATGTTGCACCACGGCTATATTGAGATTGCATACGATGATTTCAGCCATTTGCGGGTTACTGACGCGGGCAAATCTGTGTTATTTGAAGGGAAAAGGGTAAAACTAGCCCTTCCAAAACCCGATGTTAAAAAAGCGCCACCAGAACGGCAGCCCGTGTTGCAATCAAAATCGCCGACACAATCGCTGCGGGAGGCCTTGTTCGAACGGTTGGTTGCCTTGCGCAGGTTGACTGCACAAAAACAGGGTGTGCCGCCTTACCTGATATTTAGCGATGCGACGTTGAAGGAAATGGTGGAAAAACAACCCTTGTCGGATACCGAACTATTGATGGTAAGCGGCGTGGGCGAACGCAAACTGCAATTGTATGGCGATGCGTTTATTGGTGAAATTCGAAAATTTGTGCTGGAGAAAAAGGAGGAAGGTGTAAACATTAAAGGTAGTACCCAGTTAGCGACGCTTGATTTGTACAAAAAAGGTCAAAGTGTGGCAGAAATTGCGGAAGCGCGGGGAATCTCGCCCAATTCTGTGATGGCACATTTGGTTACCATGTACGAACGTGGCGAAACGATTGATATCCATCAGTGGGTGGGACCGGAGGAAATGGATCTCATTCAAGGGGCATTGTCGTTGTTCGAAACGCCTTATATGCTCAAGCCCATCTTTGATCATTTTGAGGGGCGGTTTAATTATGACGCCATTCGGTGGGCCTTGGCGCATTATCAGAAGCATCAAAAATAAACAGAAGCGCGCCGGATGGGCAAAAAAAAATTGTTGATCAATCATGCTGCTCGTTTCCTTTGCGCTGCGCTGTTGTCGCTGATTGATGATACAAAAGTGCGGTATTCGAAATTAAGTGTAAAGAACACAAAAAGGCGTTTGTTGAATGGCTTTGTAAGCGTATAGTAGGCCCTTTCAATGTGTCTTCGATGCAAATATTTAGATATTTGGGCATTATTGCAAGTTTTTAGGTAATTATTTTTTCGTATGGTGTAAATTTGTTGAATAAAAACTTTTTTTGAATGTAAATTTTTTTTGAATTTTTTTCGCATCTGTTAAAATTTGGGGCAGAATATGGTTTACAAGGCAAAAAAAAGGCGATTTGAGTGCGCAATAATTTTTTTTGTTTTCTGCAAAATTTTTATTCAAATTGCATCGACTTTCAACTGAACGATTAAAACGATGACAGACAAATGTATTTTTGAATACCTGGATGACCAGGCTGCCCATTTCCCACTGACACGTGCTTTTGGTGCTAAAAAGGACGGGCAGTGGCAATATTATTCTACCGCTGAGGTCGTAGATTTGGTGAATAGAACTAGTGTTGGTTTGTTGGCCTTGGGGTTAAAGCCGGGCGATAAGGTTGCCACTGCCGTATATAAAACAAGCCCGGAATGGGTGATTCTGGATTTTGCCTTGCTGCAAATTGGGGTGCTCAACATACCGTTGTACCCCACCATCAGCGCGCGGGAGTTTGCCTATATTTTGAATGAGTCGGAGGCCAAATACTGTGTGGTTGGTCCGGGTGATTTATACGAAAAAATGGCTACGGCGCAGGAGCATACGCCTACGCTGCTTAAAATATTTAGTTTTGAAGACCATGAGGTTGCCGAACGTTGGGATCAGGTATTGCTTGCTCCCGTGGGATGTGATTTTTCGGAAGTAGCGAAGATAAAATCGGGTATAAAGCCGGATGACATGGCGACCATTATTTATACTTCAGGCACCACGGGTAATCCGAAAGGCGTCATGCTTTCGCATCGGAATATCGTATTCAATGTAGAGGCGATGCGCAAGTTGTTGCCTTTGCAAATGGGTGATCGGGGATTGAGTTTTTTGCCGGTAAGTCATATATTTGAACGCGCTGTGTTGTATGCTTATGTGGCATATGGAGTGAGTACGACCTTTACGGGCACCGAAAACCTGGGGGGAGATGATGGTGACTTGAAAGCCATTCAGCCGCATTTTTTCTCTACGGTGCCGCGCTTGTTGGAAAAAGTGTACGAACGGATTATGGCACGTGGACAAACGTTGAAAGGGATTAAGCGGGCACTCTTTTTTTGGGCTATAGAACAAACAGAGGATTGGGAGTTTGACAAAAAACGTACAGGTATAAAGGCATTAAAGTGCCGCATTGCCGACCGCCTGATTTTTTCAAAATGGCGCGTGGCGTTGGGGGGCTCCATCAAAGGCATTATTACCGGGGCGAGCGCTTGTCCGATGCGGATTATGCGGGTATTTAACGCGGCGGGAATCCCGGTGCGGGAGGGGTATGGATTGACCGAGGCGGCCCCGGCTTTGAGTTTCAGCCATTTTGCTCCGGGTGGGGCGATGTTGGGTACGGTGGGTCAATTATTAGAAAGTGTGGTCGTTAAAATAGACGATCAGGGTGAATACCGGCCAGGCGAGGGCGAAATATGGGCAACAAGTCCGGGAATTATGCTCGGATTTTACAAACATCCTGAAAAAACTGCCGAAATGATTCGGGAAGACGCTGCCGGACGCTGGTTAATTACCGGCGATGTGGGTATGCTGGTGACAGGGCATCATGGCGGCACTTTTTTGAAAATTACCGATCGCAAAAAGGAGTTACTCAAAACCAGCGGTGGCAAATATGTAGCGCCAACGCCCATCGAAAGCGTATTTAAAGAGCATCGGTTGGTAGACCAGGCCATGATTATTGGTGAAAATCAAAAGTTTGTATCAGCCTTGATCATACCTTCGGAGGATGGGCTTAAGGAATGGTGCCAACTCCATCATATAAAATGGACGAATCTTGCCGACATGATTCTGCTTCCGGAAGTGGTTGCACGCTATCAAATGCTGGTAGATCGGGTAAATCCGCATTTTGGCCACGCTGAACAAGTGAAAAAATTTGTTCTTTTGTCTGCGCCTTGGGAGCCTGCCAAAACCGATGGCACGGATGCAGAATTAACGCCTACTTTAAAATTAAAACGCCGGGTGATTTTACAAAAGTTTGAAAAGGAAATTACCGGAATGTATGCTTAAGAAAAGACCAGGTACACCAACCAGGCGACTACATAAGCGAGTGCACTCATAAAGGTAAATTGGAACAATGCCCATTTCCAACTGCCTGTTTCGCGTTTTACCACGGCAATGGTGCTCATACACTGCAAGGCCAGGGCATAAAAAACGAGCAAAGACAATGCGGTTGCCAGGGTGTACACGGGTTTTCCGTTATCACTGAAGGTTTCCTCGCGCATTTTAGCCCGCATGGTCATTTTTGCCTGGTTCTCTGTCCGCGAAGAAATATCGGGTTCGGCCGAGCCCATGTTGTACAATACAGCCAGCGTACCGGTAAACACTTCACGGGCTGCAAAGGAGGTGAGTAAGGCGATGCCAATTTTCCAGTCATACCCCAGTGGCCGAATGGCGGGTTCAATAAATTTACCCATTTGTCCGGCATAGGATGCCTCCAGCCGATGGTGCGCAATCAGGTCTTCTGTTTCAGAAGTAGATAATTGTGTGGTCTGGGCTTTTTCCCGGGCGGTGTTTTCGGCTGTTTCAACGGCATTTCCGGGTCCAAAACGCGAGAGTCCCCACAAGGCAATTGATACAAAAAGGATAATTTTACCGGCGCCCCATACAAAGGCGGCTACTTTTTCCCATACAGTCAATGCCACATTTTTCCAGTCCGGCATGCGGTATTCGGGCAGTTCGATGGCCAAAAAAGACGGCTCGCGGGTGCGCAACCATTTTTTCATCGCCCAACCGGAGGCAAATGCTGCGATGACGCCCAGAGCATACATGCTTGCAAACACCAGGGTTTGGGCATTGATGAAGCCACCTACTTTGATGGCAGGCACCGCCAGGCCAATTAACACCAAATAAACAGGGATACGCGCGCTGCAGCTGATAAACGGGGTTACCATGATGGTAATGAGCCGTTCCTGCCAATTGCCGATGGTTCGGCTGCTCATGATGGCGGGTACCGCACAGGCGCCGCCGCCAATGAGTGAAATGACACTGCGTCCATTCATCCCGGCGCGGCGCATGGTTTTATCAAACATAAACACGACCCGCGACATATATCCTACTTCTTCCAGGATGGTAATGAGAAGGAATAAAATTGCAATTTGCGGGATAAAAATCAAAATGCCCGAGAATCCGGCCAATATGCCATCGGTAAGCAGGTCGCTGAACCAGCCAGCGGGTAAAACGGCTTTCAAGCCATCATTGAGCCATGAAAACCCGGTTTCAATCCAATCCATCGGATAAACGCTCCAATCGAAAATAGCCTGAAACATGAGGAGCATCACGGCAAAGAAAATCAATGGGCCGCCAATTCGGTGGGTAAGCAGGGCGTCGAGGCGGTCGGTGGTGGTATTCGGGAAGGTAGGCGCTTCCTGCACGCTTTCTTGCACAAACGGTGTAAAACGGTCGAAACGATCGAGGGTTTCATCTACTTGTGCGCGTAAGGACTGAAAATGCTTGGTTTCGACAATGGCGGCCAGGGTTTCGCGTTCGCTGCGTTGTAAAAAAGGCAACCATTGGTAATGGTGGGCGATGAGGAGGGCGCGATAAGGGTTTTCGGTGCCCAAATTAAGTTGAACCGCCTCAACGAGTTGTTTTTCGGCCTCGGTGAGGGTATAAAAAGCCGCAGTTTTATGGATCGCTTGTGTACCAAGCATCATTTTTTCCAATTCGGCCTGCAGTCGGTCGATGTTTTCGCCGGTGCGGCCGCTCACAAACACTACGGGTACGCCCAGTCGTTCAGAAAGGCGGGCGATATTTACTTTAATGCCCAATTCTGCGGCGGTATCGGCCATATTGAGCGCCAGCAGGATAGGAATTCCCAAATCCATGATTTGGGTAAGGAGTAGCAAGTGTTTTTCTAAGTGGTGGGTATCGGCAATATAAATAATGCCATCAGGGAAGTTGGCATTGGTTGGGTGCGTGAGCAAGGCTGCCACGATTTTTTCATCGGAGGAGGTCGGATACAGGCTGTATGTACCTGGAAGATCGGTCAAGATGGCCTCTTTGCCACCCGCAAAACGAATTTTACCCGATTTAATATCTACGGTAACCCCTGGGAAGTTGCCTGTTTTTTGGCGCAGGCCGGTCAGTTGATTAAAAACGGTTGATTTGCCACAATTCGGATTCCCCACCAAGGCAATCTTGTAAGTCTGGGCGTCGCCTCTTGTCATATTTCGAGTAAAATACTGAAGGCTTCCTCTTCCCGCAGGGCCAATCGGATTCCATCCACCTTTATGTAGTATGCTTTGCCAAAAGGTGCTTTACGGATCATTTCGATCACGGCACCTGGACGTACCCCCATTGCAGTGAGTTTGCATGCGAGGGCTGGATCGACAAACGAAATTGCCGCAGCACTTTCATGCGCTTTTAAGTCGGGAACTGTTTTATACCTACGGAGCATCTCAGCGTACAGTTTGCAATAATAATTTAGACAAAATCCAAACACCGCAAAAGTAGATGATGTTTAGTAATTGTAAAGAAAAAGTGAACACGAAATTGTCAGATTTTAAGTTGACCTTCGTCATGGTTAATAATGAGGCTTATTTTAGGAATTTGCAGCCGTATTCCTACTTTTGTGTGTATTTCCAGTTACAAGCACTTTTTACCTTTCTTCCCAGATGGCAACCAATAAATTGAACACGGCTACCTTTAATTATGGTGGAACCCAATTGAACCTCACCAAAAGCGCCACGCAGGCGGCGGTGCGGTACACACCAGGCATGAAACCCAAAAGTGAAGATCAGAAAGAGCAGGTGCGTGATTTTGAACTGGTTGATACGGATCCGGATGGTTTGGATGATCAACTGGATGTATTGCGGGCCCAACCGGAAGTTTCTGTGGGTACGCATGTATGGCTGGTCGAAGATGCAGACGATACTCCGATGATTCCGACGGGTTATTTGTATATTGAGTTTCAACCGGGCACTCCACAAGATATTGAACGTGAAATTCTGGAGGATTTGCACCTGAATATGCGCGAAGTTATTGGTCCGGATGCCTACCGCGTAAATACGACCCCCGATTCGCCCAATCCAATCAAGTGCGCCATCACGTTGCAGGCAAATCCGCTGATTGCCGTAGCGGAACCCGAATTTATGACCAAACCGGTCACCAATTTCTTTGCAATGCCCAGCGGGCCTTATTTTCCGACCCAATGGCATTTAGAAAACAAGGGAACTCAAATTCCGGTGATTGACCTTGAAAACTCCGTGTATAGTGCGGCGCATTTTCGGCGCGGCGCGGATGCTAAAGTAACAGAGGCTTGGGATTTTTTGCAATCATTGGGCAACCCCAACCTCAAAATTGCGGTAATTGACACCGGCTTTGATACGGATCATCCAAAGTTACGGGGCAATGGCACCAAATTGCGCAATGTTTTTAATGCCGTCAACCGCAGTGCGGATGTTTCGCCCTGGTACCAGGCGCAAGATGGCAGTTGGGGGGTATTTGATCATGGCACCTCTTGTGCAGCGGTTGCAGCCGGTGCAGCAGATAACAGCGGGGTGCTTGGGGCAGCGCCTGAGTCGAGGGTGGTATTGATTAAGTTGGATATACTCAGTGATGATGCGATCGTAAAAGCGTTTGAACATGCCCTTTTGAATGGCGTAGATATTATTTCTTGTAGCATTGGTTTTCCTAAACCAGTACCGCTTTCCACCTGGGTGTCCAATACCATCACCAAGGTAGCGCGTCAGGGGCGCAATGGCTTGGGTATTCCGATTTTTATTGCTGCCGGCAATGCCAATCCGGCATCCAGCAACCAGCCGCGTTTGGTGAGCGATTTTGCAGCGCATCCGGAAGTGATTTGTGTTTCGGCTTCCAACAGCCTGGATGAGCATTCCAGTTATGCTTTTTACGGGCCGAATGTATTTCTATGTGCGCCGACCAATGGCAACAATGGGGTGGGTATTACAACGGCCACCGTATACTTAGGTGCCGATGGGCAATCGCTCGAACACGGCTATACCAGTAATTTTGGGGGTACTTCGAGTGCTACCCCATTGGCTGCAGGGGTTTGTGCCCTGATGTTGAGCGCCAATCGGAATTTGAGTGTTGCCCAGATTAAGCAGATTTTGCGCAGCACGGTGGATAAAATTGGCGGATCGGACAATTATGACAGCAATGGTCGCTCGCAGTACCTCGGCTTTGGCCGTTTGAATGCACTCGCTGCCGTGCAAATGGCCAATAACAATGCAACAACTCAGCCTGAAACGCCGATACAACAACCTGTGCAGCCGAGCAGTAGCACACAAAAAGGCATTGTTACGTATCAGTTTCTAAATGTCCGGTCGGGTCCGGGCACCAATTACGATAAAGTAAAACAGCTCAAACAGGGGGACGTTGTACCACTTTTGGAAAAATTGCCAAATTGGTGGCGCATTGGTGCGGGCCAATATGTGAATGCCGATTATGTACAGGTATTGGCGGGTGGTGGAACGCAAGTGGTGAGCCGACACGGGAAAGTGCAATCACCTACGCTTAATGTACGGAGTGGCCCCTCTACCTCCAATGCCAAGGTCGGGTTGCTTGAACAAGGAGCTACGGTCACCATTTTTCAATCGACGCCGGATGGGTGGATGCGGATAGGAGCCAATCAGTGGGTATTTTCCAAGTATATTCAGGAGGTGTAAGCGCGTAAGTATATTACCATTTCTTGTGTTTATAAATTGTAAAGAATGAGTTCTTTGCTTATTTGATCATTATGATACAATTTTGACGCGTCCCTTTATTTTTGCCTGTAACTTTGTCTTCGACATACGCATTTATAATAGCGCAATTAATCCGTTATTTAATCGTATTTACTCCCATGCGTAAAACATTTACCCAACCTATACCAGTTTATGGCGCTGTCGTGCTTTTTTTGGCAGGTGGCCTTCTATCTTTTTTAATCATGCGCCTTCAATCCCGAACGGCGCAACCACCAATTTCAAAAAAAGGAATTGCTACCGTTGTTGATTGCGAAGTAACGTCCATGCGTATGGGTGGTTATAAATTTGTTCGACCGTTGTTGTACGTTGATAAGGCCTGCGAGTCACCAGCATTGATTGGCGTTAAAGCAGAAATCGAAAAAACCATTGCTGAGTATGCGCAGAAAGATAAAGTGACTTCCGTTTCCGTTTTTTTGCGTGACTTTGATCATTCCAACTGGGTTTCGATCAACGATGCAGCCCAATATTATCCAGGCTCTTTGTACAAAATACCCGTTTTATTTGCCTGGCTGCATCGGGCGGATAAAGATCCCAGTTTGCTATCCAAAACATTCCTTTTTGATGGCATCAAGGATGGGACCTTGCCCATTCAGCATTATGTACCAGGAAAGTCTTTGGAGAAAGGGAAACATTACTCCCTACGGGATTTGTTGGAAATGTTGATTGTGCATTCAGACAACCAGGCACAGTGGTTATTAAATCAAAATTTGCCCAAGGGCGCTGTTGAACAGTCTTTTGTCGACCTTGGTATTGGCATTCCGATTCCTGCTCCAGAGGATAATCGAATACGCATTTCAGCACGTCAGTTTTCTTCTTTCATGAAGGCGCTCGTGAATGGATCCTATCTGAGCCTCGAAAACTCGGAGTATGCTTTAAACTTACTATCTCAATGCAGTTTTCAGGAGGGCATGCTTCGTGGGCTTCCTGCAGGTACCAAAGTTGCCCACAAATTTGGGGAGGCCGACGACGAACAAACCTTTGATTTGCACGAAACGGCAATTATCTACATCAAAAACCGCCCCTATTTGCTTACCATATTGAGCAGAGGTACGGAGCGCAAGGCTTTACCGGGTTTGCTGGAGGCAATTGCGCACACCACCTATGATCAAATCACTAAATTGATCCCATAAAAAAATCCAAACAAAAAAGCGCGGTCTTGATTCCCGTCAAGACCGCGCTGCATTTTATCCGCTTGGGCCATTGTATTCCCTTCACAATGGCTCTGAATATTCAAATTATTTTGAAAGGATCATTTTTTGCGTGTAGGTTTCTGCTCCGGCACGAATTTGCACCATGTAGACCCCTTTTGACAAATGTCCTACTTGCATACTAGCCTGGTTTTCGCCCGGCACGGTGCGTATTTGGTGTTGGGACACAACACGGCCTGAAATGTCGCTGATACTTAAATCAACATCCATTTCAGCCGCAGCAGTGAACATGAGATTGAATACATCTGAGGTTGGATTTGGGCCTGATTGCAGGTTGGAGATACCAATTTGGGCCTCTCCCAATGCATTTTCATCGCCTTGGTCCTTGCTTCTTTCGGGCGCGTTGCCATTTAGATTGTTCATGCATCCGATAATCACCACATCGTCGATATACACCACATCGTCGTCGTCGGAAGCGTCGGCGCGGAATCGGATGCGGGTATTGCTCGTGAATGGACCTGGAATCACGACCGAGCCCGATGCGCGGTTGTTATTGGTAAATTGGGTTCCTGCATTGAAATCGCCATAAGTGGTGTACGTTGAACCGCCATTGGTGGATACTTGCAACCAGAAGTCTTCGCCGGTTTCAAAACTTACGGTAATATAGGAAAAATTGACGGTCAGTTCGCCGTAGTTCGTGTAGTTTTGGTTGGTGGTGGTCATGACCGAGGTGGTTGTATTGTCGCGCAACTGTATGCTGAACGTTGGAGAGTTTGCAAACGTTGCGTTGTTGATGCGTGCGCAATCGGTACCGCCATCGGTCCAAATGCCCCAGTTTGCATCAAAGCCATTCGAATTCAGGGTGGTGTAGGTACATCCGCCGCCGCCGCCGCAGGCCACCAGGCAAGGTGCGTTGTACACTTCGCTTCTGATTTTATCGCCTGGTTGTGGGCCAAACCCTTTGGTAAAATTGATCCCAACTCCCGAAACGAGGTGGCAATAGCTCATGATGGTGCCGCCGCCCGTAGGCAATGGAGCAGTACAACCTTCACTGTATCCTGCAGTCGGGCCGCAACCGTCGATCGCCGAATTGTTTCCATTCCATACACAGGCATGCGTATGCGAGGAGCCTAGGTTGTGTCCAATTTCGTGGGTAAGTACTTCTACCGTCCAGGAATAGGTGGGGACATTGCTGTAGGTAGCATTAATACTGCTATACCCTACACCATAATAACTGTTGCACAATACATCCAGGTAAGCAACGCCGCCCAGGTTGTTGATGCCTACCAGGTGCGCGAGATCGCCGTTGTACACCCCGTTTTTGGCATTGCGGAACTGGGTCAGGTAATTGCTCGCAGTAGGACCCGTATAAGGATCTACTACGTTCCAAACATAAATGTCATTGACTACAACATTGACGGTTTCATTCGTATAAAGTGCCGAAACCTGGCTGAAAACTCCTGTAACGTAACTTACTACATTGGCTACACTGCCTTTATTTTGGAAAAGGGTGTAATCGGTTTCGATAAACATACGCACGCAGTTGTCCGGACCGGAGCGGCTCGTTACGGGTGTGTCGGTATCGCCAATGCGATGCAATACGTCATCGGTGTGGCATTCATGATTTCCGAATTGAGGCAGTTCGCTTTCTTTGTAAAGCACGTGTTGTTGGGTCCGGCTATTGGGTAACAGGCCGATCGTATACTGGTTTTCGGCAGTAGCAATCATGCCAATCACCTCATTTTCAAAGACGCTGATGGTGACCACCGATTCGGGATCGCCCTGAATGGTTCCCCAAAAATGAACCCCTGCATCGATGCCTTCCACCGCTGCTTCCTGGGTAGCGACATGCACCTGGAATGCATCGCTCAGATTTTTAGCGGGTACCAGATCAAGGGTGAGGGTACTGTTGTTTTCAAATGGAAGGGTAAGGGATACAGGAGCGCCTGCATACGCCCGTAATTGTTGTGCCATGCTGGCTTCCCAATTTAAGACGATGGCATCTTTTACCGGCAAAACCGTGCGGTCATCATCGGCCAGGGTAAATAAGCGCGCTTCATTGAAGCCTGAACCCGATTGTCGGGCATCGGCAACCATTTGAGCGATGGGCTTCAAAGACTGTGCGGAGCAAAAAACGACCAGCAACAGCAACGGAAAAGTGATTAATTTTTTCATAAAGCAATATTTGATATTAAAAGGTGAAATGAACAATGCCAGGAAAATGGATTATAATTCATGCACCGAAGGAAGCATAACGGATTGGTTGTGCCGGGCAGACACAACATCGTAAACCGATTACATAGTGTTTTGAAAAAAACAGGCGCAAGGACTGTTCTTGGCGGGCATTTATTGTTTGATACTGCAATTATAATATACTTTGGATTTTAAAAAGAAACATTTGAGATCTTTTTTTCTGTTAAATTTGGATTTTACATAAATATGTATCTGATTTTTTATATTTATTCAGAATAATGTATTGGGTATTGTCGAAATTCGGTATTCAATAAAAGGGTATGCAGCCGCGCCTTTACCGTATACTTGTATTAATATGCCTGTTTCTCGATTTTTTCTTTTTTGATAAACAAACGCAATAATTTTGTGTCTTTGTATCAATAAAATCTATCTGGCATGAACCTGCAACAACTAGAATATGTGTTGGCGGTGGCGCAGCACCAGCATTTTGCCCGGGCGGCGGCGCATTGTTATGTGACCCAGCCGACGTTGAGCATGATGATTCAAAAACTGGAAGGCGAACTGGGGGTGCAGATTTTTGACCGGAGCAGGCAGCCGGTGGAACTTACCCGGGAAGGGCAGGCGATGGTGGTACATATTCGGCAGATCCTGGCCGATGTGGGGCGTTTGCGGGACTATGCTTCCGAATTGCAGCACCATATTAAAGGGGAGGTACGCCTGGGCGTGATTCCCACCCTGGCACCTTATTTATTGCCCACTTTATTACCGCGTTTGATGTTGGAGCATCCCGACCTGAAGTTTAACGTTCGGGAAATGGTGACCGAGCGGCTGTTGGATGCTGTAAAATCGGGCGAAATTGATATGGGCTTGATGGCTACCCCTGTTGAAGATGTTCGTTTAAACAGTATTCCACTGTTCAAAGAGCCTTTTGTAGCCTATGTGTCGCCTTCGGAGGTGGCATTTCATAAAAAACTGTTGTTGCCGGAGGATATCAATCCAGCGCATCTTTGGCTACTGGAAGAGGGGCATTGCTTGCGTGGGCAGGTATTGCATTTGTGTGCATTGCGCTCCAAAGACCACAATACGGCGCGTTTGCGGTATGAATCGGGCAGTCTGGAAACCCTGGTTCACTTAGTTGATGCCCAACAAGGCATTACCATCTTGCCTTTGATGGCGACCCGTTTTTTGGGCGCGCATCAGCTGGCACAAGTACGCAATTTTGCCGAGCCTTGTCCTACGCGGGAGATCACCCTGGTTACGGTGAACAATTTCCCGAGGCGGCGGCTGCTTGCGGCAATGGCAGAAGTGGTAAAAGGCGTATATGGACAATATTTGGGTAAATAATTGGCTTGAAACGGTAGCCCCTTAAACATTCATCAAATACTCCACCAAATGATCTTCTCCGCCCAAATTCAATTTTTTCCGCAACCGATAGCGACTGCCCTCCACGCCGCGCACCGAAATATTCATTAAATGTGCTAATTCCTTGCTGCTCAAGTTCATCCGCAGGTAAGCGCTGAGGCGCAGGTCATACGGACTGAGTTGTGGATGCCGTTCCCGCAGGCGTTTGAGAAAATCGCCATAAACCGAATCGAAATGCACGGCAAATTGCTCCCAATCGTTGTCTAACTGGGTATCGTATTGCACCATCCGCATAATGCGCTGGAGGTCATCGCGCAGGGCTTTTCCGTCTTGCGTTTTTTGCAATGTTTTTTGCAGCTCTTCCTGAATACTGCTCAATATTTCCCCTTTTTGCACCAAATGCATGGTTGCCAGCGCCAGTTCTTTGTTTTTAAACTGTACCTCATTTTCCAGTTTTTCGTTTTGCAGGCGCACGATTTCCTGTTCTGATTGTTCCATGCGGCGGCGTTGTGCTTCGCTTTGTTCCTGGTGTTCGGTGGTGAGCGCGGCCTTTTCGGCCTCAAAACGCACCCGTTGGCGCCGGAAGGAAGCTACCAAAACCGCAATAGAAAACGCTGCATACAAGAGGTAAGCCCAGCGGCTGGCATACCAGGGTGGTAAAATCCGAAACGTAAAGGTACACACAGCACTTTCGAGGCCGGAAGCAGTGCGGGCCTTTACCATAAAGGTGTATTTCCCGGTGGGCAAGTGGGCAAAATCGCGTTCGGTTTTGGTACTCCAGGGCGACCAAACAGCATCTAACCCTTCGAGGCGCACACTGTATTGCACGGGGTCGGCCTGGGCATAAACCGTTGCCGAAAAGGAAAAATGCAAGTTGTTGCGCTGGGCTGGTAGTCCCATCGCCAACTTGGGATCGGCCGGAAAACCTCCATATAGTAGGCTATCCTGCAAATCGGGGAACCGCACACTGTTGATCACAACTTGCAGGGTGGTATCGGATTTGTGCAGCCGATCCGGGTTGAGCAGCATAAAGCCTTTTTCGGTTCCAAAAAACACATTTTGCGCATTATAAGGGTAAATATGCTCAAAACCGCCCACCAATTGGCCATTTAGGGCCGGGAAAAGTTCTTTGTGTACTCGTTTGTGTACGCCCTCATCTTCTACCCAAAGTACTCCGACATTATTTCCCTGACTAAACCAAATATTACCGCGCGCGTCTTCCCGCAGGTAACGTGTGCGCCCGTGTGCCGGATCGAGCCAATGGTTCAGTTCGGTTGCCGGTATGAATTTGCCCGCAGCAGCATCAAAACGATAAATACCATGTTCGGCGGCCACCACGGCAATGTCCCCTATTTTAAATACATAATTGAATAAATCGGAGGGCAAACCGTGGTCTTTTCCAAAGCGCTGCACCGCAACATGCTGTCGGTCGGCTTGCAATTGAATTTTAAACACGCCTCGGTAGGGATGCGACATCCAGATTGCACCGCTGCTTTCGCGCACCATGATGCGGCAGGATTCGTCGAGCCCCAGCAGGTGCCGGACATATTTCCAGTTTCCTTGTTTGTTTTGGCGGGTATAGAGGGACAGTCCATTGTAAGCGCCAGCAATTAGGGTTGTATCATCAATAGGGAGAAATGTCCAGGCGCCCGGCTGGTTTGAAAGGCTGTTTGCCTGGTTGTTTTTGATTTGAAAGGCCCCCTCATGGTGCCCCATAAACAAGGTCTGATCCACTTGTTGTAGTGCCCATACCTGTCCTGTCGTAGTAGGCACCAGGTCGAAGTCGAGTCGGGCAAAGGGGTCGTAATAGTCTTTCCAATGTTTTGTGTACAGGCCATTCGAACTGCCTAAGTACAATTGCTGATCGTACACGGTGGCGGCATAACCCGTGCCTTGCAAGGCGGGGTCGGGCAGCAAGCGGTAAAAAGGAGCACTCATTTCCACCAGGTCGATGCCATTATCGAGGCCCAGCCAAAGATTTTGCGCCCGGTCGCAGAAAATACTGAGCACATTGTTGTTTTGCAGTCCGGCATTTTTTTCCAACCACAACAAAGGGCGTCGGTTCAAGTCCATCACCAACATACCTCCCAACGAGGTACCAAACGCTATTTGCCCGTTTCCAACCCGGGTGCATGCGTAAATCCGTTTTTGACATAAAAAAGCATCTACGGAGGTCGGCCAAGGGTTCAGTTGGTTATTTTGGTAACAATAAATGCCGTTTTTTAAAGTAGTAATCAGCACGGTATCGCCCCCAAAGCCAACCGCGCCGGTGACCGGGCTGCCAAAACGCAGGTTTGGGTTGACGGGTATAAAGTTTTGTCCGTCACATTTTAACAAGCCCTTTTCAACATCTTCTACAAACAGTACCCCGTTGACGGCCTGGAGGAAACGCAAATTACTGCCCGCCAGCAACACTTGCATCTGGTTGTTTTGGTAGCGAAACACCCGGTCGTTGGTGCGAAACCAAACGGCGCCATCGGCAGTCTGGGCAATATCCCAAACATCTTCAAAACGGCGTTGCGCTTCCGGGATTTGTGCAAGCAGCGAATAGTAGGTTAAGCGGCCGAGGGTATTCGGACAGAAATACCCCAAATCGCCCTGACCACCTACATAAATTCGATGGGCAGGCGCAACCAGGATCGCCCGAACACAGGTGCCGTTGGCAATCGGATAGCACGTCCAAAAAGTGCCGTCGTATTGTAGCAGCCCTTCATTATTTGCAAAATAAAGCATGCCGCGCGCATCCTGTGCGATGTCCCAACTTTGGGTTCCAGCCTGGTAAATACGCTTTTGAAAATTGGTAACGGGCGGCAAACCCAGGATGCCAGGTTGCGCCACCGCCTCGCTACAGCACAAGAGTGCTACCCACCACCATATTTTTTTGCCCATTTCAATTTATGCGAATGATAAAGTACGCCAAAGTATAAAATAATTCGGAAATGGGTTGTGCAGGGGTAAAAATGCAAGTGTGTCGTACTGTTGTCGTAGTTGTTTTTGGGCTACGCGTAACAGTGTCGTAGGTTAATTTACTTTAATTGGTTGCGTGTATTCCTAATTTTGATCCCCACAATCTTCTTATCACAAAATAATATTTTAAAATTCAAATCATCACCAAACATGAATAAATCATTGCACTCCCTGATCCTGATTTTCTGTGCAGTATGGCAATTCGCCTCGGCACAAGTAGTCGTACTGGATTTCGAAGCACCTGCTACGAGTACGACCTTCCAATATTTTGGCAGTTCCTTAGAGGCGTCTCTCACCAATGTTGTCGCCAACCCAAATCCAACTGCGCCAAATACCAGCGCAAAAGTGATGGAATTTAAAAAGCCCGTTGGCGCGCAAGTATGGGCAGGTGCGTTTTCGGCACCCAACCCAACAACACCGGTCAATGTGATCACCAATACCAAAATATCCGTGAAAGTACACATGGATCATATCGGCAACCTGACCCTGAAGTTAGAAGGTTCTTCTGATGGTGGCCCGAACTGGGTACAAACCAAAGTAAACACGGTTGTCAATGGCTGGGAAACCCTGGTATTTGATGTAACCGTTCCGTCCATTGAAGGACCGAACCAGCCTGCCAGCGGCCATATCTATAATACGGTAACGCTGTTCACCGATTTTGGTGTAAGTCCTGCTGCGGATGTGGTTACATATATTGACGATATTCAGGTGGAGCAAGCCATTGTTTGCAACACGGTACTCGATTTTGAAGCACCACTTACCAATACAACATTCCAGTATTTCGGCAGTTCCCTCGAAGCGCAATTATCTGCCACCATCAACAACCCGAACCCAACCGGTATTAACACCAGCGCGAAAGTATTGGAGTTTAAAAAACCGACCGGTGCACAAGTTTGGGCCGGTGCCTTCACCGCACCCAACCCAACTTCGCAAGTAAGTCTGCTGAATGGTGGTCAAATCAGAATTAAATTCCACACCGACCATCCGGGTAACCTGACTTTAAAATTAGAAGACTCCTCAAACGGGGGGGCTAACTGGGTACAAACGGTGGCCAATACCGAAGTAAATAAATGGGTAGAACTCACTTTTGATCCATCTATTCCTTCCATTGAAGCGCCCAATTTACCATCAACGGGTAAAGTGTACAACCGGATCGTGTTATTTGCCGATTTCGGCGTAAGTCCAACCACCGATTTGGTATTTTATGTGGATGATATTGTTGTTTGTTCTGCGGGTGCTACACCCAAGGCCGATGTTACTTTTAAAGTAGACATGAGCAAATACCAGGGCGCTTACACCAAAGTATATGTGAGCGGTACGTTCAACAACTTCGCAGGCGATGCCAACCCGCTCACCGATGCAGATGGCGATAAAGTATTTGAAGGCACCCTCAATTTGCCAGTAGGCCTGTATGAATACAAATTTACCCTCGACAACTTTGCAGCATCAGAAAATTTTGACCCAACAACGACTTGTACGCAAACCACCATCGACGGTACCAATATATATGTAAACCGCAAATTGGTCCTCACCGGCAACGCAACCGTAGGCCCCGTTTGTTTTAGCAGTTGTTATGGCTGTAATGATGCCGTCAAGATTACGGTAAATCTGGGCATGGGCACGTACACCCCGGAAGCAAGCGGTGTTTACCTCGCAGGTGGTGGCGACTTTGGCAATCCAGGTGGCCGTTTCCGCATGAAAGACGACGATGGCGATGGTGTGTTCAGCATCCAGATTGAACGCCAGCGCGGTTACAGCACTTTTTACGATTTTGCCAACGGCGCTTGTCCTGATTACTCCTGCAAAGAAAATATTGCGGGTCAGCCATGTGCCATTCCAACCAACTTCAACGACCGTTTCCTGAATCCGGTAACCCAGGATACCGTCATTGCTACATGTTTCGCATCTTGTGCAACCAATACCGATTGCACCATTGGCACGCAAAACCTGCCTTTGGATGCCAACTGGATTAAAGTACAGCCAAGCATCGCAACAGATCAAGTACAAGTGCTGTTCAGCCAGGCGATTCAAGGCAATTTATTCCTGCGCGTACTCAATGCAAGCGGCCGGGAAATGTACCAGGCGCGGTACAGCAACCAGACAGAACAGCTGCAAATTGAAACTGCCAATTGGCCTAAAGGCATGTACACCATTTTTGTACAAGATAATGCCCGGGTAAGCAATCGCAGAATCATCAAGTTGTAGTACTTTTCATTTTTTTTAAGTAAAATTCTAACCATGCGCAAACCCATTTTACTCTTTCTGCTATCCTGCTTGTTGCAAGCAGGCCTTTTCGCGCAAACTGCCGTGAGTGGCCGCATCACCGACAAGAATGGTGAGCCCCTCATTGGTGTTACAGTGGCCGTTAAAGGCACCAATACCGGTACGTCCAGCGATGTCGCCGGCCGATTCAAAGTACAAGTGCCCAGTGCAGATGCTGTATTGGTTTTTGCCTACACCGGCTATCAAAACAAGGAAGTTGCGGTAGGAAACGCAACTTCCCTCGAAATTCAGTTGGACGAAACCGCTTCCCTCATCAATGAGGTGGTCGTAGTTGGCTATGGCGCTCAAAAGCGCAGTAATATCAGCGGCGCGGTATCGACCATTACTTCCGAGGAAATCAGTGAATTGCCGATTTTACGGACCGAACAAGCCTTACAAGGCCGCACTGCTGGGGTACAGGTTACCCAAAACAGCGGTTCGCCTGGTAGCGCCCTCACAGTACGCGTGCGCGGAACCGGTACCATCAACAATTCGGACCCGCTGTACATTGTAGACGGAATTCCGGTAGATGGACTTGACTTTTTGAACCCGAACGACATTGAAAGCATCAACGTACTGAAAGACGCCGCCTCTTCCGCCATTTATGGTGCGCGGGGCGCAAACGGGGTGGTTTTGATTACAACCCGTTCTGGTAAAAGAAACCAGGAAGGCAAAATTCGCTATGAATCTTATTTCGGGGTACAAAGCACCTGGAAAAAGGCCAATCTACTGAGTGCCGAACAGTACGCTATTTTGAGCAATGAAGCACACATCGCTGCAGGTGTTAAGCCGTTACCAGAGTTTTCGAACCCGGCGGCTTTAGGCCAGGGAACGGATTGGTTGGATGCCTTGTTTACGACCGCGCCGATGACCAGCCACCAAATCAGCCTTACCGGTGGTTCTGATAAAAGTACCTATTCTATTTCGGGCAATTATTTCAACCAGGAAGGCATTGTAGGGGGCGACAAAGCTGCTTTTCAACGTTACACAGTGCGCGTTAATGGCACGCATGAAGTGAAAAAATGGCTGAATATTGGTACCAACGTAGGTCTCACAGCCCTGACTCGCAATGGATTGGCCGAAAACAATGAGTTTACAACACCTTTGGTGCGTGCACTCAATATGGATCCGGTGACCCCGATTCGCAAGGCGGATGGCACGTTTGCCTATTCGCGCTACTCGGACACGGACATCACCAACCCGATCAATGCCATTGAGCAAACCCATGATCGCTGGCGGTCTAACCGCTTGGTGGGTTCTGTTTTTGGGGAACTAACTTTAGCGCAAGGCCTTACTTTCCGGTCGGCGTATAGCGTAGATGCAACCTTCGCAAGCCAGGGTATTTTCTTCCCGCGCTTCGATTTGAGCAATGATCCGGTATTGAGCGATGCACCCGCAGGCGAAAAACGCCTGATCAACTCGGTGGTGAAAAACGACAATACCTGGCGCAACTGGCAATGGGAAAACGTACTGAGCTATCAAAAAACATTTGCCGAAACGCATGTTTTTAACTTTACGGCAGGTACCACGGCATTGTACAATTTCCATGAATATTCTGGCGGCGCAAATACCAATTTGCCTTCCAACGACCCGGATGATGCCTATATTTCTAACACCATCGACCCGATCACTACACAAAGTGCATACGGCGGTGCCGATGAGTCGGCACTGAATTCTTATTTCGGTCGGGTCAATTATGCATACGACGACCGTTACGTAGTGAGTGCCGCGTTCCGAATGGACGGTTCATCCCGCTTTGGTGCCAACAACCGTTTTGGTTATTTCCCATCTTTGTCTGCTGGCTGGATTGTAAGTCATGAAGGTTTTTGGAAAGGCGATTTGATCAACTTCCTGAAATTGCGCGCCAGTTGGGGCCAGAATGGCAATGATAAAATTGGTAACTACAGTTTCACCACGGTGGTGAACTCCGGCCAAAACTACACCTTTGGTCCAAACCAAACCATTACCAACGGCAGTGTGTCTTTGCGGGCTGCCAACCCCGATTTGAAATGGGAAACCATCACCCAAACGGATTTTGGGGTAGACATGGAGTTGTTGCAAGGTCGTTTTAATTTTACAGGCGACTATTACATCAAAAACACCTCGGATATGTTGTACGCTGCGCCGGTACCTTTAACGGCCGGCACAGAAGCGCCCGTGCGCAATGTGGCCAGTGTAAAAAATACAGGCCTCGAATTGGCACTCAACTACCGCAACCGCGATCGGGCGTTCAAATACAGCGTGGGTGGCAATATTTCCTTTGTAAAAAATGAAGTAACCAGCCTGGGCAACGGTGGCGAACCTGTTTTTGCAGGCCGCGTACAATCGGCCAACGCAAGTGTGACAAAAACAGAAGTGGGCCAGCCCATCGGCGCATTTTTTGGCTATGTTACCGATGGCATTTTCCAAACACAGCAGGAAGTGAACGAAGGTCCGTTCCAAAACGAAGCTACTGCACCCGGCGATATTCGGTTTAAAGATCAGAACGGCGACAAAATTATTGACGAAAACGATCAGGTGTACATCGGCAATCCTGCGCCTAAATTTACGTATGGTGCAAATATCGACTTCGAATACAAGGGCTTCGACCTGGGTATTTTCTTGCAGGGCAGTCAGGGCAACGACATTTACAACGCGACCGTGCGTTACGACTTTACCTATGTGAACCGTCCGGTATCTGTCCTAAACCGTTGGACCGGCGCAGGTACATCTGAGTCAGAACCACGGGTAAATTTGAGCGATCCCAACCAAAATGCGCGGGTAAGCAACCGTTTTGTAGAAGATGGTTCTTATTTGCGGGTAAAAAATGTACAATTGGGTTATAGTTTGCCAGCTTCTTTGCTGAAAAAGGTAAAATGCGACAAATTTCGTTTGTATGTTTCTGCACAAAACCTATTTACCTTTACCAAGTACACCGGCCTGGATCCAGAAATTGGCGCGTACAATGGTGCCTTAGAAGCAGGCATCGATCGCGGTTTTTATCCGCAAGCGCGCGTGTGGCTGGGTGGTGTAAATGTTATTTTTTAACGATGCTTTTTAAAAACACAACAATGAAATTTTCAAAATTAGCAATGCTCCTGGCGTTGGTATTGTGTTTACCCATCGCTTGTCAGAAAGACTTCCTGGACCGCAAACCCCTCGTGGGCGCTTCGGAAGAAAACTTTTATCGCAATGCCGAGGATGCCGTTGCGTCCGTGAATGCGGCGTATGCGGCCCTTCAATTCGAAATTTCTCCTGCCGGCCATTTCCGCTGGTTCTGGGGCGATATTATGTCGGACGACTCCAATAAAGGCGGATCGGGCGACAATGACGCCAACGAATTACTGCAATTGGAGACCTTCAAAGGTCCGACCAATACCGACTTGTTGGAAGCAGAATGGTTGGCCGATTACGAAGGTATTTACCGTGCTAATACAGTGTTAGAGCGTGTTCCAGCCATCAATATGGATGCTACGTTAAAAGCGCGCATCCTGGGCGAGGCTTACTTTATCCGCGCCTGGTTTTTTTACAACCTTGTAACTGTATTTGGCGGGGTCCCTTTGGCCGATCATGTATTGGCCCCCAGCGAGTACAACCTGCCCCGCGCAAGTGCTGACGAGGTTTGGGCTTTGGTAGAATCTGATTTGCGCAAATCTGTTGCCGCCCTACCCTTGCGCAGTCAATATGCGGCTTCCGATTTAGGCCGTATTACCAAAGGTGCTGCACAAGCGCTGTTGGTAAAAACCCTGCTTTGGGAGAAAAAATGGTCGGAAGCGCAAACCATCGCCGAAGAAATCGTGGGTTCCAATGAGTATCAATTGGTATCTAATTATGCCGATATTTTTACCCAGGCGGGCGAAAACAACACGGAGTCGGTGTTTGAAATCCAGTACATGAACGCTTCCGGCGGCAACTGGGGTAAAAACAACGCCAATGAAGGCTCATTTACCAATGTATTCCAACGTGCGCGTGGTGCTTTCGGCGGTTTCGGATTTAACCTCCCAACCGATGATTTTGTCGCCGAGTTTTTCAAAGAAGGCAGCGAAGATCCACGCTTGAAATCAACCGTTTTCCGCGTAGGGGATGCAATGGGCGATCGCGGTGTCTTTACCTTAGATGCTACCGGTGGATTCCCGCACAAGTATTATGCAAAAAAATACTTCAACAATAGATCGGAAGAAGCACCTTTTGGCGATCCAAACCCCAATGGCGATTCCAACGACCGCGTCATTCGTTACTCGGATGTGTTGTTGATGCATGCAGAAGCCGCACAACACAATGGCAATGAAAACGCCGCACGCCAGTCGCTCAACCTCGTACGCAAGCGCGCGCGTGGTGCCAACAACGCCATCCTGCCCGATGTAACAGCAAGTGGCACGGCACTTTTGGATGCGGTTTACCATGAACGTCGGGTGGAGTTAGGCCTGGAAGGACACCGTTTCTTCGACCTCGTACGCACAGGGCGCGCACAAACCGTATTGGGTGCGTTGGGCTATGTAGAAGGCGTACACAATATGTTCCCAGTGCCGTTGTCTCAAATACAGGCAACCAACAATGCCATCAAACAAAACCCGGGCTACTAAACCATTTACAATCAAGCAATTGTATGAAAAAGATAAGTTTTTTCTTTGCGCTGATGCTGTTCATTGCTGCCTGTGCACCGTATGAACCCGGCGACATCAGCCTGCCTGCTTTGCCAGCGCCACCTGCGTTTTCGCTTTCTTTCGTTAGCGGCGATTCGAATCGGGTGGTGGTGACCGACAATTCAACGGGCTATTTCGAACGTCTTTGGGACTTTGGAGGCGGCATTCCTGCCAAATCTGTCCGCTCGTTAGACACCATTTTTTACCCAACGGCGGGCACCTACACCGTTACTTTGTATGGTTCAGCACAGGGTGGCGCGGGTACTGCCCAAACCGTAAAAGTGGTAAATATCACGAAAGACGCCACGGCACAATGCGATCCGCAAGTGGGTTTGCTGACCGGCGAGTGTGAAGCACCAGGCAAATGCTGGACCCTCTCTCCGGTAGCAGGCGCTGTTCGGGTAGGTCCCAATCCGGGTTCGTCCGAATGGTACACCTCTCCAGTCAATGGTTTGCAGGCGGCCCAGTATGATGACCGTTTTTGCTTTTACTTTGATAATTCGCATTTTCAATACAACAACAACGGCGGCACGGTCGACCCCTTTAATGGTTATATCGTGGTTCCGTTTAACGCCCCAACCGACCTTACCTGGTTTATTTCCAAAGGCTCGGGTGGTGGTGGCGCCGATCAGATCGTACTGCCAGCGGGTACATTTTTGGGTGTGATGGACTCTGGTCCGGTGTATGATATTGTTTCCTTGAAAGAAAATGAAATGGTATTACGCAGTAAAATTTTGAATGGAACCGGTTGGTTCGACCTCACATTTGTGAAAAACTAAGCATGCGAACGTGTTTTTATACATACTTAGGAATAGCAGCAGGCTTCGGCCTGCTGCTTCTTTTCGTTCAATGCAGCAAGCATATTGCGCCCGATCAGGCTGCTAAAAAATTAGTTTGGAGCGACGAATTTAATTACACAGGCTTGCCTGATTCAAGTAAATGGAGTTACGACGAAGGAAATGGCTGCGAACGGCCATCTGGTTGTGGTTGGGGTAACAATGAATTGCAGTACTACACCGCGCACCGAAAAGAAAATGCCCGGGTAGAAAACGGACACCTTATTGTGGAAGCGCGTCGGGAATCATGGAAAGATCGCTCCTATACTTCGGCACGCTTGGTCACCAAAAATAAGGGCGACTGGCAATATGGCCGCATCGAAGTGCGGGCCAAACTACCCATCACCTTGGGCTCCTGGTCGGCAATTTGGATGTTGCCTACGAAAAATGTACACGGCGGCTGGCCTGCAGATGGCGAAATTGACATCATGGAATATGTTGGGTATATCCCGGATACGATTTTTGGAACCGTGCATACCGAAGCATTTAACGGCATGAAAGGCACCCAAAAAACGGGCAGTATGTTTTTTGGAAAGAATGCCCAGGATTTTCACTTGTACGCGCTGGACTGGTATCCCGATCGGATCGATTTCTGGGTAGACAATACGATGTATCATCGGTTTAAAAATGAACATAAGACCAATGCGGAGTGGCCATTTGACAAAGCATTTCACCTCATTTTGAATATGGCGGTGGGGGGTAACTGGGGCGGTAAAAAGGGCGTAGATGAAAAGCATTGGCCTCAACAAATGCTGGTAGATTATGTTCGAGTGTATAAATAATCGCATTTCATTTAGCAAAAATCATTCAAATGAATATCAAAAAGAATCTTCCGCTCTTTTTGGCGCTTGCTCTTTTCACCTTTTCGTGCAAAAAAGACGAACCAGCGCCCAATAATCAACCCAGCATCACCATTTCCATCGCTGATGCCACCCTGGCAGAAGGCGATGCGTCGGGCACAGCGCTGGTTTTTAAAGTAACGCTCAATCAGGCCGCCACTTCCAACATCATTTTGGATTACGCCACCCTCAACGGTACCGCGGTATCTGGACAGGATTATGTGGCCAAAACCGACGGTCAACTTATTTTTAATGTCGGAGAAACCGAAAAAAATATTTCCATTGCGCTGATCAGCGATAAGGTGAAGGAAATTGACGAAACGTTCGAGGTTTTGCTGCTCAATCCGGTAGGCGCAACACTCTCCCGCGCGCGTGCGACCGGAAAAATCCTGAACGACGACAACAGCAATCAATTGGTGATTCCGACCACCGGATATACCACGCCGCTTACCTATCCGGGCTTAAACCTGGTGTGGAGCGACGAATTTGAAGGCACCGCGCTGAATATTGCTGCCTGGACCTTCGAAACAGGGGCCAGCGGCTGGGGCAACAACGAATTGCAAAACTACCGTCCCGACAATACTTCGCTGGTAAGTGGCAACCTCGTCATCGAAGCCCGCCAGGAAAATGTGGGCGGCGCTGCTTATACGTCGTCCCGAATTATAACCAAGGGCAAAAAAGAATTCAAATTTGGCCGCATCGATATTCGGGCAGCCCTGCCTACCGGTAAAGGTATCTGGCCGGCGCTGTGGATGCTGGGCAGCAACATCGATCAGGTTTCCTGGCCTGCTTGCGGTGAAATTGACATCATGGAACTGATCGGCAGTATTCCAAACCAGGTGAATGGTACCATCCATTTTGGCAACAATACGGCAGACCATAAATTTACCGGTACCACCTACACCCTTGCTGGAAATACACCTTTCAGCGATGCCTTCCACGTTTTTTCGCTGCTTTGGGAACAAAATCGCATTCGTTGGTACGTGGATGATGTGCTTTATTACGAAATCACACCGGCAACCTTGAATGGTTCGGCCTATCCATTTAATGCTCCGCAGTTTTTCATATTCAACATAGCAGTTGGCGGAAACTGGCCAGGCAGTCCGGATGCAACCACTTCTTTTCCGCAACGTATGATTGTGGATTATGTGCGGGTGTTTCAATAGCGGATTTGATAAACCACATAACCGACCCATTCTTTCAGGAGCAATTCCCATTTCAAGAGGGCACTCCAACTGGGTTCCAGCCATTTGAACGGGTTGCCGTCGCTGTTTTCCGATAAAAAATCGGTGCCAAACGGCGCACAAGCGATGCCAACCCGTTCAAAACAAGGCTGTGCCCGGCGCATATGCCAGGCAGATGTAATAATTAAACAACGCGCGCCGGGCAGCACACGGTCGATTACTTCTTTCGAATACAAAGCATTTTCACGGGTGTTCCGCGAACGGTCTTCCACCAGAATGGCGCTATCTGGAATGCCAATTTGCAACAAATAGTCGCGTACCAGCGGCGCTTCCGAACGCTCGCGCCCCACTAGTTTTCCTGCCCCACCACTCAATAAAATCCGCTTTATTTTTCCCATTTTATACAACTGCAAGGTAGTGGTAAGCCGGTCCGAAAGGAAAAAAGACACCTGGCCCTTGGGTGTATTGCGGTTCACTTTGGAGTAACCGCCCAATAAAATACCAATATCGTAGGGGTATTCAAGGTCTTCTGGACTATGCCGCGCCGTTTCCCATTTTTTTGCCAATTCATTGATGATCCATTGGTTGCTGAACAATACCAAAACCAGCAGCATCCAGCGAAAACGCCGCATTTTGCGCTGTTTTTCGCGGGTAAACAACGCCGCAATCCCGACAAAAAGCACGATATTCAAGGGTTTCAGGAAAATGGCCAATAGCTTGGAAAAGAGGAAAAACATGATTTAAGTTTTTGATAAGATCGATATACGCCCGAGTTGCAATATTTTTCGGAAATTTACAGCGCTTACCGGTATTGCAACATTTTTTTATGATTGGGAAGCGCCCGTTTATCTCCCTACCACATTTTAAACCTGATTGTGTGATGAAAAATATTCGTTTGTCCGTGATGATTGGCCTGTTGCTGCATTTGTTTTTGCAGGTATCCGCGCAACTTACCATAAAGGTTACCGCCATTCCGGCCAACACCCCCGCTGGTGCAAGCATTCATGTGGTTGGCAATTTTAACAATTGGGCCGCTGGCGATCCGACCAAAATACTAACAAAAAACGGCACTGAATACAGCATAACCATCAATCCTGCCCCGGGCACGCTGGAGTTTAAGTTTACCCGTGGCTCCTGGCCAACCGTTGAAGGCAATGCGGCGGGCACGTATTTACCCAACCGTACTTTCAATTACACCGGCGGCACACAAACGCTTAATTTGACCATTTTGAGTTGGGAAGACCTGGGAACAGGTACACCCGGCACTGCCGCTGCAAATGTACAGATCCTGAATAATGCCTTTTATATCCCGCAACTCAACCGAAATCGGCGTATTTGGCTGTATTTACCCCCCGATTACAACAGCAGCAGCAAGTCCTATCCGGTGTTGTATATGCACGACGGCCAAAACCTGTTTGATGTAAAAACCACCGCGTTTGGTACAGAGTGGCAAGTGGACGAATCCCTCAATACCTTGTTTCTGCAGGGCGATTACGGTTGTATTGTAGTGGGTATTGACAATGGTGGCGCCGAACGTTTGAATGAATATTCGCCTTGGGTAAATCCGCAATACGGCGGTGGACAGGGCGACGAATACATCGATTTTATCGTGAATACCCTTAAGCCCTATATTGATGTCAATTTTCGCACCCTCCCAGGCCGCAATACCACCGGCATCATGGGCAGCAGCATGGGCGGCTTGATTTCGATGTATGGTTTTGCCGATTATCAGGAGGTGTTTTCCAAAGTGGGCGTTTTTTCCCCGGCTTTTTGGTTTGCTGACAATGCTTCGGCCAACGATGTGGCCACCCATCCCAAACAGGGGGATGCCCGGGTTTATTTTTTGGCAGGTGGCGCTGAGCCAGCTTATGTTGCACAAGACATGCAGGCGGTCGCTGATGCGATGACCACAGCCGGTTTTGCTCAAAATGAAAAATCATTTGCCGTGGTGCCAGGAGGCCAGCATTCCGAGTGGTTTTGGGCCCAGGAATTTGCCGATGCCTACATTTGGTTGTTTCAGGGCGCGGCGACGTCTACCCAAACCGGCAAAGATTTGGAGGTAAAAGTTCAAATTTACCCCAATCCGGCCGATAAATGGATCCGGTTTTCGGGGATAGAAGAAACGCGTTCGGTCCAGGTACAAATTGTCGGTTCGGATGGCAAAGTCTGGAACCGCATCAATACCACGGGCGGCGGCGCTGTTTATACCGGAAATTTGCCTGCAGGGTTTTATGTGGTAAAACTAAGAGCAGATGGCGGGCGTTGGCGGACGGTGAAGTTGGTAAAGGAATAGGGGAAATCCCCATAAGCCGATATCTTTGCAGGCAAACAAGCGCTGCACCCAATGAAACGTCCGATCCTCTTTTTTTGCCTTTTATGTTTGCCCTTTGTCGCTTTTACGCAGCCAGTTGCGGTTGCCGACCAAACCTTTCGCATCGATGGTACGCATGAATTTGCCTACGCATTTGCCGAAGGCGATCAAATTGACCTGATGATCCACCTCATTGCGGGTCGCCAGTTAAAATCGGTGGAACTGTTGCAATACCCTGATCGGATGCTGTTCAGAAGCTATGAACTGGATACGCTGTTGCACAAAACCGTTCAGGCACCCCAAACGGGCCTCTATATTTTACGCCTGATTGAATCTGGATTGAGCAAAAAAATATGCCGTTTTACCATCCAACGCACCCCAACCTTGCCCGAAAATGCCAAATTGGATACCCGCGTGGGATGGGACTGGAAAACGAACGGACAATACCAGATTGCGCGGAGGCAGGTACCCGCAGGTAAAAAAACAGAAGTTGTTTCGTTGGGCGGGAAAGTAACGGTGGGCGCTTTTAAGTTCGGTACCCAACGCGCTACCAATGCCTATCAATTTGCCCTGCCACCCCACACCAAACAATGGGCATACCGTATTTCGGTGGGCCAGGCCACCCAGGAAGTGCGCCGAAAAGACGCCGAAAAACTAACCTCCACCATGAAACTGGGTGCCGCAAAAATGATCGGCTATGAACCCACCAGCGCCCTGGCGGTATACGCACTGGGCATGGCGATCGACTTATCACTTCCCAGTGCAGGGGAAGATGTCGAGTATGCACTGGTCGACGGCGCCAACCTGCCTAATTTTATCAACGGAAAAGCATACGACACGTTTATCTATCAACCGGCCGTAAGTTCCGATGTGCAACGCCGCTATTCGCCTTTGGAAGGCAGTTTTTACTTTGGGTTGCGTAACAAAAACTGGCTCGATGATATTGATGTAACCCTTGATATTGAAGCAGTTACAGAAATTCCTTTGTTTACGGAGGAAATGTACCTGGAGCCTTCCCGACCTTAGCTCCTATTCAAATTACCCGGCGTAAAACTTCAAACAATTGTCGCACAAGCATTTGTTGTCATATTGCTTGTTCAGCATTTCCCGGGTAGCCGGGTGCAGGTTGGGAAAACGCTCAAAGCAATCGACGTCATTGTAGCGGTTAAACTTTTTTTTGCAACGCGGACAATCGGTTTTGAAATCCTGGTTAGATTCGACCATCGCATATTCGACGCGGCCACCTAAAGGCGGGTTCATTTTGCGAATGCGGACATTCAGGCCGTCCATATTAGGAAATTGGTATTTGATGCCTTCTACAATGCCCGAAAGCACCCGCTCAATCAATTGCCGCGGTTTATCCATTTCCATGCGGCAAATCTGATACACCGTTTCATAATTAATGGTGTTGGCGAGGTCATCGGTTTCTACCGCTTTGCCTACCCCTGCTTGTATGTGTACGTCAACGATGTACGTACCGCCCAGGATGCGTTCGGCATCGTACACCCCGTGAAAAGCATAAAATCGCATTCCTTCCAGCGCTATGGTTGCCATAATTGATCAGTTTTTAATATAAAACAGGCGCTTATTCGCCCAACATTTCGTGCAATAAATCTTTTTGTAAGGCCAAATCGGGGCATTTACCCTGCATCGCTTTTTCTACCTCAACAAATTCTTCCTTTTTCAATCGGCCATACTGCGCCAGGATCGTCGCCGAACATGCGCGGGCATTGTTGTATTCCGCTTCCATTTGTTTGAACACCAGGGCGGCATTGCCACTCGTATCGGCCGCAAGGGCAATGGCGCCTTTGTTAAGCGCCACCAACTGGCTGGTGCATTCACAAAAACCGGTTGCGATTTTGTCGTATCGGTTTTCAGGCTTCGGGCCTTCGCAGGCGCACAGGCAGCAACATATGGCCCCGATGATCCATGCCGGAAATTTAAAAAATGACGTGCTTTTCATCCTTTAACGCTGTTTTGAAACTACAAAGGTAGGGAACCCTCGGCGGATAAACAGCACTTGTTTGAAGGCGTATCGCGCACCGCCAACAAGCTTTATACTTTGATGGTTTTCCACTTGCCACGCCGAAAAATGACAATGGCCATCACAGCCAACACGGATTCAGCAATGACAATGCTGGTATACACGCCCATTTGTCCCCAATGCAGGTAAATGGCCAATACCCAGGCCAAAGGCATTTCGATCAGCCAAAAACACACAAAATTCATCAGAGTGGGCGTAACGGTATCGCCTGCGCCGTTGATCGCCTGTGCCAAAACCATCCCGCAACCATAAAAAATATACCCGCAGGCAATGGTGCGCAAGGCCATGGAACCGGCCGCCACTACTTCCGGATCCTGGGTGAAAATCTGAATGAAAAAGGGCGCTGCCGAGATGTACACGATGCCCACAAATCCCATGAAGATCATGTTGAAAAATCCGGCACGCCAGGCCGATTTTTCGGCGCGTTCGGGATGGCCCGCGCCTAAATTTTGCCCGACCAAGGTGGCCGCTGCATTGGCCATGCCCCAGGAAGGCAAAATGGTAAAAATGATAATCCGTATTGCAATGGTGTAGCCCGCCGTTACCGAAGTACTAATATGCGCCAAAATTTTGATCATAAAAATCCAACTGGCCGAACCAATCAAATATTGACCCGCACCACCTGCTCCCAACCCAAATAAACGCCGAATAATGCCCAAATCAGGCTTAAAATAGCTCCATTGAATATGAATCCGGTTACTTTGTACAACTTCTCCTGCTGCATCGTAACGCACCGGAACCGGACGCAACAGCATCCATAATTGATATGCCACACCGGTAGAGCGACCAATGGTGGTAGCCACCGCAGCGCCGGTTACTCCTAAAGCCGGAAATGGTCCCCAGCCAAAAATCAGCATCGGATCGAGCAGAATATTCACCCCGTTGGCAATCCACAAGGCCCGCATGGCCGTATTGGCATCGCCCGCGCCACGAAAAACGCCATTCAGCATCCACAACAACAGGATGGGCAAATTGCAGGTGAGCATAATTTGGGTAAAATGCTTGCCCGATTCGGCCAATGCCGCATTTTCAGACATGCCCAGCAAAATTTCTTTGGCAAAAAAGAACCCGGGAATAGCGACAAACACGGAGATAAACAACGCAATCAAAATCGTTTGCGCCGCCGCTTTTGCCGCAGCAGTCGGGTTGCCCTCGCCAATGCGGCGCGACACCATGGCTGTGGCGGCCGAACTCAGGCCAATGGCAATGGAATATATTAAGGTAAGGATGGATTCGGTAAGGCCTACGGTAGCAACCGCTTCTACACTGATTTTGGAAACAAAAAAGGCATCCACCACGGCAAAAAGCGACTCCATGGCCATTTCCAGGATCATCGGAATCGATAACAGGATAATGGCCCGATCAATACTGCCCGTGGTGTACACTTGCTCCTCGCCGTTCAGCGCCAATTTCAGCAAACGCCATATCCGTTGTAGCCTCGTTTCCGGCGTGGTGCTCGTTGGTTCTGTCATGTTTTTGTGTTATTTGTGCAATCTCGGTAAAACGAAACGGCCGCTTTTAAAGTTCCCTGTCAAATACCAAACCAAGTTACCGTAACTTTGTTTCACTTTCAAATATTTCTGAAAAAATTATACCCAACATACAAGATGGATGTTTCTGATTTGCTCCAACGCGCCCTCCGATTGGAATGGCTTAGCCCCGAAGAAGGCGTTTTTCTTTTTGAAAACGCCAGCACCACCGAGCTCATGTACGTGGGCAACCGGATGCGCCAGCACCATGTTCCGTCTGGCATCGTAACCTGGATCATCGACCGCAATTCGAATACCACCAATGTGTGTATTGCCAATTGCAAATTTTGTAATTTTTACCGCCGTCCGGGCCATGGCGAGGCGTATATCACGACCATTGAGGAGTACAAACAAAAAATTGAGGAAACATTCCGTTTAGGCGGCGAGCAACTGCTGTTGCAAGGCGGGCACCATCCCGATTTGGGCCTGGCATTTTATGTCGATTTGTTCCAACAACTCAAAGACCTTTACCCCACCTTGAAGTTGCACGCACTCGGACCGCCGGAAATTGCGCACATCGCAAAATTAGATAAAATGAGCCACTATGAGGTGCTCAAAGCCCTCAAAGCAGCGGGTTTAGACTCCTTACCTGGTGCAGGGGCCGAAATTTTGAACGACCGGGTGCGTCGCCTGATTTCAAAAGGCAAATGCGGCGGCGAAGAATGGCTGGATGTGATGCGTGCCGCCCATCAGTTGCACCTGACCACTTCGGCCACCATGATGTTCGGTCATATTGAAACCAATTACGAGCGCATGGAGCATTTTGCCTGGCTCCGGCAGGTGCAATCGGAAAAACCGGCCGATGCCAAGGGCTTTTTGGCCTTTATCCCCTGGCCATTCCAGGATGAAGACACCATTTTGCGCAAAATCAAGCGCGCCCGCAATGCCGTCACCGGCGATGAGTACGTGCGCATGATTGCCATGAGTCGGATTATGTTGCCCAACGTGGTCAATATTCAGGCTTCCTGGCTCACGGTGGGCAAACAGGTCGCACAGGCCTGCCTGCACGCGGGCGCGAACGACTTTGGCAGCATCATGATCGAAGAAAATGTGGTTTCGGCTGCCGGCGCGCGCTTCCGTTTTACCGCCGACGGCATCCAGCAAGCCATTCGCGAAGCCGGATTTACGGCCCAATTGCGCAACCAACAGTATGATTTCCGGGATTTGCCCGAAAACATGGCACAACAAACATTGGACCACAGCACCATGATCGTTGACTAGTTGTTAGTTGTTAGTTTTTAGTTGTTAATTAGGGCAACGCTCTATCAAAATAACTAACAACTAACCACTAACAACTAACAACTAACAACTATCCTACCATGGAATATCCAAAATCGCCCCGAAATACCGTAAAACGCATCCCAAAACGCGGTCATTATGATGAAGCAACCGTGTTTTCGATCCTGGATGCCGGTTTTTTGTGCCACCTCGGTTTTGTGGTGGACGGTCAGCCCTTTGTCATTCCCACGAGTTACGGGCGCAAGGGCGCACGCCTGTACATACACGGGGCGAGCACCAGTCGCATGCTCAAGGTAACGGAAACGGGTATACCGGTTTGTCTTACCGTAACGCATGTGGATGCTTTGGTGCTGGCGCGTTCGGCCTTTCACCATTCCATGAATTACCGCTCGGCGGTGGTGTTTGGCACCGCTCAATTGGTTACGGATGAAGATGAAAAAATGGACGCCCTGTTTTGCATTTCCGAAAACATCTTGAAAGGGCGCTGGGACGAAGTACGGCCGCCCAATGCCATCGAAATGAAAGCCACCACCGTGTTGGCCATTGATATTGAGGAGGCCTCTGCTAAAATTCGCACAGGACCGCCCGGCGACGATGCGGAAGATTATGATTTGCCCGTTTGGGCGGGTTTGTTGCCGGTAAAAAAGGGGTACGAGGCGGCGGTGCCGGATCCTTTGTTGAAGGAGGGGATTGGGATGGGACCTTCTGTGGTGGATTGGAAATGAGGTAGCCGCTCTTTACTATCGCTGCGGGTGGTGATCACTTTCGCAACGCATATTTACTCGTAGCGCTCAACCTTCATTAGAAATTTAGTAATTTTCCGCTGCATTATTCCTTCAACCGCTCAATCAAATATTTAAAATCGCTAAATGATTCTTCTAATTGATGCGCATCTAATAGTTTAAGTAATTCTACGCCATGCTTAATTTCGTGATATTCACCACGCTTTGAATCTTTGGTTGCCTTTTTTAATTCGCTTTTAGGGTCCGGGATTTCAGTTACTAACCGTCTAGGCAATTTATCTGATACTTTTTTCTTGTTATGATCAACACCAAAAAAACGATCAAGCATATCTGGCTGAGAGAGGAACCAGGATTCCATTTCTTGTACCATAAAATATACGTTTTCTCTTTGTTTGAGCAGGTTATGTGCGCTCAAATCCTGTTCTTTTTCTGCTTCTGGCCCATCCAAGTCAATCAGTAGCAAAAAAGCATCTGCCTCAAATTTATTTTTTAGAAATTTTTGAATCGTGTGCGACTTCCCCCCGCCCAAGTTTATCCTTGGTAAATGGCCCTCGATTTTTTTCCCAAGCAACTTCGCAAATCCTTGACGCAAATCACCGTTCGGACTATTTGGCTCGCCTTCGATGAATAAAATTTTTTTACCCCCCATATCTAACCCCTCCAAAGTCTCCTTGTTTCCACATTTGACCGATTGAAAACGCTTCATACCAGTCTGCAAATTGTGCGGTGGCGTAAGAGTTTACTTCACTTGCATTGGATTCATTTTTCTCAAATACTTTTAAATTTTCTACTTCAAAGTAGTTTAATAAATTGTCAGAATGGGTAGATATGATAAGTGTAGATGCTTCTGAAGCCTCCTTGATTGCATTTGCAATATTTAAAATCATGTCCGGGTGAAGTCCAACTTCCGGTTCGTCGATACAAATTAATCGGCCTCGATCGGGGTTAAAAAGAATGGCAAGCAAGCATAAATATCTTAGTGTTCCATCGGATATGTTTGAAACATGCACAGAACTATTCAGTCCTTTTTCCTCCAGCATCAGTTCAATATTGCCGCCGATAAAGTTAAAGTCAAACCCTGAAAAGTTTGGATTGACTTCATTCAACATGGCTGCAATCTTCTTATAACTTGTCTTGTAGTTTATTTTGATGGTATTCAATATTTGAGGAAGGTTGGTGCCATCCGGGGAAAGTCGCTTTTCCGAGGTAGGTAGCATGGGCTTCCGAATATTACTTTTGGGGGTTGTGTCAAAATAATCATAAACAAATATGTCGCGGATTGCTTTTTTTATGGTCGTAATTGCGTGGTATCTATCGGTATCACTTACCTCTTTCATCACAAGTTCTTGCGGGTCAAAATCGGTATACTGAATAAGATTTTGTTTTGGCGTCGGGCCTTCTTCTACTTTTTCATTTAAATGCCCTGCTCCATTGTTAAAGTTCAGGTATTCATAACCGCGTGAACTTTTTAGGGTCTCGACCACATAATAGTTCTGGTAACTTGGAGATTTGATGAATGTAATCGTATAAACAACATCTTCGGAGAATTTGAAGCCGTATTTCCCTTCGGTTATTGCGTCCCCATCAAATGTGTATTCGATGGAGATTTTATTGGCAGGCCTTCCATCCGTATTGCCTTTAAAATAGATATTGTCAAATCCGCCCAGATTATCCAGGATATGTTTTTTTAGGCCGGCACCGTCAATGCCCTCTTTTAACAACCGAACTGCTTTTAAAAAATTAGATTTTCCCGACCCATTGATCCCAATCAGCATGTTTATTTCAGGATGAAGCGGAATGACCGCTTCCCCAAAACTGTAAAAATTTGTTATTATAATTTTCTTGATCATGTTGTTCTGTTTTTGTATGATCCTTTACAGGACCACCATCCATTACGCCACAACTATATTGATGTAGGATTGATCTTTTAGAAGCAAAAATACGGAAAATAGTGGTGTTTGGCTGAGATTTTACGTTGGAAAACAATTTTCACTGTGCGTTGATCTTCAATTGTGGGAAGAATGAAGACCATGCGCGGCAGAAGTAATCCCCAAAACTTTTCTAAATTTGCCCAATGATGGAAAAACAACAAGGCCAATTGGTCAGAACGCTTTCTTTATCCGCCGCGACCTTGCTGGTGGTCAGCTCGGTGATTGGATCGGGGGTTTATAAAAAAGTAGCACCCATGTCGGCCGAGCTGCTTTCGCCCGATCTGGTGCTGTGGGCCTGGGTGCTGGGCGGCATCATCAGTTTGTGCGGCGCTTTGAGCAATGCCGAAATTGCCGGTATGATGGCCGATTCAGGCGGTGAATATGTGTATTTTAAGCGTATTTATGGCCGATTTATGGCTTTTTTATGGGGCTGGAGCACCTTTGCGGTGATCAAAACGGCCGCTATCGCTTCCATTGCCTACGTGTTTGCGCAGTCGTTCAACGCCATGATTCCGTTGCCGCATTTGCCGGCTTCGATCGAAAGCATCGATTTGGGACTGTTTCAACCCTTTGAAAATTTTGGGGTAAAAGGGCTCACCATCCTGCTCATTTTACTGCTTACTTTTTTGAATACCCGCGGCTTGAAAGGCGCTGCCGGTCTGAGTACCTGGATTACCTGGCTGGTAGTGGGCGGTTTGGGCCTGATCGTGGTATCGGGTTTGTTGTTGGGCGGTGGTAGTTTTACCAATATTCGCACACCTTCCACGCAGTTTGTGGCGCGTTCCTGGACGGATTTTACGCTGATTAAAGCCATGTTTGGGGCTTTATTGGCGGCTTTTTGGGCGTATGAAGGCTGGAACTCGGTAGGTTTCATTGGTGGAGAAATCAAAAATCCGAACCGAAATTTGCCCCTAGCCCTGTTTTTTGGCTTGCTGGCCATCATCGGGGTGTATGTGCTGGTCAATTTTACCTATTTATATGTGTTGCCGATCGACGAAATGATACAGGTACACGCGGCTAAGAATGAAATTGCTGCGGTGGCCGTGGTGCGGCATTTTGCGGGCGGCTTCGGCGCTACCTTACTTTCTATCATTATCCTGATTACCACGCTGGGTTGCACCAACAGCACCATTTTGATGCCGCCGCGGGTGTATTATGCGATGGCGAAAGACGGTTTGTTTTTCCCAAAAGCGGCCAATATCCATCCGAAATACAACACGCCCAATGCGGCCTTGTGGATGCAGGGCGTGTGGGCCTGCCTGCTGGTGCTTTCCGGCAGTTTTGATCAGCTCACGGATATGCTGATTTTTGCGGCCTTCTTCTTTTATGGAGCCACTGCTTTTGGCGTTTTTGTGATGCGCCGTAAGGAACCCGATACGGTACGTCCTTACCGGGTTTTGGGATATCCGTTTGTGCCGGCCTTGTTTGTGCTTTTTTGTGTAGCGCTGATTTATATCACCTGCATCAACCATCCGCGGGAGGCGGGCATTGGGGTGGTGCTGATGTTGACGGGCGTGCCAATGTACCTTTATTGGAACCGTACATCAGAGTAAATCTTTCAGGACAATCGTTTTTTTGATCTTTTTGCCATCCCGAAGCAGCACCAATTTGATTTTTTTGCCCGGTTTTTTTTGAAACATGTGCAAAATTTCGTCGAGCGAAAGCAAATTGGCGGGCGTGTATCCTATTTTAGTAATTTCATCGCCGCGCCGGATATCCACATTCCAGGCGGGCGAATAAGGCAACACGTTTTGAATGGTAAATGTATTGAGCAACAATCCGGAAGCGATCAAACTAATGCCACTGCGGTCGTAAACGAAGGCCGATTTATAGTTTTTGGTCGGTTTGAGCCACATTTTTCCGCCCACATAATCCAGGATCACCTGGTAACGGCTCAAAATACTGTTGCCAATCAGTCCGTTGCGGTAATTGATTTGTGCCAGGTTTGGCGCGGAGGTATCAATTGCCTGGAAAAATGAGACGACCTGATTCAGCGAAAACGGTTCCAGGTTCAAGTGAAATATCCTGCCGGTAAATCCCTGCAAGTACCCGCCTAGGCCCATCCCGATATTGCTTGGAATGGAATTGACCGGCGGTTGCAACAAGGCGTTGGTATTGGTAAAAAGCAGTAAGGGCAGCCCGGCGCCGGTGTCGATCAATAATTTTACCGGCGTAATGGAGTCGCGCAACACTTCAATATGGGTGTTGATGTAAATTTTATTGCGCATGATTTCAAGTGGATACGGTGCAAATCCCTCCGGTTTTTCCTGAAAATGCGCCCGATCGTACAGGGTAATTACCTTTTTGGCATAGTTGATTTTCATTACATACCGCGCAAAAACGTTGGCCGCTAAAATGCCGTGTACATTTACCCCGGCGTACTCTTCAAACCGAAAATAGTCTTCCTGCAGTACCAGAATATCTTCTTTGGCGGCTAAAATTTTTCCGGGAATTTCAAATTTTACCTGTCGGACCAGGTACGCGATCAGTTCTTTACTAAGGTCGGAGCCGGTAATTTTAAACTCGCGTTCGTATCGAATATGCAGCAGATCGCTCACCTCGCGTTTGCTCAAAACGGTATGCTCGGCGCCCGTGTCAAAAATAAATTTCAGGGGCACCGCATCATTAAACAGGAGGGTAATCAGGATAAAATTATTGCGGTATTCAAAGGGAATATCCACTTGCTTCAACCCGGGCTTCAGGAGAAAACCAGCTTGGGCAAAGCCCTGTGCGGCCAAAAAGATGGTCAATATAAGGGCGAGCCTCCATTTCATATTCCCGGGTAGTTTGTACCGGGCAAGTTACCGTTTTTGTTCCGTTTTTTGGAGCCGCATTCCAATAGAAGTAATTGCCGGAATAGAGTCATGGCGCATAAACTGTTCAAATGTAAGTACATAGGTGCCTTGTTGATCAAAATATGCATTTTCCTGCAAGGTGGTTTCCAACAAACAACGGTGCCCAGAGCAGGTGCCATTCGATACGCCCTGCGCATTAAACAAATCAAAGGAATAAGGCTTGCTCAGGCGTTTTCCGTCCGGAAACCGGGTATGTAACTTCAAATACAAATTTTGGTTCTGAAAAGTGTCTATGTATTTCAAATCGACCAAAATGCGGTAAACGGAAGTGGTATCCTCTATTTTAAAGGAAAAATTGACGGTATCCCGGTACATCCAGCCTTCTTTGGGCAATGTTTGTGAAGCCTGAAAAAAATCGTCAGGTCCGCAAGAAGCAAACACGCAGGTAAGACTTATGGCAAAAAACAAATATTTCATAAGGGAAAAATAGGCAAATGAAGGAAGCAAAACTCAATTTCGTATAAAACCCGCAAGGTCTGGATATTTTTTAAGCAAGCCCACCGCTTCGGCTTTGGCAATTCGAATTCCGTTCAGGTAGGCGACTACGGTTGTTTCCTGAAAACCCTGTTTCTGCAATTCGCTTTTCAGCTGTTGCGCCTGGGCAAACTGTCCAAACAAGCCTGCGGAGTACCGATACGTGCCCGAACCCGGTTGGGTTTCGATCATCAAATCAGAAAACATCAACAATGGTTCACTGTTCAATATTTGGCGCGTAGAAGCAACTTCTACCTTGTAAAACAGTCCTTTGGTCTGATTTTCAAAGGTTTGCGCTGCTTTGGAGGCCATCAATTCGGATACGACTGGTTGTTCCAATTTAAAATCGAGGGGCAACACGCCATCGGCCACCACCAAGGTAATTTCTGCCCGGCGGTTGAGTTTTTGGCCAATCGGGTTGGGAGCGGCGTCCAGCACATTGCGCGCTTTGGGATAGGCCGCGCCGCAACTGCGCAACAGGATTTGTCCCCCTGCAACCTGGCGTTCGGTCAGGGCTTTTCCGATCAGTTCGGCCCGTTTGATACCATTGTATAAATCGAATTTTGCCGGACCCGTTTCATCCGTGTGGATCGTCACCTGCACATACACTTCCGGGTAACGCTGGGCCACAGCCGCCAATTGATTGATTGCCTTCAGGTTATCTCCTTGCACCAGATCGCGGTCGGTGTCATACGCCAACACCGGCATTTCAAACGTGGCGCGTTCGGAAACACCCGGTTTAGCCGCTGCCGATTTGCCCACACTCGTAAACAAAGCAGGCGTGCTGTTGATCGATTGTTCGGCCAGGGCCGTTTTAAAATAGGCAATATAAATGTCGCGCGCGCCATAGCTGTCGATCCGATCGGAGGAGAAAAAGCCGGTGCTGCCATCGTTCGAAAGCCGGAAAAAGGCGTCTTCTCCCGGGGAATTGATGGGTAAACCCAGGTTGACCGGCGCTTGCCAGGCCTGTTTGGCATCTTCAAAATACGATTTATATACGTCCAGGCCGCCGATGCTTTCCGTGCGGTTGCTGCTGAAATACAGGGTCCGTCCGTCGGTTGCCAGAAATGGACTTACCTCATCGTATGCGCTGTTGATGGCGGGGCCAAAATTCACGGCGGGCGACCAGCTGGTATCGCGTAAAATGCTGTAATACAGATCCAAACCACCCAAACCACCTGCGCGTCTGCTCGCAAAAATCAGGAAGGTATCATTGACAAAAAACGGGGTAGCATCTCCCAACGCGGGCAACATCGGACTGATGAAAGCGGGCGGTTGCACGGCATATTCATCTTTTTGTCCGGCAGTATCTACCAGTACTTCGCCGCTGTACAGGGTAAATCCCCTGAAAAAATAAAGAATTTGACCTTTTTCATTAAATCCAAGCGGCACTTCATTCCGTGAAGTGTTGAGCAGGCTGCCCAGGGAGGCGTCAATTTCCCAGCCGCTGGTTTTCAGGTTGGTGACAAACATATCGCTGCTCCAGTGCCCCGTTTCGGGGTCTTCGTAACCGGCATCGTTGCGCAAACCACCGACCGTTTCGGGGTGGGCGGCAGCAAAATACACGCGGTTTTCGTGGTTGACAGATAATAAGGGGGCAAATTCATCTCCAGCCGTATTCACCTGGTCGCCCATGTTTTCTACCAGGGCAACGGCTGGGTTGGTTTGTGCGGCCATGCCACTGAGGCAACGCCGAATTTGGTCGGGAATGCTGGCGCGCAAGGCATGGCGTTCGCCGCAAACTTTCAAAAAACGCTTATAAAAAGGGATCGCGCGCTCGTACGCCTGGGTGGCGTGCAGCAGGCGCGCGAGGAAATAGTACAATTCAGGGTCGTTGCTGTTGGGATTTTGCGCCAGCACATATTCGAGGTATTTCTGCGCTTGCTCGGCCTTGTGCAGGTGGTATGCGGCAATGCCCAGGCGGGTCAGCACTTGCGCATCGCCCGGTTTTTGTTCCTGATACTGATAAAGTGCATCGTACGCTTCCTGCCAACGCGCAGTGGCATAGAATTTATCGCCGGTTTTTTTCAAATCGGCGGGTTTTTGGGCCTCCAATGAAGCATGTACGATCAGAAGCAGGCAACTTAGCCAGACGGTGCGAAACCGATTCATCAGCAACATATTAGTGAAAGGAAAGAAAGCAAAAATAGGCATAGTTTGCGTCATCTGTTGCAATGAATGGATAAAACCAGCGAAAATAGGCGCTTAATCCGGTTTTCCGGCCACCACCAGCACAATTTCACCTTTCACATCCTTTTGCGTATAATGCAATTTCAGTGCTTCCAGGGTCGTGGTGGTGATTTCCTCATGCAATTTACTCAATTCCCGGGCTACACAGGCGCGGCGTTCGGGTCCGCACACGGCAATCAATTCGTCGAGGCATTTCACCAGCCGAAACGGCGATTCGTAGAGCACAAACGTATAAGGCAATTCGGCTAAAAAGCGCAAACGTGTTTGGCGTCCTTTTTTATGTGGTAAAAATCCGTCGAAATGAAACGTATCGCAGGGCAACCCACTGGCAACCAATGCCGGAACAAATGCCGTAGCGCCGGGCAGGCATTCAATACGCACCCCCTTGGCCACGCAAGCGCGCGCTAGCAAAAATCCGGGATCGCTGATGCCGGGCGTACCGGCATCCGAAATGAGGGCCATATCCACCCCAGAGGCCAATTCATCCACCACCCGATCGACCACCGTATGCTCGTTGTGCGCATGAAAAGCCCGCAAATGCGTGGTAATGCCATAATGATCGAGCAAACGGCGGCTGGTACGGGTATCTTCGGCCAGCACGACCGTTACTTCCTTCAGGATGCGCAGCGCCCGCAGGGTAATATCTTCCAGATTTCCAATGGGGGTTGGGACAATATATAGCATGTTTTACCTATGCCCCCTTCAGCACATAGTGAAACGTTTCTACGATCATGTTGGCCAACAATTTCTGACAAGCCGTTTCCACCGTTTGGCGGGCTGCTGCTTCCGAATCGGCTTCGATGGTCATTTGTACGTGCCTGCCGATGCGTACGTCGGCAACACCACTCAAATGCAAGTGCCCAAGGTTGTTGATCACCGCTTTGCCCTGTGGATCCAATAATTCCTTGTGGGGCATAATGTCAATTTCCGCGATAAATTTCATGCTTAAAAACAATTGAAAACAAGATGTACAATATCACCATGGCCGTCAAAGCCAGTGCGTGCAAAAAATAAAAAGCCGGTATGCTCAATACCAGCAACAAAATTGGAATGCGGTTGGAACGCCAGTCTAGTTTTTTAATTTTCATCCCAAACATGGGTATTTCCGCAACCAGCAACCACGATAACAAGGCCACCAAACTGTACAACAGCACCGGCTGTAACACCCACTGCTGCACCTCAAATATTTCGAAATGTACCCCCAGGGCCAAACCTAGTACCAATAACGTATTGGCCGGTGTGCTCAAACCAATAAAATAATCGGTCTGCCGTGTATCCAAATTAAATTTACCCAGGCGCAAGGCCGAAAACATGCTGAGCACAAAAGCCGGTAAAGCCGCAATTTGTACCCCTGTATGGGTTGCATCAGGGTTAGAAAGACAGAGCAAATGATACAACAAAGCCCCTGGCACCACCCCAAAACTCACCACATCGGCCAGGGAATCTAATTGTTTACCCAAATCCGAATGCACCTTCAATGCCCGCGCCAACATACCGTCCAAATAATCAAACCCAAACGAGGCCACGGTAAACCAGGCAGCAATGGGCAAAGCACCCTGTTGTACGTACAACAAAGCACAACAACCGCAAAACAAATTACAGAGGGTAATGAAATTCGGAAGCTGTTTGATCATACCTGGATGTTGTCGGATTTAACCCGACTTTTTTGCAGGCAGGAGGACTTGTGCAAAAAGCGCGAAACATCCTAACTTGCGGGGGCAAAAGTAACATTTTGGCGGGAAAGGGTGCGTTGTTTTTTAAAAATGACCCTGCATACACCGCCTTTATGGGCGCGCCTTGGTCAAAGAATAGCAAATGTGCGGTTTAAGAAAACTTTGACACAACTGCGAGCCAACAAAAAGCGTCCTTTATGCGTCTTAGCATCACATCAAACCCAATACGCAATCAACCAAGTACTATGCGGAAAATTGTATTTTTACTTTCTTTATTTTTGGGTGCTGCAGGCACCTTGTTTGCACAGCCGTCCAATGATGAATGTACCAACCCGATTCTAATTTCGGAAGTGGTTAATTATTGCAGCAGTGCAGGGGCCTTCACCAATGTAAGTGCAACGCCGTCTAGTTATCAGGCCGCCAATTGTTTTAGTGGCACCCAAAATGACGTGTGGTTTTCCTTTGTGGCGCAATATACCGATGTGACCATTACGATCCGGGGATTGACCGGCGGTGCGGGCACTTTAAAAACGCCGCAAATTGCTTTGTATGCCGGTGCCTGCGGGGGTGTGTTGGAGGCACTCGAATGCCAGGCCGCATTGGGAGGCAATAATATTGTCGAACTATACCAAGGCGGCCTGTTTCCGGGTACAACCTATCTGTTTCGCGTACAAGGCCGCAGCGCCGCAGTTGGAACCTTCCAAGTGTGTATCAACAATTATAATCCGCCCGAAGAACCCACTTCCGACTGTCCGACCGCCTCGGTATTGTGCGATAAATCGCCTTTTGTGGTGCAAAAAGTAACGGGTGCAGGTTCCAACATTACCGAACTCAACGATGCTTCCTGTTTTTTCAATGGACAAGGCACCAACTATGAAACCAACTCTACCTGGTTTGTGTGGACCTGCTCAAAATCGGGTACCCTGGAGTTTACCCTAAATCCACTCAATCCTAGCGACGACCTTGACTTTGTGTTGTATCGCCTGCCCAATGGTATTGGTAATTGCACAGGTAAACAAGTGGTGCGTTGCATGGCTTCTGGCGAATCCTTTAATGCCAATTCTGCGGCTTGCCTGGGACCAACCGGTTTGCGGCCGGGCGATCCGGATACAAGCGAAGATGCGGGCTGCAATGATAGCGGCGACAATGCCTGGCTCGCCCCACTCGATATGATACAGGGCGAAACCTATGCCCTTTGTGTCAATAATTTTTCTACCACAGGCAACGGTTTTTCTACCGTTTTTGGCGGATCCGGCGAGTTTTTAGGCCCTACTGCGGCTTTTACGACCATTCCTTCGGCCGTTTGTTTGGGTACGCCTATTCAGATGGTCGACGCATCTACCAGTCCATTCGGGGCTGTTACCGGTTGGAAATGGAGTTTTGGCTACACCGCTGCGCCCCAAACTGCCAACACCCAAGGCCCACATACCGTACAATTCAATAACGCAGGAATACAGCAAGTGGTGCTGACCATCACGGCGCAAACGCCCCAGGGCCGGGAATGTAAAATTACTGAAATTCAAAATGTGACCGTTTACCCAGACGTGGAAGTCGACACCCTCATTGCCATGCCCGATTGCAACGGCGGCACCAATGGCGCGGTCCGGGTGGCCAATATTACCAAAGGAACCCCCGCCTATCAGTTTAGCTGGAATGGCGGCCCTTTTACCAGTAGTGATTCGCTGACGGGCCTGCCAGTGGGTACCTACACCCTGGTAATCAAAGATGCCAACAACTGCCAAACCGATGTGAGCATTAAGGTAGAAGAAAAAAAATTGACGGTAGATTCAGACGTGATCAAACCGCTGTGTTTTGGCGACGAAAATGGCGTCATTACCTTGAACGTGACCAATGGTACAGCACCGTTTCTGTTCGACTGGGGCAGCGGATTTATGGGCAATAATACCCAGGCGGGCTTTGGATCTGGCGTTTATACTATTTTGGGCCTCGATGCCGAATTGTGCAAAGGCACCTATGTGGTAACCGTTACCGACAATCCGCCCCTCGCGTTGTTGGTTGATACCATCGATATCAGCTGTTTTAGTGCAAACGATGGGATGATCATCGCTCAACCCTCCGGTGGCGTACCTGCTTACCAATATGTGTGGAGCGACGGCCAAACAACCGGAAAAGCGAATGATCTTGCCCAGGGTAATTATACTGTGACCGTGACCGACGCCAATGCCTGTACCATTCTCGGCAGCGCATTTATTACCGAACCAGCCGATATTGCGGTGAACCTGGTGGATGTGCTGGATTTGCTCTGTTTTGGTGTACCAGAAGGCCAAATTCGAGTACAAGGCGTGGGCGGCATTCCGCCGTATCAATTCAGTGCGGACGGGAATACTTTTATCAACAGCGATACCCTGCGCGAACTCGGTGCGGGCAGTTATTGGGTAAATATTCGAGATGTGAATGGTTGTCGCGACTCCGTTTTTGCCACGGTGGTGCAGCCTTTGCCCCTGGTGGTTATTGCCGAACCTGCCGATACCACCCTCGACCTGGGGTATGATTTTGACATCAGCACGGTTACTGCACCCAGCGGCCGACCCGTCAGTTTTCAGTGGACGCCCTCCCTTGGACTCAATTGTACGGAGTGTGCCGAGCCGAATGTTGTTGCTACCCAAAACCTGTGGTATATCATCAAAGTTACAGACGAAACCGGCTGTATGGCCTTTGATACGGTAAAAGTAAAGGTCAATAAAAAACGCCCGGTTTATTTCCCCAACGTGTTTTCGCCTGATAAGCCGTATCCGAACGAATATTTTACCGGATTTGCCAATCCTGCAGCCAAAGAAATCAGCCTCTTGCGCATTTACGACCGCTGGGGCAGCCTGATTTTCGAAACCCAGAATATTCCTTTGAATGACCCGAATCTGGGCTGGGATGGCAACTATAAAGGAAAGCCTATGAATGGCGTGTTTGCTTTTTATGCCCTGGTGCGATTTGTTGATGAAGAAGTACAGCAGTATGAAGGAAGTGTGACGGTTTACCGTTAAAAGGGTATTTTTGCGCTAAAACAGGCCTTCTTGAAAGCACTATTCTGTATTCCGCTGTTGCTATTTGCCATGTATGCTTTGCACGGGCAATCTCCTGAAATCAAACTGACCCAGGGATTGGTGATCCGCCAATCGGTCCGGATAAAATCGAGTGTTTATCCTTTGTCTGCATCGCCTGCACAGGTATTTCAGGACAGTACCGATCTGGCATCCGTGCAGCCTGTAATCGTAATTTCCGGCGAAAATATCACCGTCGATTTTCAACAGGCCGTGCTGCGGGGGGCACCAGAAAATACCCTGCCCAACGCTTTTGCCGGTGTCGCTATTCAGGTAAAAGGTAAAAATATTATCCTGAAAAATGCAACTGCCCGTGGGTATAAAGTAGCCCTGCTGGCCGAAGGGGTAAGTGGCCTGGTACTCGAAAACTGCGATTTTTCCTATAACTATCGACCAAAACTTAATTCCGAACGCGAACGGGAAAACGAGACCGACTGGCTCAGTTACCACCATAACGAACACAATGAATGGATGCGATACGGAGCGGGCATTTACCTTAAAAATTGTACCGGAGCAACCGTTAAAGCCTGCCATATTACCGGGAATCAAAATGCGTTGCTGATGCACGGCTGCCGTGAAAGCACGGTCTACAACAATGTTTTCCAATTCAATTCGGGGGTAGGCATCGGCATGTACCGTTGCAGCAACAATCGGATCATGCACAATCGGCTCGACTGGAATGTGCGCGGGTATTCGCATGGTTTTTACCAGCGCGGCCAGGATTCGGCCGGTATTTTATTGTACGAACAAAGCAGCAACAACCTCATCGCCTACAATTCAGCCACGCATTCGGGCGATGGATTGTTTCTTTGGGCTGGACAAAGCACGATGGACAGCGGCCAAGGGGGCTGCAACGACAATTTTATTTTTGGCAACGATTTTAGTGCGGCACCGACCAACGGGATCGAAGTCACGTTTTCGCGCAACCTGATACAAGGCAATTACATCACCGATTGTACCTATGGCATCTGGGGCGGATATAGTTACGAAAGTGTCATTACCGGCAACCTGATTACGGGCTGCAAAACGGCGATTGCGGTCGAACACGGTCAAAATGACACGATTCGGCAAAATTACATCCGCGACGACAGTGTAGGTATTGCGTTGTGGGCCAATGCAAAACAACCCGCCGATTGGGGCTATGCTCAAAAACGGGACACCCGCAGCCGCGACGGATTAATAGACCATAATGTGTTTTTAGGGGTGCGCAAACCCTTAAAAATATCCGCTTCGGAAAACATGGCCGTCAATGGTGAAAACCTGTTTTTTAATTTTGAAACCCTTTTGGAGTCCCAAATGCCCAATAAAGGCCTCAAATTTTGGCGCAATGATGTGTACGCCGCTGCGAATGTATTGGAAAAAACCTGGGCGCACCCCGAATTGACGGGACAGCGCAAACTCAATTTCGACCACCCCGACAAAACACCCGACGACCCATACGCCCCTTTGATGATTCCCTATGTACAATTAAAAGAACCCGATAGTTTGCCTGGTGGCATCAATACCGCCTTGCAAGTTCAATATCCACAACCCCGGGAATTTATTCTGATGGAACCCTGGGGGCCGTATGATTTTTTGCGGCCGATGGTACACCTGAAGGAAATCAAGGCCGGACCCAATGGAACGCAATTGTATGTATTCCGCATCCTCGGGCCCGCGGGTGCCTGGGTGTTGCGCGCGCACAAGGGCTTCGAAAAACCAGTGATTGAAAGCGGCCAAACACCCAGTCTGCTTACCTTAGTACGCGCCCCCGGTGAGCCTTCTATGTATTTAAACTTCGATTTTCGCGGCAAAACGTCCATTACCACGGTTTTTGGCGAAAAAATACCGGCGGAGACGCCTTTTCGATTTGAATATGAACATAAAGCGTCGAATTAAAATGCTTTCTTCCGGTCGGAATGGCTACGACGGGCTGGGTTTTCGGATCAGGATGGCGTATTAACGTGTACAAGGCCCAATTTCTATCCACCTACCTTCTCGAAGTTTTCCTACTTTTGCGCATTCTTTGACGATCCACCCATCTTATTATTTTGCAAAGCAGCTCCCGCGTCAACATTATCGTACCCTGCTACAATCCGCCGCCCGATTGGGAAGTAGCACTTGCAACGCGTTTCAACCAATTCAGTAGTCTGTTGGAAGGCCTCACTGCGGCGCCTGGCTTGATTGTAGTCAACGATGGATCGCCCAACAATGCCACGGAGGTCAATTTTGAAAAACTCCGGGCGCTCATTCCAACGGCAAACGTGATCAGTTATACCCAAAACCGCGGCAAAGGATACGCTTTGCGGCAGGGCGTAGCGGCTTCGGATGCTGACATACACTTAGTTACCGACACCGATTTCCCCTATACCCTCGAAAGTATGCGGAAAATTGTGGAAACCACCCTGTTACAAGGCGGCATTGCGGCGGGCAACCGCGATACAAGATATTACGAAAAGGTGCCTTACTTCCGGCGACAATTATCGCGGTCGCTGCGCTGGATGTTGCGCCATGTACTGCGGCAACCAATTGATGATTCGCAGTGCGGACTGAAAGGCTTTGACCACACTGGGAAAGCCCTGTTTTTGGAAACCACCATTGATCGTTTCTTGTTCGACCTCGAATTTTTGATGTTGGCAAAAAATCGGGTAAAAGTAACCCCCGTTCAGGTGGAACTTCGCGAAGGCGTGGTGTTCAGCAAAGTAGGCTGGAAAGTACTGGCAGCAGAAGGGAAAAACTTTATCCGATTGTTATTTAAATAATTGAGCACAAGCATTCACCTACCCGAACACATGAATAAGCACCCTTTTCAACAGATAGAACACAGCTTGCATGACCTAACCCGGCCCAAGCGTTCGCATACTTTTTGGGGATTTTGTTTGGTGCTCGTGTGTACCATGGTGCTGCTGTATCCCAAAAACAGCACCTGGCTCGCCTATCCCAATAATTTTATGATTGGCGATTCGGTCGACGGTTTTAAAAATAACATGACCACCGCCTGGCATGTGGGGCGCGATACCGCCTATGTGCATTACCGTGGCATGAATTACCCCAACGGAGAGCATATTCTGTTTACCGATATGCAGCCGATCTTTGCCATGACCATGCAATGGTGGAACCATAACATTTCGGACATTAGTGGAAATACCGTTGCAATCATCAATTTTTTGCAGTTGTTTTCCATGCTCTTTGGGGCGGGCATAATTTTCCTTTTGTTCAGAAAATTGCATGTGCCCGTTTGGTATGCAGGCCTGGTATCGATTGGAATGGTATTTTTATCGCCGCAATACAACCGTTTTGATGGGCATTACGGGCTTTCGCACACCTGGGTGATCCCCTTGTTGCTGTTGTTATTATCCAATTATGAAGCCCGTTACAGCAGGCGTTACCAAAGTTTGCTCATTGGCTTACTGGTGTGGGTCGCCGCGCAAATCCATTTTTATTACCTGGGCATCAGTGCACTTTTTTTGGGGTTATATATGGTGTATCAATTGATCCTCGACCCCAGCTTGCGCAATTTCAGGGTACGCATTAGCCATTTGATCATTATGGTGATCGTTCCGTTTGCCTTGCTTAATATTTGGATACACTGGGCCAATTATACCCCCGATCGACCGGGATACCCACAAGGTTTTTTGGCCTATGTGGGCCGTATTGAAGGGGTTTTCATGCCCTACGAACAATCGCAAGTGTATCAATGGTTTACCAAACATATTTTCAAAATCAAAGGGCTCGATTTTGAAGCCAAACAAAACATTGGGTTTGTAGCATCTGCTTTTACCGTTTTTCTGTTGTTTGCCCGCTACCGCATGTTTGGCAAAAACTGGTCGGAAGCAGCTTATCACCGAGTAAACAAAAACTACCTGCATGGCATTCTTTTTTCGGCTACCCTGTTGCTCATTTTTGCACTGGGCTTTCCGTTCGATATCAAAGGGCTGGAGTGGATGGTAGAATATATGGGGCCTTTGCGGCAGTTTCGTGGACTGGGGCGTTTTGTGTGGGCGTATTATTATGTAGTCAATGTGATCGCTTTTTATGTGCTTTGGAATGTGAGCACCCGTTTTAAAGGTTTCAAGGGGCGCGCGCCTTGGTTCAAATGGGTGATTGCGCTGGGACCGGTCGCGCTGCTGGCCTTTGAAGCGTACACGTTCCAGCAAATGAAGCCCCTTACGCTGTCGCCCAATTTTGCAAAACGCAGCATTGCCGTGAACAGTCCCGACCATTGGATCAATAAAGTAGATTTTAGCAAGTTTCAGGCTTTGATGCCCATTCCGTACTACCATATTGGTTCCGAAAACCTCATTTTGGACATCAATTACTGGCTGTACAAAAAAATGTACTACACGGCCTATCATACCGGGGTACCCGATTTGGCCGTAAACCTGAGTCGTACACCCTTGAAACAAATGAGCAAGTCGGTGCAACTGGGCCTGGAAGCCTGCGAAGCGCCCGCCATCCTGGATGATTTTCCGGATAACCGCCCGATTGCCATCATGATTGAACCCAAAGAATGGGAAAAATCAAAAGACCACTATGCACATCTGACTGAAAAAGCCACCTTGGTGTATGATAGCCCCGAAATGCGCATTTTATCCATCGAACTGGATAGTATTCGGGCCTACCAACGGCATTTGGCGCGGATCGTGTATAACAGCATGTTGAAAGAAACGTTGTATCCAGCACAAAAGCCCTGGACATCCACCAGCGCCAATAGCCATTTTTATTACCAGTCGTACGACTCCCTTACCACAACTGATCTGGTTTTTCAAGGGAAAGGCGCGTACATGGGACCATTTTCAGATTCTATTATGGTGTTCGACGCCCATTTGCCAAAGGGACATTATAATTTATCCATGTGGTTGAAGTCGGACCGCGACATGAACATCAACGCAACGGCCAAGTTTTTTGAAAAAGACCGTACTGATGGCAAACAACTGGGGTTCCAACATGAAGGTTTGCGTTTCAGTTTGCGCACCATTGTACAAGGTTGGGGCCTTATAGATTTAGGGTTTGAAGTAAAGGGCGATAACTCCACGGTACGCATTTTCATAGAGCCGCGTTCCGTGAAAGGCAATTTTTACATGGATGAAGTACTGATAAAAAGTAGTGATTACTATTTGTACCGCGATGAACCCAAATGGGTGGTGCGCAATAACTATTGGTACAAACGCGAGTGATTTTTTAAAATAAACCCTAAAACCGGCCAAATCCACCAGCATAAAAAATACCGCGCCATGCAACGCCTGCTTAAAAATGTAAAAATTGTTGATGAAAAATCGGTTTCTGCACCCCTGGACATCCTGATTCGGGCGGGCGAAATCGTGCAAATTGGTACTGGAATCACTGCCCCGGATGCTGAATTATGGGATACACAAGGTGCCTGCGTTTCAACCGGCTGGCTCGATCTGGGCACCCATATTGCCGATCCGGGTTTTGAGCATCGGGAAGACTTGCATTCGGCAGCCATGGCAGCAGCAGCAGGTGGATTCACGGCGATTGCCTGTTTCCCCAACACCCAACCGGCCGTGCATTCGAAATCGGAAGTGTTTTACATAAAAAACAATACCGCAGCGTATCCGGTGCGGTTTTTCCCAATTGGGGCAATTTCGGTGGACGCAGCAGGGAAAGACCTCGCAGAATTGATAGACATGCACCATGCAGGTGCGGTGGCTTTTTCGGACGGTGCAAATGCCGTGCAGGACGCGGGACTCTTGCTCCGCGCTTTACAATACGCCAGTGCCTTTCATGGACTTATTTTGAACGAACCGCATCATAAAACCATTGCAGGGGGCGGACAAATGCATGAAGGCCTCATCAGCACCATGTTGGGCTTGAAAGGCATACCCGCTTTGTCGGAAACCGTGATGATTCAACGCGACCTCAGCCTGCTCGAATACGCGGAAAGCCGTCTGCATATCCACCTGGTTTCTACCCGAAAAGGCGTGGAATTAATCCGGGCTGCAAAAAAAACCGGCGCAAATGTGACCGCCTCGGTGGCGATTGCCAACCTTTGTTTTACCGATCAGGTACTCCTGGGCGATGCACCGGAACACCTGCAGCCCATCGAAGCGTTTGATGCCCATTGGAAAGTAATGCCCCCGTTGCGCAGCGCCGACGACCAAACTGCTTTGCTCGAAGGTCTGTTGGATGGCACCATTGATGTGCTGTGTAGCAACCACCTGCCCTGGGACGAAGAAATGAAAAACCTGGAGTTTCCTTATGCCGCGTTTGGAATGACCGGATTGGAAACGCTGTTCCCGCTGTATGGCCGCTTTTTGGCCAGTCAACTCAGTTTACCCGCCCTGGTGCAAAAGCTCAGCGTGCAACCACGGCAGTTATTGGGCATTCCCGTCCATCCTATTGAAGTAGGAGCGCGCGCCGAACTGACCCTTTTTGATCCAACGGCCGATTGGACCTACACGTTACAAAATATGCGCTCCAAATCGAAAAACTCGCCCTTATTGAACCAGCCGCTCAAAGGCCGCGTTTTGGGCATTGTGCAAGGAGATCAGTGTCATAAAAATTAGAAAAATTTACCGCAGCAGGGTAACATCGCCCCGAACCTTTTCCAGGCGACCGTCACTGAAGCGCACTTGGGTTTCCCATATGTACACGCCCGGGAGTGCAGTATTGCCATTCCAGGTGCCATCCCAACCCTCACTCGGCTGGTTGATCGGGAAATTGTATTTTTCGAACCACAAACGGCCAAAACGATCCAGCACCCGCAGGGAAACAACTTCTATAATACCGCCGCTGCCATACACCGTAAATGCCTGGTTTTCAGGCAAACTGGCAAACAACGATAATACATTCGGCACATACACATTGCGTTTGCGCCGTACCGAAATCAGTACCTCGTCTTCTACCGCGCAACCGCTGGTATCGGTAGCAGTCAATTTGAACAGGGTGGTGTAAGCAGGGTACAACAGCGCAAAATCGAGCCCTTGCGCATCGGCAAATGCGGCCGGTTCCCAATTGACACTGGCCAACGGGCGATTAGCATTGATGGCATATAAAAGCGTGTCGCCCGTATAAATCAGGGAATCCTCGCCAATATTTATGGTAAAAATAACTCCGGTGGGCAAAATAGCCGCCTCGTTTTTGGCGCAACCATTTTCATCTACTATCGAAAAAAAGTACGTACCCGGCTGTAAGTTTTCAAATTTAAACTGACTGACGGGCGGTTCGTCTTCAAATACAACTTGATAAGGACCAATACCGCCCGATAATCCGCTGATTTCGATAAAACCTTGATTTTGCCCAAAACAGCGGTCGCCGCCGGTTTTAATCGTGCTCTTGATCGGGCTAGGGGCCGTAAGCGTGGTGCTGGTGGTGTACGAACAATTATTAACATCGGTGACCGTGAGTTGATAGGTACCCACGCCCAGGCTGTCGATCACCAGGCTGGTTCGGCCGGTTGACCATTGGTAATAATATGGAGGAACGCCACCTGCTACGCCGGAAGCAAGACGCCCATCGAGGTTGCCGGGACATGACACCCCAAAGCCATTGTAATCGGTCTGTACCTGAATAGGGCCTTGCAATGCTGGCGGATTGGCAACAACAGCCGACAGGGTAGAGACCGCACCATTGGCATCGGTAAAATTGAAAATATAAGTGCCAGCGGGCAAATCTTTGATAATATCGATTGGGTCTAACGAACTTACCTGCCCTGTGCCCGATAAACCATTCCCACTCCATTGGTAATTGACTGGACCGAGGCCGGTTGTAAGCGCCACGCGAACAGCGCCATCGGTTCGTCCAGAACAAGTGATGTCAACCCCCAGTAATTCTACAGCAAGCAGAGGATTTGGCTGCGCTGATAAAGGCAGCAATGCCCATATAAACAGGAAAGTAATCGTATATCTCATAGGAGGCGTTTGGATGCACGGTAAAATTAGGAATGATTTTCAAAATTTATGCCGTTTTGGCATCCCCTTTAACGATCGATACTACATTTTTATGCCCAGGACTGCTTCTTGTGATAAGCAATGCCCCTAAAAAACGCAACGGAACGACCATCCTGCTGCTGGATTTCTATGGTATAATTGGAAATGGTTTGCCCTGCGTGCGCTTCCGTTGCAATTGCGGTGAGTATGTCACCCGCATAAACCGGCGCTACATGCTCTATCGTACAATGGATCGAAACGGTATGCTGGCCATACGTATTACACGCAAAGGCGAAAGCGCTGTCGGCCAACGTAAAGGTAATGCCGCCATGTGCCACGCCAAAACCATTCAACATCTCGGCGCGCACGCACATGCGCAACGTGCAGCTGCCTTTTTCAATCGAAACCAGCTCCATGCCCATCCAACGGCTAAATGGATCGTTGTCAAACATACGATGAAAAATAGTCGTTGGATCCAGCATGTTTCAGGCGTTTTGAGCGGAGTGCTTAAGTATTAAAAAACTTGCGGTTTTCGCGCATCATTTTGCGCAGCAGACGGCTGCAACGATAGCGGTCCTCCAGGTATTCCACATACAAGCCGTCTAATTTTTCTACCACTTTTTCAATACCAATCTCATCTGCCCAGGAGAGCAACCCTTTGGGGTAATTCACGCCCTGCGTCATGGCCAAATCAATATCGTCACGGCTCGCAATTTGAAGATAAAGGGCTTCGGCCGCTTCATTAATCAGCATCACAAGTACCCGGAAAAATATTTCACGGCCCAATGCTTCATCTTTAAGGGGTTCGGGCATGGCCGCATCGTTTCGGTAATCATAAAAACCCCTGCCTGATTTGCGCCCAAAATAATGTGCATCTACCAAGCGTTTTTGCGTAAAAGACGGTTTGTAGCGCGGATCAAAATAGAAGTTTTGGAAAACAATTTCCGTAACGGCATAATTAATATCGTTGCCGATAAAATCCATCAGTTCAAAAGGCCCCATCCGGAACCCGCCAATGGTGCGCATCGCCCAGTCGATGGTGGCTTCATCGGCAATACCTTCATCCAAAATGCGCAGCGATTCGCCATAATAAGGTCTTGCAACACGGTTTACGATAAAACCGGGTGTGTCTTTGGCTAAAACCGTGGTTTTACCCCAGCTGGTGATCAGGCCACGCGCTTTGTCTACCACATCAAGATCGGTTTGCAGGGCGGGAATAATTTCCACCAGCCGCATCAAAGGCGCCGGATTGAAAAAATGGATGCCCAAAATGCGCTCCGGGTGCCGCAATTGTGCGCCCATGGCCGAAATGGAAAGCGAAGAAGTGTTGCTGGCCAAAATGGTTCCTTCCTCTACAATCGCTTCCATGCTTTTGAAAGCAATCTGCTTCTGCTCAATATCTTCCCGAATTGCTTCGATAATGACCGTACAATCGCGAAAATCGCTCATGTGATCCGAAAATTTGATTTTGCTGTAAAGCGCGTACGCTTCTGCATCCGTCATCTTTTCTTTTTCCACCAACATTTTGAGGGTAGCTTGTACGCCTTTCCCCGCTTTGGTCAGCGCAAGTGTCAGATTGTCGCAAATCACTACATTGTGGCCAGCCGCTGCTGCTACCTGTGCGATACCGCTGCCCATGGCGCCGGCCCCAAGAATGCCTATTGTGTCCATTGTTTTAAGTCTAAATCCTGCTTTTTTCCAGCTTACAACACAAGCGGGGCGATAACAGCATAATTTGTGGCGGCAAAAGTAGGCAATGGCTTGTTTATGCGCGGATTTGGTGTATATTATTTCGACTTTTGACCAAAATTATACGGTTTAAAAATGGAAATTCAGGTTACCCGCATTTTAGGAATCGATCCAGGCACCAATGTGCTCGGATTTGCGATTATTGATGCGCACAAAAACAGTATAACCGTTGTGGATATTGGGGTGGTCACTTTTGCCCACATCAGCGACGATCACACGGTAAAGTTGCGTTATATCTTTGAGCAGGTGCAAGACCTGATTCGGCAGTACGAGCCTACCCAAATGGCCATTGAAGCACCTTTTTTTGGTAAAAATGTGCAATCTATGCTCAAATTGGGCCGCGCACAAGGGGTCGCCATCGCCGCTGGTATGGTCAATAACCTCGCGACCACCGAATATTTGCCGAAAAAAATAAAAAGTGCAGTGACCGGCAATGGGAATGCTTCGAAAGAACAAGTTGCCGGTATGCTCGAAAATATACTCAAAACAAAACTCAACGAAAAATACCTCGATGCAACCGATGCTTTGGCCGCCGCAGTATGCCACTGGTACCAGTCGAACAGCCCTGTGGCGGGCATCAGCAACGCCAAATCAGGCAATAAATGGGAAGCTTTTTTAAAAAACAACCCCGACCGGGTAAAAAAATAAGATAAAACCGCCCATTATGTGATTTTTGTGTGAAGTGGCATGCCACGCCTTGTAAAAAGGAACGGCACATGTTACCTTCGCTCTTGGAAGCGTTACTTTTTGACGCCACGCCGTATCAAGGGTCAAATTTTTTCATTCATTAAATACCAACACAATCATGTCAGTTCAACAAAAATATCAAAGCGTGCTTTCACTGGGCGAAAAATTGAACGTTCGCAACGGTAAGGTAGAAGAAACAGACGGCGTCCTCCACATGTGGGGCCTCGTAAACACTCCTTACGAAAAAGACCAGTTGTGGGATGCCATCAAAGCAGTAGCTGGCGCCAATCCAACAGACCTCGTAGCGGATATTCAAGTTGAAAACTCGGATTTTTACACCAAACACACGGTGGAAAAAGGCGAAAGCTTGAGCAAAATCGCGAAACACTACTACGATGATATGATGAAGTACAAGCAGATCTTCGAAGCAAACCGCGATATCCTCGACGATCCAGATGAAATCAAAGTTGGCCAGGTATTGACCATTCCAAATCCTGCCTAAGCAACTCCAACCCATTTACCCGCTGCACCCGCGTGCAATCTGGTATTCTGGAAAAATAAGCTGGTCGCTCCGATTTTCGGGGCGGCCATTTTTTTAACCCACCCGAAATTGTACCTTTGTCGCAGTTCAATTCAATTTATACACCCAATCCAGCGATTACTGGTTTAGTATGGCAGATTTTTCAAAACTCACCGAATTGTCACAACAAGTACGCCGTGACATTTTGCGCATGGTGTTCAATGTGCAAAGCGGTCACCCGGGCGGCTCGCTGGGATGTACAGAATTTTTCGTTGCACTGTATGGCAATGTGCTGAAACACAGTCCAAAACCTTTCAAAATGGAAGGTAAAAACCAGGACTTGTTTTTCCTCTCCAATGGACATATTTCGCCGGTTTGGTACAGTGTTTTGGCGCGTACCGGCTATTTCCCCGTGGCGGAACTCAATACTTTCCGCAAACTCAACACCCGCCTGCAAGGACACCCTACCACCCACGAAGGGTTGCCGGGCATCCGTGTGGCTTCGGGCTCGCTTGGACAAGGTATGTCGGTAGCAATTGGCGCTGCGTTGGGCAAACGACTGGACGGCGATCCGCGGTTTGTGTATTGCCTCACTGGCGATGGCGAATTGCAGGAAGGCCAAAACTGGGAAGCCATCATGTTTGCCGCGTTTAATAAAGTGGACAACCTGATTGTAACAGTCGATTGGAACGGCCAACAAATTGACGGCCCCAACGATCAGGTGCTGAGCCTCGGTAATTTACCCGCCAAATGGAAGGCCTTTGGCTGGGATGTACTCGTCCTCGAACAAGGCAATAACCTGGAAGCCGTCATCGCCATGTTGCGCAAAGCAAAACGCCGCTGCGGCAAAGGCAAACCCGTGGTGATTTTGATGAAAACTGAAATGGGCTACGGCGTAGATTTTATGCAAGGAACCCACAAATGGCACGGAAAATCACCGAACCAGGAACAATTTGATCAGGCTATGGCGCAATTGCCTAAAACTACTTTGGGCGACTTCTAAACCGCCCAATAACCCATTCGTTCAAAAAAATAACGCGTCGGCAATGGCGCTTTCCCTATGAAAATAGAAGATATCGTATCCACAGGCACCCGCGCTACCCGCGACGGCTTTGGTGCAGGCTTACTGGAAGTGGGCAAACAAAATCCGCAAGTAGTGGCCCTTACCGCCGATTTGCTGGAGTCGCTGCAAATGCAACACTTTAAAGCGGCTTTCCCGGATCGTTTTTTCCAGGTAGGCATCGCGGAAGCCAATATGATGGGCATCGCTGCCGGTTTGTCGATCAATGGAAAAATACCCTACACCGGCACGTTTGCCAACTTTAGCACCGGCCGCGTGTACGACCAAATTCGCCAAAGCATCGCTTATTCGCATAAAAATGTGAAAATTTGTGCATCCCACGCGGGCTTAACCCTGGGTGAAGACGGCGCTACCCACCAGATTCTGGAAGACATTGGCATGATGCGCATGCTGCCTGGCATGGTGGTTATCAATCCTTGCGATGCCAACCAAACCAAAGCCGCTACCATGGCCATTGCCGAATATTACGGCCCGGTGTATTTGCGCTTCGGCCGCCCGGCTTGGCCTGTATTCACACCGGAAGTACAGGATTTTAAAATCGGAAAGGCCCTGCACCTGGCATCCGGTACCGATGTGAGCATTTTCGCAACCGGGCATCTTGTGTGGACCGCCATTGAAGCCGCCAAAGAACTTGCCGCGGAAGGCATTTCCTGTGAAGTGATCAACATCCACACCATCAAACCCCTCGATGAGGAGGCCATTCTTGATTCCGTAAGCAAAACCCGCGCGGTTGTGGTGGCCGAAGAGCACCAGCGCAACGGTGGACTAGGCGATGCAATCGCCAACCTGCTGGCACACAACCTGCCTGTTCCGATGGAATATGTAGGGGTAAAAGACAGCTTTGGCGAAAGCGGAAAGCCTTTGGACCTGCTGGAAAAATACGGCTTGGGTAAAAAAGATGTGATTTGGGGCGTAAAGGATGTGCTGGATCGTAAAAAAGCCTAATTACTGATTCAAATCCCAGTTGTACTCCTGGTATTCGATCGTGGCATTGCGCCCGATCTGGGAAACACTGTATTTGTTCAAAAAGGTTTTGACATCGCCAAAATCAGCGGCATACCATTCAAAAACCTTGCTAATCTGTGCCGTGTTGTTGCGCAGCGCATTAAATTGTGCATTGTTTACAAACGCCTTGGTCCGGGCTTCAAGGGTTGTTTCGAGGTTTTCGGCGGTATAGGCGCGGTTGTACAGCGGCGGACAAGATTTTGCGGCGCAATTAATCGCAAAATGGATGCGGGCATCTTTATAATTTGGACGTAAAATGTCGTTTTCAATCATGTTCAGGCTGTATTTTTTACCACCCAGGATGATGCGTTTCACATCCCATGTTTTCCCTTTATCCAACTTATTAATGCTCGTAATTGGATAGTTATTCACAATCAATTGCAAGGTAAACGCGTTGTACGCATTGATCCAGTAGGCTATTTGTTCCTGCCGGGTCCAGGAATCGTCCGGAACGTGTTCGCCCAAGTATTTACAATAAGCATCAAGGGCTTTTTTCTGGGCTTTCAGGCCTTTGTAATCTACCTTACCTGTTGTGCTGACATATTTTCGAAGCAGGGAATCCAGTCCGAGGTGGGTGACGGGGCCAGCGCTCGCAGGATTGTGCGCCTGTGCCTTGCATAAGAGCAAGCTTAAAACGAGTAAAAACGTGTATTTTAGCACAGAAAAAGAGGTGGTAAACATGTTTTGATTTGATTTAATTGTTTTCTCAAATAGTTGATTTTATAACGTTTTTAAAGCATTTTTGGTTTAAGTGCGCCTATAAATTGCAACTTGATGTACGCAAACCGACAATACTACAGGGTTTTATTTACTTTTGCGCATCCCATAAATCATAAAAATTCACCTAAATCACAGTTTGATGTCGGTAAAGGTTCAGCATTTAGTTAAAAATTACGATGTACAACGTGCCGTCGATGATGTCAGTTTTGAGGCACACAAGGGCGAAGTACTTGGTTTCCTGGGCCCGAACGGCGCGGGCAAAACAACCACGATGAAAATTATAACCGGTTATTTGCCCCAAAACGGCGGAACCGTAGAAGTGTGCGGGTATGATATTGCCGAAAAGTCCATGGAAGCGCGCGCCTGTGTAGGCTATTTGCCCGAACACAATCCCTTGTATAAAGACATGTATGTGCGGGAATATCTCTTCTTCACGGCGGGCCTGCATGGTATATCCAAGCCCCGCAAACGGGTAGAGGATATGATTGAGCGCACGGGGCTTCAAAGCCACCGACAAAAACAAATCGGGGAACTTTCCAAAGGTTACCGCCAGCGGGTAGGTTTGGCCCAGGCCATGTTGCACGACCCACAGGTATTGATTCTCGATGAGCCTACATCGGGGCTTGATCCGAATCAAATCGTTGAGATTCGGCAATTGATTAAGGACCTTGGGCGGGAAAAAACGGTGATTTTATCTACCCACATCCTAGGTGAGGTTGAAGCCGTATGCGACCGTGCTATTATTATCAACAAAGGAAAATTGGTGGCCAATGCGGGTATTCAGGAGTTAAAACAGCAGTTTTCGGGGCAATCGTTGGTAACGGTTGGCTTTACAGCGGCCGTTGATGCAGCGAAACTAGCGCAGATTCCCGATGTGCAACAGGTGAAAGACCTGGGCAAAAACCGCTGGCAACTTGCAGCTGCTGCCGACTGCGATATCCGGGCCGCTTTGTTTGCCTTCGCTGTGCAGCATCAATACACCCTGATCGAACTGCATAAAGAAACCTTTAGTGTAGAAGACATTTTCCAGCAATTAACCAAGTAAGATCCATGCGCGCGATTTTTTTCAAAGAAATCAATTCGTTTTTTTCTTCGCTCATCGGCTACATGGTGGTGGGCGTATTTTTACTGTTGATGGGGCTTTTACTCTGGGTTTTTCCAGATTATAGCATCCTGGATGGTGGGTATGCCAACTTAGACACCTTGTTCGGCGTGGCACCGGTGGTATTTATGTTCCTTATTCCAGCCGTCACCATGCGCACCTTTGCCGAAGAAAAACAGGCCGGTACGATTGAATTGCTGGTTACGCGGCCCATTACCGACTGGCAAATTGTGGGTGGTAAGTTTTTGGCAAGCCTGGTATTGGTCATTCTTGCGCTGATTCCGACAGCCGTGTACTATTTCACCGTGTATCAATTGGGTGATCCGGTGGGCAACCTTGATTCGGGCGGTATTATGGGTTCGTACGTTGGCCTGATTTTCCTGGCCGGGGCGTTTGTAGCGATTGGGGTATTTGCATCTTCGCTCACCAATAACCAGATTGTAGCCTTTGTGTTGGCCACTTTTTTGTGCTATTTCGTGTATTTAGCCTTTGATTTGCTGAGCCGATTGCCTGTTTTTGTAGGAAAATCAGATGATTTGATCCAATCGTTTGGCATCGCATACCATTATACCTCCGTCAGCCGTGGTGTGTTGGACACCCGGGACGTGGTATATTTTGTTTCCTTGATTGCGGTATTTTTGGCCGCTACGGTGCTGTCGTTGGGGCGGAGAAAGTGGTAAATCCTACTTAATTTCCCCCGATTCATCAAACACCGTAAGCACCACGCGGCGGTTAAATCGACGGTTTTCCGGCAAATCTTCTCCGTCTATGGTTTGGTTATCGCCAATTGGCTCTGCTTCGCCCACTACCTGGATGTACATACGGTCGGCGCGTAAGTTTCTGGAAATCAAATAGTTGCGGGCAGAACGTGCGCGGTTGGCTGCCAATACGGCATTGGCCTTCGCGCTGCCTACTGCATCCGTGTGGCCGAGTAATTTCAAACGGTACTTCGGGTTAGAGCGCATGATATCCAGTACTTCCAGCAGTTTTGCTTTTGAATCGGGTGTAAGGCTATAGCGACCAAAATCGAAATAAATGGTGCGGCGCATTTGCGAAGTATCCTGTACATACACCATGCCATTGCGGAAATAAGGGCAACCTGCGCCGCAAAGGATGCGCTGCTCCTCCAGGTCAATCACATAAGCATATGGAAAGCCCTTTTCGATCATGGCTTTTTTTACCTTTTCGGCCTCATCACGGGTTTTGTAAGCCCCGGCAAAATAGCGGTATAGGCCCAACTGGTCGGTGCTGGTAATGTATTTTTCAACACCCTTTTGTTTGAAATAATCGGCGGGAACGGGTTCTGCCCGTGCCGTAATTTGAACACGGAATTCCTGTCCGCGGGCAATGAACGCGGAAAACAGCAACACGGCTGTAATAGAAAAGATACGAGCTAACATGATGAAACTTTGATGTGGGATTGAAGAAAAAAAGATGAAGTGCGTTTTTAGAGCATACGCTCCCACATGATACCGCAAATATAGACCCAATTTGTGCGGATGATCGACGCAGCAGCACGAATTAATGCAAAAAAGACGGGCGCTTGACAATTTTGGCATATATATGGGATCTAAAAAGTGTTTTTAACCTTTTTGGTGTGCGGGAAGGCCTCCATTAAAAGCACTCAAATTTGTACCTTTGCCAACTTTTTTACAAAAAATACTGTTTCAAATTGCGTCGAGCAGTTTCGGCACTCAATCCGTAAACAACCATGTTTCCAAAATACGATGTCATTGTGGTAGGCGCCGGCCATGCCGGTTGTGAAGCAGCTGTTGCTGCAGCCAACTTGGGCAGTAAGGTGCTGCTCGCCACCATGAACATGCAAACGATTGCCCAAATGAGCTGCAACCCTGCCATGGGCGGCGTGGCCAAAGGGCAAATTGTGCGCGAAATTGATGCACTGTGCGGATATTCGGGCATTGTAACCGACCATACCATGGTGCAATTCCGCATGCTCAACCGCTCTAAAGGCCCTGCCATGTGGTCGCCCCGCGCACAAAGTGACCGCATGGAATTTGCCAAAAAATGGCGCATGATGCTGGAGGCCCATCCGAACATCGATTTTTGGCAGGAAATGGTGCGTGGTTTGATTGTAAAAGACGGACGGGTAGGCGGCGTGATCACCAGCATGGGCCTCGAAATTGAAAGTACCGCCGTGGTACTCACCAACGGCACCTTCCTGAACGGAATCATCCACATTGGCGAAAAACAGTTTGGCGGTGGCCGCGCCGGCGAAAGTGCCGCAAAAGGCATCACCGAACAATTGGTAGAACTTGGTTTTGAAGCAGGCCGCATGAAAACGGGTACGCCCCCGCGGGTAGACGGGCGCACGATTCATTACGACCGCATGGAAGCGCAACCCGGCGATGATCCGGTTGGGCGTTTTTCCTACACCGATACACCGGTGTTGAAAGATCAATTGCCTTGCTACATCACGCACACCAACCAGGAAGTACACGACCTGTTGCGCACCGGTTTTGACCAATCGCCCATGTTTAATGGCCGGATTCAGGGCCTTGGTCCGCGTTATTGTCCGAGCATTGAAGATAAAATTGAACGATTTAGCGAAAAAAACGCCCACCAGCTCTTTATTGAGCCGGAAGGACGCGATACCTGCGAAATATACATCAACGGATTTTCCTCTTCCTTGCCGGAAGATGTGCAGTTTAAAGCCCTGCGTAAAGTTGAAGGCCTGGAGGATGTGAAAATGTTCCGCCCGGGTTATGCCATCGAATACGATTATTTTCCGCCTACCCAATTGAGTTTGGCGCTGGAAACCCATTTGGTGAAAAACCTGTTTTTTGCTGGCCAGATTAATGGCACCACAGGTTATGAGGAAGCCGGTTGTCAGGGTTTGATGGCAGGCTTGAATGCGGCCTTGGCTGCAAAAGAAGAAGCCCCGTTGATACTGAAACGCTCTGACGCATACATCGGTGTACTCATCGATGATTTGGTGAACAAAGGCACCCAGGAACCTTATCGGATGTTTACCAGCCGGGCCGAATACCGCATTTTGCTGCGCCAGGACAATGCCGATTTGCGTTTGACGCCAATTGCACACCGCCTGGGTATGATCGGTTCCGACCTGCGCATGGATCGGGTGCGGGCCAAAGTGCAATCCTCTGCCGAAATTGAACGTTTTTTCCGCAATAGTTCGGTTAGTCCCGACGCTGTGAACCCGTATTTGCAATCTGTCGAGTCGGCCCCCACTGTGCAAAAAGTAAAACTGCACAGCATATTACTGCGCCCACAGGTAGACATTTTTGGATTGGCACAAGCCTTGCCCGAACTACAGCAGTTTTTGACACCCTACGACCGTGAAAGTGTAGAATTGGCAGAAATCGCCTTGAAATACGAGGGTTACATCAAAAAAGAAGAGGAAATGGTGGCCAAAATGAGCCGCCTGGAGGATGTGCGTTTAAGTGAAACCTTTGACTATCACACCCTTTCCGCCTTGAGTATTGAAGCCCGCGACAAACTCTCCCGCACACGCCCGCTCACGATTGGGCAGGCGAGCCGCATTTCCGGTGTTAATCCGGCCGATGTGAGCGTATTGTTGGTGCATTTGGGCCGATAAAACGACTAGCGCTACTGATCCCAGCAACGTTCCTGAAGTTTGGGGGCAAATCGTTCATCGCGCAGCATACGTGCGTAGGTGTTTTGGTTGAATTGCGGCGCGTCTTCCGGGGCGCTGGATTGGAAAATAATGTTCCCAAGTGCGCGCCAGCCATTTTCTTGCAACACCATGGCTACCAGACAGTTACAGGCATGATCCGATTTTTCCGGATGCGCTTTTTGCTCGGCTTCAACCGCCTGTCGGGCGTAGTTTTCAAGCGTTGATTTGGCTGGTCGGGAAAAATCGACCAAGTGTACGGCTGGATCGGTTGGCAAGTATAAAACCGTAAAAGCGTCGCGGTCGCTGAGCGGAAACCCGTTGGGCAAAATGATGGTGCCAGGATAAGTAACTGCAAATCGGCCCGAAATGCGCAGGCTGTCGGCCGTGGTAAAGCCGTAAAATATCGTCCTGTATTTGCCTTCTTTTACAATTAAAAGTTCTGTTTCGGCCGTTTTCCCTTTTTCGTTGAGTTGTTGCTCGGCTTTGGCAGCGGGCTGGCTAAACATACTGTACGCGCTGAGGCGTTGGGCCGTTTCCTGTTCGCGATAATAAGAAACGGTGGCAAAAATGATTGCCAGCGCCAATACGAGGCCTCCGATAAGCAAAGCCATCGCGCGGCGGTTGCGTTTGCTGCGGAGTTTGCGAGCCTGGTTGAGGGGGGTATCGACGGTTTTATTGACCGCAAATTCGTAGGAAAATCGGCCATGTTCTTTAATCAGGCTAATTTCGCAAAGGTCATCTTCAATAAAAAAGGAGTATTTTCTTGATTCTTTGACGCTAAAATCAATTTGCACCACCCGTCGGTCGCAATGAATGGCCAGGTGGCCCGATCTATCGCCGTGGTAAAGTCCAACGCGGTGCTGACCGCCTTGTTCGCTTAAGAAAACCCATCCGACTTGTGCCATGCAAGGTACGTTTTTGATTGAAAGCCGGAATATACAAACGGCAGCGCATGTACAACGCGCTGCCGTTTGGTTTTCTTATTTACAGGATGCAATTTTCCTTGGCAGGTTTTTTTATTGCAATTTTGATTTCACCTTCACCCGTGGGCGTCCCACGCTGACGTATTGGAAACCCAGTTCTTTCATGCGATCCAGATCGTACACGTTACGGCCGTCAAAAATCAAGTTGTCCTTCAAGGCAGCCAGTACTTTTGCGAAGTCGGGTGTACGGAACTCGCTCCATTCGGTAAGTACCAGCAAACAATCGGCATTTTCGAGGGTTGCATAAATATTTGAGCAAAAATTGACGCGGTCGCCATAGATTGCTTTCACGTTTTTCATTGCTTCCGGGTCGAAGGCATTTACTTTAGCACCTGCTTCGAGCAGTTCATCAATAATAACGAGGGCGGGTGCTTCGCGGATATCATCGGTATTGGGTTTGAAGGCAAGGCCCCAAACAGCAAAGGTTTTGCCCGCGAGTTCGTTTTTGTAATGCTTGCGGATCTTTTTACCGAGGGTGGTTTTCTGAATGGCGTTTACTTTCATTACCGATTTCAGGATTTTGAAATCGTAGGAGTAGTCGCTGGCCGTTTTCGCAAGCGCTTGTACGTCTTTCGGGAAGCAAGAGCCACCGTAACCAATGCCGGGGAACAGGAAGCGTTTGCCGATACGGTTATCGCTGCCCATACCGATGCGCACACTGTCCACATTAGCGCCTACTTTTTCGCACAAATTGGCAATTTCGTTCATGAAAGAAATCCGGGCAGCCAGGTATGCATTGGCGGCGTACTTGGTCATTTCCGCAGAGCGCTCATCCATAAAATAGATTGGATTGCCTTGGCGTACGAATGGTTCGTACAGCAACTTCATCACTTTACGCGCTTTTTCGCTTTTGGTACCGATTACTACACGGTCCGGTTTCATAAAGTCATCCACCGCTACGCCTTCGCGCAAAAACTCGGGGTTCGAAACCACATCGAACATTTTTTTAGGCAGTTTTTCTGCCAAAACGGCCGTTACTTTCTCTGCAGTGGTAACAGGCACCGTGCTTTTATCCACAATTACCTTATAATCGGTAATGATTTCGCTCAAATCGCGTGCTACGCCCATGATGTACGACAAATCGGCGTGGCCATCGGCACCCGGCGGAGTTGGCAGGGCTAAAAAGATAATTTGCGCTGTATCCACCGCTTCTTTCAAATTGGTGGTAAAATGCAAACGACCTTCTTTGGTATTGCGTTCGAAAAGCAATTCGAGGCCTGGTTCAAAAATGGGCACTTTGCCATTTTTGAGGCTTTTGATTTTCTCTTCGTTAATATCAACACAGATTACTTGGTTGCCAGTTTCGGCAAAACAGGTTCCGGTTACCAAACCAACGTATCCGGTACCAACTACAGCGATGTTCATGATGAAATGCTTGACAATTTGTTAATAGATGAAAAATTGGAGTTGAACAGCCTTTTGAGGACCGTCAAAATAGCGCGTTTGAATTATTACTTGTCGTATTGCAAAGCATCGACATTTGCCAATAATCCAAAAACCATTCCGAAACTGTTCCTGAAGGCCATTTTTTTATAAAATATGGCAAATTTACTGGGATCTGTCAAACAGCGTAGACCTAATATAAATTTTATTTAACATTTAACATGCGGCAGAATTTAGAATTTTATTGTGCCGATTCCCCGATATTTGGGCGTTACTCTCTTCCTGTTTTTCATTTATCCTATGAAACAAACTTTTGTGCAGTATATAATTTGGTCATTCCTGCTAGTACAAACATTATTTTGGTCTTTAGCAGGCTTGAACGCACAGTCTAATATTGTGCCCAACCCCAGCTTTGAGCGTTTTGCCAATGCCCCGATTGGCTGGTCGTATAAAGGTTCGGTATTTGGTGAAGTGGTCAAATATTGGTTCAGCGCCACCACGGCCAGCCCGGATGTATATGGTCCGGGTGTGCGGGTGCCGGTAGACTGGCGTGAAAAGGGGTTTGGGGAACAAACGCCGCGCACTGGAAAAAGCATGGCGGGCCTGACCCTTTATGGATGCACCAATGGAAAACCACATTGCCGCGAATACATCGAAATTCAATTGATGGAGCCGCTGGTCATTGGTCAGACCTATTATGTGGAGTTTTGGACCACGCACCTTCAAAAGTCGCTTCAAATGAACAATTTAGGGGCTTATTTTTCGGTGGGCGAAATCAAGCGCACCACAGATGAGGTGCTGGTGCGGGAAGCCCAAATGCTGGCGACCAATATTATTGAGGCACCAGAAGGCAAATGGGTTAAAGTCAGCGGGTATTTTCAGGCTAAGTATGAGGCCGAATTTATTGTAATTGGCAATTTTAGCGATGATGCGAATACGCTCACGACTGCTTACCGCGAGGATTGTTTCAACTACGCCTATTATTATATTGAGGATGTTTTGGTTAAAAAATCGCCCCCTTATTTGCCTGTGCCTGTAAAACCAGATGATTTGACGCGCCAAACCCTGGAGCCAGGTAAAACCATTCAGCTTAAAAATATTTACTTCGAATTTGACCGCGACGAATTGATGCCGCGTTCTTTTGTGGAGTTGAATAAACTGCTCAAAATCCTGAAGGATCATCCCAAAATGGTGGTTGAAATTGGCGGCCACACGGATAATTTTGGGGAAGATGTCTATAATCTGGACCTGTCCAGCCGCCGTGCCAAAGCCGTGGTTGCGTTTTTGGTGCAAAATAAAATTGCCGCGATGCGCTTAAAATTTAAAGGATTTGGAGAAGGAAAGCCCATTGCAAGTAATGAAACCGATGAAGGTCGGGCACAGAATCGGCGCGTGGAGTTTTTGATTTTGAAAAAATAGTTGTGGATTGCCCGGCCTACGGGCTCGAATACACCAGCAGCACGCCAATCATAAAATAGTTTTAAGTCGAGATAAGGGTCAAGCAGGCCCTTGCGGGTCTCCATTCGATTTCTGAGTTCATTACGGGTGAAGTTTGAAAATTCAAGATGGGGAGGGCTGCGTACGAGGCCCTTCCTTTCCATCACCCGGAAGTGGCGCTACACCGATTGACTTCGATTAAAACTAAGCGTGATGCAAAAACAACTTTTTAAAACGACCCTGCTTTTTGTCTTTTTTACAGGCCTGCTGGTGTTTTCTGGCCGACTACAAGCTCAAATTTACACCCAAACCCTCAAAGGCGTGGTGCTCGACAAAGCGCTGAAAAGTCCATTGATCGGTGCCACGGTGGCGCTCATCAGTGTTGATCCGATCCGGGGCATTGCTACCGATGCGGATGGCCGTTTCCGCATTCCCAATGTGCCGGTGGGCAAACACATCCTGCGCATTACTTACCTGGGCTATAAAGATTTTACGGTGCCCAATATAACCCTCAATTCGGGCAAAGAAACCGATGTGAGCATCGAAATGGAGGAAAGTGTATTTGAAAGCAAAGAAGTGGTGATCAAAGCCAAGGTGCAAAAGCAAAAAGCGCTCAATGAACTTTCCGTGGTGAGTGCGCGCACCTTTTCGGTGGAAGAAACCCAGCGTTTTGCGGCTGCCGTGAACGATCCGGCGCGGATGGCTTCTTCTTTTGCGGGTGTTGCCATGAACGATGATGGCAACAACACCATTGTAATTCGCGGCAATGCACCCAATGGCCTGCTCTGGCGTATGGAAGGGGTGGATATTCCCAATCCGAACCATTTTTCGGCCGTGGGTACTTCCGGCGGGGGCATTTCGATCCTGAGCGCGCAATTGTTGAGCAATTCTGATTTTCTAACGGGGGCGTTTCCAGCCGAATATGGCAATGCTTTATCGGGGGTATTTGACCTGAAATTGCGCAAAGGCAATTCTGAAAAACGCGAATATACGTTCCAGGCAGGTGTTTTGGGCTTTGATGCCGCCGCTGAAGGTCCATTCAGATTGGGCAAACGCAATGGCTCGTTTCTGGTCAATTACCGGTATTCAACCTTGTCGGTGATTTCAAAAATGGGCGTGCAAATTGGCGATGCAACCACCAATTTTCAGGATTTGTCTTTTAATATCTGGATGCCCGCCGGAAAAGCCGGGAGTTTCACCCTGTTTGGCATGGGCGGCCTGAGTGATCAAAAACTGAAAGGGGAAGCCGACTCCTTGTTGTGGCTCGAAAACGGTGATAAGCGTTACACCGAAAACTACTTGGCCAATACGGGTGTACTCGGACTCACCCACAGCGTGGTGCTGGGCGAACGCACAGGTTTAAAAACCATTGTTGCTTTTTCTGGCACCGAAAACGCCATTTTATCTGATAAATTCCTGGATAATTACAGCGTACGCCGCTTAGATGACGCCCGGCATTTGCAAAATAAATGGACCATTTCGAGCACGCTGAACCATAAAATCAACGCCCGACACCTCCTGCGCGCGGGTGCATACGCGAACTTCCTGCGTTTTAATCTCAAACAAAGTGAATGGGACGGTGAGCAAGCCCGCCTGGTGGAACAATTGCGCAATGCAGGCAATGCAACGAGCATCAACACTTTTGCACAATGGCAATACCGCCCGAGTGAACGCCTCACCCTGAGCGGCGGCGCGCATGCGATGTACTTTTTGCTCAACAACACCTATTCTGTGGAGCCGAGGGCTTCGGTGAAATATGCGTTTTCGGACCGGCAATCGCTGAGTTTCGGCTATGGCGAACATGCGCAATTGCAGGCTTTGGGGGTGTATTTTACCCAAATGGAGGAAAACGGCGCAATAATTAGTCCGAACAAAGACTTGGGTTTCACCAAAGCGCGGCATTTTGTGCTTTCGTTCGACCAATCTTTACCGGGCAACTGGCACATCAAGCCCGAATTATATTACCAGGCGCTTCGGCAGGCACCCGTGAATGCTGCGGAAAAAGACGCGTTTTCAATCCTGAACGTACAAGACGGCTTTGTAAACGAAAAATTAGTCAACCAGGGGCGTGGTAAAAATTACGGCGTGGAGCTCACGGTAGAAAAGTTTTTAACCCGAGGCTTTTATATCATGGCGTCTGCTGCCTTGTTTGAGGCAAAATACCAGGGCAGCGACAAAGTTTGGCGGGATGGCCGTTTTAATACAAAATTTGTAAACAGTTTGGTGGCCGGTAAAGAATGGGACTGGACCCGTGGCCGCAAAAACCGGACTTTTGGGGTAAATATTAAAATAACCTACATGGGCGGTTTGCGTGAAACCCCCATTGATTTGGCTACTTCCATTGCCCAGGGTGAAACGGTACGCGATTTGAACCGCGCTTTTGAGGAAAAACTGCCCGCATATTTCCGCATGGATACGGGGGTACGGATCAAGCGCAATTACCGGCACCTTGCAACGACTTTTTCATTGGATATTCAAAACACATCGAACCGCAGCAATTTTGGTGGCCGGTACTACGACGACAAAACCAAATCGGTAAAGTCGTTTTCCCAGGCGCCCTTAATTCCAATTTTGGCGTACAAAATAGAGTTTTAACCTAATTCCAGGCCTCGGCCGAAGCCATTTCCATCATGTCTTTCCAGTCGTTGGGAGTGGTTTCGGGCTGGAGGAGGCAACCGTCCGGCAGGTAGGGATAAATTTCGTCGTACCGTTTTACCTGATTCATCAATACCCGGCGGCTGATGCTGCGGCGGCTGATTTTGGAAGGATTGTCCATGCCGGCACCGGCCATCAATTCTACAAAGCTGCCCACCGTTTTTTTGTGGTAATTGTACACCCGCACGGTTTTGTTTTCTACCACCAGGCCTTTCATAAGAAATGCATCCTGGGTAGCCACGCCGGTCGGGCAGGTATTTTTATTGCACTCTAGTGCCTGAATGCAGCCGAGTGCAATCATCATCGCGCGGGCAGCATTGCAGGCATCGGCGCCTAAAGCGTGTGCCCGGTAAATATCAAAACCCGATACAATATGGCCGGAAGCAATGACGCGGATGTGTTTGCGCAGGCCGAAACCCAACAACGCATTGTGTACAAAAGCGACCGCCTCGCGGAAAGGCATGCCCACAAAATTGGAAAATTCGACAGGTGCGGCTCCTGTTCCGCCTTCTCCGCCATCCACGGTGATAAAATCGGGATAAATGCCCGTTTTCAGCATGGCTTTGCAAATACACAAGAATTCGTGCGGGTTGCCCACACATAATTTGAAGCCTACCGGGCGACCATCCGACAGTTCCCGCATTTGTTGCAACAGGCGCAGAAGTCCTTCCGGGTCATTGAAGGCGCGGTGGTAGGGTGGAGAATCGACATCCACACCGGGTTGTATTTTGCGGATGGCGGCGATTTCCGGGGTGTTTTTTTGAGCAGGCAAGATACCGCCGTGACCAGGTTTGGCACCTTGCGATAATTTTAGTTCGATCATGCGTACTTGCGGGGGCGCGACCGTTGCGCGAAAGGCTTCCGGGTCGAAACCGCCATCTTCGGAACGGCAGCCAAAATAGCCTGTACCAACCTGATAAATGATATCGCCGCCAGGTTCCAAATGATAAGGGCTGATGCTGCCTTCGCCGGTATTGTGGGCGAAATTGCCCATTTTAGCGCCTCCGTTCAAGGCTAAAATGGCATTTTTGCTCAAAGAACCGAAAGACATGGCACTCACATTGAGCACACTCAGGGAATAAGGTTGTTTGCATTGCGGACCGCCCACCATGACCCGGATATCGGTGTTCATGTCTTTTTTATCGAGGGCGGCAATGCTGTGGTTCATCCACTCGTACCCTTCGGCGTATAAGTCCAATTGGGTGCCAAAAGGCATCGTATCTACCTGGTTTTTAGCCCGCTGGTAAATCATGCTTCGGTCGATGCGGTGAAACGGCCGGCCGTCGGTATCCGACTCAATAAAATACTGGTACAATTTGGGCCGCAAAAACTCAGCGACATAGCGGGTGCGACCCACAATCGGGAAATTGCGGGCGATGGCATGGCGGGTTTGGCTCATGTCGTAAAAACCCCAAATACTGATGGGGATGACCACAGCAAGGCACCAAAACCAAAAAGGGTGTACTAAAAGACCCAGTATTAGACACAATACAGGGAAAACGATGGAAAGAATAACAAATAACTTGCGCATGACAGGTAGGGTTCCGGCGGTGGTAGGTGATTTCCGGATTGGACGCGGTAAAGATGAAGATTCCTGCGTTAAGGCAACTTTAATTTATTTTGGAATGCTGCGCAATTGGGCTTCAATTTCGCTTTTGCGCACTTGCTTGATCGAGTCAATTAGCTTGGGCAATATCGTTAATTGTGCTTGTCTGCACTGGCTGTCTATTTCAAGTTGGGCTTTGCGGTTGATCGCCTGTACGGTAGTATCAATGCGTAACCGGGTATCCGCATCCAAAGGAGCCGCTACCGGATCGCAGGCAGGGCAAAACAGCAAAATGGTGGAAAACGCTATAATTGACCAGGCTAAAACGCGATTTTTCATACTACAAAGGTCTAAATTATTTCAAAGATAAAATAATTTCCCTGCACAGGCGGGATGCGTGTGCAGGGAAATGCCAGACGTAGGAGCTTAAAATTTTGATTTGAACCAACGCATACCGCCATTGGGCAGCACATTGTTGTTAAAATCGAAGAACGTGGCGTGTTCTTGCGCCGAGCCTTGTCCCCAGGGATTGTAGCAAGGCGACGAAACCCAGGATGGTTCCCAGTATAAAACGCCAATACCACCGCGTTTTTTTATTTCCTTGCTCAGATCAACCAGCCATTTAAGCTGATTTTCGGGGCTGGCGGGCGCATAATCAGGGTGTGTTTCGCTGATAATATTGTTCGATTGGTCGTTGCTGGCGTTCGTCCAGATATACCCTGTTTCAAAAATAATCACTTCTTTTCCGGCATAACGTTGGCGCAAATAAGCCGTGGTCGCGCCCGCCTCGGCGATGGTAGTTGGTTTGTGCCAGGCCCAGTAGTACGACATACCGATCACATCGAAATCGCGCACGCCATTGGCCCAGAATTTTTCCATTAAATCGGGCGTTGCAGCCGGTCCGGCGAGGTGCAGGGCAATTTTAATTTTTTTACCACTGGAGGCTTCCACGGCGCGCACGGCACTGATGCCTGCGTTGAAAAGCGCTGCATTGCGGGGCCAATTGATGGGCGCGTTGGCCGCATCGTCGGCTGGAGACAGGATGATCCCGCGGTTGGTTTCGTTGCCAATTTGGACCATTTCAGGTGACAGGCCATCGGCTTGAAGGCGCAGGAGGGTCGATTGAACGTAATTGAACACCGAGTCTTTGAGTACCGAAAGATTGGCTACTACCGGTTGCCAGGCTTTGGGTGCGATCTGCCGTTGCGGATCTGCCCAAATATCAGAAAAATGGATGTTCAACAATACGGGCATACCGGCGGCTTTTGCCCGGATCATGCTGCGGCGTACGTCCTGGAAATCGGAATAGCGTTTGCCTGCATTGAGGGTGTCAAACCAGGAGGGCGTATGCCAAAGGCGAAGGCGCACCATGTTGCAGCCATTATCGGCAAACATTTGGTAGGGCTCTTTTGCAACACCATTTTCTTTGAATACCACCCCGCAATCTTCCATTTCATTGGTGTAACTAAGGTCGGCGCCCACGTAAAACGTGTCGGGCTGAACCGGATCACCCGGAATGGGTGTTGTGTTGTCGGGTTTGCAATGCAAGGCGAAGAAAGCGACAATGAGGAGTGGTAATCGCATAAACAGTGACGAGCTGGGTTTGTGATTAGTTTGGTGTGCAGCTCGGTGCAATATCGGGTTTTTTATTATTTTTAGAATGGAATTTTTAGGGTTTAATGGGGGGCGTTTTATGTTTTGCATTCCGGCATCGATCGCTGCAATACAGCACCTCCTCCCAAACTTTTTCCCATTTTTTGCGCCACGAAAAGGGCCGTCCACATACCGGGCATATTTTTTCGGGAAGTCCATTTTTCTTCAGCATAGATCTTAGCGCAAATTGCCCAATCCGCCGTCTACATGCAGCACCTGGCCGGTCATAAATCCGCTGTTTTCATCCAATAAAAACAGGGCCATGGCGGCCATATCTTCCGGAGTACCAATGCGGCGGAGTGGGTGGCGGTTGGCGGAGTTGTTGCGTTTTTCTTCGGTATTGAGTAAGTTGGCTGCCAAGGGCGTATCGGTGAGTGAGGGTGCGATACAATTTACCCGAACCAGCGGCGCAAGTTCGGCGGCCAATGCACGGGTGAGTCCTTCCACGGCTCCTTTGGCAGCGGCAATGCCTGCGTGGAACGTCATGCCGGTTTGCACTGCAACGGTGCTAAACAATACAATGGAAGCCTGACCCGCTTTTTTAAGCGCTGGGGCAGCCGCTTTGATGCTTTTAAATGCACCGACTACGTTGATTTCCAGTTCTTTCCGAAAATCGTCGTCGGAAATACGGGCAAATGGCTTCAGGTTGATGCTGCCCGGACAATACACGAAACCATGCAAAATTTCCGGCAAGCCATCGAGGGTAAAATCGGATGCTGTTACATCGAGGGGCGACCATTGTACGCCAGGCAGGCTTTCGGGCAAGGCGGTGCGGCTGTAGGCGTACACCTGTGCGCCAGCGTGTGCAAGTTGGCGGGCAATTTCGAGTCCAATTCCGGACGATGCGCCAATAATCAGGTAGTTTTTATCCTTTAGGTTTTGCATGCGCGGGTAACAACATTGGAGGGAAATGGTTGTAAGCCAAACATGCAGATAAAAAGGAGTTTGTCTACCTGCCCATGTTCCCAAACTTCCATTACAGCAATAGTTCTGTATCTTTGTGTTCAAAGCGCAAACAATTTTTACATGGGCAAGAAACTTCCGCTCGGGCTACAGGATTTCCGAGGCATCATTGAAGGCGGCTACAAATACATCGACAAAACAGAGTACATCCACCGCATTACCGCTGGAGGTAAATACCATTTTCTCTCCCGTCCCCGGCGTTTTGGCAAGTCCATCACCATTTCTACATTGCTGGAGTTGTACAGTGGCAGTAAGGAGTTGTTCAAAGGCTTATGGATTGAAGACAAGTGGGATTGGAGCCGTAAACATCCGGTGATTCGGCTTTCGTTTACGGGAATTGGTTTTGCTGAAAGTGGTTTGCCAAAAGCCTTGCACTATCAACTGGACAAACTCATTCGCGAACACGGTCTACCGCCCGCCAATGAAGCAAACCTCAGTGCTAAATTTGAATACCTAATCCAGGAACTGAGCAAGGCCAATAAAGTAGTTGTACTCATTGATGAATACGATGCCCCCATTATCCACTTTCTGGGTAAAGATGTGGCCAAAGCCTATGAAAATCGGGAAATCCTGAGGGAGTTTTATACTGTTTTAAAGAATAATGATCCTGCGCTTGAATTTGTTTTCATTACAGGCGTCAGCAAGTTTTCCAAAGTGGGCATTTTCTCCGGGCTGAATAACCTGACAGACTTGACCATGCAGTCGGACTATGCGACCATGTTGGGCTACACGCAACGCGAGTTGGAGGAAAATTTTGTGGAAGAAATTCAGGCCGCTGCGACGCACTTGAAGTTGTCAACCAGCGAATTGCTGGAACAAATGCGGCTTTGGTACAATGGCTACTGTTTTCAAGCCAACGCCGGAAGGGTGTACAATCCTGTGTCTTGTAACTTGTTTTTCTACGAAAAGGAGTTTAAAAACTTCTGGTTTGCTACCGGAACGCCTACCTTTCTGGTCAATTTGCTCAAACAAGAAGGCATTTTCGACCTGCATTTTCCGCCCATCAATCCTTCTGGATTTGAAAGTTTTGACCTGGATCGACTCAAACCCATCGCCATCCTTTTTCAAACGGGCTACCTGACCATCCAAGAAAAAGATGAGGACGGGCTGATTCAGTTGGATTACCCCAACAAGGAAGTCCGAGACTCTATGCTCGAAATTCTCATTGAAGCTTTCGTCGGGGTGGATGCAGAGCTCTCAACCTCATTGATCATTCGGATGCGCAATGCCTTCAGGGCCAATGACCTGGAACTAGTGATTCGCATCTTGCAAGGTGTGTTCAAAGGGCTACCCTATTTTTTGCATGAAAAATACCCGGAAAAATTCTTCCATGCCGCCATCCATTTGTTGTTTTCCTACCTCGGTATCCGCATTCAAAGTGAGGTCTGCATCAGCGACGGGCGGATCGATAGCTTGGTGGAAACAGATACCCGAGTATACATCCTGGAGTACAAATTAGACGAAAGCGCCAAAGTCGCTTTAGAACAGATCAAGCACAAAAAGTACTACCAGGCGTATTGGGAAAAAGGTAAAAAAGTGATCGGCCTTGGGGTGAATTTTTCGAGTGAAACCAGGAATATTGAGGAGTGGGTTGTAGAGGAATTGGGGTAAAAAGCAGCGAAGCTGCCCATGTTCCCAAACTTCCATTAAAGCAATAGTTCTGTATCTTTGTACCAAAAGCAGAATTACAATACCGATGAGCAAAAGACTTCCTCTAGGTTTACAAGATTTTCGAAAAATCATCGAGCTTGATTTCAAGTACATCGATAAAACTGAGTATATCTACCGGATGGTGAGCAAGCCAGGTGCTTATTTTCTCTCCCGTCCCCGTCGCTTTGGTAAGTCCATCACACTGGCCGTGCTCCAGGAATTGTACAGTGGCAGTAAGGAATTGTTCAAAGGCTTATGGATTGAAGACAAGTGGGATTGGAGCCGGAAACATCCGGTGATTCGGCTTTCGTTTACGGGAATTGGTTTTGCTGAAAGTGGTTTGCCCAAAGCCTTGCACTACCAATTGGATAAACTCATTCGTGAACACGGTCTACCGCCCGTCCATGAAGTAAACCTCAGTGCTAAATTTGAATACCTAATCCAGGAACTGAGCAAGGTCAATAAAGTAGTTGTACTCATTGATGAATACGATGCCCCCATTATCCACTTTTTGGGTCAGGATGTGGCCAAAGCCTATGAAAATCGGGAAATCCTGAGGGAGTTTTACAGTGTTTTGAAAAACAATGATCCCGCGCTTGAGTTCGTGTTTATAACCGGTGTAAGCAAATTTTCCAAAGTGGGTATTTTCTCCGGGCTGAATAACTTGACGGATTTGACCATGCAGTTGGATTTTGCTACGATGCTGGGCTATACGCAGGCAGAATTGGAAAGCAATTTTGCCGAAGAATTGGAAGATACCTCCAGCTTTTTAAAAATAAGTAAGCAGGCTTTGTTGGATAAAATTCGGTTGTGGTACAATGGCTATCGCTTCCATCCTAAATCGGAAACGGTTTACAATCCGGTTTCTACCAACCTGTTTTTCAACCAAAAAGAGTTTGAAAACTTCTGGTTTGCTACCGGAACTCCCACTTTTTTGATCAACCTCTTGAAACAAGAGGGCTTGTACGATGTCGAGCACCAGGAACACGCCCAACTCGACTTTGATAGTTTTGACCTCGAAGATTTAAAGGCTTATGGGCTACTATACCAAACGGGGTACTTGACCATCAAATCCAGAAATGAATTCGGCTTGTATATCCTGGATTATCCCAACCATGAGGTCAAAAATTCCATGTACGCTTATTTGCTCGAAGCTTTTGGCGGGGTACGCAAAGGCCAGGGTCTCGTAGTAGCCGTGCAATTAGAACGGGCTTTTTATGCCAATGATCTGGAGCAAGTCATCCGCATTTTGCAAGCCATGTTTAAAGGTTTGCCGCACTTGTTGCACGAAAAATACCCGGAGAAATTTTTCCATGCCGCCATCCATCTCCTGTTCAACTACATGGGGCTTCGGGTACAAAGTGAAGTAATGATGAGCGACGCCCGCGCCGATTGTGTGGTGGAAACGGATGTACACGTCTACATTCTGGAGTTCAAACTGGATAAAAGCGCCCAAGCAGCACTTGAGCAGATCAAACTTAAAAAATACCACCAGGCGTATTGGGAAAAAGGTAAAAAAGTGATCGGCGTTGGGGTGAATTTTTCGAGTGAAACCAAGAATATTGAGGACTGGGTTGCCGAGGAATTGGGGTAAAAAAGAGCGGTCGTTTTCCAATTGGCCTGTAGTTAGAGACTTTAAATTCGATCAACATGGCTTATTTTGCATTTATTCTGCAAATTAGGTGCAGTTCGTTTAAATTTTAAAGCTCAATTTAAGAGATTCTGCCTAACATTTAATTTAAGTCAAGCCCCCCCGTATCTTTCCAAAAAAATTTTAAACCTACGTAAGGGTATCCTTTCCCGAGCGTGTCTCCATACAGACAAAACCCGTAAGTCTTGGAACATCTTAACGAAAACACACTGCTGGAGGCTATTCGCCAGGGCGAATCATCAGCGTACGATGTGGTTTTTCGAAGGTATTACGAAGTGCTGTGCCATTACGCCGCCAAATTCACGGAAGGGGATCTGGATGAAGCGGAAGACATTGTACAGCAAACTTTTGTAAAACTTTGGGAACGCCGCAGCGCACTCGAAATCACCCATTCGATCAAAGCGTATTTGTACAAAACGGTGCACAACGCCTGTTTGAACCGTATCCGGCATTTGCAAACCAAAAACAGGTATCAACAATTCAACGCCGGTCAATTGGAAAACCAGCACGCTTACCAGGATGAAACCAGTCAGGAACTGGGCGCTAAAATTCAAAGGGCCATGGAGGATTTGCCGCCCCAATGCCGGCATATCTTCGAACTAAGCCGCTTTGAAGCACTCAAGTACCGCGAAATTGCCGAACAACTCGACATTTCGATCAAAACGGTAGAAACCCAAATGGGGAAAGCACTGCGCATTCTGCGGGTTCAACTGGCCGATTACCTCGTAACCATTGCGGGCATCTGTTTTACCTTGTTCCACCTTTAATGTTCGATCATGCACAACGCTTACGAAGATATTGAAATTCTGATTGCCAAGGTGCTGGCCGAGGAGGCATCGCCCGAAGAAACCGCCGCGCTGGAGGCCTGGCGGACTTCGAAGACTGAAAACCAACGCTATTTTGAGGATTTACAGCGACTTTGGGAACTCAGCGCTGCGGCTCGACCGTCGGCTTCACGCCCCATCAATACCGAAGCGGCCTTGCAACGGGTAAAAAAACAATTGGAAACGCATGGTTATCAGCCAATTACGGCTCGAAAAGTATCCATGCGGTTCTGGATGCAGGCTGCAGCGGCGGTAGTGTTGCTGGCGGTGGCGGTTTTTATGCTGCGCCCGGACAAAACAGCGCCCGAGCAGGAAATTGCGTCCAACAATGCCACCATCATGGTCGATACCTTGTCGGATGGATCGGTGGTGACGCTCAACCGCAATTCCGGACTGACCGTAGCATCCCGTTTCAACCAAAAAGAACGGCGCATCAAACTGCGCGGAGAGGCTTATTTTGAAGTGGCCCACAACCAGGCGGTGCCTTTTTTCGTGGAAGTGCAGGCCCTGGAAATCAAAGTGGTGGGTACCGCTTTTAATGTGGACAACCGAAGCATGCCCGGACAAGTTATTGTGACTGTTTCGGAAGGGAAGGTTTTGGTAAAACACCTCGAAAATAGCGTGCTGTTGGTGGCAGGCGACCAGGCCATGTACGATGAACAAACGGGTAGAATTACCAAATTGCTTACCCAACAATACCCGAATGCGCTGGCGTATAAAAACCGCATTTTAAAATTTGAAGCAACACCCATGAGCAAGGTAATGGAGGAAATACAAAACGCCTACAACGTGTCTATTGTGTTGAAAAATAAAAACTTAGCGCAATGTCCCCTTTCCGGAAATTACAACAACTTGTCGCTGGAACGCCTTTTTGAACTCATTGCAGAAACCTTCAACCTCCAGGTAACAAAACAACCGAACGGACAATGGATGTTCGACGGTGCCGGCTGCGGAGAATAAGCCCCGGCTGAAAACAAAAACAAAATCATCATGCAAGTTTTAACACCCTTTGCAACGCGATCCATCCAATCGGGGATCCTTGCCCTACTCCTGCATTTTTACTTTTTGCCTTCTTTGCAGGCGGGTGACGTGCTTACACGCCCCATCAATGTATCCTTTTACCAAACGCCCATCAAAGAGGCCATGACCCAAATTGCCCAAAAAGGCGGATTTGAATGGTCGTACAACGCCAATATCCTCGATGCAAATAAAAAAGTGACCCTTATTTCCAAAAATAAAACCATTGGCGAAACCCTCCACGCCTTGTTTGGCACCGAATATACTTTCAAACAAAGTGGCAATTACCTGATCTTAAAAAAGGTGAAAAAACCACAAGAGCGTATGATCGGATACATTTCTGACCCCAAAACCGGGCAAAAACTTTCCAATGTAACGGTGTACGACCGCCAAACCCTGCGCTCTACCACCACTGATGCCAACGGTTTTTATGAACTGCCCGTTACCGAAAACTCCCAGATTGTGGTTGCAAAACTCGCTTATCGGGATACCATCCTGCAAGTGAACTCCCAAACACCGCGTTTTGTACAAATTAATATTCACCTGGATACTGTTCCGGAGCAAAAGGATACCTGGGCAGCCGTGCAACTTGAACTTCAAAAAACGTCTTACAAAATGGAGCGCTTTTTTGTGTCGTCGGCGCAAAATTTTTCCGCCATCAACGTCAAGGACTCCCTACACCGGCGCTTCCAATTGTCGCTGTTGCCCATGATCGGTACCAATCATTTGATGAGCGGCAATGTGATTAACAACTTTTCCATCAACCTGATTTCAGGATATTCACGCGGCAACGACGGGGTGGAACTGGCAGGACTGGGCAACCATACCCGCGAAAATATCCGAGGGGTGCAGGCGGCCGGTTTTTACAATGAGGTGCGTGGCAATGTTACCGGGGTGCAGTTGTCGGGTTTTTACAACCGCATTGGCGGCACCTTGCGGGGTGTACAGGCTGCCGGTTTTGTCAACATGGCCAAAGATGCCAAAGGCGCTTCTGCACAATTTTCGGGTGCATTTAACCTCGTTCCGCGCGGAAAATTTTCCATCCAGGCCGCCGGCATCGCCAACCATGCAGACAGTATTATGGCGTTGCAGGCCGCAGGTTTGTACAATATAGGTGCGGCCTACGTACAAGGGGTGCAGGCAGCGGGTTTGTTCAATGTGGCACGCCAAGCCAAAGGGGGGATTCAAGCCGCAGGTTTGTTCAATACCCATAAATCCGGAACCTTGCACGTACAGGCAGCAGGACTGTTCAACCAGGCTGATACCATTCAGGGCGTGCAAATGGCAGGTTTGTTCAACAGTGCCCGAAAAGTAAAAGGCGTGCAGATTGGCTTGATCAACCGCGCGCGAGAAATCGACGGGGTACAAATCGGTTTGCTCAATTTTTCCAAAAAAGGCGGGTATATCGCCCTCGAGTTGAGCGGAAATGAAGTAACCTGGAGCAATTTGGCCTTCAAATCGGGCACCCGGCATTTGTACACCATCTTCACGGCCGGGTACACGCCCGCGTACGAGGACCGAAAACTCCTGTGGTCGTATGGGGCGGGCATTGGCGCCTTGGCGCGTTTCAACGACCGCTGCGGCATGAGTTTCGATCTGATTCACCGGCAAATTGAGGTAGAGGGACGAAACAACCAAACGTTTCATGGTTGGGCGCAATTTGTGCCAGCCTTGGATGTGCGCATTGCGGGCGGTTTGCACGTGGCCCTGGGCCTGAGCGCCAACGTGTATATTGCAGAAAAAACCCAGCCAGATGGATTTGACTATAAATCCTTGGTGGTACCTGCTAATTTCCCTTCCATCAAAATCCCGGATGCGCCGCGTTTGAGCAGCTGGGTGGGTGGAAATGTGGCCTTGCGGTATCAGTTTTAAAAAAAGGTAAAAACGAATCAGGGTAAAACCAGGAAGTGCGTGTCGTAAGGATAGTCAAAGCCCCGCCGCCGCGCGTTGGTCTTTTGACCACGCGCAACTCCCGTGCACTGCTAAGCGTTATAACAAATTGATTGTAAATTGATTAGCGTCGCACGTTGTATGCGCTTGGTCAAAAGACCAAAGCGCGGCGGGGGATTGAGCGTGGATTGGAAAGTTCCTCTGAAAACAAAAACACTATTTTTTACAACAACGACTGATTAAGCTATGACAACGAAACAATTTGTCCCCCGCTGCCTATTGGCTGCCGCTTCCTTTTGTTTGCTTTTTGCCGCTTGTGACCCGCTTGGCACCCGGGGTTCGGGCGATTTGAGTACTGAAAACCGCGATGAAAAGAACTTTCATGCCCTTGAAGTGAATGTACCAGGCACCGTGGAAGTACGCACCGATTCGGTGTATAAGGTACAAGTCACTTGCGAAGAAAACATCATCGCCTACCTGGAAACCATTGAAGACAATGGCGTGCTGAAAATCTTCTTCAACCGCAATGTGTATGATGTCGACAATCTGAAAATTTTGGTTTCTGCGCCCAATTGGGATAATATTGCGGTAAATGGCAGCGCCAAGGTAAGTGTACCGGATGCCATCAAGGGCCTTCAATTGGACCTGGATGTGGCTGGTAGTGGTGATTTAAAGGTGTACAAAGCCGATTTTACCAAAATTAGGACAACCGTAAGTGGCTCAGGCGACATCACGCTCAGCGGTACGGCCGACCAATTGAATGCGGTGGTAAGCGGCAGCGGCGATGTTTTTGCGCTCAATTGCCCAGCGAAGACGGCTATAGTAACCGTAAGTGGTAGTGGCAATGTGCAACTGTGGGCGAGTGAAAGCCTGCAAGCCACCATCAGTGGTAGCGGCGACGTTTCTTACAAAGGGAATCCACAAATTACGAAGAGCATTTCCGGCTCCGGTCGCTTGAAAAAGTTGGATTAAGGGGTTTTCTGTGGCGAGTAGTCCGCTCTTCCACAACGCTTGGTATCTCGCAGCGCTCAATCTTTGTTTTATACCACTAAAACCCAGCCGCCGCGCGTTGGTCTTTTGACCACGCGCAACTCCCGTGCGCTGCTAAACGTTATAAAAAGTTGATTATAAATTGATTAGCGTCGTACGTTGTATGCGCTTGGTCAAAAGACCAAAGCGCGGCGGGGAATTGAGCGTGGGAAGAACGAAGATCACGCTCAGCGTTTGAGCATCGAGCGCGTGAAGATCGTTACCAGCGGTAAACACTACAACGAGAAAGGATTTGTGGTAACGTGTAAATTGTATTGGCGGGGTGACTGAAAAAGTCGCCCCGTCAATACAATTTATGCATTTGTTGGAATTAAACGAGGTTGCCGCGTGTAGTCCGCTCTTCCACAACGCTTAGTATCTCGCAGCGCTCAATCTTTGTTTTATACCACTAAAGCCCCGCCGCCGCGCGTTGGTCTTTTGACCACGCGCAACTCCCGAGAGAACTTAAGCGTTATAACAAATTGATTATAAGTTGATTAGCATCGAACGTTGCATGCGCTTGGTCAAAAGACCAAAGCGCGGCGGGGGGCTTGCTGGATACTCGTGATAATAAATAAAAATCCCGAATTTCGGTATAATCCAAAATTCGGGAAGACGCATGTTTTTATTCAAACCAAAAATTCAATTAATCCTTGTTTCCGTCCTGTTCCGGGGTTTTGGCCGCTTTTTTCTGTGCCTTTTTGGCCGATTTTTTGGCCGATTTTTCCTTCTGGCGCGCGTCCATTTTCTCCTTGTGTTTCGCCTCACGTTTTGCCAGCACCTGGTCGTATTTGGCAGATTGTTCAGGTGTCATCACGGCTTTATGGGCTTTGACACGTTCTGCGCGCGCTTGCTCATGGGCTTCCCGGCGTTCGTTCTTTTCTACCTTTCTTTTTGCTTTAAAATCCTGATCAATTTTTTTGATCTGGGCTTTTTGCTCGGGAGAAAGATTCAGTTCCTTCGACATTTCATCCGTTTCGGCGGCCTCGCGTTTTTCCATTTGCGCCTGTGATTCGGGGGGCGGTGGTGGACGGTGGCCTTTATCGCCTTTCGGTGGAGGACCATCTTGCGCAAGTAATACAGTGCCAGAAAGGCTAAAAAGGGCTAAAAACAGCGCCGTGAAGATGATTTTGATCTTATGCATGTTGAAATAGTTTTGTGTGCGTGAAAACTTTGTAATTGGACTGCCAATCAGGTGAAAAGTTACATCCACAACAGGAACGTTTTTTCTCCACAATTGGCGGCCTGCTACAAATACCCCTTCACCGCATCCAAAGCCTCTTTCAATTGTGTGGCATCCGTCCCGCCCGCCGTAGCAAAGCCCGGTTGGCCGCCGCCGCCGCCTTTCAGGAATTTTTGTGCCAGTTCGCGTACGATGGTTCCGGCATTCAACCCGTTGGATTTTACCAAGTTATCGCTGATTTTTACGGTCAACATGCATTTGCCATCGGCACTGGCGGAAGCAAATGCAATCACGGCGTTGCCCACTTCCCGTTCCAGTTCGGTGGCCAGGGTTTTGATCGCGTTTCCATCCTGAATCGGCAATAAGGCCGCTAAATATGCGATGCCATTCACCGTTTCAAATTGCGACCGCAAGCCTTCCCGCAAGCCATTGGCCTGTTCCTGCACGAGGCGTTCGATTTCTTTCTGCAAACGTTTGTTTTCATCTTGCAAATCGCCGATCGCTTTGGGCAGATCGCGCGCTTTCAATACGTTTTTGATCGCGCCCAATTCGTCTTCCAGGCCTTGTACGTACTGTTCGGCACCTAACGCTGTAGCCGCTTCAATGCGGCGAACGCCTGCTGCCACTGCGGCTTCTGCGGTAATTTTAAAATAGCCGATTTGGCCGGTGCGCTGTACATGGCATCCGCCGCACAATTCGCGGGAGTAGGCAGGATCGAACGTAATCATGCGCACACTTTCGCCGTATTTTTCGCCAAACAACATCATTGCGCCCGAATTTTTGGCTTCCTCAATGGGCAGGTTGCGCGCTTCTTCCAAAGCAATATTTTCGCGGATTTTTTCATTTACAATCCGTTCTATTTCAAGGATTTCTGCATCGGTCACTTTCTGGAAATGCTGAAAGTCGAAACGCAAAGTATGGTCATCCAGGTACGAACCTTTTTGTTGCACGTGGGTGCCCAGTACGCGGCGCAAAGCGGCATGCAGCAAGTGGGTAGCCGAGTGGTTGCGCTCGGTGAGGTGGCGTTTATCAGCATCCACCACACATTGCACATTTTCATGGTCGATGTTTTCGGGCAGGTTTTCCACGATGTGCATCACCAGGGTATTTTCCTTTTTGGTATCGAGTACACGCACGTGTTCGGAGCCAAAATACATCACGCCGGTATCGCCCACTTGTCCGCCGCCTTCCGGGTAAAACGGGGTGCGGTTGAGCACAATCTGGTACTGATTGGCACCTTTTGCGGCCACGGTGCGGTATTTTACGACATGCGAACCGGTGGTTTCCAGGGTATCGTAGCCTACAAATTCCACATCAGGATCATCGCTGAGCACCATCCAGTCGCCTACCTGCTTGGCGGCGTCTTTGCGGGAGCGGTCTTTTTGTACTTGCAAGGCGGCTTTGAAACCTTCTTCATCCACTTCCCAGCCTTTTTCCCGTGCCAGCAAACTGGTCAAATCGTAGGGGAAACCAAAGGTGTCCAACAATTCAAATGCCTGCTCGCCACTTACAGTATTTCCTTGCAAATCAAGGTTGTCAATGCGTTTCAAGCCTTGCTCCAGGGTGCGCAGGAAGGATTTTTCTTCTTCCAAAATAACTTTTACCACAAAATCAATTTGCCCTTTCAATTCCGGGAAAACATCCCCAAACTCTTCGGCCAAAATCGGGCACATCCGGTACAAAACCGGCTCTTTTAAATTCAAAAAGGAGTAGTAATACCGCACCGCACGACGCAAAATCCGGCGAATTACATACCCGGCACCGCCCGAAGAAGGCAATTCACCATCGGCAATGGCAAAACTCACTGCCCGCAAATGGTCGGCCACGACGCGCATGGCTACATCGGTTTTGGCCTCGCGCGCATACGAGCCCGTGTACCGGATGCCCGATCTGTTTTCCAAAAAGTCGAACAATGGCCGCCACAAATCGGTATCATAATTGGAAGCAACGCCTTGCACCGCGCGGCACAAACGCTCGAAACCCATGCCCGTATCCACACTTTTGGCTGGTAGTTCCTCCAAGGAACCATCGGCTTTGCGGTTGAACTGCATAAATACGTTGTTCCACACCTCAATCACGTTCGGATCATCGGCATTGACCAAATCGCGGCCGTCTACTTTGGCACGATCGGCATCGGAGCGCAGGTCGACGTGTATTTCCGAGCAAGGACCACAAGGACCCTGGTCGCCCATTTCCCAGAAGTTTTCTTTTTTGCCAAATGGTAAAATTCGGTCTTCCGCAACAAACTGTTTCCAGGTGTCAAACGCTTCCTGATCGAAAGGCAGTCCCTGGGCTTCATCGCCTTGAAACACCGATACATATAGGCGGTCTTTCGGAATTTTATACACTTCCGTGAGCAGTTCCCAAGACCAGGCTAAGGCATCTTTTTTAAAATAATCGCCAAAAGACCAGTTGCCCAGCATTTCAAACATGGTGTGGTGGTAGCCATCGAAGCCTACATCTTCCAGGTCATTGTGTTTTCCGCTTACCCGCAGACATTTTTGGGTATCGGCGACCCGCTTGGCAGGGGGCGTTTGGTTGCCCAGAAAAAAATCTTTCAAAGGGGCCATGCCGGAGTTGATAAACATCAGCGTGGGGTCGCTTTTGGCCACCATGGGCGCAGAAGGAATGATTTTATGGCCTTTTGATTCGAAAAAATCGAGAAATTGCTGGCGTATTGCGCGAGATGTCATGCGGGTATGAAATGATTGAACTACTTAAAACAGACAAAAGTGGAAATTTGCAGCGCAAAGGTAGGGTTTGCGCCGATAAAATAGATGCAAATACGAACCCTGAACTTTTTCAAATGTTAAGTTGGCAGCACTTTTGCAATCCAATTGCATCATTTCACCGAGTTCCCTACCTTCGCCGCATGCCACGCAAAAATAAGTACGTTTGTATCCACGGCCACTTTTACCAGCCTCCACGCGAGAACGCCTGGCTGGAAATCGTGGAACAACAAGAAAGTGCCCGTCCTTTTCACGATTGGAATTCGCGCATCAACTTTGAATGTTATGCGCCCAATGCTGCTGCCCGTATCCTCGATGATCAGGGCTGGATCAACAAAATTCGCAACAATTATAGCCGCATTTCTTTCAATATCGGGCCTACTTTGCTTACCTGGCTCGAAGAAATGGACCCCGAGGCCTATAATTTGATCTTGCGCGCCGACCAACGCAGCCAGGAATTGTTTGGCGGCCACGGTTCGGCCATGGCGCAGGTACACAGCCATTTGATTTTGCCGCTTTGCAATTACCGCGACAAGGTAACGCAGGTGGTATGGGGCATCCGAGATTTTGAATTTCGGTTCAAACGCGCCCCGGAAGGCATCTGGCTCGCTGAAACTGCCGTAGATACCGAAACCCTCGAAGTACTCGCCGCACATGGCATTTTATATACCGTATTGGCCCCGCGCCAGGCAAAAGCCGTGCGGAAAATGGGCGGTACGATGGCCACGGCCTGGAAAGACGTTAATGCGGAGTCCATCGACACCCGCAATCCGTATTGGTGTCAGTTGCCCAGCGGCCGCCGCATTGCCCTGTTTTTTTACAACGGCGGCATCGCGCAGGAAGTGGCTTTTAATGGCCTGCTCAACAGTGGTAAAAACTTTGCCAACCGCATGTTGAGCGTTTTTTCCAACGACGACACCCCCGAACTTTCGCACATCGCGACCGATGGCGAAAGTTATGGCCACCACCACCGATTGGGCGAAATGGCCTTAGCCGACTGCCTGCTCCAAATAGACAGCGGCAGCGATGCCCAAATCACCAATTATGGCCAGTTTTTAGAACTGTTTCCACCCCAATGGGAGGCGCAAATTCACGAAAACTCCTCCTGGAGCTGTGTGCATGGCGTCGAACGCTGGCGCAGCAACTGCGGATGCAACACGGGCGGCAACTCGGGCTGGCACCAGCGCTGGCGCAAACCCCTGCGCGATACCCTCGACTGGCTGCGCGACCAGACCGGCCCTTTGTTTGAACGGGAAGGTCAGCGGTTTTTGCGCGACCCCTGGGCGGCACGCAACGATTATATCGAACTGATGCTCGACCGCTCGGATGAGTCGGTGAAGCGCTTTTTAGAAAAACACTGCCGCCGCACCCTGAGCAGCCTGGAAGAAGTGTTGGTATTGCGTTTGCTCGAAATGCAACGGCACTCCATCCTCATGTACACGAGCTGCGGCTGGTTTTTTGACGAAATTTCGGGCCTCGAAACCAACCAAATCCTGCAATATGCCCTGCGCGCCATGGATTATGTGCAGGATGTGTCGGGCCGGAGTTTGCACAATGACTTTACCCGCCGACTCGCCGAAGCCCCGAGTAATGTGTTGGACAACGGCGCGGCGAGTTTTTTGCAAAATGTGGTGCCCACGCGGGTTACCCTCGATCGTGTGGCGATGCACTTTGCGGTATCGTCCTTGTTTGAGGAAAATCCGGAAGACCTGGATTTGTTCAATTATACTGCTGAAGTGGAGGTTTTTGAAAAAATTGAGGCTGGCACCGTGCAATTTGCGGTATCGCGCTTAGCCATCCGCTCGCGCCTGAGCCATGCGCAAAAAACCTATTGTTTTGCCGTGATTTACTTAGGGCAGCAGCATATTATTGGCAATTTGACGGCCAATATGAACCGCACCACCTTCGATTCGATGTACGAACGCACCAACAAAGCGTTCCGGCAGGCGCAATTGGGCGAGGTGATCGGTATTTTGCAGGAATATTTTGGTCCGGAGAAATTTACCATCTCGTCGTTGTTTGCCGATGAAAAAATCAAAATCATCTCGGCCATCACCGAGCACAGTTTATCGCTGGCCGATGCCAATTTCCGCAACGTATTCAACGATAACTATCAGTTGATGACGGGATTACAGGAAGCCGGACTGACCCTGCCGGATACCTGGCGCAACATTGCGGCGTATGTGCTGAATGCCGATTTATTGCACTTTTTTGACGGAGAAACGACCAATGATCCGCGTAATTTGCGGCGTATTTCGGCCGATATCAGCCGTTGGAACGTAAAATTTGGCGATATTGAATCGGTGCGACATGCCATTGGCGAGCGGATTATGCGGGAAATCAAAAAAATTGAACTCGATGAATCCTCGGTGCAACGGGTGAAATGGCTGAATGAAGTACTCACGATTGTGGACCAAATGGGCCTGAAACCCGCGATTTGGCGCAGTCAAAACGAATTTTATTTGCTCACCAAAGGCTTGCGGAAAGGCCAATGGGTATTTGCCAACGACGATTGGAAAGTTGCCTACGAACGCCTCGGACAATTGTTGCGGGTGCGGCTGTAAGGATAAATTTATATTTAAACAAAGTAAATACACAACACTATGAAAGACAACGTGCAAGAGGAGCAAGAGCATGAAAGCCAAACCATGAAAAAGTGGACAAAAATACGCGGCGAGAACGCCTGGACGATGTTCAAAGTCATGGCCGAATTTGTCGACGGATTTGAAGTTTTGAATAATATCGGGCCTTGTGTGTCCATTTTTGGCTCGGCGCGTACCAAACCGGGCACTTTTTACTATGAATTGGCCACCCAGGTCGCATCCCGGCTCACCGAGGAAGGCTTTGGCGTGATTACCGGCGGCGGTCCGGGCATCATGGAAGCGGGCAACAAAGGCGCCTGGATGAAAGAAGGCACTTCCGTGGGCTTGAACATTGAATTGCCGTTCGAAACCAGCCACAACCCGTATATCGCTCCGGCGCTCAACCTCAAGCACCGCTACTTTTTTGTGCGCAAGGTGATGTTTGTCAAATACGCGCAAGGCTTTATCGTCATGCCCGGCGGTTTTGGCACCCTCGATGAATTGTTTGAAGTGCTCACGCTGGTGCAAACAAAAACCATCACGCAGGTACCGATTGTGTTGATTGGCAAGGAGTTCTGGGAAGGTTTGCGTAACTGGATCGTGGAAGTAATGCTGGAAAAACACCAAAATATCCATGCCGGCGACCTCGATTTGTTCTATATTACCGACGATGCCGATGACGCCGTGCGCTACATCAGCGATTTTTATGCGCGCAGCAAAGATGGTCTCACCCCCAATTTTGATTTATGATCCAGCTCGAATCCAAACTGCCGCAAGTAGGCACCACCATTTTTACGGTCATGTCGACCCTGGCCAACCAGTACAAGGCCATCAACCTGGCCCAGGGTTTTCCGAATTACAATCCATCGGAAAAACTGCAAGCGCTGGTCACCGAGCACATGGCGAAGGGCGCCAACCAATATGCCCCGATGCCCGGTTTGTTGCCCTTGCGCGAGCGTATTGCCGAAAAAATGGAGGCCATGTACGGCACGGTGATTCATCCGGATACCGAAATAACCATCACAGCCGGCGGTACCCAGGCGATTTTTTGTGTTTTTGGGGCTTTTGTGCGTCCGGGCGACGAGGTAATCCTGCTGGAGCCTTGTTACGATTCGTATCGGCCCTCCATTGAAACGATGGGTGGGGTAGCGGTACCGTACAACTTGGTGGCGCCGGCCTATCAGGTAAACTGGTCGGAAGTAGCCCAATTGATCACCCCGCGCACGCGCATGATCTGCGTGAACACGCCCAGCAACCCCACCGGCCAGATTTTGACCAAGGCCGATTGGGATGCATTGGCCGCGATTTTGCGGGGAACCAACATTTTAGTCATGAGCGATGAGGTGTACGAGCACCTAATCTACGATGGCGTGCCGCACGATACCGCGCTGGCCCATGCGGAATTGCGGGAGCGCACGCTGGCCATTTATTCTTTTGGGAAAACCTACCACAATACCGGCTGGAAAACGGGGTATTGCATTGCCTCGCCTGCTTTAAGCGCCGAGTTTCGCAAAGTGCATCAGTTCAATGTGTTTTGCGCCAACCATCCGATGCAGGCCGCTTTTGCCGATTTTATGGCTGATCCGCGTGAATATTTGGGATTGCCTGCTTTTTATCAGCAAAAACGCGACTTTTTTGCAGCGGCCATGGCCGAAACCCGCTTCAAAGCCCTGCCTTGCCGCGGCACCTATTTTCAGTTGTACGACTATTCGGGCATCAGTGACGAGCCCGACCTTGCCTTTTGCGAGCGCCTGACCATCGAGCATGGGGTGGCCGCGATTCCGGTTTCGCCGTTTTACTCCGATGGCCGGGATGATAAAGTGATCCGGTTTTGTTTTGCGAAGACGGAAGATTTATTGAAGGCTGCGGGGTTGCGGTTGCGGGGGGTGTAGGGGTTTTGCTTGGTCTTTTTGGGATTTGGTTAAGATTCTAGATTTTGTAAGGTGTTTGAAATTGGTGTTGGGGGGAATTGCGAGATTTTGTATTGTGTTTTGTTGGTTTTGTTTGACGTTACGTTTGCTGTTAGGTACGACGTTTAGGAGTACTTTTCAGCAAGCGATTGTTGATGGCTGAGCACCTTATTTTTCAGCGACACCTTTTATTTCCAAATATAAATCAATTTTTCTGTTAATGTCATAAGTTTCATTTGGAACTTCACCACCGCCTCTATATTTAAAAATAAACTTTAAATTTGTCAATAACTTTAATCTATTTTCAAGGTAAGTAGCTGCCACATAACCTCTAAGAATACTTAGGTCACAATTGTTTGATATAGTTTTAAGTTCAGTGAAGCCTATACTTAATTTGCCTAACTCCTCAAAATTATCATCCTGGCAATTAGTATAAGAAATATGAACATCTGTTGAGTCAGAGGTGCCTAAATTTGAATAATTTATTAATGAAGAACCAGTATAACTTCTTTCATCGGCATACCCTATGCATTTAATTATGAATTGAGATTTATTCCAATTACGCTGCTTAGTTTCAGACGCAATGCTTTCTGCCATAGTGTTTAAATATTCTTTCAATCTTGGGGTTAAATAATACTCATTCTCAATAAACCCAAATTCACCCGAATTGTTAATTAAGTCTAAAATAAAAAACTCTTTTTGGCATTTATTAAATTTTATACTGTCCGATATTGAAAGTGAAGATATGTATTGTTTAATTTTGTTTTTTAATGTGTAATCATAAAGTTGTGTAGCCTCTACTCGTTCGTTTGTAACAATATCTTCTATTTTTCCCGAAATGTCCTTATAAATAATATTGAACACTGAATCACAAGGAGTTGCCTCTTTTTTTATTTTTAAGATTACTAATTTTACGGATACGGCAAACATATCCCACACCAATTTGCGTTTATCTGTAAAAAAAACTTTTATAATATCATTGTTTTTTAATTTATACTTTTCTGGAGATAATAATTTTATAGAAACAAAGTCATCACTTTTTCTGTCAAAATTAACATCACTTGAAATGTCTGTTGAATCAAGAACAACACAACTAAATTCAAACCGACTTTCTATTCGCATATTGTGGCCATCATATATCTTTTCAACCGAAATTTCTTCAGTTCTGTTAGGTTTATCTATTTTAGAAAATAATTGCTGGCAAGTGTCGTCATGGTGACACGCCTGAAAATGTAAAAACAAAATAATGATTGAAATGTGCTTCAGAGTTTTCATTAGTTGTTTGTTAAATAAAGATATAGGTTAGAAGTGCCCCAAATAGTCAATAAAATAGCAATGTAGATTAAAATTTTAATCCAATTGATTTTTTGTTTTGGATATTCAATCACCTTTTCATTAACGGAATTGATTTTTGTTTCGATTTTTTTAGATTCAAGGTACTCAAAATAGGTTTGAATTTCGCTTACTACTAATCCAATAAGCACCCCCATGAAAGTACTATTCGGTATTAATATATACAAAAATAAGCAAAAGCAAAAGAATATAATATAATAAGATACTCTTTTCTTTAAAAAAATGATGAATGTCATGCTTTCAAGAATTTTTTAGTTTAAAAATGATTTGACTGCATTCAAAGTTTGGCATCTCTCAAGCCTCTAATTTTAATAACAATTGCCACCAAATTTTGACTTGCTGCCGTATACTGCTACGGCCTTCCGAGGAAGTTGTTCGGTGACATGGATAGCAGTGGACTTGATAGCATTACTGTTTATTAATTATTTTCGAGAAGAAATCTTCACCAGAATATCCAGCTAAGAAACCAATGAACAACCCTCCCCAAAAGTCCTCAATTGAAACTATTTGCTGCACATCATTTTTTCTTGCAAAGGCAACAATTAATATTACTGAACTAATAATTGAATAGACTAAAGACTGACTTATGTCAATCCAGTTAGTGATTTCAAATTTAGTATTTATTATAGTTCCCAATATACTTCCAAAAAATGCTCCGATCATTGTAGACATTGTCGCTGCTTTTATATTAAAAGCGAAAGGTATTGTGTCTATATGTACCATTTCATCTACTTCATATTGTATTTGAATCTGAAAAGTATGACTTATTGGTTTGAAAAATAACCAAGCAGATGTTTTTAGAATAAAATGCTTGACAGTAGAGTCTCCTTGTCTAAGTACAACAGGCCTATCCCCATCCAGATACTTACTTATTTTCCAAAGCCGTTCATTTACTTCATCAGATGTTAAATCACCAAAACTTAATTGCCAATTATCTATATATATATTATTAGCATCTTGAATCGTAATTACTCTTTCGCCAGAAACATCCCTTAAAGGTTTATCTACCCCAACAGCAACAGCCACCCTAGGGCTTTCTGATGGGTGATTGAATCTTTTTGACCACTTGTAAAGTATCCAATTGTAAAACTTAAGCGACTTGCTTCTGGATTTTTCTATTTTTTCGAATAATTTTATATCTCTATTTAGAATCCATTTTCTTTTCCATATTTGATCTGATAATTCAACAGGGATATGAGTTTCAGTACTGTGTATTGTTACAGGTACAGGAAATGGGTTTCTAATTATAACATATATGGAAAACTCTTGTCCAGCGACAACCATTGGTGTAGCAGTAGAAATTTCAATTTTAAGTGCGCCCCTTGAAGGAGAAGTTTTTCCTTCGTTTTTTAATAGTGGCTTGACAACCATTGGGTCATCATTATTGGAAATTTTATTTTTCATATTTTGTTCATTTTTAATTGCCACCAACGGTTGGTTCCTTGTCACACCGCTACGCTTAGTGGGCGGTTGGCAGCCAAGGAGAGTTATATACATTTTTTTCAGCCCATGCCTGTGTGTTTAGCAATAATACTTGCAACTAACTCTACACCAACATCTTTTGCAGTTTGAAGGGCAAATTTTCCTGCTTTAAGTAAATGCTGGATTACTTTATTTCCTTCTTTCTTTTCTGCGGCAACTTCAGCATAAGCAATTTCAGTCACAGATGTAAATTCCTCTGGATTTTCGGCATTTGACTTCATTGCCTTTTTAAGTTTTTGAAGTTCTTCAAGTAGTGCCTCAAAATTATAATCATCCCCAAGGTTAAGATTGTTTTGAGTGAATGTATTATTTTGAGCGGATGAATTTGGACCGACTGCACCTGCTTGGTTCACATTGTAAATGTCACCATTGTTATTCATAATTGAAAAAATTTTATCGATTAATATTGTTGTGTTACCTCCTTCAATATTGTTTTGATTAGGATTGAACTTGATTTTCATCTCAATCAGTTCTAAAACTTTATATATCAAATCATGTTCGGTAATTTCTTTCATTTTTCAATACCGATTTGGTGAACGATTTGATTTCGTACAGATTTTAGTTCTGCTAATTCATTTTGGAGCCCAAGTTCTTGGGCAAGTTCTTCTGCTCGTGAAAATTGAGATAACCCTTTTGAATACTCTTTTAATGAGAATAAGGCAGTTGTAAATAATTTATAACTTTGGTACAACCCATATTTATACCCAATTTTTTCATAAATTAGTATAGCCTCTTCAAGCAAACTCAAAGCCTTTTCGGTCACACCCATATTCAAATATAGATAGGACATGTTATTTAATGAGTTCGCAACTCCTTGTAAGTCTCCAATTGTTAATCTAATACTATGACTTTGTTCAAAGTATTTTAGTGCTTTTTCAAAGTTACCCAATGTAGTATAGACTTGTCCAATATTATTTAGTGTTGCTCCTTCTCCCGTTCTATTTCCAATTTTTTGCTGAATTGCAAGGCTATGCTCAAAAAATTTCAATGCTCTTTCAGTATCCCCCTTTTCATAATAAATAGTTGCAATGTTATTTAGGGTTTTGCTTTCTTTTTGATAATCTCCAATTTGCCGCCCGATTGCAAGGCTTTGTTCTAAGTGTCGCAGGGCAGTATCATAATCGCCTTTTATTGAATAAATTGTTGCTATGTTGTTTAATGTTGTTGCCTCATTTTGCCTATCTCCAATTTGTTGCCCGATTGCAAGGCTTCGCTCCAAATATTGCAACGCGGCATTATAATCGCCTTTGGCAGAATAAATTTGGCTTATATTATTTAAGGTCGTTGCCTCATTTTGTCTATCCCCAATTTGTTGCCCGATTGCAAGGCTTTGTTCTAAATATCGCAAGGCACTGTCATAATCCCCTTTGGCATATACAACCGATGCTATATTATTTAAAGTTGAAAATTCTGCTTGTCTATCCCCAATTTGTTGCCCGATTGCAAGGCTTTGCTCCAAATATCGCAATGCGGTATCATAGTTGCCTTTGGCAGAATAAATTTGGCTAATATTGTTTAAGGTTGTTGCCTCATTTTGTCTATCCCCAATCTGTAGCCCAATTGCAAGGCTTTGTTCTAAATATTGCAAAGCAGTGTCATAATCTCCGGCATTCCTATAAAGATGACTTATATTATTTAGCGATAGTATCTTTTGGGAAAGTTGGTCTGAATTTAAGTCGTTTGATTTTTCAAGAGTATTTAGAGCAAGGATGAAAAATGACAATGCGTCATCTGTCTTCCCCAATGAAGAAAGGTCCTCGGCTTTTTCTATTAACTCTTTAACCTCTTTGCTCATTTTTTATTTTTTTTGTGTACAATGGTTGGTCACAGCAGACTGCCGCATTTAGTGGGCTATTGGCAGGGGAGATTTAGATGGCAATAATTGTTTTTTGTTTATTTAATATTCTATTAATCTCAAATTTCTTATTTCAATGCTGTTCGGCGGACTAATAACGTCTACGCTATCAATTCTAAAATATGCGTTTTTGTCATATGGAACTCTAAAATATGCGCTTAAATTCTCCCAGTTTTTATTATTCACAATTATTCTCTTGTTTGCAATCCAATCACCATTATCTGCATCTTTTATAACAAAAATAATAGTTTGACTGCCAGTGCCTGAAATTTTTATTTGACAATTTATTTGGACATTACGGTTTCCGCCCTGGGTTAAATCTTTTTTTATTATATTTGATTTGTTTTTTCCATCTTCATAACTTCGAATCTTTAGATGAAATTCTCCTTCTGAATTTACTCTCCTTAAACTTATTACATTATTGATTAGTTCAAATTCACCTTCTGCTTTTTCTCCTATTCTTTTACGTTGCTGCCTATCCCACATTCGCTCTCTTATTGGTTCAAAGTCAAATGGAGTTGAAGAGATGCTATCATAAATAATATTAAGTTTGTCAAATTTATTTTCTGAATATAATTTGTTTATTATAATGAAAAACAAAGTAACATAAGGGGCAACTAAAAGGCTTAATAAAATATGACTAGCCAACCTGTTAGGCTGAATATTAATTAAAAAACCACTGTCATTTGATAAATCCATTGGCTCAATAAAATACCAGATACCTCCGTAAATCGAAACCAAAATAATTAAGTATCCAATAATTATTCCATACCAACTTCGGGTAATCCAGTCCTTTGCATCTTTGAAGTAGTCCATAAAAATCCTTTTTATTTTATTGCCATCGTGAGCGTGACTGCCATGCCGCCGCGCTTAGCGGACGGTTGGCAGCCACGTAGAGTTCGCTGTATTTATTAATTTTGAGACTTATGATATTTCTTTAATTCATTTTCACCTCCGAGCAACTCATAAGTTGCCCATAATGCGCCAGCTAAAACAGCAACTTGGCCTCCGCCTCGCAATTTTACCGTTTTCAATTTTGTGACTCCATTTTCAACAAATTCAAAAACAGTCTTATCTGTTAAATTGTGTACAGCAAGCAGTTTAGTGTTTTCAGGAATGAATTTAGAGTAGGCATTCAATAAATTTTTCGACGCTTGGTTTTCATGTAAGATCGTCGCTAGTTCAGACGAATATGCGCTCGATGCAGAAGCAATTCGGGTTACAGGAAATTTCACCTGACTAATATTTATGCCTTGGTAGTTTCTAAAAGTACCTTCAAAATTTCGTTCAGTGTTTTGAACAGTCCCACTTGTGGGATTGTCAAATCGGATAGAAACCCCCTTCAATGGATTTACAGGCGTTGTACTGATTGAATGTACTTTGTTGTAGGCTTTCAAAAACCTTGTAAAGTCTTCCGTTGATTGTAAAGCAGGTTTTGGGGCTGGCTCAATAGGCACCGGTGAAGGATTAGGTATTGGTTGCCAAACAAATTCAGGTGTCTTCTTCTCTTGGGTGCAAGCAAAAATGGAAAAGAGCAAGAAAAAAAATATTGAATTTTTCATTTTATCTATTTTAGTTGGTTAAAGTCAATTCCAAATTCATTAAATTTCTGAATGTCTTGTTCGCTTTTTTCTTTCAAACCCATTGCATCATAAGCTTGTGCTCTCAAAAAATAAACATACGGGTTTATGGGCTTTTTCTCAATTGCTTCACAGAAATCAACTATTGCCTCACTAAAAAGGAAAATATTCATTTTTGCAAGTCCTCTTTCAATTAAAACTAGTGAATTTGCTGGGTCTAGTTTATTTGCTTTATCAAGAAGTTCAAGTGCAATATCATATTTCTTTTCTTTATTAAGTTCCACTGCCTGATTAAATATGTATGCAAAATTATCTCCAATAAAATGCTTTTTTAATTTTTCTAGTAACTCTGCTACCGCTAATGAACGTTGATTAAATGTTAAATTGAAGTCGCTGTTAGAAATAGTTCCTAAATTTTTTTCAAAATATAAATTATTGACATTAGCCGAGATTATGCCAACCTCGATTTGAAAGTTTTGCGGTGAAATATCCAACAATATTTCTACGGCTTCCCGAAGTTTTCCTTCTTGGTTTAAAATCTTTGCCTCTTCTAATCTATTAATTTTATAGTTCATTTTTATTATATTTTGTTTTTGTTATAGCGAACTACCGCAACTTCTACTACGTATATCCCAAATACCTACGCAGTAATACCCCTTTTTAAATCAATCACTTAATTCAAAAGCCTAATACAAGTCAGTTGCGGCAATCCGAAAGCAAACATACAACACACTTCTAATAAATTCAAAAAACCAACCAATTATTCAGCCACCAATTCCTTTTTGACCCAGCACTGAATAAACACTGCCCTGCGTTGGCTTTGAGTCTTGAACTTGGGCATACTAGGTCTTGTTTCCCTTCTTTTTTAATTCACCAATCATACTTCTATGCGTTTCTTCCATCGCATCTACAACGTAAGCCGCTTCATTAATGCTATAATTTTTGAAGAGCAACATCCTCACTCCACATTTTCATCATCCCCAAGCCGAAAATCCCCACCCGCATTGATAGTACCGCCTTTGATGACGTTTTTTTCATCATAATGATCACCCGAAACACGGCCTTTGTCGCCGATATGAACACTGCCTTTTACGTCGATATCCGCATCGTGTACCACATTTTTAAGGCGCGTGCGCTGTTGTTCAAAAGCGGCGAGTTGTTCCTTCAATTCCTTTTGAAATTGAGCGTTGTCCTTCAAATCCTCCAATTTGTCTTGAATAATATCTTTTTTAACCTCCATAGGCTTATTGGGGTCTTCCAATTTGGCATTGGTTTTTGGATCTTCGGGGATTAAAAAACAGGATTTTACCCATGTCACAGACGCATCTATGAATTCCTTGGGGAATTTTTTGAGTTCCTCGTTGTCCGTGAGTAAGTCGAGGATGTATTGGGTGGCGGTTGCAAGCGTTTGCTATGTTTGTGCTTTTATGATTGAAAAATAGGGTTCGTTTTTGAGTTCAAAGGTAGTTTTTTTCGATTTTTGGTGTAGATTTGTATGAAAACTAGTAAAAAAATTAGCATTTTTCATGACAGATACCTTGTTATATCAGTCTGTGTTACAGAAGTTGGGACAATTGAATCCCAATAATCTATCTCAATTAGATGCCTTTTTATCTGTTTTGATCGGAAATAATACAGCCTCCCAAACTGAAAAGATGCCCACCATTGATAGTAAATCACCCATTGATTGGTTAGAACAATTGGCAGCAATAGGCGGTGTCAGTAGCATAGAAGACCCTGTTGAATGGCAACGCAACATACGGGAAGACAGGAAACTACCTTTCCGATAACCATAATATCAAAGACTACACTGGCATTCAAGGTTTAACGCTCCTGTCTGTCGCAGATGTTTTGAGCGAATAACTGCCGCTTCCTATATCCCCCGCTCTATTTACTCCATTTTAGAGATGATTTCTTGGAATTTTGCTTCGCCGATGCGCTCGATAATGTCACCCAGATACCCCTCAGTTTTTTTAATAGTCGGGGAACCTATTCTTTGATAAATTTGATAGGCTTGCATCAAAAGTGGTATCGCTTCTTCATAGCGTTCTTGTTCAAAAAGCATCGCACCCATGTTGTTTAAGTTTGTTGCCATTCCTGCAATATCGCCGATTTGCTGCCTTATGGCAAGACTTTGTTCCAAATAGCGCAAGGCAGTATCGTAGTCGCCTTTGGCATCATAGATTTGGCTGATATTATTCAAAGTCGTGCCCTCGACTTTACGGTCGCCGATTTGCTGCGTTATGGCAAGACTTTGTTCTAAATAGCCCAAGGCGGTATCGTAGTCGCCTTTGAAAGAATAGATTAGGCTGATATTATTCAAAGTCGCGCCCTCGCCTTGACGGTCGCCGATTTGCTGCCTTATGGCAAGACTTTGTTCCAAATAGTGCAAGGCGGTATCGTAGTCGCCTTTGGCTGAATAGATTAGGCTGATATTATTCAAAGTCGTACCCTCGCCTTGACGGTCACCGATTTGCTGCGTTATGGCAAGACTTTGTTCCAAATAGTGAAAGGCGGTATCGTAGTCGCCTTTGGCTGAATAGGTTAGGCTGATATTATTCAAAGTCGTGCCCTCGCCTTGACGGTCGCCGATTTTCTGGTTTATGAAAAGACTTTGTTCCAAATAGCGCAAGGCGGTATCGTAGTCGCCTTTGGCATCATAGATTTGGCTGATACCATTTAATACCATCCCTTGTTTTTGGGTATCTCCTATTTTTTCGGCTATGTCTAAAGTTTTTTTTAGAAAACTAAGTGCATTTTCATAATCACCTGTTTTCCACAACAAAAAGGAAATATTGTAATAAGCAACACTATTTTTTTCATCATCAATATTTTTTTCTAAAACATCTTGATTTATTTCTAAAACGCGCTGATTTAAGCCAATTCTTTCATATTGTCTTTCTAAATGAAATGAAATCCTTGCGAAATCATCCCAAGATTCTGCTATTTCATAGTATTCTCGCGCTAATTCATCATCGTCCCACGTAGGTTGTTCTTCAAAATATTCCCCTGCCTTGTACGCCCATTCCTTAATTTTCACAGCGGAAATAACATTTTCCCGCATCCATTCCCGCGTCAATCGATGCACCTCAAACCGCCCGTCTTTTTCCAAAAAACACAGAGACCAATCTTGCAAGGCCTTTAAAACAGGCCATAAATCCGCTTCCTTTTCACCGCTCACAGCGGCTAAAGCTGCCAAAGGTGTCCGCGCAATAAAAACAGCCACCATTTGGAACATCGCTTTTTCACGCTCGGTTAAGCGTTCATATACTTTTGCCAATAACAGGTTTTCAAAAACATCCGCTTCGGCTGCGCGGACTTGTTGCCAACGGAAGGTTTTGTCTTTGTTCAACAAAGCCTCCAAATATTCATAGCCGCGTGGGTGTCCGTCCAAGCGTTTATACACATCGTCTCTGTCTTGCAGGGGGATATCCCGCAGTATTTGGGAGTAATTGAGCAAGCGGTATTGCTCGGCATAGCCCATTTTATCTAAGGCGAGGTGTTCGACCACCTCTGCCAAATTGGCTATTTTATAGCGGGTGGTGCAAAGAATATGGCAATTTATGGGTGTGTTTTCGCATAAATGCTTTAAAAATGCGCTCAAACTTTCGCTGCCAATGCTGCGTTGAAACGCCCCTTCTTTATCCGTTTGCACATCTTCGACATTATCAAATATCAAAATGGTTTTGCGGCCGTGGAGGTAGTTGTCGATCAGCAATTGGAGTTTTTCTAAGACTTCCGTTTGTGGGTCGTCTATCGCTTGCTGTATTTGTTCTGCCAAATCGGGGTTGATTTTGGCAAAACGCTTGTTGAGTGTTTGGAGAATATGCGCTTCATTGATTTGATTGCCATTTCTAAAAATAACGATGGTATGGCTGTGGTTGTCGTAATTATGGGCAAATGCCTCTGCCAAAGTCGTTTTACCCAAACCGCCCAACCCATGCAAACAGATGTGCCGCCCCGCCCGAAACGCCTGGCGCAGCTGGATCAAATACCGTTTGCGCCCAATAAACCCCTCGCCAATCAGGCGAGATTGCCTGGTTTTGAGAAAACTACTGAGGGGGTAAAAATGATCGGGCAAGTGATACGGCTGCGTTTTATCGATCAATGCACCCACTGACTGATTTTGATACACCACCGGCGTAAACCATTCGGCAATGTGCAGGATGTGAGGCGTTTTTGCTCGTTTTTGCTCAATTTCTTTCAACAATGCCTCGCGCGCATACGCCAGCGCCCGCGTGAGCGACAAACCTTTGGCCAATTGGGTGTAAAATTCGGTGGTAAATACTTTTGCGCCTTCATCTGTAATAGCAAAACGCATGGCCACAATGCTCGGCAGGCCAAATTCAGCCGCTTGTTCTGTCACACCACCTTCACTGCCCGCAATTGCGGTTTCACAAGCACTCAAAATCAAAAGTTTGACGCAAGCATGTTGCCGCAGCGTTTCGCCTAAAGCTGCACCAGCCACTTGCACTTCATCGCCGTCTTCATTTTCAAAATACAAAACGCCTCTGTTTTCGGTTGCATGATAGGCGCCATGTCCGCTGATATGCACAATATCGTGTTGGCGTGCTTTGAGGGCTTTATCGAGTTCATCGAGGGATGCATTTTCTAAAAACTCAATCACGATTTTAGGCTTTTTATCGCCTGTTGCTTCCAATGCGCCGATCGACTGAATGAGGCGGGTTTGTTCCTCTTCAATTTGCAGCATTTTACCCCGTTCGTCCAGGTTTTCGGGCAAAGCGGTGATAAACAGCATTTTCAATGGGGCCGCTGTGGCGTGGTCACCTTGCATCTTAAAGGTGTCGAGCGCGGTCATTTTAGTCCGCACCAAACCAAAATTGTTGATGGCGAGGCTCTTTTTGGCTTCGCCCAATTTGGGTGGAAACAACAAAGGCAGTACCATTTCAAACGGCAAATTGACAATTCGTTCGTCATCGGCAGAAACGGCTAACAGCAATTCTTCGATGCGCTGTTCTTCGAGCAATTGGATGAAATCGGAGCAGGCTTTGCCGATTTCGCCAGCGAAAAAGGTGTCGAAAATCAATTGCGCTAACTGATTTTCAAGGGCAATGATGCTCGATGGGTTCACATCCCGCGTGCCGGTTAAACGCATTTGGGTATCGATGCTGCGTCTAATTGCTTGAAAATCGTTCAAAGCCTCAAGCAACTGCGGGGGAATATCTACTTCGATATTTTCACACCACTTTTCGCCCGAAGTCGCTAAGGTGCCTTGTGTGCTGTGCTTGCTTTTGACAGATAGCTGGGCGTTATAATGCGTCTCGTCCTTTTTATCCAGGCGCAAAAAGAGGATGCTGCCCGATTTGAAATCGCGCTCGATGTTGTAGGTGATGTAATTGATGTCATCTCCGATTCGGACATCTCCGCCAGCTATTATGGTGCCGTAGACTATGTTTTTTTGACTATTTGGGATCGGCATGTTTTTGAACTCGGAGGTTTTAAAAATTAGCGTTTTATATAATATTTTTTCTGTTTCCGAGCATAATAAGTTTTCCGATGTTCCCCGCATAGAAGGGAATATTCAGAAAACAAGCGTTGAACAAAGGTTCTTTTTTCCCGCTAGTGTTTTATCCCGATTTTTCGGAAACTTTGATAAAAGGTTATATCTTTAAAACAATTTTTCAGTCGGCCTCATCACCTTTATCTTCCAATTTTCGCTGCTGCGCTTTCTTAAAGACGAATTCTATTGCTTCTTGTACAGAAGGAGCCATGGCCAAAACACTATCAAGGCGACTAATTTCGAATAATTTTTTTACCGCAGGTTGTTCAATACCTGTCAAAACGAAGCTACCGTCGATTTTCATTAACCGGTCGACCGTAAGAATGGCACTTAAACCTGCAGAATCGATATATTTGACTTCCGAGAGGTCAAAAATTAAATTATTAACACCTTCATTTGCCAGGATAACAATTTCCGACTTCAGATCTGGAGCAACAACTGAATTCAGGAGCTCCTCCTCCAACTGAAAAACCGTATAATGGTCTTGTTTATAAACTGAATATTTCATGTGTTAAGGTAATCTGAAAGCAAACATACTACCTACTTCTAATAAATCCCAAAAACCGATCGGTTATTCATCGTGTCTATTCCTTTTTTGATCCATCCATCCTTCAAATCCACTTAAATCTTGGTATATTTATCTGTCTGGTTTTTGTTCTCCCGGTTTAATTGGTATAAAGTCTTCGGGTTTGGTAAAATACTCCAGTCCTAAAACTAATAACATCGAGCTTATATTATATACTTTCTGCATGATCATCGCCAAACCCAAGTAATTAAAACCATAAAAGGTAAAGAAAACGTAATACGTCAATAAGCAAATGATACAGCACCATTTAAGTACATGCAGTTTTGACTTTAGGACAAAAACCGTAATAACAAATAAACCAATCAATGTTAAAATGATCGATAGGACGCCCAGGTCATGCAAGGGTGTTGCGATTAAGAAAATCAGTATTATGTTAGCAACTCCTATACCTTTTAAAATAGTAGCCCATTGTTTGGATGCGATCTTTTTTGACATGTTGATAAAAAAGATTCCATAACCCACCGCAAGGAATGCCATTCCAATCAGTGCCCAAATCCTGCCAGGGTTGTCTAAACCATTGATCGCTTTTGGTGCAAACAAATTGCTTAGGAAATTTTTTGACCAGTCAAACCCGACAGCATTTTTGTCCACCAAGGAGCCGCCGGGATAAAATAAGGATGCTAATACGATGAAAATCACGGAAATGACCAAGCATATCAAAACCGAATGTTTCTTAACCATTTGCGTAATTGTTAAACTTTGCATTTGTCGACTAAGTGATGGGTTGTTTGTAGTAAGTTGGTTTGCAATGGTCTTTAACTATTCTCCCATGTTCCTTTCCCAATACCTACCAGTTTATCCAATGCTTTCTCTGCGCGATTTTTGAGATTTATCCTGTCCAGAACTTCTCTCAAGATCAGTTCTAACTCAATCTGATCTAACTTATTGATTTCCAATATTAATGCCTGGACCTTAGTCATAGTCGTATTTTAAAACTTAGCTAAAAATACAAAATTTTCAATTATTTTGTTCCTGGTTGTGTTCTTTTTTTCCATCGTACCAACCTGCAAATGCTTGACCTACAAATGCACGACTTCTCCGAAGTCGTTAGCGGGTTCGGACATTGTATCTTTTCTACAAATGTTCGACTTCTCCGAAGTCGTCGCGTTGCCCAATGATGCAATGATTTAAAAGCATCGCTTTAAAAAAAGATACCTGGAATCTCGAAGGCTTGGAGGTCAAATATTTGTAGCAACGCCAAATGTTATTTTTTCCGCACGACCTCGCTAGAGGTCGAATATCTTACCCAAATGTTTCCGCTTTGCTGGGTGTTCATAATTGTGTATCAAGATATTCAGCGAGCACGGCAAAAACAACATTGGTATCAACAATAATTTTCATTTCTCCTTTAAATAGCGCATGTTTGTCCTCCGTCAAAATTGAGGTGCGGAATATTGGAATCAATAAAACCAGGTCGCCGCACTCAAACCGCGAAATATGCGCACCTGTCAACTAAATTTGAGCCGATTTGAGCCGATTTTTTTGATTTTTGAGCCGATTATTCAGCCTGCCCCAAACACCCTAAGGCCCACAAAGACACTTAGCATCGCTCAAGTTGGTTGCCTGCACCTGAATCGAGCCTGAGAATCCCGCGGGCGGACAAATCTGGATCGCAGCCGATCTTAATCGGCTATAAAAAGCAGTGCAGCATTGGGCTCAGTTATTTATTTCCTTTGATAGTACGCTAGTCGGTCGGTACCTTTCCTGATTAGTATCCCCCCTTCAACACCTTTTCTTAAATCTCTCGTAGCGGTTGCCGTTGATATTTGGGGAAACATTTTAAGGTAGTCTTTCCTTGTAAACACGCCGGTATCCCTTTGGTCCAAAAAGTAGTTCAATCGCTCCGTATCCGTAAAGTTATCCCGCTGAGTGTCGACTAATTCTGCTAAACTCAAATTTATCTTGTCCAATAAATATTCGACAAATTTTGTAGACAAACCTTCTTTGTCGCATTGACTCAACACATGATAATACGCATCCTGACTTTTTTTTATCTCTTGTTCTATTGGCAGGTACTCGAACACTGGATTTACGCGCATCAATATTACAGTCTGCCACAACCGTCCCATCCGTCCATTTCCATCCAAGAATGGATGAATAAATTCCATTTCATAGTGGAATACACAACTCTTGATGATCAGATTATCTTCTCCATTTTTAAGGTATTCAAACAAATTTGTCATCAAATTATCTACATTCCATCCTGGCGGAGCTAAGTGCGCAATCCTGTCCCCTTGAATCACTCCGAAAGAACCAGTCCTAAACTGACCCGGCCTTTCCACCAAACCAGACATTAACTGCCCGTGCGCTTCTAAATATGATTTTTTCGAGAAAGGGTCAAAGGTTGAAAGCTGATCATAAACTCGAATTGCATTCTCCACCTCTTTGATATCCTTCGTAGGGCCGATTACCCGCTTATTGTCAATGATGGCGGTAATTTGGTCTTCGCTCAAAGTATTCCCTTCAATTGCCAAGGAGGCACGAATGGTTTTGACTTTGTTTCTTTTCCTAAGTTCCGTCCTCGGCTTCCTAAGATGTGTAGCATCTACAACACCTAACAACCTGCCAATCTCGGTTGATAAATTGATTATTTGGGGAGTTCCTTCGTAGTATTTATGAATCATGATGCTATCATTTGATCGCATCAAAGGTACAATATTTAAAAAAGGCACCAAATATCAAGTCAAATATAAATCATTTTTTGATTATTCTGATTGAGCCCTAATACCGCCTGCCCAAACACCCCTAAGGCCCACAAGGACACTTAGAATCGCTCAGGTTGGTTGCCTGCACCTGAATCGAGCCAGAAAATCCCGCGGGCGGGCAAATCTGGATCGCAGCCGAGCTACTATTGAATACTTGATTAAACGTCTGGGGTGGGCCGCCGCCAAAGGACACGGTATAGGTAAGGTTAAAAGGCTGGATGCCCGTGAAAGTGGCCGTGATATCCTGGCAACCACCCCCGCAGAAGCTTGAACTGCCAGCAAACGCCACCGTGGGGCCAGCATACCAATATACAGATGCTTCTAGCGACACATCCAGGCATGGGTCGTTCAGGTCGACCGAGCTGCCGTCGGCATTGCCCGCCATGGCAAACACCGTGTACCCGGTATTGGGCTGGGTCACGCCCGGCACAAACGTGATGATAGCCTGGTTGTAGGTTTGGATAATATCGTACTGCACCACATTGGTCGCGTTATTCACCGTAGCCAGCACAAAAACCAGGTTGTCGTCGCCGTCCAACACTTGCGTATTGTCGAAATTCAGGGTAATGGGGTTGTTGATACAGGAAAAATAGGAGTAATAATTATAGATCCCGTTTGGGCCCGTGAAATTACCGGACTCCGTTGTGCAATTGCAGCGTGGACCGCTGTTGTTGAATGGATCCGGGGCAACATTGATATTGCCCAAACCGCTTGTCGGCACAAAACACAGGTTGTTGTCCGTATAATTTGAAAAATTGAATTCACTTGCACCGGTTTCGCCAAACGAAAAAAGGGTTCCGCAAACTTCAATGATTGGATAACTTGCCGGGATGAGCGGGCCAACTTGCGTGATTTGCGGCGGATTAAGGTTCAGTTCGTACATGTAGCCAATGTTTTGCGCATACAGTTGCCCATTGTACTCAAAAATCTCCCCATTGAACAAGGGCGGCAACGGTCCCAGGAACGTATTGGTGTTTTGATTGATGTTATAACTGTACAAACCATTAGCCGTATGAATGAGCAAGGTGGAATCGGTCAGGCCATACATCGAGAATGGAAAGCCGGAAATGGACGAAATCAGCAGGGTGGTTGATCCAGTGGATGGGTCGTGTACCCACAAGTTGGTTCCTGAGCCGGAGGACATAATATAGATGAGCCCATTTTGCATTTGCCAAATATCCATGGTCACCTCCGATATGTTGGGGGTGGCCACGAGGGTCGTCTCGCAGGTCGCTAAGTTGATCGAATAGATGTCATCGTCGGAAAAAGTGGAATACAGGACGTTTTGTGCCTGTGGTGCTTTAGGGGCTAGACAGAGCAACAGGAAAAAGCAAGTATAAAGCGCATGTTTCATCGTTTTCAAGCGGTAGTTCGTAAGCAAACATACTACTTACTGCTTATAAATCCAAAAAAACAACGTTTCCTATTAATGTTTTTCAGGTTATCTACACTTATCAAATAGCTGGAAGATCTTTGCGATTGCCGGGACAGAAAAGTGATCGCCGCTTTTTTGGAGCACTCATTTTTAAAACGAACAAAATGCGCATATTCATTTCTTTGCTGGTTATCGGCTGTTGTTGTGGCCAAACCATTTCCGGACAGTCTCTTTCAGATCGTTATTCCGGCCAGTTTGATACGCTGATTGCTGCCAAGCAATACGATCAGGCCTTTATACTGGCTCAACAGTGGGAGCGGACTGCCCAGGCTGAAAATGGCGACGAGAGTTTTGAGCGGGCGCTTGGTTTGAGTAAAATGGGTACTTGTGCTTATCGCCAAAAGCAGTTTAGAAAAGCAGATTCATTGCTGCAACTGTCGACCGAAATTATTCAAAAAAAACATTTTGAAGATAATCTTGCCACTGCCAAAATATGGCGGCAATGGAGTGCTGTAAGCCGGGCTACGAACCAGTTGCAACCGGCTTTCGTTCAGTTGCAAAATGCTTATGCGATTACCCAAAAACTTTTAGGCAAGGATGATCCATATAATTTGGAAACCCTGATGCAATTGGGCATCGTTGCGGTACAAGTAGGAGAAAAGCAATTGGCAGAACAGGCATTTTTGGATTGCTTAAGCGCCTATGAGCGAAAGAAGGATGCATTAAATCCTGATTATTTGAAGTGCCTGCATTTGACCGGGATGTTCTATTTCCAGGATTTGCAGATCAAAAAAGCGGAGACCTACTTAAAAAAATGCCTGGTTTTAAAAAAAGAGCAATATGGGGAAGGCAGTACTTCCTATCTGGAGACGCTGAACCTTTTAGCCCAGTTGTATAAGTTTTTGGGGAAGATGGAAGAGGCGGAGACAATTTCGCAGCAATTAGTGGAAATTGCAAGGAGCGGCAAAAGCGATATGAGCCAAATGGAAATAGCCGAAATTTTTTCGGTGCTCGGCATCATACAACGGGAGTTGAAAATTTTTGGGGAAGGCATAAAGAACCTGGAAGAAGCACGCCGAATTTGCCAGGCCAATTACCCGGATGACCCTATTAACGCACTGATTTTCAGAGAACTGGCATTGCTTTACAATGAGGTGAAAATGGATGCGCAGGCAGATTCCTGTTTTCAGCAATCGATCGCTATAAATGAAAAAATTTATGGACCGGACGCCGATCAAACACTCATCGTTACCGGATGGTGGGCTCAAACGCTATGCAACAGAAAACAGCAGTCTGCCGCCGCCGCGCTTTTAGAAAAAATAGAAAAGAATGCCCTGAGCTCCAAAGATTTTTCTTGTGATAAATCTGTAATTTATCTACATAGCAAAGGTCTTTATTTGTACAACGAAAAACGTTATCAAGCGGCGGCGGCGTACTTTGATCAGGCCATTGAAGTCGCCTACCAAACGGAAAATACGGTGGGCTGGCTGGGACATATCCTGGGGAATAAATTCCAACTTTACGATGACTGGGGTAAACCTGAGCTGGCTATTGCTGCTTACAGGGAGTACCTTAAAATGGAGCATGATCTATTCCTGGATGCCCTTCAAACCCTTACCGACCGGGAACGTTTTCAAACATTTGAAACTGAATTACGTGCATTCGCCCATCTGGGGAGTTTTGCCCTGCGCAATAAGAATATGGATGTATCAGAAGATATCATAAATCTTCAACTGTTTGTCAAGAATATTCTTGAAAATACCACCCGTAAAACGATGGCTTTTGTGCAGAATTCCAGTGATACACAGATCGTTCAAGAATACAATCAATGGCTGGAATCACGGGATGAGCTCAGCAACGCTTTGCAGTTTCCCCCCGAAGAAGCGACCCGAAGAGGCCTGGATTTGAAGGAGATGGAGGCAACTACCGAAGCCCTGGAAGAAAAATTGGTTCGGAAAGGGGTGCCAATTGTGCGGCAAGATACGGCTGCAAATTGGACCACCATCCGAAATGCCCTGCAACCAGGAGAAGCGGCCCTCGATATCATGCGTTTTCAGTTATTTCAAAACGGCTCTTTTCATGACACAGCCATTTATGCCATTTCCATCATCAAACCCGGCGCCACCCGTCCCGAACTCGTTTTTCTGGAAAATGGAAATGAAATAGAATCCTTCGCGGTCGGTCAGTACCAAAGTGAGATTTCCCGTAAAAAAGATGTTTCAGCGGCTGTTTATGAAAAAGTGTGGGCACCAATTGCCGCGCATCTCAACGGTGTTTCCACCCTTTATTTTTCACCCGACGGTATTTTTCATAAAATGAACCTGAGTACGTTGCGCAAACCCGACGGATCTTATCTGGTGGATAATCTGGCGCTTGTCCAGGTCACCAACCTGCGCCATATCCTCGAACGCAGTCCGGAAAATGCAGGTATGGAGCCAGGTATTGCGGCCTTATTTGGCAATCCGGCTTTCGGCAATGCTGCGATATCCGGACCTGGCGATGCGGTTGATCAGAATTACCGCGATGTGTTGGAAGAAGCGGGTGGTCATTTTAAACTCACGCCGTTGCCGGGGAGTAAGCGTGAAGTGGAGCAGATTGCCCAAAAACTATCGGCCCAAAAATGGAACCCGGTTGTTTTTACGGGCGCACAAGCGACCGAAGACACCCTCAAAAAATGTAAAAACCCCAAGGTGCTGCATATTGCCACGCATGGTTATTTTTTGAATGCAGAAAAACGGACGGATGCTCCTGGTTTTGCCAGTCCGGCAGCGGCGCAGAATCCTGCCTTGCGCTCGATGTTGTTTTTTACCGGAGCAGAAAACACCCTGAATGGCCACCCCGCCGATCGCAATGACGGCATCCTGACCGCTTTCGAAGCCGCCGTCCTGCCCTTGGATGGAACCGAACTCGTGGTGCTTTCGGCCTGCAATACCGGGCTGGGTAAAATCCAAAACGGCGAAGGTGTTTACGGACTGCAACGCGCTTTTCGTATTGCAGGAGCAAAATCGCTCATCATGTCACTGTGGGAAGTGGAAGATAAAGCGACCGAACTGTTTATGACGCATTTTTACGACAACTGGACTTCGGGCATGTCGAAAACAGCCGCCTTCCGTAAAGCGCAACAGACGCTCAAAGCCAAATATCCGCAACCATTTTACTGGGGAAGTTTTGTGCTGGTCAATGGATAATACGATTTACGATCGATTTTATGGGCGATTCCCTTCCAAAGTTTCTAACGTTTTGGGAGGGTCGTCCTGAAAAAAAATAAAAAAACCTCCTGACCACTTATGTTTTTTTGAATGGCTACACTTAGGTATAGAAAGGCATTAATCCCTTTTGATTGAACCTAAAAATTGATTAGCCATGCATTTAACAAAAAGTATCCTCCTGCTTTTTACCCTCGCTGTTTTGGGCTCCCAGTGGGCCTGTAAACCCGATCCCATCGAAGCGCCCGCCGATGATGCTATTGCCATTAGCAATAAAGTCTATTCGGGAAACCCACAAACGTGGACCAACCACAACAAAAACGGTATCGATTATATCATTACGGGCCGTATTCTGTTTCAGTTGAACGCCACGCTTACCATCGAACCGGGTACCGAAATCGTATTTGAAAACAATGGCAGTCTGGAAATGAACGCCACCGCCCTGCAAGCCAATGGTACGGCCGCCGACCCAATTGTGTTCAGGGGCAAAGACAATTCCAAAGGATTTTGGAAAGGAATTGTTCTTTACGGAAAAACGGACAATCAATTGAATTACTGTACCATACAGGATGCCGGAGCCGGTACGGGCACCGGTGTAGGTGCTGTGGTGGTCGGTAACACGCTGGGCGATGCCGGATTGTCTATGACCAACTGCCGCATACTAAACAGCAGTTCGGTGGGCCTCGATGTACACGATGAAAGTACACTGAGTGCGTTCAGCAGCAACACCATCACCAATTGCGATTATGTGGCGTCCGTTACGGCCAATTCGCTGGGCCAATTGGCAGGTACCGCGAACGTGCTGACCGGTAATACGCATGATCAGGTAAAAGTAAAAGGCGATCAGGTGCGTAAATCCGGATTGTGGCCTGCTTTGCCGGTGGCTTTTCTGTTCAGCGGAGAAACGGAAATTGAAAATGAAGTGACGATAGAAGCGGGCGCAACCTTGCTCTTTGGTGCCGATGCCGAATTGATTCTATATCAAAACAATGCCACTACGGGAAAACTCTTTGCCAATGGAACACCCGTGAAACCAATCCTTTTCAAAGGAGCCAATACGACGGCCGGTTATTGGAAAGGCATTAAAGTAAATGCCGGACTCGCTAATCTTACCTATTGTAACATCAGTGACGGCGGCAAAACCGGTTCAAGTCCCCATACCGGCAATGTCTATATCACCAAAACCCTGGGCAATGTGAATGTAACCATTCAGCATTGTACCGTGGGGAACAGTTCCAACCACGGCATTTGTATCCGTACCAATACCCTTGCTTCTGTGACACAGGGCAACAACCTCTTCAGCGGCATTTCGGGCGAAAATGTACATAGCTGGTAACCCTTTTCAATTGTAAATTATGAACACAAAAAAATGCTTCCTAACCGTTGCGGCATTCCTGTGCCTGAATCGTATGTGGTCCCAACAAATCGTGGACAATATCTGTATGCAGGTGATCGGCAGCAGCGGCCTCAGTGTCGAAAAACTTGGCAGAAAGTACGATGCGACGCTTGGCGAAGTCATGACCGCCACACTCGCCACGACCGACGGCTTGATGGTTGTTACCCAGGGCTTTCACCAGCCCGAATGTGCACTTCCAATGGTCAATACAAAGGATGTGATGGCCGACTGGCAATTAGCGGTTTATCCCAATCCTACTTCATCGATGCTGCATATCCAGTACGAACATCCGGGAGGTGGCACGCTGGATACCCGGGTGTGGAGTATCACCGGGTCATTGGTGGCCGATTGGCAGGCAGTGCCTCCGTTTTCGGCGATTGATTGCAGTACTTATACTGCCGGGCTCTATCTTCTTGAAATCAAAGACCCTGTTACGGGGCAAATAACCATCATCCGATTTGTAAAAACCTCCTTATAATTCAACTGCTATGAAAAATTTACGCTTTTCCATCCTGGTGCTGGCGCTGCTTTTCTGTTTGAAACCACTCTTCGGGCAGGCACCGCAAGGATTTAATTACCAATGCATTGTGCGGGACGCTGCGAATGCGCCTGTGACCAATCAAACGGTTTCCCTGCTTTTTTCTTTGCGCAACGGCGACCCAGCCGGTCCCGTGGAATACGCAGAAAGCCATGTAATCAATACCAACGACTTTGGCCTGATTAACCTGGTGGTGGGGCAGGGTACGCCCAGCACCGGCACATTTAATACGATCAACTGGGCCAGTGGCTCCAAATACCTGAAAGTATTTGTGCTCAACGGCGCGGTGGCCACCGAACTGGGCACCACGCAATTGATGAGTGTGCCTTATGCCTTGTTCTCGGGTAATGGCGGCGGCGCAGTTGGTCCACAAGGTCCGATTGGCTTAACAGGTCCCGCAGGTGCAACGGGTCCGCAAGGCCCGGTTGGCTTAACGGGTGCCGCAGGTGCAACGGGTCCGCAAGGTCCGATTGGCCTAACGGGTGCCGCAGGTGCAACGGGCGCGCAAGGTCCGATTGGCTTAACAGGTGCAACAGGTCCACAAGGCCCGGTTGGCTTACCGGGTGCAACAGGTCCACAAGGCCCGGTTGGCTTAACAGGTCCCACAGGTGCAACAGGTCCACAAGGTCCGGTTGGCTTAACGGGTGCCGCAGGTGCAACAGGTGCACAAGGTCCGGTTGGCTTAACGGGTGCCGCAGGTGCACCAGGTGCACAAGGTCCGATTGGCTTAACAGGTGCAACAGGTCCACAAGGTCCGGTTGGCTTAACGGGTGCAACAGGTGCGCAAGGTCCGATCGGCTTAACAGGTGCCGCAGGTGCAACAGGTGCACAAGGCCCGGTTGGCTTAACAGGTCCCGCAGGCGCACAAGGTCCAGTTGGCTTGACTGGTCCTGCAGGTGCAACGGGTGCGCAAGGTCCGATCGGCTTAACAGGTGCCGCAGGTGCAACGGGTGCGCAAGGCCCAATTGGCTTAACTGGACCCGCAGGCCCTACAGGCGCTACTGGCCCGGTTGGTCCGGCAGGTACTTATTCGGCAGGTACGGGTATTAGCATTGTTGGAGGCAGTGTTATTTCCAATACCGGTGATACGGATGGAGCCGATGATATTGTCAACAGCAGTATCGCCAATGGTGATGTAAGTGGCACATTTTCAACACTTTCGGTTAATAAAATAAAAGGGCGCAATGTGTCCGCTGCTGCTCCTGCCGACCAGCAGGTCATCAAGTGGAATGCTTCCAGTAACCAATGGGAGCCCGCGAACGACGTAAGCGGCGGCGGTGGCGGCCCTACTTATACTGCTGGTGCAGGTATCAGTATTGCGGGCAATGTCATTACCAATACAGGCGATGCTGATCCGTCTAATGATATAACCAATGCATCCATTGCTGGTGGCGATGTTACCGGAACTTTTAGCAATCTGCAAATTGCGGCGAATGCGGTCGGAACATCGGAACTGGCGAATGGTGCAGTCACAGGGCTAAAAATTGCACAAGATGGCGCAACTACTGGTCAGGTGATGCGGTGGAATGGGACCAACTGGGCACCGGGCACAGCAGGCGGTGGACTCACCTTGCCTTATAGCCAAACGGTGAATATCGGGGCTGGCATGGGCGATGTTTTCCGGATTCAAAATACCTCGGCGGCTACCGCGATTGCCGGTATTTGTAATACAGGAATCGGGGTTTATGGCGGTTCAACTGCTAACTATGGCGGTTATTTTGAATCCAATAGCGGTGCTGCCGGATTCTTTTCTTCTCAAAGTGGCCCTGCGATGATTACCGATGCAGGTAATGTGGGCATCGGTACTGCGAATCCCCAATCCCCCCTTACCGTAAGCAGCACAGGTGGCGTAAATGACTTGGAGGTGAATTATTTCGGTTCTGGCGGTGGTGGTATTATTGGGTTTGGTAGTGCGAATGGCACAAAAGCCGCACCGACCGCCAAAGTCATCAGCCAACCGCTTGCAGCGATCAGTTTTCAAGGATATACGGGTGCATCGTTCAAAAGCGGAGCATCTATTTATGCAACCGCTACCGAAAACTGGACCCCCCTTAACAATGGTACCCGCTTTAATTTTGCTACCACGCCCAATGGCAGCAGTATCAGTCAGGATAGAATGATCATCGATCAAAACGGAAGTATCGCCATGGGTGCTACACCCGACCCACTTACGCTCCTGACCGTAGGCAGCAATGCCACCAATAAGCCTGCTGCGATTGCTGCCCGGCTGAACAGCACCGGAAATGCACTGGTTGGGATTAATTTCGGTGCTGGTTCGGGTTTACTCGCGTCTGCCGAAACAGGCTCAGCCGCTTTTTTAAATTCAACAACTGGTTTGGCCCTTGAAACCGGGGTTGGAAGAGTGGGGATCGGTTTGCCAATCGTGGCAACAGATGTGAAAATGCAGATCAACCACGGCCCGACACCTGGTGTGCTCTCTTTTGCTAAAATGCTGAAACTGCACAATTCCAATGTAGCAGCAGGTGGCAATTCCAGTATTGAATTTTCACAACAAGGCAACAACAGCAAATGGATCACTTCGGCGTCTTTCGACCCGACCATTGCCGCCAATTCAACGTTCAATTTTGTTTATGCGCATGGCAGCGGTACCAGCAGTCCGTTCCCATTCACGATCCAGGGCAATGGTGCAGTTGGGGTGAATACCACCACCATCGGTTCTTTTCAGATGAAAATCAAGCATTCGGAATTTGGCCTCGACCTTGAGAACAACGCCGGCGACGATTGGGAAATCGTAACCGCTTCCTCTGGAGGTAACCTGAATTTGTTTTTTAATAACAATTTCAGGGGCGCCTTCAATGCTGCCAGCGGTGTGTACACCACCAGCGACCGCCGCTTAAAAACAGATATCAAACCATTCCGCTCTGCCTTACAGGGGCTCATGCTGCTGAACCCCACCGATTACGTGCACGTTGACAATGCTAGAACCGGTAAACGTACCATCGGCTTTATTGCCCAGGAATTGAATGATGTATTCCCCGAAGTAGTATCGCACGAAATGGCACCCGATCGCAACCAGGAGATCTACATGGTCAATTATGGATTAATGAGCGTCATTACGGTGAAAGCGATACAAGAACAACAGGTGCAAATACAGGCATTGCAAAAAGAAAATGCGGCTGTTCGCACCGAACTAGAGGCCATCCAACAAAAAAACGCCGATCTCGAATCCCGGTTACAACGTTTAGAAACCGCCTTGGAAAAGGCTGTTGAAAAAAAATAATCAATCCACCAGATGCGAACATGCCAATTTGTATGGGCGCTCGTTTTTTCCGCACTCCTTTTGCCGGTAGCGGCAAAAGCGGGTGCGGAAAATGCGCCCCGCGACACCGCTTTTTTCAACAATATCATTTGCCCTGGACAATCATTTTTTATTGCGGGTAATCTTTTTGATGCGCAAAACCTCATGGGCACGATGGTTTTACCCGGTGCCAGCTGGGATGGAACCGACAGTGTGGTCATTGTCAAGCTATCCCTTTCGCCGCCCGTCACGCAGCTCATCCAATCCAGTTATTGCAGCAATGAGGCCTTGGTGGTCAACGGACATATTTACGATGCCAGTAACCCGTCGGGAACAGAATTGTTGCCAGGCGGGGCCGTTGGAGGGTGTGATAGTTTGATCGTGGTTGATCTGCATTTTTTGTCGCCGGCCCAGTTTCTTTTGCAACAAACCATTTGCAGCAACGATACGGTGTGGGTCAATCAGCAGGCATATGACCAGTATTATTATGTAGGAATGGAAACCGTAGCGGGCGGCGGCGCGAATGGATGCGATAGTATAATTCTGGTCGATTTAACGGTTTTGCCCACGGCTGTTGATACTTTTTCGCAAACCCTTTGCCCTTCGGCATCATTAAGTTTGAACGGAACAGTTTATAATGCCAATCGACCTCAGGGTATTGAAGTTTTGCCAAATGCTGCTGTAAATGGTTGTGATTCTATTATTTATGTAATCATGTCTTTTTATGACCCATTGGATGAACCGGATTTTTTAGGTGAAAACAAGTCGGTTTATCTGGGAGAACAGATCTGTTTGGAAGTTCCGGGTAATCTGGGGTTCACGGCCATTGAATGGTCCAATAATTTGCCTTGTTCAAACAGCGATTGTGATTCGGTTTGTTTTTGGGCCTCCCGGAATCAATGGGCGATCGCTACCATTACGGATGGAAATGGCTGTGTGTTTTCCGATTCGGTGCAGATAGAAGTGTCGGCGAACCGGCCAGTTTATATCCCGAATGTTTTCATGCCAGATGGGGAGGCGCCCAACAACCGGTTTCAGATTTATTCCCGTATCCCCGGCACCCGCATCCGCTGGCTGAAGGTGTGTGATCGATGGGGGAGTATGGTTTATGCCGCCAATGATGTTGATGCTGAAAATACCGGTTGGGATGGAATGATCAGGGGTAAAACGGCCCAATCCGATGTGTACACGTACGCTATGGAATTGCTTTACCCCGATGGCGAAAAAGAGATGCTTCGTGGAACGGTGACGGTGCTGCGTTAGTAACATTTGAATACTTTCAGACATGCGCGCTCCAAATGTCTATAAATAAACTTGTTGCGGTGATCCGTAAGCCTCCGAGTGTGGACTGGCCAGTCCACACTACTTCAATTCATCGTCAATTCTTTTCAGCAGCTTTTTGGCAGCCGCTTTCGTAAACATAAAGGTGTTTATAACCTCTTGTTTATAGGCTGCATTCATGATCAGTAAATTTCTGACTTTCCGTATTTTTAATGATTTAATCTTTTCTTGTACAGAAACGACATTGGAAGTGTCCACTACAACCGGAAAATAAATACTTATTTCAGGAATTAACTGGGTCATGGTTTGCATTTTATCTACCGCTGTCCATTCGTTACAATAAGGCGTTACAAAGGTATAATAGGATAAAAAAGACCTTTTCAAGGTGTCGTTTTTAATTAAACTGGTATTTCCCGTTTGTTTAATTTCTTCATAAGCCATTTGATTGGGCTTGAAATCTAAGTAACCGGCGGCTTTATCAATATGGGCATTAAGACTATCGGATATTTCTGAATCCTGTTTAAAATAAATTAACTTGTTGATACTGTGTACCGATTTTTTACCGATGTCAATCATACCGGTTAATACAATTGTATCTTGTACCAAATTACTTTTTAAAAAGATCAGGTTTTTTCTGGCGGTTTCCTCGTCTTTTCGATTTTCTCTCCATTCATCAAACAGAAAAGACATTGAAATGCCAATAAAAATGATTACCACCTCCAGAATATACTTTTTAAGGATATCCCTAAGGGTTTCTTTTTCTTCTGTTTTTGCCATGTTTACCTGTTCATCTTTGATCCAAAAGCAAACATACTACTTACTGCTTGTAAATCCGAAATGCCAATCCCGGGATTTTCAGGGACCATTCCGTGTTCTTTTCCAATTGAAGTCCACCAGCAGCGAAAAATCATGTTCACCGTTCAAAAACCCGTTTATATATCTGTATAATCAGCAGCGGCAATAAGCTCGAAACGATACACACCACCCATACTTGCACCGATAAATTCACTAAACCTAAGACCAAACGCATTTGCGGCAAGGCATATACCAGGATCAAAGTACCCGTGCAAATCAACATCGCAAACCAAACAAATTTGTTTTTGGTCACATCATTGACGATCCATTTTGAACCGACGGATGACATGTTGAACACATGAAAAAGTTGCGCAAAAGCCAAGGTTATAAAAGCCACATTGTTTTCACTTTGGCTGTCTATCTTCAAAATTTGTTGGCAATAAAACAAGGCTGCCATGCATGAAAGTGTTATAACAACCGCATAAAGGGTAATATCGATCCATTTCCGATTTGAAATAATATCCGCTTTGGGGTCTTTGGGCGGTTGTTCCATGATCGTTTTGTCGCCTTTGCCTAAACCGAGCGCCAACGCTGGAAAAACGTCGGTCACCATATTTAAAAACAGGATTTGCAAGGGCAATAAAGTAGAAGACGGCGCAATAAAGCCCAACGTGGTCACAATGAAGATTTCACTCAAATTGCAGGAAACAAGGTAAATTACAAACTTTTGAATGTTCTGAAAAATCACCCTGCCCTGGGCTACAGCCTTAACGATGGAGGCAAAAGAATCGTTTTTGACCACAATATTGGCCGTTTCTTTCGCCACTTGCGTGCCCCGCATTCCCATCGCAATACCCACATCCGCTTTTTTCAAGGCGGGCGCATCGTTCACGCCGTCGCCGGTCATCGCAACGATATGATGTGCTTTTTGATAAACTGCGGCAATATCTAGTTTTTGTTTGGGCGTGGTTCGGGCAAAAACGGCGCAGGAAAGTATCTTTTTTTGCCATGCGCTCGAAAACTTATCGCCTTCGGGCAGATCTTTTCCATTAATTACATTTTGATCACTTTCATCAATCAAGCCCGTTTTTAGTGCAATATTAAGGGCCGTCAACGGATGATCGCCGGTAATCATCACAATTTTTATCCCGGCATTTCGGCAACTCGAAAGGGCGTTTTTGATGTCTGTTCTAGGCGGGTCTAAAAAACCAATCATGCCGACATAAATCAAATCGTTTATAAAATCATCTTTAGGATGTGCTGTTCCGGTTTTATAGCCAAATGCCAGCACCCGAAGCCCGTCCGCCGCCATTTTTTCAGATGCTTCCAGGATTGCTTTTTGATCGCTTTTTTCTAAAGATTTAATTGTTGCACCCGACTGTATTTGCTTGCATTTTTCAATTAAATGCTCCACCGAACCTTTTGCAGCGACAAAATAGCCCCCCTCCGATTTTTTGGTATGCTGCGCGTTTTTATGCAAAGTCCCCATAATCTTAATCACCGAATTAAAAGGTACTTCGCCGATGCGCTCATATTGTGTTTGAAAATCGCTGGCCGTTGTGCTCGATGTGTTGGCTAAATGGATTAAGGCAATTTCGATGGGGTCGCCCAACAGTTTCTTCTTAGTTTTGGCGGTTTTCTGGGTTGTGTTGTTGCACAAGGCACCGATCAATTTCAGTTTTTCAAAATTCGCTGTGCTGGTTTTTATATCGCCTTCATCAAATACTAAGGTGTCTTTTTTTATATGCACTTTCAATATTTCGTCCGGGAAACAAAAAGTATCCACGTAAATCTTGTTTTCAGTTAATGTGCCGGTCTTATCGGTTAAAATTACAGTAGTACTGCCCAAGGTTTCAACGGAGGACAAGTCTTTGACGATCACATTGCGCTTTGCCATCCGCAGCATGCCGTAAGATAATGCCACCGTAGCAACAATGGGCAAACCTTCCGGGAAAGCAGCAATCGCCAAAGCAATGGAGGTTTTTAGGATAGAAACCCAGTCTTTACCTTGTATAATCCCTGTTATGGCAAAAATAGCCGTCAGAATCAAGGTAAGCCAAATCAGTTTTTTGCTTAGCGTATTGAGTTTTTTGTCCAAAGGCGTTTCTGTTTCCGCTGAACTTTCAACCAAAGCGGTGATTTTCCCCAATTCGGTGTGTTGGGCAATCCCCGTTACAACCGCTTTCCCCGTGCCATTGATCACGGAAGTGCCTTTAAAAACCATGTTGTGTTGGTCGCCCAGTGTGGCATCCTGGGGCAGCGTTTCCAAATTCTTTTCGGTTGGCAAGGACTCGCCAGTGAGCGACGATTCATCGCATTGCAATTGATTCAGTTCCACCAATCGCCCATCGCCCGGCACAACATCCCCCGCTTCCAGCACCATCACATCGCCAATTGTCAGTTTTTCAGACGGAATTTCCTGCACATTGCCCGCTCGAAGGACTTTGGACAACATGACGTCCATTTCTTTCAAAGCGTTCATGGAGTTGCGGGCTTGTAATTCCATGAAAAAACCAATGAGCGCATTGATTAAAATGACCACCCCAATTGCAATCGCTTCTATAAAATCTTGAAAATAGAGCGAAACAGCCGCTCCAAGGACCAATAAATAAACAATTGGGCTATTGAATTGCTCTAACAGCATCAACCAAACAGGCTTGGGTTTTTGGGTTTGATAGATATTTAGTCCATACGTTTTTGCGCGTTTTTGCGCTTCCGTAGCGCTCAGGCCAACACTCGGATCTGTTTTAAACGCAAGTAATATATCCGCTACCGACAGGGTATGCGCATTTTTGAGCGGGTATTTGATTTTCATTTGTCAATTAAGGACATGAATAAGATCAGAAGACGCAATTGTCATATTGCGACTACATAATTACTGTCCAAAATTGGGCTTGTCTTGGGTAGGAAGTGTTACATAACTTTGGGGAAAAGTTACAGCGTTCACAGATTGAACCTCTTTGGTTGGCTATTTAATATATTTTTTATTTAATGTGTATTTATTTGTTAGGATTTTAAAAGATTACCGAACCTGCCTCATCCTTTTTAATTTTATTTTCATTTTTCTATCTGAAAAAATCTGATATCCAAAAGTTTGTTTCATCTCAATTCGATCATCCTTTAACTTCTTGATTTGGATGTGGACTTTTGCTGCTTTTTCCAAGTAAAGATAATCTTCCATCCCATCGAAATCCAGGAAAATATCAACTTTGTACCTGTATCCTGGTTCAAAACGCTCCTTAATTTTGATATTGTATTTTTTATATCCGTCCCCTACAAACGCTAGTTCGCTGGGTATTGATTCATTTTTGTAAGTTAACCTGAGCGCTCGATTGAATTTATTGCTATCAATCTTTGCTTCTACGCCAATTATTGTTCCAGATGGAATTTGAAACCAGGTTGTATTGTCGAAAATTTGAAACTCGAATTGTGTTAATCCTTTTCGGTTTCTACTTTTTTTTACGATTTCTACATAGGGTGCATTTATCCTAGAATCATCTGTATCTATCGTTTTTAGATGAATTCCCATCAATCCGCTTTTATAATATCCTCTTAAAACTTTTCCACTCGTACAAGATGTACTAACAATACTTAGTTTTTTTCCTTCACCAACCATGACCGCCCTTCCTGCATAATTGGCTCCTTCGGTTTCGTACGCGCCAATTATTTTCCGATAGCAGGAGGATGTGATCATGGCGCAGAATATCAGTAATATGATGGGGTAAGTTTTCATGGCTTGTTTTTTTCGAGGAATGGAACGGTTTATGGTGGGTTTTTATCCTTCGCGTGGTGTCTTTTTTTACATTATTCCTCACCCCATCACCAAATCCGCCCCAGATTTACCCACCAACGACCCAATCGCCACCCCCATGCCGCTCAAACGCACGGAAACCACCACATTAGACGATACTTTTTCAATAATCGGCTTCTTGATCGGACCCAAGCCTAAAATACCGCTCCACCAACTGTCTATAGCCGGTTTTTGCTCCGGACAAATAACCGTGTGCAGCAATTGCGCCAGGGCACTCCGAATCATTTCGTTGCTGCCAAATTCATCGGTGGTTTCTTCTTCAAAGGCCAGGAACCGTCCGCCGCCCAGCAAAATGCGCCCGTCGATGTTGCGGAAATAATAGTAGCCGCGGTCGTAATGAAAGCAGCCTTTTACGGCCAAATTGGGTATTTTTTTGGTAATCAACACCTGGTTGCGGGCCGGAATTACGTCTATATCGGGCAGCAGGCGCTTCGCAAAACCATTCACGGCCACCAGCACTTTGGGTACCTGCAATTGCCAGCCAAAATCGGTTTCCAACTGCACACCGTCAGCAGTATCGGTGATGGTACGAATACCGATGCCGTTAAAAATGCGCACCCCCTTGGCATGGGCCAGTTCGAGCAATTTTTTCATCATTTTGCCGGTGTGCACCTGTCCCTCGCTGCGGTTCAAGATCAAATGCCGCACACCTTGAAAGCCAAACGCGGGTAAACGCTCATCCACAGGTTGGTAGGTATCGTTTACGCCCGTAATCGCCGACATTTTTTGGTTAAAATCGGGCATACGTTCAAGGCATTCCTGAAAAACGCTTTCTTCGTCGTCGGTAAACAATTCATAACCGCCCAGCATTTCAAAATCCATATTTTTATCGCCCACGATGGAGCGCAACAGGTGCAATCCCCGCCAGCGCTGCTCCACCAAGGCCAATACATCGTCTTCGGTCATGCGGGAAAGATCGTCCAGCAACTCGGTCATGGAGCCAAAACAGGCAAAACCCGCGTTGCGCGTGCTCGCACCAATGGGCAAGGTGCCGCGTTCCAAAATGGCCACTTGCAGGTTTGGATTGGTTGTTTTGGCATGAATGGCCGCCGCTAATCCAACAATACCGCTGCCTATGATGGCCAGATCAATATCTTTGAAAAAAGTTTCGCGCTCCCAATAACTCAAATTATAGTTCAGCATGGGTACTTTGTCGTGTTTACGCATTGAATGACTGATTAAAGGTAAAAACTAAAACGTGTCAAAACCTCCAATTCCAAATACCTCGCCAAAATGTGGACGTCTGATTTGGGCCTGCAAAATAAAGCGCATTTGGTAAGATAATTTGCGCGAATTTTACCCCACAGAAACGAACACGTTATGGATTTTTTTACACAGTTATCACGCGACATTTCCCGGGGTTTTAGCCCCGAATTGCCCAAAGACCTGGGTAATATGGACGACTACCTCGATTTTATCCTCGAAAAGGTGGAGCCATACGGGGAAGATATTGGAGAAAAAGATTTCTGGCTGAGCAAACGCTGGAAAGAAGTACGCGACGAGGAAGGCTTTCATGAGGCAATTTTGCATATTTTTAATCCGGGCGGCGAATACCTGCTCACGCTCGATGGCAATATTGTAAAAGGCGCCTGGCGGCAATTGGGCGGCGATAACACGCTGATAATTGAAATGTCGGGGAAAGGGGAATTATTCGACCTCTGTTTCCTCAATCCGGAGTTTATGATTTTATCGAAACACGGCGACCAGGGACGCAAAGGACTGCGGCGCTATTTTTGCCTGGTACACGAACCGGCCACCCGCGGCAGAAGCGGCGACCTCGATTGGCGCAACCTCATGGAGCGCATGTACAATGTGTACCGAGAGAACAGCCTCAGCCTCTGGGCCTGGTTGTTTTTCCTGATGGCCATCGCGGCATTGATTTATTTTTCGCTCAAATAAGACGCCTAAAGGGCGCTTTAACACCGCAAAATGCATTATATTGATTGGATTGTACTGACTTTTACCCTGGCTTTGGTCATTTTTTATGGCATGTACAAAAGCCGTAACCTCGGGTCGAGTGAAAATTTTCTGGCAGGCAACCGCGATTTACCCTGGTGGACCATCGGCCTGAGCATCATGGCCACCCAGGCGAGCGCAATCACTTTTTTGAGTACGCCCGGACAAGCGTATGCCGATGGGATGCAGTTTGCGCAATTTTATTTCGGTATGCCCATCGCCATGGTTATCCTGGCGTACGTGGTGCTGCCTATTTATTACAAATTGCGGGTAACCACCGCTTACGAGTACTTAGAACAGCGTTTTGATGTGCGGATGCGCACGTTTACGGCCATTTTGTTTTTGATTCTGCGCGGTATTTCAGCGGCCATCAGTATATATGCGCCGGGCATCATTCTTTCTACGGTGTTTGGCTGGAACCTGGCGTTTACCAATTTCTTTTTGGCCGCTTTTGTGATCATTTACACCACGTTTGGGGGCAATGCGGCCGTAAGTCGCACCCAGGAATTGCAAATGACCATTATGTTGGGCGGATTGATCCTGGCATTTTTCCTGGTGCTGTACCAGTTGCCGGAAGGGGTAGGGCTGCCGGAAGCCTGGCAAATTGCGGGCATCACGGGCAAAACCCAGGTGGTGGATTGGTCCTTCAGTTGGCACGATCGGTATAATATTTGGTCGGGTGTGCTGGGCGCTACCTTTTTGTTTCTCTCCTATTTCGGCACCGACCAGAGTCAGGTCGGGCGGTATTTATCGGGAAAATCCTTGCGGGAAAGCCGTTTTGGCCTGTTATTCAATGGCTTTGTAAAAATTCCGATGCAGTTGCTGGTATTGTCGGTCGGGGTGATGGTGTTTGTATTTTACCAGTTCAACCAGCCGCCTTTGTATTTCAACCAGGCCAATCGCCTGAAAATTGAAAAAACACCGCAAAATGCGCAGTTTGTACAATTGGAAGCCCGCGCAGATACCTTGTTTCAGATCAAAAAAAATACACTCGCACAATTGACCGAGGCTTTGCATCAATCCGATGCGGAGCAAGTTGCAACGGCACGCACCCAGCTGCAACAAATCGACCAGCAAAGCGTGCAACTGCACGATGAAGCCGTTACGGTGGCCAAACAGGCCTTGCCGCTTCTTGATTCCAAGGACAAGGACTATATATTTATCGGGTTCATTATGAACCACTTGCCGGTGGGGCTGATTGGGTTGATGTTTGCCATGATTTTTTGCGCTTCCTGGAGTACCAAGGCCTCGGAGCTCAACTCTTTGGCGGCTACATCGATTAATGATATTTACCGGCGTTCGTTGGTGAAAAACCGCGACGATACCCATTATTTCCGGGCATCGCGGTTGGCGACGGTGTTTTGGGGCATTTTTATCATGATTTTTGCCACGTATGTAAAGTTGCCCGACAACCTGATTCAGGCGGTCAATATGATTGGTTCTATTTTTTATGGCACCATGTTGGGCATCTTTTTCACGGCGTTTTTCCTCAAAACGGTGCGTGGAAAGGCTGTTTTTTGGGCGGCATTGGTTTCGCAGGGCGTGGTGTTGTATATGTTCTTTTGGGTGGATAAAGACGCGTATTTGTGGTACAATCCCTTGGGCTGCGGCTTGGTGATGGGCTTGAGTTTGATTTTGCAATACACGGTGTTTTTTAATAAAAAATAATATATTACATGCTTTAACCATCCCAACAACATGTCTTCTACATCCTATCAAAGAAAAGCACGTTATTATATGCTTTCCTGGCTCAAACACGATCTCAAGGCCAGTATTACCGTGTTTTTCGTGGCATTGCCACTTTGTTTAGGGGTAGCGATGTCGTCTGGAGTGCCCGTGCTTTCCGGCTTAATTGCAGGAATCATTGGCGGCGTAGTGATTACCACCCTGAGCAAATCGGAATTTAGTGTAAGTGGCCCGGCGGCAGGCTTAACGGCCATTTGTGCTGCTGCCATTACCCAATTAGGTGCGCTCGAATTATTTTATTTGTCGGTAGCGGTGGCAGGACTATTACAAATCCTGTTAGGGGTATTAAAATTAGGAGGTTTTACCCATTTTATACCTTCCACGGTGATTAAGGGCATGTTGAGTGCCATTGGAATTATCCTGATTTCAAAACAAATTCCGCAATTAATCGGCTACGGTCAGCCCGATTTTTGGTCGAATGAGTTATTCAACATATTAACACTGCAACATGTATTTAGCAATATGCGCAGTTTATATGCCGAAATGAGTTTGGGGGCCGTCGTAATTTCGTTGCTGTCGATGACCGTATTAATGGTGTGGAAAAGATTTTTTGCAAAGCGTTTTCAATTTATTCCGGCATCCTTTTTAGTGGTATTAACTGCGATATTATTGGCTAATTTATTTAATGCGTATATTCCTGTATTAAAACTAAATGAAACGCATTTTGTGCATATTCCGAAGGATATTACATCGCAGTTTGCGTGGCCCAACTTAGGCGTGTTTTTTAGCAATGCTGCGATATGGCGCAATGCCGTTGTGATTTGTTTTGTCGCAACGCTGGAAACGCTGTTGAGTGTTGCCGCGATTGATAAACTGGATCCCTACAACCGCGTTACACCGCAGAACCGCGAATTAATTGCGCAAGGTACCGGCAACTTTTTGAGTGGCCTGCTGGGCGGTCTGCCAATTACCGCCGTCATTGTGCGCGGTTCGGCTAATGTTGAAGCAGGGGCAAAAACCCGTTTATCTTCGTTTACCCACGGAATTTGGCTGTTATTGGCCATTTTATTTGCGGTTCCATTGCTCAATCAAATCCCGTACTGTGTACTGGCGGTTATCCTCATCCGCACGGGCTACAACCTGGTTAAGCCTAAAATGATCCTTGCTGTTTACAAACAAGGCAGGGAGCAATTTTTGCCGTTTATCGTAACGCTGTTTGCGATATTACTCACCGACCTGCTGATTGGGGTGTTAATTGGCATTGCTTATGCCATTTATTTTTTGATCAAATATACGTATCACGCGGGTTTTACCCTGAAAGAACATACCGTCGGGCATATTCAATGTTTTACCGTCCAACTTGCCTTGAACGTAAGTTTTCTGAATAAGAAGCGTTTTGTGGAGATGTTGGACAAACTGCCCGAATACGCATCTGTAGAAATCATTGGGTCTGATAGTGTGTACATTGACCATGATATCCTGGAAATTTTTCAGGAATTTAAGGCCAAAGCGCACGTTAAGCACATTGATTTTAAATTAATCGATGTTCCATCGGTTGAAATCACCGCGCTGCATTAGTTTACTTCCAGGTATCCAACAAATGTTTCCCTTGCTTGCGCGGGGTTCTACCCCGTGTACCGATCATTCGGGCTCTGCCCGAGGAAGATAAGCGGGCAGAGCCCGAATGATTGATGCACGGGGTAGAACCCCGCGCTAGCAACGGAAATGTCAAAATTTGAAGTGTAGTATTTCGCCTACTTCCAAGTATCCAACAAATGTTTCACCGTAAATGCCCCACTTGCTTCTTTTAAATCTGCCTTAGTCGTAAACAACACCTTTTTGCTTTCTCCAGGAATCAAATCAAAATAATTATCCGAGAAAAAGCCGTCTGCGCTGGATTGCAAGAACACGTTTTTTGCCAAATTTTCGCAAGTCAAGGTAATTTCGTAGCCAAGTGGCTGTTTGGAAACCGTGGTTTTGATGCGTGGATTGGACAGTTTGAGGTTTTTGGGTGCCGTCAGGAACAACAATCGATGCGAAAGTACCGTGCTGTCTGCTGCCAGCAATTGGCATTCGATCATCGTGTTTTCCGGCTTGTGTTTTTCCAAAAACTTTTTCAGCGGCATTTCCCAAAGCACTTTGCTCGAATCAGCCAGCAATAAAGTATCCGGCAGGTTTATTTCGTTAAATATTTTTCCATCCAGGGTCATCGCGCGTACCCGCAGGTGCACGACCGCCGAATCAGGCAAATCCGACACGCCATATACTTTTAACACGTCGTCTTCCACGTAAGGCAACACGGCGACGGGCTTATAGGCCTCCCGCACATAATATTGCAGGGCTTTCCAGCGCCCAAAGTAATCGCGGCTGGCCCAGGAGGCGCCGCCCCACACATCGTTGAGTTGCCAGTACAGGGTGCCCATGCAGTATGGTTTGTTGCGTCGGTGGGCTTCTATGCCGGTGCGCATGCCTTCCGCTTGCAAGAGTTGACTCACATACACGAGGTCTTCAAATTTGTCCACCGGGCGGTAGTCGCGTTGCAGGTATTCGGCAATCAGGGCATTGCCCCGCGGGTGTTTTTGGTGGGCCAACATCACTTTGCTTTCCAGTTTGCGGTCTTCCGGCAGGGTGAAGGTTTCGATGGTTTTCCATTCCGGGAAGGACTGAAAGCCGAATTCACTCATAAAACGCGGCACTTTTTTATTGAGCACATCAAACGGCTCTTCGTCATGCCACACGCCCCAATAGTGCGAATCGCCTTCTTTATGGCTTTTGGGGTTGGCACGGCCGTAACGCGGCGAACTTTCCCAATAGGATACACCGCCCGCGTTGGTTTCCACATAAATCGGCAGCAGATCCTGAAAAAGGGTCTTGTAATCGCGCCAAAGTTGCTTGCGTTGCTCTTCGGTAAAGTTCATTTGCCAGCCCCAGTTGTTCCAGGCCTCGTTGTTTTCGTTGTTGCCGCACCACAGCGCAATGCAAGGGTGTTGGCGCAGGCGTTCAATTTGTTCGAGGGCTTCAAAAGCGGCTGTTTTCAAAAAACGGCCATTGCTGGGGTACAAGGCGCAGGCGTACATAAAATCCTGCCACACCAGAATACCACGTGCATCGCACAATTGATAAAACAGGTCATCTTCATAAATGCCACCACCCCACACGCGCAGCATGTTCATATTCGACGATTTCACATCATCGAGCAGTTTTTGGTAATGAAAAGGGGTTACCCGATCCTGCATCAAATCCTGCGGAATGTAGTTGGCACCTTTCGCAAACACCCGTTTGTCGTTCAATAAAAAGTAAAAAGACTCCCCGTCTTTGTCTTTTTCGGTGATCAGTTTTACAGTTCGAATACCAGTACGTACATCTACTTTTTCAAGTTGGCGCACACCACGTTTAATTTCGAAGGTAAAATCGTATAAATGCGGTTCGCCCATGCCATTGCTCCACCATAATTTGGGGTTCATGACCTCAAACGTAATGGAATCGTTGTGCACCCCTACTTCAAACTTGCGATCTTCCACGCCTTTGCGTTTTCCATCGCGGCTGATAAGGGTCACATTGCCCGCAAAATCGGAGCGGTACCGAAAGCGCGCTACCATTTTTGCTTTTTCGGGCGTCACTTCGAGGGTTGTGACAAATACGTTTTCGATGATAACATCGTCCCAGGCCACGATTTCGGGCGCTTTCAAAATGCCACAACCGGCCAAACGCGGGCCCCAGTCCCAACCAAAGTGAAACTGTGCTTTTCGGCTCATGGTGCGGACACCTCCGGGCAGTTCGTAGCCCAATTTATCCCATTCCGGTTTGATCCGTTTTACGGGACTGTCGAAATAGACCAACAAGCGGTTGCCGGTCGGTTTGATCCATTTTTTAACGTCTACTTTCCAGCTCCGAAACATATTATCTGTTTCAAGAATCAGGGTATCGTTGAGGTAAATATGGGTGTACGTGTCGAGGCCTTTAAAAACGAGCTCCACATGTTTCTTTTGCAACGTAACGGGGTCTACGTCAAACGTGGAGCGAAACTCCCAATCTTTTTCTTCGATCCACTGTACTTTGGCTTCATTGTCGCGGTAATACGGATCTTCAATTTTGCCATTTTGCAGCAAGGCGCTGTGCACACTGGTGGGTACGTTGGCCGGCAGCCAGGTAGTTGTTTCGGCCTGTCGAAACTCCCAGGCAACATAAAGGGGGTTACGGATGGGCGTGTAATTCGGTTGCGCAGCTGCGATCATGGGGATCAGAATAAGCGAAAATTGCAGGATTTTTTTCATCAAAGGCAAAAGTAAACTGCAAATAGCATGGTTGTTGTTGAAAAAGCGGGTAATTTTGGGGAAATTTTGCTTTTAATAAAAACACGAAACCTATAAAGTTGTTAGATACAACTTCATTCATTCAAGCCTGAATTGAAAAGTTATGTCGGAACACGATTTGAATTTGCCGAAAGTAGGCATGTATGCGCCTTATTTTGAAGCTCAAACTGAAAAGGGGTTAATCCAATTCCCTGAGTACAGTCAGGGCTGCTGGTGCATTATTTTTGCACATCCGGCCAATTTTACCTCCGCTTGGACCATGTTTTCCGCTTTTTTGGCCCTGAAAGAACGTTGGCTTACGGAGCGCAACACCCGTATTCTTGCCATTTCTAACGAATCAATCCGACAAAATAACTTTTCCGACAAAGCGCGCCGCTACCTCGGTATTTACCTCAAGGCACCGGTGATTGAAGACCTCGACTTCACCATTGCCAATGTGTACGGCATGGCCTCTACCCGTCGGCCACGGCCAGGTTGCGATCGCTTGGCCTATGTCATCGATCCCGAAGGCCGCATTCGGATGATTATTACACGGCCTTTGTTGCCCAACATTGAAAGTGCCCTCGAAGAAATTGAGAAAAAACTGGATCGACTACAACGCAACATTGAAGACCAGGAGGAGGTACAATTGGCCCTCAATGTAGAATCCCACGAACAATCGGACGCCTTGGAAGAAGTGTACAAAACAAAGCCTGCGCATTTTTCGCGCAAAAAAATACACCCAAATTAAGCAATACCTGAATTTTATAGGCATAAAAAAAGCGGCTGATCTTACCGATCAACCGCTTTTGTTTACTGTGTTGGCCCACGAGGATTCGAACCCAGACTAACAGAACCAAAATCTGCTGTGCTACCTTTACACCATGGGCCACCAACGCTTCTTAAAAAGCGGGGCAAAGGTACTCCGAGTTGTGATACCCTGCAAGTATCTTTCGCTTTTTTTCGAAAAAATCTTTTTCAATCTTTAATTAACCCGATACCAGTATTGCGTACGGTAAATTGGGCCGTAGTAACCGCGCACCACAAGGGTGTTGGGTTCGCCTTCTTTGATCCACATTTTACAGCCGTACCATTTGCCTTTTTCGGGATCGAGGATGCTGCCGCCCTGATAATAGCCGTCCTTGTTTTTCATATTCACCAGGATGACCATGCCGAGTATGGGTTGGTTTTTGCGCTCGTCGGGGCATTTATCGCATTTTCTGTCTGCTGGAGCATTCAAAAGTTTGGCTACTTTACCATACAACGTGCCATTGGCTTCATAAAGTTCCACATAACTTTTTTTTTTTTTTTTTTCATCGTCGATGGTTTTCCAGGTTCCGGTAACTTGCGCATGGAGCGCTTGGGTCGAGCAACTCAATGCCAGACAAATAATGAAAGCAATTTTATACATGTTGTCTAAAATGGATGAAATGAACGAGGTGTTTCAGATTCAAAATACGATGCTGTTAAAATGCACAATCGTGCAAAAATAGTATAGCAATGGTTTGAAAATTTAAAAAAGGGCTTACTCTTTACCGCGCATCAAAATTTCCACATCAAATCCGAGTTCGCGCAACTTTTCCTGGCTGAGTTCATCCAGGTTTTTGATTTCCAGCACTTTCCCTTCTTTGTTTTTAAAGGTCAGGATCACGCTTTCTTTGTTTTCCACATTTTGCTGGGCAATTTGGGCGCGATGGGCCATGTCATCGGCCAGGTGAATGGCATGTTGCAACTGCTCCAGGGCGTTTTTCTCTTTGTCCTGGGCCGCTTGCAGCGATTGTTGCATGGCTTCTGTTTTTACAATATGTTGGCTGAGCACGTTTTTCAGGTCTTCCAATTGTGCTTTTGCGGCATTGAGTTCGTTTTCGCGGGCCCGTTTTTCTTCTTCAGCGCGTTGGGCGACGAGGCGCGCGTGTTCGGCCTGGTCGCGGCGGGCAAGTTCTTCACTGTTGATCAGCGCGTTGCAGTTTTGGAGCGACAGTAATTTTTCGAGGCTGACAATATCCACCGAGACAATATAATCGACCCGAAATTGCTCGGAGCTGCTGTACACTTCCCCGCCTACACTGAAAACCACCCCACTGACTTCGGCCTCCGCACCTACTTTTTGGTAAGCGCGGGTGTACACCGTGGTGAGTTTGGCAGAACGTATATAATAGGTCTTCTTGCGGGTTTCGGGACTTACATTGCCCGAGGCGCGACAAATTTCCACGTATGGAATATAATCTTCGGGCAAAAACGCATGTCCAATATCTGTAATAATGATTTCCCGAATTGCGTCGCGGTCAACTTTGGTTGAAGCAATGCTGTACGCGCCATTAAATTTGAATTTTGAATCAATTTTGGCATTAAAAATTACATCCGAGGTAGAGGTGGTAATGATGGGCGGCTTGTCTTGCCGAACAAAACGCGTCAGCACCGTCGTTTTGTTTTCATCAATCAAAATCATGGCTCCCACCAACTGATCAATCTTGTTTACAAATCCCGCAAGGCCTTTGATGAACGTGCGTTGCTTGTACGAATCCGGCAAATCGAGTCCCAGTGCAACCGGGCTAAGTTTGATTTTTCGTGAACTTTGTGCAGCAAGTGCGGGTGCAATTGTCAGCAAGAGGAATAAAGCGATAAATGGACGCATAGCGAAACAATATTGATTTGGCCGAAAACGAAGATCGGCGCGGCAAAAGTATTCGAGAAAATGTGTTTTTGCCTAAATTGGACATGCTAAATGGCATAAAGCCATTACCTTAGCACTATTCTTTTGCATGTTGGCAATCGCGGCTTGTATACCCGCACTTGCGAACAAACCCAACGATATAGGACCATGTTTGAACGACAAGCCCGCCAACCCTTTCCAATCCGCAATATTGTAGTACTGGCCGTTGCCGTACTCTTGTTCTTTTTATACCTAGCCGGCAAGTTTGAAAAGCAACCGGCTGGTTCAGTGCTAGAAAACAAGGAAGAAAAGGCCGTAAAAGACGCAGGTCTTACCCCCGCCGAGTGGTTTCATTTGCTGCGTGAATACCCCGATTTTAAAACCAATGTGCCTGCTTATACCCAGGCCATGACCCAATTGCGCAATGCCAGCCAGCAACGCGGTAATTTTGAGGGATTCACAGCCCCCTGGACCCAAGAAGGTCCGGGCAACATTGGGGCAAGGATCAATACCATTAAGGTGCATCCGACCAACCCAAACATTATTTACATCGGTTACTCAACCGGCGGTGTGTGGAAAACAGTAGATGGCGGCCAAAACTGGTTCCCGATTTTTGACCAGCAAGCCTTTTTAGCCATTGGCGACATCGAACTGGATCCTCAAAATCCTAATACCGTGTACGTGGGTACCGGCGATCCGAACGTAAGCGGCTATCCGTTCATCGGCGACGGATTATGGAAAAGTACCAACGGCGGTCAAAGCTGGCAGCACCTCGGACTGACCAATCAGCGCATTATTAGCAAAATCGTTGTGCATCCTACCAATGCCAATATCCTGTATGTGGCAACCATGGGCCTGCCGTTTGAACGCAACAACGACCGCGGTTTGTATAAAACCATCAATGGCGGACAATCCTGGCAGCAAGTGTTGTTCGTATCCGACCAGACGGGTGCCATCGACTTAAAAATGTCACCGGCCGATCCCAATGTGCTGTATGTTGCCATGTGGGACCGCATCCGAAATAACCAGGAAAGCGTGGTCATCGGAAACAATGCCCGAATTTGGAAAACCAGCAATGCCGGTGCAAACTGGACCATGCTGGCGGGCGGCTTGCCGGAAACGGAAAAAAGCCGGATCGGGCTTGAAATAGACGCCACCAATGCCAACCACCTGGTCGCCATTTATGCCGATACAGACCTTACTTTTGATACCATTTTTGAATCGTTTAATGCAGGTGCCAATTGGGCGCCGATGGATTTAATCGGGCTGGACGCAGGATTTCAAAGCAATTTTGCCTGGTATTTTGGCAAAATCTTCATCAATCCCTACCGCGCGCAAGACCTGTTTACCTGCGGCGTTTCACTTTGGCGCTCCAAAGATGCTGGGGTGAACTGGTACCAAGCTACACCCGATTGGTGGACGTACGAGGTGCATGCCGACAAACATGATATGGCTTTTATAAGTGCCAATACCTATCTAGTAGCCACCGATGGCGGTTTGTATAAAACGACGGACGATGGTCAAAGCTGGCTTAAAATTGAAAATATTCCAACCAACCAGGCCTACCGCGTGGCATATAATCCCTTTTTTACCGGTTATTACTATTGCGGATTGCAGGATAACGGCACTACTGCGGGCGACAAAGCAAGCATCAATGAATGGCCGCGCTTGTTTGGCGGGGACGGTTTTCAAACTGTATTTCACCCGGTAAACCCGGATATTTTTTACTTTGAAACACAAGACGGGGCTATTTACGGAACAGCCGATGGTACCGGATTTATTGATGCGGCGACCAACGGCATTGACGAAGCAGACCGCCGCAGTTGGGATATGCAATACCAAATCAGTGCCCACGATCCTGAAATCATGTACACCGGCACGTATCGGATCTATCAGAGTTATGGCCATTTGCCTACCTGGTTTCCGATCAGCGAAGACCTGACCGACGGCATTGTGTTTGGCCGGCGTTTTCATGTCATCACTACAGTACACGAAAGTCCGGTGAATCCCGAAAACGTATATGCGGGCACTTCCGATGGCAATGTTTGGCATGGTAATCCTTTTACCCAAACCTGGAACAATATTAGCAATAACCTGCCCGACCGGTATGTTTCTTGTGTAAAAGGCTCCCCCAGCGAGGCCGATCGGGTGTTTGTATCCCATACCGGTTATAAATCCAATGATTTTACGGCACGGATCCATCGTTCGGATGATAAAGGCAACAACTGGACCTCTATTTCGGGTGATATGCCCAATTTTGCGGTCAATGATCTGCTTATTTTGCCGGGTCACCAGGATTCTGTGTTGTTTGCGGCCACCGATGGGGGTGTTTATGGCACCTTGAATGGCGGCCAGCACTGGGAACGCCTGGGAGCGGGCATGCCCATTGTGCCCGTGTACGATATTGAGTGGAATATTGATAAAAAAACCTTGTTTGCGGGCACTTTTGGCCGTAGTATTTATTCGTTTTCCCTGGATTCCCTTAAAATAGGCGGCGATGTATCCACCTCGGCACCTGGGAATGCCCGCAATGCCCGCTTGAATGTAACGCCCAACCTGGTACATGCACAAACCACCATCACGGTCGAAAACCTGAAATCCCGTCAATTGGCGGAGATTCTGGTGACCGATTTATCGGGCCGGGTAGTTTGGAAAACGCAATGTCAGGGCTTTGGTAAACACGCATTACCCCTGGATACCCAACAATTGCCATCGGGCATGTATGTGGTGTTTGCGCAATCCGACGGGCGTGTGTGGGCCCACGAGAAATTTGTGGTGGTCGCCAAATGAACCAATTAATGCACAAACCCAGGCTGCCTTTTTACTTGTTGGCCATGTTGCTGGGTTTTGGTTTTTTGTATGCCTTTTTGGTGCCGCCTTTTCAATCGCCGGATGAACCGAATCATTTTTTGCGCGCCTGGCAGGTTTCCAACGGCCAGTTTATTGCCCAAAAAACGCCCGATCATCGCCTGGGCGGGGTTTTGCCGAAGGGTTTACAAGCGTTTACGCAATCCTTTCAATTTTTAAGGACCGAGCCTGCGCAGCGCATTTCGATCCATCAGGTACTTGCATCAAACAATATAAACGTAAATGCGTCGGAGCAGGAATTTTTAGATTTTGCCAATACCGCCATTTACGCCCCGACCGCCTACCTACCCCAGGCATTGGGTATTGGCCTTGGTAAAGGCTTGGGTTGGGGACCATTGGGATGTTTGTATGCAGCGCGCTTTGCCAATTTGCTCGTTTGGAGCTTATTATGGTGGTGGGCCTTGTATTTATTTCCTTTTCAGCAGCGGGTTATGACGGCACTTGCCTTGATGCCAGCTTCCTTGGTGATGGCGGCAAGTTGTAATGCTGATGGGATTACCAATGGCTTGTGCATCCTGATTTTTGCCGGACTTTTAAGTCGACGACTGTCGCTGTTTTATGGGTGTGTAGCCGCGCTGATGCTGGTGGCCATGCATAAATTAATCACCTTGCCGTTGGTGCTACTATTGTGGGTTAATGCACCCAAAAAGCATGTTCGAAACCTATTATATAGCCTGATTATTGGTGCCGCGGCAATAGGATGGGCTCTTTTTGCAAACCAATGGTTCATTCCCTACGATCTTTATCACCCGGATTTTAGGGATACCCAAACACTCAATGCGGGCGTTGATCCTGCGGGACAGTTGCAGTGGATCCTGGGGCATCCTTTTACTTTTATCCGCCTCGTATGGGGCTCGTACCTGCAAGCGCTGCCTTCTACCACGGCACACTGGGTTGGGAAATTTGGTTGGGAAAAAAATTACCTGCCTGCGGGCTGGATTGCGCTGCTGCTTGGTTTGTTTATCGTCCTTGCAATCACGGAAAAAAACAAGGCCAACCGCAGTCAACGTGGCCTCGCTGCTTTGGCGGCGCTGCTCTACCTGATCTTGTTTGCAATTACCATGTTCGCTTTATGGCATCCGGTGGGGGCACCCGAACTCAGCAATTTGCAAGGGCGTTATTTTGTACCCATCTTGCCACTTTTGGCGTATGCTTTTGGTAATCAATATTTTAAAATAAAAGAAAAATGGGTAAATGTCGGGCTGGGCAGCATCTTTTGCCTGGGCAATCTGGCCATGGTCGTAGCGATTTGGATGCGCTATTACGGATGAGGATTAGTCCTCCTCAAACAAATCAAAAATGGTATCCAGCGTATCAAAAGACTTAATACCCACTTGCTCTTCCTCGCCGCCTTGCAGGTTGAGTCCTGCCGGCTGCACTTGCTCCATGATCGTCTGTACCGTTTCCGTATCCAAATGAATATGGAGTAAAAACGGGTATTTAGCACAGAGCGTTTGCAACAGATCAGCGTGTGCAGGCCAATGGGCAGCGGTTATTTCCAGGATAAAATATTGAACAAAAGGCGCTTTTTCGGCACAAATTTCAAGCAATGCGGCTGGTATAGGCGGCCATTCGAGTTGCAACAAAACAGGCCAATCGGCCAATACCGCCAAATCTTGGGTATCTGGCAGTCCTGTAATCTGTACCGCATCTAGCTCAAAGAAACGCGCTGCTTCGGCAACGACCGCTACGGGGGTATGGGCAAATTCGCCCACAATTTGCGGCCCTTCCACCCAAGCGCGCATGGCCTTCATGTACATCGGATCAAGGTAGCCTTCCGTGCCTTCTACCAGGTTAAACCCTAAAAACGCTACAGATTTAGCAGCAAAATAACGCGCATCGGTGAGGTTGGTGATGCAGGCGGCTTTAATTATCGGATATCCCATTTCCGGGTTTTAAAAAAGCGAATAATCAGGTAAAGCAACAATCCGGCTGGACCCGTAAGCATGGTGAGGAGTAGGCTGGGGACCAGAAAAATCGGGTGGATTTTCAGTTGTTGGCCATCATGCACCTGCCAAACGCCTACCAATAAACAGAAAGAAAGGTAATTGAGCCAGCCCGTCAACAACATGGATTTGCTGCGAAACAGGTTTTCCAGTCCTGATAAAGACAGCAGGTTGCCGCTTTCTTCGGGGTTTGTTAAAAACTGAAACGTAAACCAGGCCGCCGCGATGAACAAAATAATGGCCGCACCAAAGGCGATTTTTTCGGTGTAGGGCCAGGTTGGGGCAAACAAGAGCAACACCCAGGGCAGAAAAATAAGGATGCTGGCATATCCGTAAAAAATATCGGCAGTAATCATGGTGTTTTCCGTTGTGGGCACAAAGGTACGCGCTTGGATGGCGTTACCAATCCTTTTTATTGGTTTTGGATTTTGTATCAGGCGCTTGTTCGCGGTATTTGCGGGCATTTTTTTTATCTTCTGGCCCCACAGCGCTTTCCAACAGGCGTTTGGCTTCTTCCGGACTCATTTTACCGGGAGGGGTTGTTTCCTTTTCCGGGTTTTGGGGCTTTTGCTGTTCGGGTTTGGAGCCTTGGTTTGGCTGCTGATTTTGATCCTTGTTTTGATCTTGATTTTGGTTTTGATCCTGATTTTGATCCTGGTTGGGTGGCTGGTTTTGCGGATCCTGGCCTTGTTTAGGAGGCTGATTTTGCGGTTGATCCTGTTTTTGCTGTTCCAGGATTTTCTTTTTGGCCATCTGCAGGTTCATTTTCGTTTGCGGGTCACCCGGACGCAGCCGCAAACTGTTTGAATAAGCGTCAATGGCTTCTTTGTATTTCTTTTGTTTCAGGTAGGCATTGCCCAAATTATGCATTAAATCGGCCTTTTCTTGCGGGTTTTTTATGCTGGGCGCCGCTTGTTCGTATTGTTTAACGGCGTCTTCATATTTTCCTTGTTGGTACAATGAATTTCCGAGGTTGTAGTTGGCGCGTTGGTTATTTGGGTCGATCGTGAGGGCATCTTTGTAGGATTTGCCCGCGTTTTCATATTCCTGCCGGCTATAATTTTTGTCGCCCTTGCGCAAGGGGTCATGGGCTGATTGTGCTTGAAGGGCAAAAACGGCCAGGCTACAACAAAGCAAAAGGATATTTTTCATAGTATTTTGCATTTAAAAGACCACCCGTTTACGCCACTGAATCAACATTTCCAACAAGAGCAGCAGCACACCGGGTAATAAAAACCACTGGTAATAACTTTCATAACTGGAAACCGAACGTACTTCCAGTTCGCGTTTTTTCAAACCATCCATTTCTTTCTTTAACGCCCGAATGGCGGCATCCCCCTGATTTACATTAAAAGCGCGGCCACCACCGGCAGTAGCCAATTGATTGAGCAAGGCTTCATTTAACGTTGAAATAACCACTTTTTCTTCCCCATCGCGCTTGTAATTGTTTTCGCGAACGCCTGGCAAGGGAATAGGGCCTCCCTCTGCTGTGCCGACGCCAACCGGATATAATACCATGCCATCCGCAAAGGCCGTTTCAGCCTGCGCAAGGGCGCCTTCCTCTTGGTCTTCTCCATCGGTGATCAGGATCAATGCTCTGCCCGAAGGTTCGGGATCAAACGCATTGGAGGCCAACTTCAGAACAGATTGAATATTGGTGCCTTTATTCGTAATCAATTCAGGACTAGCACTTTGTATTGATTCGAGCATGAAATTATAATCGGTAGACAAGGGTAATTGCAAAAACGCAGATCCGGCAAAAAAGATCAAGCCGATGCGTTCACCCTCCAGTGTTTGCACCAGTTTTTGTGCAAAGGCTTTCGATAATTCCAGGCGGTTGGGTGCAACATCCTGGGCCCACATACTTTCTGAAATATCCAGGGCGATGAAGATATCCGAACTATTTTGGGTCACCTTTTGCATTTTAGCACCGCGTTGTGGATTGGCAAATGCAAATAAGAGCAACGCAAGCCCCCCAAGAAATAAGGCGTTTTTGATCCAAAATCGTTGTTGCGAATATCCCGCGATCAGCCCCTCCACCTTGCCCGGATCGCCTAATACGCGCAGGGCATTGCTCCGCCAGCGCCTATAATTGAGCAGGAGCAATGCCAATACGGGCACAATCCAAAGCAGGTTTAAAAATTCGGGATGGTCGTATCGAAACATGTTTGTATTTAATATGGGTTCAAATTGTTACCGAACGCAGCAATCCCCAGCGCAAGCCCGCCTCCAGGCACAACAAAAGTATGGACACGCCCAAAAGCCAATAAAACACTTCGGTGCTGCGCTGCATCGTGCGGATTTCTATTTTTGTTTTTTCCAAACGGTCAATTTCTTCATAAATACCCGCCAAATCCCGTTCCGAATAAGCCCGGTAAAATCGGCCTTGGGTGGCCTGTGCAATCTGTCGTAACAACTCGGTATCGAACTCCATTTGCCGGGGGGCGAAGAAATAGCTGCCATCGGGCGCGCGCTGGGCAGGCGACATGACCACCCCTTCCGTTCCGATGCCTACGGTGTATACACGGATGCCGAGGGTTGCCGCCAGTTCGGCCGCTTGCATGGGGGAAATATAGCCCGCATTGTTTTCGCCATCGGTGAGCAAGATCACAATTTTACTGCGGGAAGGACTGTCTTTCAAGCGATTAACGGCGGTTGCGAGGCCCATTCCAATAGCAGTGCCGTCCTCCAAACGCCCCACTTCCAAGGCTTCAATAAAGCCCTGCACCACCCGCCGATCGGTGGTAAGCGGACATTGGGTAAATGCTTCGGCCGAAAATGCCACCAGGCCCAGGCGGTCGTAAGGTCTTTTTTCTACAAATTCAATCGCTACCCGTTTGGCAACCGCTAAGCGATCGGGGTCGAAATCTTTGCTGAGCATACTGGGCGAAATATCCAGGGCCAACACAATATCCACCGCATTGGCGTTTACTTTTTGTTCTTGCCAAAGCAATTGTGGACGTGCCATGGCCAAAATTGCCAGGAATAAGGCCGCCCAACGAAACCAGTACAAACTGTTGCGCAGTCGGGCACGCCAGCTAGCGGGACCCAATGCGCCGGCTGGTTGCGGTACGCGCAGCGACAAATCGCGTTGTGTGCGGGTAATCAAGTACCAAACCGGCAATACCAGCAGCAACAATAGCCAAATAGGTTGAGCAAGGATCAAGCGTTGGATTGGTTTGAAGGGTGAACAGGGGCGGCTTCCGGCGCAGGTATGGTATTTCTGACCAGGTCAAAAGCCAATTGAAGGGCGCGTTCGTGGTAGTCGGCAGCCGGCGTTGCTTTGGCAAATTTGGCCAAATCAGCCTGCTGAAACAATTCTTGCAAAAGGGGAATAAAATCCGTCGGGAAATCGGGGTGTTTGCGCAATTGCTGGATGGTTTCTCCCGATGCTGATTCCAGCGCCGGAATGTCAAAGCGCTCCCGCAAATATTCGCGCACAATAAAGGTTAATGCGGCATAATAGGCCTTCAAATCACCTTGCTGCCACAATTGCTTTTTGCGCAATACTTCCAGTTTCTTTAAGGCCAGTTCATGTGCAGGTAATTGCACCAGTCGGCTTTGAATGCCCTGCTGCTTACGCCGGTTCAATATCCAGTATATCAATAAAATACACAGTAAAAAAGCGCCAATGCCATATGCCCATGGCAAATAATCAGTCCAACGCACCGGCTCCTTGTGGATATCCTTGATTTCAGCCATATCATTCAAATCGTCGGGTGCCGGACTCGGAATAACCACCAGGGTAAGCGAATTCGTTAATAAGGTGTCGGCACCTTTTATCTGGATCGGCAAGGGGGGCAACAAAAGGGTATCGGCGTCAAAGACAATGAGGGTGAGGTTTTTTTCCCAGCCCTGGTCGCCCAATTGCCATTCCGATTGCTGCAAAATGTTTTGCTTGGGCAGCACATCGCTCCAGGCATCATAGGCAACGTGCAAGGGTTGCCCCGCCGATTTGGGGATGCGTAAATGCAACAAAAACGGATTGCCGGTTTCGGCCAGGTTGCTGTCCAGGGCAGCAGTAGCATCTGTTTGCGCCTGTAAATTTGGTGCAAACAGCAATAAAAGCCCTAAAAAGCAACAAAATCGAATCAATTTTTGCACTGTATAGATTGTTTAGGTACTTCTTTGCTCAAAAAAACGCAACAAGGCGTTGACATAGGAGTCGGTCGTTTGTACACTCAAAAAATCGGCCCCCGCGCGCCGAAACAAAGCAGCCGTTTGCACCTGATGCTGGTCGAAACGCTGGGTGTACCCCTGTCGCATGGCCGGGTCGGTGGTATCAACCCAGCGACTTGCCACCGATTCGGGATCTTTGACATGCAGCAATCCTACATTGGGCAACACCCGTTCGCGTGGATCCCAGCATTGCAAGCCAATAAAATCATGCCGCCGGGCTAAAATACGCAACGGCGCTTCATAATTTTGCGCCTGAAAATCGGATAAAACAAAACAGACTGTCCGCTTTTTCATCACATTTCGGGTGTACTGTAGCGCTGCTGCTAAGTCGGTACCCTTATCCGATGGCCGCACATTGACCAGTTCCCGGATGATGCGCAGGATGTGCTGGCGCCCCTTTTTGGGTGCAATAAACAACTCCGGCTTATCCGAAAACAACAACAATCCAACCTTATCATTATTTGAAATGGCCGAAAATGCCAAAACTGCGCAAATTTCGGTCAATACTTCCTGTTTCGACAAGCCCGTGGTACCAAAAAACGACGAACCACTGATGTCAACCAGCAACATCACGGTAAGTTCTCGTTCTTCTTCAAAAATTTTGACATGGGGCGCACCCGTACGGGCCGTCACATTCCAGTCTATGCTTCGAACATCATCCCCAAATTGATACATCCGTACTTCACTGAACGACATGCCCCGGCCCTTGAAGGCACTATGATACCCTCCTGTAAACAAATGGTGGCTCAGACCACGGGTCTTCAGCTCCACTTTGCGTACTTTTTTTAGCAGTTCGGTTGTATCCACAAGAACAAATGCATTGATGAAGAAATGGGTTATTTTACAAATTCTGCTACTGGATGGTCTTTGCGCAAATAAGGCTTTAAATCTGCATAGGGCACCAACAAATGCTGCTGACCATATACGGGATGAAATAAAGTGCTGAGTTCAAGGCCATCGCGGCGCAAAGCAAACAATGGAAAACCAACCTTTATGATCCATTCGCGGTAGACAGGGTCGGAAGCAAACTGCCGCATTTTGGGCGATTCGCGTTTCCAATATTCATCCAGCCAGGATTTCGCATTAAAACTTTTAACAAACAAATCCGCCAGGGTGATCTCCTTGCCTGTTTTTAAATTAAAATTAAATGATTTGCCCTGCGCATCGGGCGTCCAGGTATCGGTAAAGGTCAAATATCCACTCAAAATGTTTTCTGTCCAGCATACGATGTCCGACCAGCAACTGCCTCGATGTGCATTTCGACTGGCGGCGTTTAGGGTTTCCTGTTTCGCGGCCACTGCGGTGCGGCAGGCACTCATCCAGCCATTCACCTGCTGATCGAGCCAGGTATTGCAAGCGGTGCAGGCGGTACGCGGGTAAATCGCATCAAACCCGGAGCGATAATCGGCATAATCAAGGCATCCAAACACCAATTTGTCCTTTTGGCTAAAGGTAAAACTGCGTTTTTCGCCGCTGCCTACCCAATTGGCGGTGATTGCAGTCGGACTACTCAAGTTGCCACTGATTAAACCGCCTGTTTTTCCGTTGGGCAACAGTGCTTCCAAATCGTATGCGCCATCGGTTTTTAAGTCGCCTTTCAACGTGTAGGTATTGCGATCGGCTTCCACCCATAAAAAACCTTCCAGCGCGCCGTTGTGCATCCGAATCAGGACCATATCTGCCCGACCGCCGTTGTACCGGGTGATGTAGCGGCAAGCCCATTTGTTCTCGGCGCAACTGGTTACAACCGTTTGGCCCGGCTGAATAATTTCGGCTTCAATGCGGCTGCCTAAAGAATTGTTGTTGTTGCTCCAGCTGCCTTCCAGGCGTGTTCCGTTAAAGGTTCCCTTTATTTGGCCGGTCACATAATTATTGGCATCGCGTTCTTCCAACACAATTTGATCCTTTTCGAGCGGTCCACTGATTTGAAAGCGCGTTTTGCTTTTTATATAGGTCAGGTATCCCTTGCAATTACGACCATCGCTGCCCAGGGCAATATCCACCAGATAGACATCATCAATGCGGCCCTTCAAGCGTTTAATCCACTTCAAGGCCGTCGCATTGTTGAATAGTTTTTGAATAGCCGAATCGGCAACGGGTGGTAAAGGAACCGAAACCGAACTAGTCGCAGCGGGCGATGCCGTTTCTTTCTTTTGACCCCATGCCAAAACGGGCAATACCAAAACCAGCAAAAGCAAGTACCCCTTTTGCACCTTAAAAATACATGTCAAACCAATACAACGCATGCGACTAAGTTTAAATGGGTATTAAGGTACCTCCACCTTGTTGAGTATTTTTTCAATGATGTCTTCCTGTGTAATGTTTTCTGCTTCAGCCTCATAGGTAAGACCAATGCGGTGGCGCAAAACATCATAACAAATGGCGCGCACATCTTCGGGAATAACATACCCACGGTGGCGCAAAAAGGCAATGGCGCGGGCCGCTTGTGCCAAACCGATACTTGCCCGGGGCGATGCGCCATAACTGATCAGTGGCGTGAGCGACTTCAAACCATATTCGGCCGGATTTCGCGTGGCAAAAACGATGTCAATAATGTATTGCTCGATCTTTTCGTCCATATAAATGCCATGCATCACCTCCCGCGCGCGCAACAAGGCCTCAGGCGTCACTACTTTATGGATAAACGGTGTTTCGCCGCTCAGGTTGCGCCGCACAATACTCCGCTCTTCCGCTTTCGTAGGGTAGTCAATTTTTACTTTTAACAAAAAACGGTCTACCTGGGCTTCAGGCAAAGGATACGTACCTTCCTGTTCGATGGGGTTTTGGGTGGCGAGCACCAAAAAGGGTTCCTCCAGGTGGAAGGTTTCGCTCCCAATGGTGACTTGTCGCTCCTGCATGGCCTCCAATAGTGCACTTTGTACTTTCGCAGGTGCGCGGTTGATCTCATCCGCCAGCACAAAATTGGCAAAAATGGGTCCTTTGCGCACCGCAAATTCCGAACGGGCCGGGTTGTATATCATGGTACCCAACACGTCCGCCGGTAACAAGTCGGGCGTAAACTGAATACGGCTAAATTGAGCATCTACCGCCTGCGCCAAGGTTTTGATCGCCAGGGTTTTGGCCAAACCAGGCATCCCTTCGAGCAAAATGTGGCCTTTGGTGAGCAGCCCAATCATCAGCCGTTCAATCATGTGCTCCTGCCCTACAATAACCTTCGCCGTTTCCAGTGTCAATTGATCTACAAAAGCACTTTCAATCTGAATTTGTTGATTGAGCGCTTGTATGTCGATGTGTTGCTGCATGAATATTGTTTTATTTGAATTAAATGCCCAATTGCGCGTACAACAGCATCCCGCCAAGTACGGCTGCAATAACGAGCAAACCTATATAAAATACGGTATAACATTGCGATAAATACCAGTATTTGCGTGAAAGAGAAACCCCCAACCAGTATAAATCGCGTGAAAATGCCTCTTGCCGGGCATCTGGATCTTTCATGAAATTGCGAATGGCATGGTCAAACTGGGGGGGCGACATTTGGGTAAAATCGCCAAAAAACAACCAGTTGATCTTCGCTTTTTTACTAACCGACGGGGCGATACTGGGCCGCGTCGCTAAAGTCGCCAAAACAATGCACGTCAAACTCAATAAGACAATCAAAATGTCGGGGATAAACATATTGGGCATGTGGGCCAGAACACCCAAGTGCTTTTTGGTCACCACAAAGGAAAGTACCAGCGTATTGATGCCCAACATCAGGTGGGCTTTGTCGTCGGCAATTTTGCTCAACGCCAAATGCGTATCATAGGCGATGCGAAAATAAGCACCGCCTTGCCGTTCAAGGGCTTTCGCGTCCCGAAGTTGTTCGAGAAACGCAACAAATTCCAGAACAGCAGGATTTTTAATAAAAAAACGGGAATGAAGGCTAGACATTGCGTCGGATGATTGAGCTGCCAAAGGTAATAAGATGCCTCGTTGACGATCATTATTATGGTCAGTTATTATGCGTTAAAAGACAAAGCCCGACCAATTGGGTTGCAAGCGCCGCGCCGACAGCAAATAAAAATCGCGGATTGACATAATTTTCAGGATATTCTGAAAACAAAATACGACAAAAATGTATTTCATTTGCTTTGAACTAAAACCAACTACATGGAATTCCTGGAAGGCAAAGCAAAGTTTATTGAATCGTGGGGTAAAATGGCGAGCGATTGGGGGATCAACAGAACAATGGCCCAGGTGCATGCCTTATTGCTGATCGCTCCGGAAGCGATGACGGCCGACCAGGTGATGGAAGAATTGGATATTTCGCGCGGAAATGCCAACATGAATATCCGTGCCTTGATGGATTGGGGGCTGGTACACAAACAACTCAAATCGGGCGAACGAAAAGAATATTTCTTTGCCGAAAAAGATATGTGGACCGTAGTACGCCAAATCATCATCAACCGCAAAAAGCGGGAACTGGAGCCTATGATTAAGGCCCTCGATGAAATTGCCAGTGTTGAACCCCTCACACCCGAGTCGGAACATTTCTGCGAAGTCGTACAGGACATTCGCAAGTTTTCGAATAAAGCCAATCAGACCCTTGATACCCTCATCAAGGCTGAATCCAACTGGTTTACCAATATGTTTTTGAATATGGTACGCTAACGCACCTTATTGCTTAATTTACAAAAAAAGCCGCCTCAAAAGTTTCCCTTTTGAGGCGGCCCCATTCAAACTTCAAACTTTAAATTAATCTGGCTCGAAGCCTAACACGATGCTAAAGCGGCCAAATGTGTTCCATTTAGCTCCCTGCTCAATCAAGTTTGGCTTATCGAATCCGAAGCCATAGTCAAAACCAAGGGTACCAAACATGGGCAAGAATACCCGCAAGCCCATACCTGCCGAACGCCGCACATCAAAAGGATTGAATTCTTGAACCGTTCGCCATGCATTACCGCCCTGTGCAAACGCCGTAATAAAGATGGTACTTTGTGGGTTGAGGGATATTGGGTAGCGCAATTCAGCGGTGTATTTTGCAAACACACCCGCGCCACCTGCCAGACGGTCCATGATGCCATCTCCGTTGCCATTGGTGCCATTTACCTCGTAACCGCGTAAGCTTACAATCGTACGTCCGTTCAAACCCGCATTTTGGTTGTTCAAACCATCGCCACCAAGTTCGAAACGCTCGAACGGCGTGAGGGGTGTTTTACTGCTCCACCGACTCAATAAACCCATTTTAGTACTGGTTTTTAACACCAACTTGCCCACAATGGTAGTGTACCATTCGGCGTCAATCCGCCATTTCAAGTATTCGACGTATTTGTATAATTCGTTTACGTCGGCCGTTTTATAAAATTCGGTGCTTTTAAACAAAGAGTATGGTGGTGTTACCTGCAATTTCAAAGAAATCAGCGAACCTTGTTTTGGGAAAATAGGGTCGTTGATGCTGTTGCGGGCCAGGGTAAAGGCCATATTATAGTTGTGGAAAATACCATTCGATACCGTCCGGTTGTTGTCATCCCGGAAACCCGGCCAGTTGCTGAGGCGCAAGGTCTGAATGTCCAAATCTGCCCGGAAAATAAAGTTGTCATCCGGCCATTTCAAACGGGTACCAAAACCAACGGTCCCTTGCAGGATGTCGAGGCGCTGGAAGCTGCTTGAACCCGAAAAGCCTTGTGCAAAACGGTTATAAAAACCAGCAACCGTGAGTGAATTCGGCTTTTTACCGCCCAACCAAGGCTCTGTAAACGAAGCGTTATACGACTGAAAGCGCTCGCCCGATGTTTGTCCGCGCACACTAAAGCGCTGTCCATCGCCCTGCGGCAGCGGGTTCCAGGTTTCCTTGTTTTTTACGTTGCGCAACGAGAAGTTATTGAACGTTACCCCCAGGGTACCAATGATACCGCCTCTGCTAAAAGTAGTGGAAGGTTGGTAACCAGCCGATAATTCGAGCTGATCAGAAGGTTTTTCTTCAACGGTGTATTCTACGTCTACCGTTCCGCGGTCGGGGTTAACAGGCGTATTGATGCCCAGAGCCTCCTGGTTAAAGTAACCCAGGTTAATAATTTCACGCTGGGAACGAATGATATCCGAACGGCTGAATTTGTCGCCCGGACGGGTGTATAATTCCCGGCGAATCACGTGTTCGTGGGTACGGTCGTTGCCTTTGATGACCACGCGGTCGATGGTCGCTTGCGGACCTTCAAAAATGCGCAGTTCCAGGTCAATCGAGTCATTTTCAATGGAAGTTTCCACCGGATCAACGCGGAAGAACAGGTATCCGTTATCGAGGTACAAAGAAGAGATATCGCGACCGTCCTGGCTAAATTGCAGGCGGGTACTCAACAATTCCTGGTTGTAAACGTCGCCTTTTTTGATACCCAACACTTGATCGAGGTATTTGGTATCGTACAGGGTGTTGCCTTTCCAAATAATATTTCGGAAGAAATACCGGTTGCCTTCCTCGATGAAAAGGTCGATCAGCAACTGTCCTTTTGCATTTCGGCTGATGCTGTCTTTTACAATACGGGTATCGCGGTAGCCAATGGTGTTATAATAGGCTTCAATTTTTAACTTATCTTCTTCATAGTCTTTGCGCACCAATTTTGATTTTTTGAAAATACGGCTCTTCCGGGCTGTATTTTTCATTTTTTTGCGCAAAACTTTTGCTTTGATATGGTCATTTCCGTAGAAACGGATGTCTTTGATTTTAATTTTTTTACCAGTATCAATCACAAATTCCAGGCGATTGCCATTGGTGGTGCGCTCATCTTTAAAAGACAGGATTTTTACCCGCGCATTTAAAAAGCCCTTCTCGACAAAATAGGCTTCGATGCCTGTGATCAGCGATGACTTGATGTTTTCGGTCAAAATTGCGCCCTTTTGAAGGTATTTGGTGACAATACCGTTCAAATCATCGTGTTTGCTTTTGCGCACACCCGTGTAGGTGTGGCGGGTATAACGCGGCAATTCTTTTACTGAAATTTCAATAAATACCTTATCGCCAACCGTGCGTTCGCGGTTGATTTGCACGTCGGTAAACAAGCGCAAAGCCCACAGTGCCTGAATGGCTTTCGGGAAAACACTGCCCGGAATGCGCACCTTGTCGCCAACCCTGAAACCGGCTATGGCAATCAGCGTATTGGCGTCGGCATATTGTGTACCAACCACTCGGATACCGCCAATTTCAAATTCCTTGGGTTGATCGTATGCCACAGGTGGCAATAAAGTATCCTGCGTTTGAGCATTCGAGATCTGTGGGACAAGCAGGGCCAGCAAGAGGCCAAATATCAATAGGCGCATAAAGTTGAGTTGCGGTACTGTGTTTAGTTTGGGACGCCTGGCATGCAAGCGAACGATGTATTTATAGAAGAAGGATGTTGCTTATGGTTTGATTTCCAACATTTCTGTCAGGTTTGGGCAATTCATAAACATATCGCTGATGGATAAGTACGTGGTACGCAATTTTTCGACCACCCATTTTTCGGTGCTTTCCGATTTTTTTTGTTCCAGCGCTGCAATCTGAATTTTACCGTAATCCTGTTTCAAGTCGGCTTTGTGTGGTTTGGTACGACTTTGCAATTGCACCAAACGATACAGTTTGCTGCCATCCTGTCCGCGGTATTGGAAAGGTTCGGCAATTTCACCTACCTGCAATCCTTCGATGGCGAAGTACACGTCGGTATCGAGATCGGCCACTTCAAAGAAGGTATTGTTGCTGCGTGGATTCGTAATGCGGCCATCATTGCTGTGGCTGGGGGTGTTTTTGTCGCCGTATTTTTTTACTGCATCCGAAAACGAGATCGCATTCGTTTTGATCAGGTTGCGCACGGTATCGAGTTTCATTTTTGCAGTAGCCAGGTCGGCATCGGTAATTTCAGGTTTTACCAGGATGTGGCGCACGTGGATGAGGTTGCCTCGACGTTCCAGCAATTGCAAAAAGTGAAAACCAAACTCGGTTTCGATGACCGGACTGATTTGGTCTTTTTCGAGGTTATAAGCGGTTGCTTCAAACTCAGGAACAAAGGTGCCGCGCTTTTGCCAGCCCAAATCGCCGCCTTGCGCGCCACTACCGGGGTCATCGCTGTATTTTTTGGCCAAAACAGCAAAATCTTCGCCATCCGAAGTGATTCTTTTGCGCAATTCTTCAATTTTTACCCGCGCCTTTTCCTTTTCTTCGGCATTCACCTGCGGCTTGTACACGATTTCCCGAATTTCCACATCAGCATTGAAATAAGGCAGCGAGTCTTTCGGAATCCGGTTATAAAAACGCAACACTTCGGCAGGAGTAACAGTCGCTTTTTCTGTAATTTGGCCTTGCATGCGCTCTGCGAGCAGTTGGTTGCGCATATCGGTGCGGGTTTGCTCTTTGATGTCATTGAGGCTCATCCCGTAAAATTCCTCGATTGCTTTTTCATCCTGGTTAAAATAGCCCAATAACCGTTCGATCCGCGCATTGATTTGCGTTTCCACATCTTCATCTTTTACTTCAATGGAGTCGAGTTTGGCCTGGTTGACCAGCAATTTCTGAATGACCAGGTTTTGCAAAATGATGCAGCGGTGCTCAGGCGGCAGGTTGGGTTGTTGTTGTTTGGCGTACGACAATTGTTCCTGAAGTTCGCTCAATAGGATAATTTCGCCCCCTACAGAAGCCACTACACGATCGATGACGGCCCGGTCATTTTGGGCGGACAATTGTCCGAAACAGGCGCAAAAAAGGAAAAATACAAAAATATGTTTCATTGAAAATCTATTGCGAATGACAAAATGCGTGCCTATTGGCAAGCCGAAATGAACATGATTGCGTTTACGATGGTTTGGTTACTGCAAGATCTTTACGTTTTCTCGTCTTAGTTCTTTCTGATAAAGATCCTCTTTCCACTGTTCGAGCAATGCTTGTTTGCGCTGGTGCAGGATCACTTTTACTGCTTGTTCGCGCACATAATCGAACGGTGCGGTTGTTTTTCCTTGTACCGTTTCCAGTACGCGGTAGTAGTAGCGATAATCGGCATCGCTCAAGGTGCCATCACTGCGGGAGCGTACGTTTTCCGATGTTAACGTACCCTTAGGCAGAAACGCGGCTACCTCTTCCAATTTGTACCATTTTTCGCGATCAAACAGGCCAAAAGCGTTCCACTGTTTGGCGAAGGTCATCAATTTTCCATCGGCATCGTCGGAGCGGCTGTACCAAAGTTTATTGAGCTCCGATTGTGGCGCTTTAGCAGGTGCCTTGATGAGCATACATTTTAAAATGGTGCTTTCCAGCTGAAACTGCTCTTTGTTTTTTTCGTAAAAATCTTTGAGCACGGCCTCGGAAACGGTACTGTCCAATTTTTCGGCAATGAGTTGTTCTTCAAAATTGAAGCGCACCAAACTTGCCCGGTAATCGCGCACCAGCTGGTCGATGTTGAGGTCTTTCGGAATATTGCGTTCGGCCTCGTACATGAGCAACTGTTCGCGAATCCAGCGCTGCAAATATGCTTTTACAATCAGCGCGCTGTCTTCGGGTGTGGTATACTCCGGTATCATATCAGCCAGGTTCGACTGATAAAGCACCTTATTATATACTTGCGCGAGTACTTTGTCGTCTGCTTTGGACGTAGTGTTACTGCCACAATGCCAGAGCGACAAGCAGACAAACAGCAGGCTAACAAGGTATGAGGTATGTTTCAGCAACATCATATTATCCGAACCGGACTAGTTTTCCCGGCAAAATCGCGCAAAGTTAGTCTAATTGACCACAACTAGCTGTTAAATGGGTGTGAAACAACTGCAACAAATGCTTACTTCCCGGCTTCATCTGGTTTGGGGTCGTTGCTCAACAGCCCATCGGTACCTTTTTCTTCTGGAGTAGGCTCTGTATGGGCTGGTTCACCCAATTCGATGACAGGTGTTGCATCGCTGGTTTCTGCCAGTTCATTGGTCTCTAATACCAGCACGGGCTCGGCTTCTTTTTGTAGTTCGCTGGTAAAAAACTTGCGTTGAAACAGCAAAATACTCAGCACACCCGTCGTGATGGAAGCATCGGCGATATTAAAAATTGGGCTAAAAAACAGGAAGCCGCCGCCGCCCAGCCAGGAAGGCAATTCGAAGTATTTGATGGGGAAGTACAGCATATCCACCACTTTTCCGTGCAAAAACGCACCATAACCCTGTCCAATTGGTACCATTTCGGCAAGCATACCATTGTGATAGGAACTGGAAAAGATCAATCCGTAAATGGCGCTGTCAATAATATTGCCCAGGGCGCCTGCCGTGATCAGTCCCACACTGTACACAAAACCTTTGGGCGCTTTTGCGGCCATGAGCATGCGCATGTACCAAATCAGTCCGGCTACCATCAGAATGCGGAACAGGCTCAGGATCAATTTTCCGTAGGCCCAATCGAAGGTAATGCCAAATGCCATGCCCTCGTTTTCCACAAAATGCAGCCTTGCCCATTCCAGGCCCAGGATGGCATAATCCTCGTTGTATTCAAAATGCGTTTTGATGTAAATTTTCAGGGACTGATCGATGAGCAGCACCAGGAATATCAAAATAGCAACTTTATAACCCTGTTTCAAGATGCGTAAGCGTTTTTATGAATAGAAAGGCACAAAGAAACGATGATTTATGAAAATACGCGCAGTTTATCGTCCATCTACCTGTTTTAGCAGCCAATCACGTTCCATGAGTGGGTTGGTGGCCACAATGAGTTCGCGCAGTTTTGTTTTTTGGGCTTTGGAGTAGGGGTTCATGTTGAGCAAGCGCTTCATCAGGCTGATCATGTTTTTGAAGGCGGTTTTGTAGGCTGGATTGAGCGCTTCCTTGCGTTGTAGGTAAATACGCATACTTTCCAGCAGCGATTCGAAGGCATCTAACTCTGATTGTTCGTAATATATTTTGAGGAGCATGGTTTTGGCGATGATGTTGAGTGACATATCATCATAATCGAATTGGGTAAGCAGGCGCTGGGCTTTATCGTATTCCCCTTTGCTGGCGAATACCCGTGCAAGGTTGAAGTTTGCAATGCTGTTGCGCTCCTTTTCTTCCAGGTGGTGTTTGAAATCTTCAATAAATTTTTCGGCCCAGCCGTATTCATTCAATCGGAGTGCGCTGCCAACGGCGTTTCCAAAGGTCGTACTGGATACATTATTATTATCCAACAATATTCCGGTTGCGATGCCCGATCGGTATAACTCAAAAAGCCTTCTGGCATAGTCCGATTGTCCTTGGTTTACTTTACCTACACAATAATTGAGTGCCACCAGATAGAGTGACCGGCTTTCAGAATGGGTAAACTTTACAGATAAATTTCGAATCAGGGTTTCTAGTTTGTCAAAGTATTGTTCGTCCAGTGGATTGGTAATGGCCATATAGGCATGATAAAATACGCCCACAGCCGGTTCGTCCAAAAAGCTTTTTCCTTCTGTATAATCCAGCACCGCTTCAAGTAGTCCATGTTGATACACCGCTTTTTGATAGCGCCAACGGTGGGCCAGCATTTCGCAGCTCAATTGAATTTTTTCGGCCAAAAACCATGCTTCCAACGCATCAGCGGTTTCTTGCAGGTTGACCAATGCATTGTGATTAACACTCACTAAGTGTTCGTAGTTTTCATGTTCCAGCATAAATCGGGTACGTAAGTAATAGCTATTGCGCAAAGGCTGTTGCTCCAAACTTTCCCAAGCCAGGCGTTGGGCTTGTTTGCGCGCTTTTTCAAGCTTCCGTCCTCGGTACATCCGAATGAGGGTACTTTGATGCATTACTTTATTCGAAGAAATTTCAGTAAAAACCAGATAATCTTCGATGGCCTTTAGTAAAAAATACATCACCTGCCGCATATAGGCGTCATCGTATTCCTTATCCGGAAAAATGGCGTTCCAGGCATCTTCCTTTTCAACGCCTGTATCAGATTGATTGAGGTGTTTAATAAGGTATTCAAAAAGGATCGGCACATCCTCCCGTTGGTTATGGGCAGGCGATTGCAACCATTTATGCAGTTCGCGATGTTCTTTTTTATTGAGGGAACGCACAATTTCGGCTAATACACTTTTTTGCATAGTCGTTTCTATTTATCTATTCAACAAACGAAATATCGTTTCGGATTTTACAAACGGTTATTTTTGTGTAAATATTGGGCATTTGAGGCGAAAAAATGAAAAATATTCAATTGTAGTAAATAAATTTGTCATCTTTATACGATAAAACCGCTCAACAAATGCATTTTTTTGTCTGTACTTCTACATTTTACAAGCTGCACTTTTGTATCATCAAAAAAGAGCAATCAGATTGCTTAATCATTCGACTCATGCGAAAGTATCTTTTCATCTTCTTGTTTTTGCTAACTGCCGGGTTCGTTTCCGCGCAGGGCTGGGAGCGTTTATATGGAGGTGGCGGGTTCGATATCGCCAATGCGGTAGCCAAAACCCCTGATGGTGGTTATGTAATGGCGGGCTATTATGGCTTGAGCCGCTTGTTTATCGTAAAAGTAGATGCAGACGGAAATGAGCAGTGGGCCAAGAATTACACAGGTTCCGGCAGTTTTTCTGCGAATGCGCTTATTAGTAGCCGCGATACGGGCATCATTGCAGTTGGTTATGTAAAGACCAGCCAAAAGAATATTTATCTGTTTAAAACAGATGCTTTTGGTAAAAAAATATGGTCTAAAAGCATTGGTGCTACACAGATCGGTCAGGATGAGGAAGCATTTGATATCTTAGAATTACCCGACGGTTCTTTGGTTATTGTTGGGTCTGAAAGTCAAAAAAATGACCTGTTTGTTTTAAAAACAGATGCATTAGGCAATACAATTTGGTACAAAACATTTGGGCTGCCCTCCGAAAAAGAACAAGGTTATGGTATTACCCTGGCTCCAAATGGTGATTTGATCGCCGTCGGTGCCAAAAACGAATCGCTCGTTTACGCCGTGCGGGTTCAGAGCAATGATGGCAGTCTGGTTTGGGAACGCACCTATGATTTTTATCAGGGCTTATTTGATATTGGCCGCGATGTTGTTTTTGCAACAGACGACGCCTTTGTAATAGCCGGATATACCAATACAAATGGATTTGTTGCCAAAATTGATGGCACTGGTGATAATTTAATCTGGATTGACACTATTGCGCAAACACGATTCAACAGTATTTCTACTGCTCCGAATGGTGGTTATTTTGTTGCTGGACAAAAAGACCTTAGTACCCTCGACGGGGAGTTGTGTATCGATTATGTGGCCGAAAACGGCAACATGTTGTGGGAATCGCTTGCGGGCAAAGTTGGTCCGGATGCTGCTTATGGCGTGGTGCCTGCCAATGATGGAGGGGCTGTTGCTGCCGGTAGCAGTTCGAAAGATTTGACCGTTTCAGAACAACGGGCATATTTGGTTAAAACCGATAAAAATGGTACCGTCCTAACGAGTTACCTGCGCGGCAATATCTTTTGGGATAATCAGGTTCAAAATTGTGTGCGTGATCAGGACGAACCTAGTTTAACCGATTGGGTTGTAAAAGTTGAAGGGAAAGATGATACGCTTTATGCGGTATCCAACGCCAATGGTGCATTTCAGATATTGGTAGATACCGGGTATTACACCATAAGTTTGTATCGCTTCAGCGACTATTGGGAAACCTGTACGCCGAGCATTTTGGTGCCCGTGCTGCTGCCTTATGATACCGTAGAAGTGCCGATTCCTGTAAAGACCACCTTTACTTGCCCACGAAATGAAGTGGATATTGCGACGCCAATTTTGCGCCGCTGTGCAGATAATGAATATGTAGTGCGTTATTGTAATTCTGGCACGGCCACATCTGATGTAACTTTTATAAAAGTTGTATTGGACGGAGCACTTACCGTTACCCAGAGTTCAATACCCTTTATACCAGACGCTGACACCCTGTTGTTTGATGTTGGCAAGTTGGAGCCTGGTGTTTGTAAAGAATTTACATTCAATGCGTTCCTCGACTGTAATGAAACGGTTGCTGGACAAACACACTGTGTGTCAGCGCATATTTACCCGGATACATTTTGTAATATCAATAGCTGGGATCGTTCATTGATCGTAGCAGAAGGTCGCTGTGATGGCGATTCTGTTCGCTTTGTCCTGAAGAATGTTGGAACCGGAGACATGGGATCCGTGCAGGAATTTGTGATTGTAGAAGATGTGCTTTTCCTCGTTCAACCCGGCAATCCCGATTTTCAATACCAGTTGGATGCGGGTGCTACCAAATCCTGGGCCTCTGAAAAAGATGGCAAAACCTACCGCATCATTGCCAAACAAACCCCTGGCTACCCCGGTACCAGTTTTCCCACCGCAGCCGTAGAAGGCTGTATCAGCGACACCAGCGGCAATACGCCTTCCCTGGGTTTCTATACCATGTTCCCGGAAGATGATCAGGATGCTTTTGTGTCCATCAACTGCCAGGAAAGTTCCGAATCTGATTACAATCCAACCATACTCAAAAGAGGCCATCCCAAGGGGTACGACGTCCCCAACTACGTCAGTCCACAAACCGATTTGGACTATTTAATCCACTTTACCAATTCAGGCAATGATACAGTGCAGCAGGTGATCGTCCGCGATACCCTTTCGGCTGCACTGGATCCCGCCACCGTACGGCCAGGCGCATCCAGCCATCCTTACACGTTCCAGGTGTATGGCAACGGCATCGTACAGTTTACCATCCCCAATGCTAATCTGATTCCAGGTGGCAGCGCGGCCGATGGGTTTGTCAAATTCCGGGTCGCTCAACGCGATTCCCTCCCTTGTGGAACGCAAATCCTGAACCACGCTGCCATCTATTTTAATTATAACACGCCCATTTTGTCGAATACCACCCTCCATACCGCCTGTCAAGAGGAAGAATATTGGATTCTTTCAACCGTACACGTGGATTGGCCGGGTGCCGACCTGAATGTTTACCCGAATCCATTTACCGAAAGTGCAATATTTGAAGTAACCGGGGTACCGTCCAATCGTTTTGAACTGTCCCTTTACGATATCCAAGGCCGATTAATTGCTAATCCTGTTTTTACCCAACCCACATTCCGATTGCTTAGACATCAAATTCCGGCAGGCGTTGTATTCTATCGACTTACCTCCCAAGGTAAGTCGATAGCCTCCGGTAAACTAATCGCAGAATGACCTTTTTTAAATTTCGGCAAAACCGGAATGATAATCTACGTTAAAGACATCATTATCCAAGACAACGAAGGCCATCCCAACCAGGATTACATTCATGAAACATAACCAAGATAGGCTGCGACACATAAGCGTGTTGCAGCCTAATCAGATAGCGTTCCTAGCGGAACGCTGGATTTCGTTGGATGGATGGAAATGATTTGAAAGGGAATTGAAAATTCCAGATAATAATATGGCGTTCCTCGCGGAACGCTGAAAGGATGAATGGATTACCCCAAGGCCTGCTTGCGCAAGCGCTGCAAAAACGGAGACGCAAAGATAAACGACTGCAAATTTTCGTTCTCGCTCGCCAAAACCTGGTCTTTGGTGCCGCTCCATTCCAGGCGACCTTCGTGTAAAAAACAAATATTATCCCCAATTTCCATCACCGAATTCATATCGTGGGTGTTGATGATGGTCGTGATGTTTTTTTCCTCCGTAATACTCGAAATCAATTCATCAATCAAAATGGCCGTTTTTGGATCGAGGCCTGAGTTGGGTTCGTCACAAAACAAGTATTGCGGATTCAGCACGATCGCGCGCGCAATACCCACCCGTTTTTGCATCCCACCCGATAACTCAGAAGGATATTTGCGGTTGTTGCCGCCCAGGTTTACCCGCTCCAAGCAATAATTCACCTGTTCCAGTTTCTCTTTATAGGTCATCATGGTAAACATATCCAGCGGGAAACGAATATTTTCCTCTACCGTGAGTGAGTCAAACAGCGCAGAACCCTGGAACAACATCCCGATTTTCATGCGGATTGCACGCATGCCTTCTTTATCGAGGCCGGTAAAATTCACATCATCATACCAGATGGTGCCTGTAGAAGGAACTTGCAAGCCCACCAATATTTTGAGCAAAACCGTTTTGCCTGCGCCCGAACGACCAATAATCAGGTTGTTTTGTCCCGCTTGAAAGGTGAAGTCGATGCCTTTGAGTACCTGTTGGTCTCCAAATGTTTTGATGATATTTTCTGCGCGAATCATGTCAATGGGTTGGGCCGAAGCGCCGGTTTAAATTTCAAGTACAAACAATCGGGCAGGATACTACCAGATTGCACAAAGGTACAGCATTTAGCAAAAGGAAGGGCATTTGCACGATTTCACCAGCTATCAATATAAATTTCAACAGGAATGGGGTCTTTTTTTATTTCAAAACAGGCTTCATCCCAAACAGGCGCCCTGAATTTTGGACGGGCATTGCGTGAAAACCCATACGGTTCGGTGGGCACGCCAAACATATTGGTATCCAGGCGTTTGTTTCCATTCAGGTCCTGAAAACAACAAATTGCATAATAGCCGGGTGACAGCGCAGGTAATTTAAAGTTTTGCTTGCCGGTTTGGCTAATCGGAAAGACATGGTGTGAGGTGGCTTTTGAAACATCTAAGAAGTCAGGCTTGTTGTTGTATACCGCTACAAATAACTGGCCTTTTGCCACTTTGATGTTGCTAATTGTCAAATCGAGGGTGCCAATCCACCACGAAAACAGCGTTATGATCCACAAATTCATACGTTAGCGGGAGTATTAACCGTTGGGCAAAACCGCCCCAAAGGGTACTTTAACTGATGGAACGACAAAAGTAGTATTTCTAACAAACGATTTTAGAACTTAGGGTTGCAAAAAGCACCCAATAACACCCAATGCCACCTGCGCCTGTTTACCTTTGTGCGTCAAATTCATATTAACAATTCGTTTTTACCATGTTTATTTCCGGCATACAACAAATCGGCATTGGCGTATCGAATGTAAAAGATGCATTCAACTGGTACCGTATACATTTTGGGATGGATGTTCCTATTTTTGAAGAAGCGGCTACCGCCGGACTAATGTTGCCTTACACGGGCGGCGTTCCGCGTGATCGGCATGCTATTTTGGCCCTAAACCTGCAAGGTGGGGGCGGCATGGAAATCTGGCAATACACGAGCCGCACGCCGGTACCGCCTGCATTTCAGCCACAATTGGGCGATTTGGGCATTTTTATTGCCAAAATTAAGAGCAAAGATGTAACGGCTACGTTTCATGCACTGCGCAAAGCCGGGGCAAATATGGTAACCGGCATTACCGTTCGGCCCGATGGACAAGAACATTTCTTTGTAAAAGATCCTTGGGGGAATTTGTTTGAAGTGGTGGGTAGCGCCGAATTTTTTAGCCAAAATCGCCCCAACCTGACAGGCGGTGTGTATGGCTGCGTGATCGGTGTCTCGGATATGGACCGCGCCATCCGTTTTTACAGTGAAATATTAGGCTACGACAAGGTGGTGTACGATCAAACCAGCGATTTTGCCGATTTGCACGGAGTAGATGGTGGTTTTTCTACATATCGCCGGGTGCTGCTGCAACATACTGCACAACGCAAAGGCCCGTTCAGTACCCTGCTCGGTAATACCGAAATTGAATTGGTTGCCGCGACAGACCGTACGCCGAACAAAATTTTTGCCGACCGACTTTGGGGCGACCTTGGTTACATCCACCTTTGTTTCGATATTACGGGTATGGCCGAAATGAAGGCTTTTTGCGCCGAAAAAGGCCATCCGTTTACCGTCGATTCGAGTGGCAGTTTTGATATGGGCGAAGCAGCGGGCTATTTTTCCTACATTGAAGATCCGGATGGCGCGCTCATTGAATTTGTGGAAACGCATAAAATTCCGATCATCAAGAAAGTGGGCTGGTTCCTGGATTTGCGCAGACGCAAGGATGCTGCCAAGCCTTTGCCGCGCATGATGCTGAAGGCCCTTGGACTTGGTCGTGTAAAGGGATAGATACAGATAATTGCAAATGATACCCTAACAGGCTGCCTGATGCGGTGACATGCCTTAATTTTGCACGTCTTTTTATTAAACTAAAGATTGTTTATGCTAAAATTACGCCTCGTTTTTTGTCTTTTTACAGCCATGGTTGGCATTGCGTCGGCCCAAAATCAGGACAGCACCTACATCGATATCACCATTGATGGGTTATCTGCTGGCAAAACCAAGTTGGTGGGTACTTTTGGCGATCAAAACTACATCGCCGATTCGACCGTCATTGATGCGTCTGGTCATTTTCTGTTGCGCCGCACCAAGCCCCTGCAGCCCGGTTATTACACCTTTTTGTTGCCAGGATCCCGGTATTTGCCTTTTTTAGTGGATCTGGATCAGCGTTTTACGTTGCGTGCCCAGGTACAGGATATTTTTGGTACGGCCGAAGTACACGGTTCCTTGAATGCCGAGTTGTTTTTTGAAAGCATGAAATTTCAGGCAAAACAAGAGGAGGAACTTGCCCAATTGAGCGAACAAATGCAAAAAAGCGCAACGAACACCGAAATTTATAAAACGGCCAAAGCGCGACAACTCGAATTGATGGCACAACGCAAAGCCAGCCTGGAGGCAACTTTCAAAAAGCATCCGAAAGCCTTTTTTACCAAATTCAAAATTGCGGGCCAAAACCCGGATTTCGTCGAGTTTAAAAAGCCCAATGGTGACACGGATACCTTGCGTCAATTGGGACATTACCGCGGCCACTTTTTCGATGGCGTGGATTTTACCGACAATCGTTTGTTGTACACGCCCGTCGTTTTCAATAAATTAAAGCGGTACATGAAGGACCTGACGCCGCAACGCCCCGACTCCCTGATACCCGTGGCGGATGCGTTGATTCGGAAAGTGATGCCGTACAAAGAGTATTTCAAGTTTTTTTCCAACTGGATTGCCTTGACGTATGAAAATGGCAAAACCACCGTAATGGATGGTGAAGCGGTGTTTGTACATGTAATTCAAAACTTCTTCACCCCCGAATTGGCTTATTGGGATACCAAAGAAAGCCTGGAAAAGCTCCAAAAGCATGTGTGGGAAATGGAGGCCAGCTTGATGGGCAAAAAAGGTCCGGACGTGCGTGCGCAAGACCAATTTGGCGTGTTTAAAAGTATTTATGAAAAAACAGCGCCTATTGTGGTGATCTTTATGTTCAGCCCCGATTGCGAGCATTGCCAAAAAGAAGCCCCCGAAGTGCAGGCTTTGTATGAAAAATGGAAAGATAAAGGCGTTGATTTTTACGGCATTTGCGTGGGTACGACCGATGCAGAGTGGAAGGCTTTTATCAACAAAAACAAGTTTACCTTCACCAACGTGTTTGATCCGACGTATAAGGCTATTTACGCCAAATATTTTGTGGACATCACGCCGGAGTTATACGTATTGAATCAGGACCGCACGATTGTTGCCAAAAACCTGCATCCCAACCAGTTGGAGGCTATTTTTGAGCGAGAACAGCGAAAAATGAAGCATTAATGGATACAAAGTGGTACATCATCGCCAATCCGACTTCAGGCGGCGGCGCCGTACAAAAACGCTGGCCTAAAATTGAAGCGCTGTTGCAGGAACTCGGTTTTTCGTACACCATTCGTTTTACCGAACGTCCCGGGCATGCGACTTTGTTAGCCGAAGAAGCGATTTTGCGCGGGCATCGACAAATACTGGGGATTGGCGGTGATGGTACCAATCATGAAATTGTTAATGGTATCTTGAAGCAGCAGGCCGTTCCTTCGGCGGAAATAGCCTATGCTTTGTTGCCGGTGGGGACCGGAAATGATTGGGCGCGCAGCTACGAATTGCCCCATGATCCGCGCAAACGCCTGCAACAGTTATTACAAGGCAAAGCGGTTTTTCAGGATGTTGGGTGGGTGGAATACCATTGGGAAGGTCAAAAACTGGAACGGTATTTCGCCAATGTAGCGGGCATGGCCTACGACGGTTACATTGGACAGGCGCTGGCCGTAAACCGCAGCAAAGTGCAATCAAAAGTACAATACTTGCTGATGGTGGCGCAGTATTTATCCAAATATATCCTGCGTGAAGCACAAATTGTATTCAACGGCCAAACAGTAAAAGACTATTTTTACACCATTAACATTGGTATTTGTCGGTATTCAGGTGGTGGCATGCAGTTTGTACCACAGGCTATACCCGACGATGGTTTATTCGCGCTTACCTTTGCCCGACGGTTGCCCAAATGGGAGGTATTGTTGCAAACCCGGCGGTTTTACAATGGTACCATTTTGCAACATCCCAAAGTAGAAGGTTACCAAACCCAAAGTTTGACCGTCGATCATATTGGCGAACATACCACCTTGCTGGAGGCAGATGGCGAATTTTTAGGAGAAACGCCCGTGCGTTTTGTCATTTTACCGAAGGCATTAAAAGTGATCTTGTAGCAAAATTTGCAACCTTGCTGATGGATCTGTTGTTTAATTCCGACACTTTTTTTCTGGCGCAAGCCGATTCTTATGTTTATTGAAATTTTCAAAAGCAAAATACACCGTGTACGCGTCACGGAAGCCAATTTGAACTATGTTGGCAGCATCACCATTGATGAAGCATTGATGGAAGCCGCCAACCTGGTAGAAGGGGAAAAGGTTCAAATTGTGAACAACAACAACGGCGCCCGTTTGGAAACCTATGTGATTCGAGGGGAACGCGGTACAGGCGTTATTTGTTTGAACGGCGCTGCGGCCCGTTTGGTGCAGGTGGGCGACATCGTGATTATCATTTCTTATGCCTATATGACCCCGGAAGAGGCCAAAACCTTCCAATCAGTTGCGGTATTTCCCGACGAAAACAACCGCCTGGTCATTCATACCGGACAATAACCGGATTGTTTGCCCAGCGGCCCTAAGCTATGAACACAAAAGAACGATTGCTGCTGGTGATCCTGGCATGCGTAAACTTTACCCACATCATGGATTTTATGATCATGATGCCGTTGGGTCCGCAACTCATGAAGTTGTTTGATATTACGCCGCAACAATTTGGGTTTGCGGTTTCCTCCTACAGCCTGACTGCGGGTGTTTCGGGTTTCATTTCAGCCTTTTTTGTGGATAAATTTGACCGCAAGCAGATCTTATTACTTGCCTATATTGGCTTTGTAGTGGGGACTTTTGCCTGCGCTTATGCGCCCACGTATAGTATGCTGGTGGGTGCACGTATTTTAGCTGGTTTATTTGGCGGCATGATTGGTGCTCAGGTGTTGTCGATCGTAGCGGATTCTGTTCCTTATGAGCGGCGGGCGAGCGCGATGGGCATTCTGACGATGGCCTTTTCGATGGCTTCTGTGCTAGGAGTGCCAGCGGGTTTATGGCTGGCTTCTTTATACAGCTGGCACGCGCCGTTTATGGTGGTTGGGAGCATTGGTTTGGTGGTTATTTTATTGATTTATTTTCTGGTGCCGCCGATAACGGGGCATTTACAAAAAGCCGTTCAAAACCACAGTCCGTTTCACGTATTGACGGATATTTGGGCATCTTCGAATCAGCGCAAGGCCTTAACCTTATCGGCTGTGCTGATGATCGGTCATTTTTCAATTATACCATTTTTAGCGCCATCGCTGGTCGGAAATGCGGCATTCAGCCAGGATAATATCTTCCTGATCTACCTGGTAGGCGGCTCACTTACCTTTTTTACCTCTCCTTTGGTCGGTAGAATTGCCGATAAACGCGGCAAATTCCCCATTTTTGTATTGTTTGCCTTGCTTTCCCTGATTCCGGTATGGCTCATCACCAATTTATGGCCGATGCCACTTTGGGTTGTGTTGATCATCTCCAGCATGTTTTTCATTTTCATCAATGGGCGGATGATTCCGGTACAGGCGATGGTTTCGGGGGTAGTGTCCCCCGAGCAGCGGGGCGGATTTATGAGTATTAATTCGTCGATACAGCAATTGTCTTCCGGGGTGGCGGCTAATCTTGGCGGCTTGATTGTCGTAAAAACCGTGGATGGCCACCTGGAGCATTACAACTGGGTGGGATATATTTCTATCATCCTGGTGTTGTTGAGTATTTGGTTGGCCAGCAGATTGCGGGTGACTACGCAATAATTTTGGCGAAAATCCGATCTTTACGGCATGCAGACCATGCTTTCACAAATACCAATTTTCGCAGGACGCGCGCGGGTGATTACCCACCTATCGGGTTGGTTGTTGTTGGCGTTTATGTTCTTTTACTTTTTGAGTGGGGTGCGCAGTGTGGAAGAAGCCTTTGGGCGCACAGGGGTTAACTTGAGTTTTATGCTGGCCATTTTTTATGGAAACACCCGCTTTTTAGTCAACCGTTATTTAGAAATAGGGCGTAGAAGCCAATATTTGGCCATTGTAGTCCTTGTTTTACTAGGGAGTGCTTTTTTGCGCAGTTGGGTAGAAGTATATTGGTTTGGGGGAAGTCTTTTTCGGATGTACACCCAAGGACAGGATGGTACATGGCGTCTTTTTTGGGGATATTTTATTTCATTTTTCCTGTTATGGGTTTTTAGTACCCTGTATCAATTGGTTGAAAACAGACATGCCCTTGCAATACAGCACTTAGAATTGGGCGTACGGCATCAGGAGGCGCAGTTAAATTACCTGAAAGCCCAAATTAACCCGCATTTTCTGTTTAATACACTCCATAATATATATGCCGCTGCTTCTTTGCAGCACCCCAAAACTGCTGAAATGGTGTTGCGTTTGAGCGATTTACTCCGTTATGTCACTTACGAAGCACAAGCAGATCAAGTACCTCTTGAAAAAGAATTGGCACAAATATATGCGTACCTGGATTTGTTTCAATTAAAATCAGAAAGCCCGCTTCCATTGAAAGTTGAGGTTTGGGGTGCGCTTCAATCCTGGCAAATTGAGCCGTTGTTGCTCTTGCCTTTGGTTGAAAATGCCTTGAAACATGGCGATCTTGAAATAGATTTGCGCGCTTTTTTAAATATATCCCTGCATTTATCCCCCGAGCAATTGAATTTCAGAGTTGAAAACAGCTTCGACCCATCCAATGCACAAAAAGATGCAGTGGGCGGGGTCGGTTTAGAAAATGTGCGCCACCGGTTAGCCTTGCACTATGCGTCCCGACATGAATTTACCGCATCCGCACGTGAAAACACTTTTTTTGCAAGCATCACTTTATATGCCCAATAGCACCTATGGAAATTAAATGCCTGCTGGTGGACGACGAGCACTTTGCCCTGGCACTGCTGGAAAAATTTATAGCCCAGGTTCCCGATCTGGTGGTGGTAGAAAAATGCAAAAGCCCCGTACAAGCCCTGGATGTTTTGCAAGAACAGTCCATTGATTTATTGTTTTTAGACATTCAGATGCCGGGAATGACCGGACCCAATATGCTGCGTGCTTTAGCGAAAAAGCCCGTGACGATATTCACGACGGCCTACCCACAGCACGCCCTCGAAGCCTTTGAACTGGATGTTGTAGATTATTTGCTCAAGCCCTTTTCATTTGATCGTTTTGAACACGCTGTTATGAAAGCAATGGCCTTGATTGAGGTACAACGCAGGGATAACCAGGTTTTAGAGGGGTTTTTAATGGTCAAATCAGACCGCAAATGGGTGAAGATTCCTTTTGCCGATATTTTATACATCGAAGGCTGGAAAGAGTATGTAAAAATATTCACATTACACCAAAAGGTGGTCACGCTGGAAAGTTTGGCCAAGTTGGAAACACTGCTTCCTGCCGATCAATTTCTACGGGTTCACAAGTCCTTTATTGTGGCCAACGAAAGAGTTAATCAATTAGAAGGCAATACACTACATATCGGTGTGCATCGCATACCAGTGGCGCGTACGCGCAAGAAAGCCGTGTTGACCAGCCTTTTTGGGCAATGAACGACGCTACTTTTTACGCACCACCACCCCAAGTCTATTCTTTTTCGGCTTCCAGTCCTTGCAAGATCCCTTTTTCCAGGGGAGGCACCCCACGTTTCATCCAGCGCGGCATGGGTGCATCTTTCAGGTAAAAATCGAAAAATTGCTGCATACGGGTCTGAAAATCAATGCGGTTTTGCAGTTTAACAGGCCAGTGGGGCTCCTCATTGTAATTGAGCAGCCAGCTGGGTTTTCCCAATCGGCGCAGCCCGCTGTATAATTCGATGCCTTGTTGCCAGGGCACCGCGCCGTCTTTATCATTGTGCAAAATAAGCAAGGGTGTTTCCACTTTATCCAAAGCAAACAAGGGCGAATTTTCAATAAACCGCATTGGATATTCCCAAAGGGTACCGCCAATCCGACTTTGCTGGTGTTCGTATTGAAATGCGCGGCTCAAACCGGTTTCCCAGCGAATGCCGCCATACGCAGACGTCATATTGGCCACTGGTGCACCGGCTTCGGCACAGGCAAATAAATTAGTGCGCGTCACTAAGTAGGCCGTTTGGTAACCGCCCCAGGAATGGCCTTGCACCCCTATTTTGGCGGGATTAATATATCCTTTGCTCATCACGGAAGTTACTCCACTCATGATTGCATCGTAGGCGCACTCGCCCGGGTAGCCCGTGCGGTAGGGAATGTCGGGAATGAACAAAACATAGCCTCTGCTGGCATAAAAACTCCAATTGATGGAGGAACGGCCAAAGTCGGGGGTGCGGTAACGATTTAATTCATCCGACATACGTTCGTAAAAATTGACGATCATCGGGTACTTTTTGCTCGGGTCAAATCCTTCCGGTTTGATGAGCAGGCCTTGCAGGGTTTGACCGGAGAGGGAAGTCCATTGGATCAATTCAATGCTGCCCCAGAAGTAATTGGCCTGTTGCGGATTCGCATCGCTGATGCGCTGGGGCGTTTTTTGGGCGCCGTTGGCCACAAATTGCAGGTCTGGAAATGTTTTGAATTGTTCTTGGGTGAACAGCATTGCAGTGGCATCTTTCGCCTTAATTACTTGTTTGCTGTAGGCAAAATCGGCATTTTGCCAGATTTCTAACTTCCCGCTGGCCAAATCGAGCCAGCAATATCCTTCTGCTTTGGTATGCTCATTGAACTGATGCAGCAGTATTTTGGCGTTGGGGGGAATGCTAAAAGCTTCCGGATCGAGTTTAATATACCGATACGTGGTTTGAGTGGCGCGGCCTTCGGTGAGGCGATATGGCGCTTTTTTGCCACTGGGGTCGATGCGCCATACATCAAATCGATCATATACCAACATGGCCTCGTCACCATCAAGCCAACCGGCAAAACCATGGTTGTCGGGATAATCGGGCACATCGTTTTCTTCGTCGTAAAATGGTACTTGCAGGTTGTTCGTGAGCCGTACCGTTTGTTGGTTGCGGGCCTGCCAGGAAAACCAGGCTGTGTCCGGTGCGCTCCACCAGGCAATGTATCGGGCTTCGGGGCTTAGACGCGGATCACAGCGCAAATCGGTCACAATGCGCTGGTTTTTGCCTGTTTTTACATCAATTGCGTATAAATCCTTGTGGGCTGTACCCTCCGAAGTGAGGTATTGTGCATAAATCTCCTCGTTAAATCCCAGTGCAAGCGGGGCATTGCGTTGTTCCTGAAAACGCATTTGTGGAATATTGCGGGATCCAAGCGCAAAAATTTGATCTTTTTTCAAATGCCAGACCGCCGGGTAAGCGCGTTTTTTCTCCAGTTCTATTTGTACCTTTTGCTCGGTGTACAAGTGTTTTTCTGTCCAGTTCCATACTTCCACATTGACAATTTCTTCCGGCAACAAGGTCGTATCGGGCAGTACGGGTTGGGGGGCAATCCCAAAATACAATTGCTCGCCGGATTCGGAAAACGTCATCCGGTAGTGTTCGCTCAGCATCCAGGGCTTTTCATCAGCTACTTGCAAAACAGGGCTTTGGGGCTGCACCAAGGTCCGCGCCGAATCTTTGCCGGTGTACACCATCAGTTGCCAGGGCCGAATAAGGGCTTTTGTTGTATCGGTATCACCTAAAAAAGCGGCACTTTGCCCCAATTCATCCAAACTCAATTGTTGAAACTTGCCTTTACCGCGGAACAAATGCGTAAGCGCCTTTTTTTCGAGGTCTAGCAAATACACCCCATTTTGCAATGCATAGGGGTTGACGGCAAAAGATAAGGTGTCGCCCTTCCCACTGCTGCTCCACAGAAGTTTTTTACCTCGTTTGGCCAAAACGTGCTGCAACACATAGGCCAGGGTATCTTGTGTTCCGTTTTCAGTATTGCGAACAAACAGTCGATAACCGTTGTCTTTATCTTCTTTTTTGGGTTTTTTAGTACTTTTTTTAGGCTTAACAACCGTTTTAACCGAATCGGGCGCTGTTTTTACAGTCGAAGTATCCTTTTTAGCGGCTGCAGGTTTGTCGGCCTCCAATTGATAGAGCAAGTATCCCGACCATTTTTCAGGCAGGGTATAGGATTTCAGGCGGGGTATTTTTTCGAGCGCACCCGTTGCGAGGGTGTATACCGCGAGGGTATCTTTGGGTAAGTCTTCTTCTTTGACTTTTTTGCGGCGCAGCGCTTTCAGGGTATCCAAGGGTGGTTTGATGCGAAACACCAGCAATCGATTATCGGCAGAAAAGCGCGCTTCGGTGCCGCGTTCAAAGGCGAGGCTGCGTTGGGTGGTGGCATTCCACAGCAATAATTTTGTATCTCCTTCTGTAATAGGCGCTTGCACATGCGCGACCCATTGACCATCGTTGGAGATTTTTTGTCCTTCAATTTTCTTCCAGCGTGGAATATCGCTGTGTTCGAGTTGTTTTTTCTGGGCAAAGATGGGCAGGCTACATAAGCAAAGCAGCAAAAGGGACAAAAAATGCTTCATGGTGTACATTATTTACCTTTAATTCTTTCCAGGCCGGCTTTAGCCTGGGCGTGTAAACTGGCGCTATATTCTTCGGTTTTGAGGTTTAAGCAGCGGTTAAATGCCGTGCGGGCATCGGAATAAGCGCGTTGATTTTCGTAAATAATCCCAAGTTGCAAGGCCGCATTGCAGGCAAAGTACCAGGGATCTTTGGCTCCAAGGTCTATTGTTTGTTGGTAAAACTGAATAGCTTCGGCTTTTTTTGTCAAATTTTGTGTGATCCGCCCCATTCGGTACAGGTATTCGAGGTGTAGTCGGTGTTGATCCTGGTATGATTTTGCTGCATTTTTGAGCAAATCATACGCCCGCTGGTAATAGCCGCCATCAAACAAAAGCCGGGCTTTGAGCAGGCGCTGTTCGGGTATAATGCCGCTGTTGGCTTCCATGAGTGCCGATTTATCTGCCTCGTTGTTGCTGGCACCTTTGGTTTTTAAAGCATTCATATACGTTTGGTAACCGCCGGGGTTATTGTTAACCAAATGGTACCATGCAAGTTTTTGATAGCCCTCCTTTTGCATGTTTTCGCCGTGGAAATTATTTAAAAACAGTTCCAGCCATTGGTTCGCGTCCAGGTCTAGTCGACGTAATTTAGCCAGTCCAAGCATATAGGCTGGCATGTAAAAGGGATGGTAATTGCCCCCGCTCGGTGCGGCCGACAATACCCGAATGGCTTCATCATTTTGGCCGGTCCGCATGGCAATCAGGCCCATTGCGAATGCGGCTAGTGGATTAGAAGTATGGGCTAATTTACTGTTTTTAAGGGTTTCCCAAGCGATTTTCTGGTTGTTGTTGAAATACATTTGGACAATCGCATAGGCCACCTGGGTTTCTTCTTCAAAAACATAGGGAGTTTGTCGGGCAAATTGCAGCACATCTTCCAATTCTTTTAGTCCCTGGCTGATGGTACCTTTCATGCCGCTGAGTGCCCGTATGCCCCATTTAAAATCGTCGGGAATATTGCCAACCATTGCGTGCATGATGCCGAGGCTCTTTTTATTGGCAATAAAATCGGGAAACTTACGCTGGTTTTCTTCCAACAAGGCGTATGCTTGTTTTACATCGCTCATGCCGGAGAGGTAGGCGCTGTATCGCAAGTGCAGTAGCGACCATTGCAGGTGAATTTCGGCCTGTGTGTAGAGAAAATAGGGCGATTTAGGGTCGCCGCGTGCTATTTTGGCCAGGCGCGGTTCCATGTTTTTCACCAGGCGATTAAATTCCGCCTTATTATCATTGGTAAAAACAAGGATAAAATCGTAATAATTTTCCAGAAAAAGTGGAATCAGGTTGTCGGGTTCATTGCGTTTATAGGCATCCAGACCAACACGCGCCTCCTTCAGACGCAGGCTTACGATTTTTTGATATAAATCGATCGCCGGTGCATTGAAATCGAAATATTTGTTGCCTGCCCACATGGTATGTTGGATGCAACAAAAAAACAGAACTGTGATGAAGGGTGTGGTTTGATTACGGGACATACGGGGAAATTGAAAAAGAACAGCCGGAACAGCGCTCGGTGATGGAGCGATTATTCCGGCTGCAAAAGTAGCAACTTATAAAATGCGGATGTGGCTAAAAGCGCCTTGTGTTTATTTCGCTTCAAATAAAGCGTTCACGGCGTTCCAATCTACCACATTCCAAAATGCGCCTACATAATCAGGACGGCGGTTTTGGTAGTGCAGGTAATAGGCATGTTCCCATACATCGAGTCCCAAAATCGGGCGGCCTTTGTGTTCAGCCGCGTCCATCAATGGATTGTCCTGATTTGGCGTAGAACTGATGAACAATTTGCCATCGGCATTTACCGACAACCAGGCCCATCCGGAACCGAAGCGGGTAGCAGCGGCTTGTGCGAATTGTTTTTTAAATTCGTCAAAGGAACCAAATGCTGTATTGATTGCATCGGCCAGGGCACCCGTTGGTTCGCCGCCACCATTGGGGCTCAATAAAGTCCAGAAAAAACTATGGTTCCAGTGACCGCCGCCATTGTTGCGTACTGCCACGGGGTGGGTGGAAATATTGGCCAGTAGTGCTTCAATTGAGAGGCCTTCCATGGGCGTACCTGCTACGGCAGCATTGAGGTTGGTTACATAAGCAGCGTGGTGTTTGTCGTGGTGAATTTCCATGGTGCGCGCGTCGATGTGTGGCTCGAGGGCAGCAAAAGCATAGGTCAAATCAGGAAGTGTAAAGGCCATTTTTGTTGATCGTTTTGAAAAGTTAATTGTTATACCTAACACGGACAAAAGTAAGATGTTTTGGAGCGAAGTAAAATAGTTGATAAAAATACAAAACGCCCATATAGCATTGCTGCAATACGGGCGCCTGATGGGAGAAAGGTAGCATTTATCGGCGATGGAACCAATAAGGATTAAAATTGTGTGTGTTTTCTGATTTGTTTGCAGCTTTACAAACTAGTCAAGGACGACTTTCGACAAAATAAAGCGCCAAAAGCGAGTATTGAGAGAATTAATAAAAAGCGGGGGGTAGGTTTGGATTGCAAATCGGTTTCTGTTATCCTTTGACAAAGGTATGGGGACGCATTTGGCTGGCTATCCGTGTAAACCGGGAATTATAAAATCAGGGTTTTCCCTGAGATGGCGGCAGGGCCACTGTGATGAGGGTACTGGTCCCTTTGCCAGGGGCGGTCTGGATGCTCATTTCGCCTTTTAGGAACTGCACGCGCTGGGAAATATTGCCTGTACCCATACCTTTTAGGACGGTTTCCTGGTTGAAGCCGACGCCATCGTCTTCCACAATAAGGGCAATTTGCTGGTCTGTGCGGGTAAGTTGTACGAGTATTTCCTGGGCTTTGGCGTGTTTCATGCAATTTTGCAGCAATTCCTGCACAATACGGTAACAATTGAGGGCAAAATGTTGCGACAAATCCGTGTAGCTGCCAAAATGTTGAAAGGATATTTCAGGTCCACCTTTGCTATGTACCCGATTAATCAAATCCTGAATGGCTTTTACCAGCCCAAATTGCAACAAGGTGCCCGGCTGTAAATTGCGCGCAATTTGGCGGGTTTCATCAATGGTTTCATCCAGTAAGTCCTTTATTTTTAGTAAATCTTTATCTTCCTGGAGTTGAGGCACCCTGCCGGATAAACTTTCTAATTGCAAACGCGCCGCTGCGAGCAATCCGCCCAGGCTATCATGCAAGTCGTGTGCAATGCGCTGACGTTCACTTTCCTGGCCCTCCAGCATACTTTGCATGGTTTCGATCTTGAGCGCATCTTCCAGTTCCCTGATTTTTCGGGCATTGATTTCTTCTTTCTGCTGGTTGATTACGCGGGTAGTATGCAGCCGATGCCGATAATCGCGTACAATGAAAAACATGGCCAGGATGAGGGCACATAAGCCAACGGCCAGGGCTGCGATAAACAGGCGTTGCTCCTGGGCCTGTGATAGTGCGCTTTGTTTTTCCTTTTTTAAACTTTCAATAGTCTTGCTTTTTTCGCGGGAATCAAACTGCATGGCGATGCGTTGGGCTGCCGTATCCCGGTTTACCAGCAAGATGCTATCAGCCAGGTCTGCATATTTATAGGCATAATAATAGGCGCTATGCAGGCTGTCGAGTGCAGCGTACGTTATAGATAACTCTTTATAAATCAACCGTCGTTGATTGTCTAAAGGGCCCATCGGGATGGCTTCTGCCTTTTTTAAAAAGCGTAGTGCTGTATCGTAATCGCGGTCATAGGCGGCGATGGCCCCCGAATTATAGAAGGCCTGGGTGAGTAATTCTTTGTGGGGTAGCCGCCGGGCCAACTCCACGGTACGCGCCGAAAGGGTTTTGGCTTCCGAAATGCGGCCTTCTTTTTTCAAACGCAGCACTTCCTCCAGCAGTACGGTGACTTCGAGGGAAGTATCTTTTAAAATCAAGTTGGCTTCCCGAAATAAACGCCTGTATTTCAAGGCATTGGCATTGTCGGCCTGGCTTAAATAGTAACGGCTCAATCGGGCGAGGACCAAAGTTTGGAGCCTTACCTGCCCCGAAGTTCGGGCGTAAAACAGGGCTTCTTCCTGCATTTTAATGGCTTCATCCACCAGTTTGCGCTTGGCCATCCAGTCGGCCAAATCAGAACGCGCCCTTTGGTAGGCCAAGGTATCGTCGATGCGCCGAAACCGCTGCACGCTGCGGGCCAAATACTGAAACGCCGAATCGGTATCGCCATATTGCCGCTCGGTATAATAGGCCCAATGATACCAAGCCAATGCCTGTTGCCGCGGATCGCGCTGGTTCATTAAATCCTGTACCTGCTGATAATTGAGCAGGGTGTCAAATCCCGCCTGGGCCTGGGCAGGGACGACCGCGTACAAGCACCACAAGACAAAAAAGATTTGACAGCAGTGTTTTTTCATACCTTATAAAATGATTCCGGCACCCTCGGTATTCACCGGAGACGTGTAGATGGTACTGCTTATGTTGACGGCACTAAAGGCTGCTTGCATGGCTTTTCCGGCTTTTTCGGCAATAAATGCGCCTTTACAAAGGGCAAAAACGGAAGGACCCGCCCCTGAAATACTGCTGCCCAAGGCACCGTGCGCCAAGGCCGCTGCTTTTACGGCATGAAAACCAGGAATGAGTCCTGCACGCTGCGGTTCAATGATGACATCCTGCAAACTGCGGCCAATCAGGTCGTAGTCATCAGTATATAAAGCGCTTACAAAGGCGGCAATGTTGGCGCTTTGTTCAATATAGGTTTTGAGCGGCACTTCCGGACGTAAAATAGCACGCGCAGTTTTGGTCAACATTTCGAGTTGTGGATGCACTACTACGGTATAGAGTGCGGGCGGAACTGGAAATTGAACAATATCAAAGGTGTGGTTATCCCGGATGAGCACGATGCCGCCCAACAGCGAGGGCGCAACATTATCGGCATGCAAACCACCCGAGGCGATTTGTTCGCCCATGCAGGCAAACGGCAAGAGCTCTTTTTTGGATAAACCGGCATCCAGCAGGGCATTTACCGCCATTACACCCGCAACGGCGCTGGCAGCACTGCTTCCTAATCCACTCCCGGAAGGCATTTTTTTGTGAATTTCCAGTTCGATGCCCATGTCGGTAGCGCCCAAATGCTCCAATAAACGAAGGGCGGCCAAACCGGCGGTGTTCAATTCAATATCGGTGGGCAAGCCAGTCGCGCCGCGAATTTCCGTAATGCGCAAACCTGGGGTGGAACTATGCCTTGCTACCACCTGATCGCCAGGTCGCTGGATGCACAGGCCCATGATATCGAAACCAATGCCGATATTGCCAATGGAAGCGGGTGCAAATGCCTTGATTTCCAATTGATTTAAATTTTATAAACTAAGAAATGCCCAATTCAGGATTGGCGCCCGGAATACCCTTGTAGTAGTTCCAGATATACGCCAAGTCGGCTGCTTCATCACCGGTAACATGAAATAAAACTGGGTCAAAAAAGGCTTCTCTGGTGCCCCAGTTGAAGGTACACAAGCAAATAGGCACCTCGGCCAGCCGGGCAATGTGGTAAAACCCGGTTTTGAATTTATCTACTTTGGCGCGTTTGCCCTCGGGGGCAATCACTAAGTGCATGCGTGCATTTTGTTTGAAGGCCTCTACCGTAGCGGCTACAAAATTGTGGTTTTTACTTCGGTCAACCGGAATGCCACCCCACCAGCGAAATAAAATACCGAACGGCCAGCGGAAAAGGGTGTGTTTGCCAACATAATTTGCATTAAACTTGCCCGCGCTGTTGACCAATACCCCCACTGGAAAATCGAAATTGGAGGTGTGCGGCGCTACCGCAATCACCACTTTGGGAATGTCAGAAGGGTATTTACCCGTTATTTTCCAGCCCCAAAGGCGTAAAATCAATGCAGAAATCGCAGAAAGCATAAAATTTCAGTTTCAATTCAGCAAATATATTGGACGCTACCGTTGATCACGCGCAACCAGCAGGGCAACGTTTTCGATATGATGCGTATGCGGAAACATATCGACCGGTTGCGCCTTCAAGGTATGGTATTTTTCTGATAGCAATTGCAAATCGCGCGCTTGGGTAGCAGGATTGCAACTCACATAGACAATGCGCGGCGCAGCCAGATCGAGCAAAAAACGCACGGCTTTTTCGTGCATGCCCGCGCGCGGGGGGTCGGTAATGACCAAATCGGGTTTGCCATGGCGGGTTACAAACTCCGGACTCAAGACGTTTTTCACGTCACCTGCATAAAAAATGGCGTTTTCAATGCCATTCATGCGCTTGTTTTCTTCTGCATCGGCGATTGCGGCCGGTATTTCTTCAATGCCCACTACTTGTTTGCAATATTTTGCCAAATAAAGGGCAATACTACCGGTGCCTGTGTATAAATCATACACATTTTCGGTGCCCGTCAAACCGGCAAAATCGACGACCACATCATACAAACGTTTGGCCTGGGCGGTATTGGTTTGGAAAAATGACTTTGGACCAATTTTAAAACGCACTTCTCCCAGCACTTCTTCTACATAGCCTTTCCCGTAATAGGTTTGCATGTCGAGGTCGAACAAGGCATCGTTCTTTTTGGTATTTACATTAAACACCAGCGTGGTAATTTGTTGCGGAAAACGCTCCAACACGGTATCCAAAAACAACTGAATGGCCTCCTGATCGTCGTAACCGAAACTTACCACCACCATACATTCGCCAGTCGTGCATAAACGCACCAGCAAATTGCGCAAAAAACCTACATGTGCCCGGATATCGTAAAAACTCAGTTGCTGCTCCAGCGCAATTTGGCGAATGGTATTGCGGATGGCATTGGAAGGATCGGCTTGCAACCAGCAATGTTGAATATCTACAATTTTATCGAAAAAACCGGCGCGGTGGAAGCCCAGCGCGCGGGTGGCATCGAGGCTTGGATCGCCTAATTCTTCTTTGAGCAACCAGCGGCGGTTGGCAAAGGTGAATTCTAATTTATTGCGGTAATACCGCGTTTCCTCTGCACCTAAAATGGGCAACAATTCGTCGATGTCCAATTTTCCGATGCGCAACAAAGCATCGTACGCCACTTGCTGCTTTTGTTCCAATTGATCGGCGTAATCGAGGTATTGCCATTTGCAGCCGCCGCACACCTTAAAATGGTCGCAAAAATGCGGCACCCGCTTGGGCGAATAGGTGATTACTTCCTGAATGACGCCTTCTGCAAATCCGCCTTTTTTCTTTTGCACGTACACATCCACCACATCGCCCGGTACGGCATCTTCCACAAATACGACCAGGCCATCTTCCGTACGGCCCACGCCTTTGCCACGGTCGGCAATTCCGGTAATGGATACAGCAGGTAAAATCAAGGGCTTGCGCATATTGGGAAACGGGTCTGATTCGAGAAAGGGCGCAAAGGTAGGTATTTGGCGGAAATTGCCGTGCTTTGCAATCAATCGCGTTTGTAGCGAAAAGCCCGCACATACCGCAATATTCGGGTTTTCAGACCAGGCTTGAGTGCCTACCTTTGTCAGATACTTCGCACTGAATCGATTTGTGTATGGCCTTCGGCCTAAAACATTGACCATCAGTGCTCAGCATGACAAGGAATGCTGCCTTACAGGCGGCGCTTTTTTTTAAATTAATTGCACCATGAACGAGCAGGAAAAAATCAATTATCAGCGCGTCGCCGAAGCGATCGATTACATCCGCCAAAATTTTAAAACACAGCCGAGTCTGGAAGAATTGGCAGAACAGGCGCATTTAAGTCCCTTCTATTTTCAGCGGCTTTTTACGGAATGGGCGGGCACCAGTCCGAAGAAATTTTTACAATATATCAATGTGGAGTATGCCAAATCCTTGCTCAAGGAAAAACAGGCCACCTTATTTGACGCTGCTTTTGAAACAGGACTTTCAGGTACCGGGCGTCTGCACGATTTGTTTGTGCAAATAGAAGGCATGACGCCGGGAGAATTTAAAAACGGCGGGGAAAGTTTGCGCATCCAATATGATTACGCTGATACACCTTTTGGTCCTATTTTGGTCGCCTCCACCGAAAAAGGCGTGTGTTACATGGCCTTTGCCGATGATCCTGCGGTGCCGATGGCCGAATTGCGGCATTTATTTCCGAAGGCAAATTATGTGCAACAGTCGAATATACATCAACGCAATGCCCTGCAAATATTTGACCGTGATTGGGGGCAACTGGAACAAATTAAACTCCATTTAAAAGGCACGGCTTTCCAAATAAAAGTATGGGAAACCCTGCTTAAAATACCGGTGGGACAACTTTCTACCTATGGCAATATCGCGGCGCAAATTGAACACCCGAAAGCTTCGCGGGCGGTGGGCTCGGCGGTGGGCGATAATCCGGTGGCTTTTTTGATTCCTTGTCATCGGGTGATACAGGCGACGGGTCATTTTGGTCAGTATCATTGGGGGAGTACGCGGAAGGTGGCGATGATTGGTTGGGAAGCGGCGGGGGCTTAGGATTATTGGCCTCGCTCGCGCGCGGTTCTACCGCGTGTGTCGATCATTCGGGCTCTGCCCATTGCTGTCTAAAACCTAAAGAGGTAATTTTGCGGGATGAAAAGACAGTCTCTGCGCGTAAAAGACTTACTTGACCAGATTCCTCAGGCATTTTTTGATCAAATTGGTGAAGAAG
>JAIYAP010000082.1 GCA_027488935.1 Saprospiraceae bacterium | reverse complement strand
GTGCATTTACGCGCGATTTTTTTGATGTTTAAGATTTTATCAAGGATTTGTGGTAGTGTGTAAATTGTATTGGCGGGGTGACAGAAAAAGTCGCCCCGTCAATACAATTTACGCATTTATAAGGGACTAAAGGAGGCTTCAGATGTTATGCTTGATTTGGGTAGCCTTGCTATGTTCTTTTCTTATTAATAAGGACTTTTTTGCCGAGTATTCGTGGTAATAGATAAAAAATCCCGAATTCTGGTCTTCACCAAAATTCGGGATGCCTCATGTTTGTAAACTAACCTGTTTCCCTAACCAAGAAACTCCAACCTATTTTCCTCCATTTGACTCAAATGCCGCTCCGCGTGTTTGCTTAGAAAATAAATATACTCGTAAACATTCAGCTTACCGAGTGCCTGAACGGACATGGTCGTTTTATACTGCAAGCCTGCCCCATTTTTCAAATTTTCCAGGTGGCTCATGCATCGGTGCAGCTGGGAAATCAATTCATCTTTCACCTCCAGGGCAGATTTTTTGCCGGTGGGCTCCATGTGTTCTGGGCGGGCCCACACAAACGACTTATGAATCCCGATTTGGTCTATTTTGTCCAAATTCAATGGTGATTGCAGCAAATAGTCTTCCAACAATTGCGCATCGAAAGGCAGGGATTTATGGGCTGCTTTATCGATCAGGATCAACAAAAAATGGCTGGTCAGGGCAATGTGCTCCAGAATTTCAGAAATCGTCCAGCCTTGGTCGGCCGGACGGAACAACTGCATTGCTTCTGGTGCCCCAAACCAGTCTAAAACCAATTGATGGGTTTTAATTAAATGCAATTGAATCGTTTGAATATAAGTTGCTAACTGCATATTGGACGTATTTCCTTAAAATCTGGAAGCAAGCCGCTATCCGGTATGTTTTTAACCATGTTTGATTCGAAAAAGTTTCCAACCCACGCCATTGTACCTTTTAAGCAACACAAACACCCAATCGCTCCAACAATCATCTTTTTTCTCCAAATCCACAACCTTCTGCTTGTAGGTCCGTTTCCTTGTCTACTTTTGCAGCCATTGTGAGCAATTTATTACATCTTCTGGAAGCCTACCGCCGTCACCCGGCTTTAGCGCAATTGATACAGGCCTTTAAGGGCGGGGAATCGGATATGCGTGTGGAAGTGCGTGGCCTTTCGGGCGCGCAACGTTGTTTTGTACTAGCCGCGTTTATGCGGGATAAAAGCCCCGAACTTTCAAAAGTGCATTTGGTGGTGGCCGAGAGCAAGGAAGAGGCGGCCTATTTACAAAATGACTTAGCCGGTATTTTAGAGCAGGTACCTGATGCGCCCGCCGTTTATTTTTTCCCGGATTCGTTCAAACGTCCCATGTTTTTTGATGATCTGAACCCAACCCAAGTGTTGCAGCGTTCGGAAACGGTGCATAAAATCACCACAGGCGATCAATCAGGCATTGTCGTCACCTACCCGGAGGCGCTGTTTGAAAAAGTGGTTTCGCCGCATGTACTGAATGAAAATCGGATCACCGTGACCGTTGGTGAAAAACTCGATGTAGATTTCATGATGGAAGTGCTCATCGAATATGGTTTTACACGCACCGATTTTGTGTACGAACCGGGCCAATTCAGTATTCGAGGAGGCATTATCGACTTGTTTTCTTTTGGCAATGAGCATCCTTACCGTATCGAACTGTTTGATGATGAGGTGGAAAGCGTGCGTACGTTTGATCCGCTGACCCAACTTTCTCAGCGCCGCATTTCCAATGTGAGCATTGTACCGAATTTGAATACGCGCTTCCGGCAAGATCAAAAAGTATCGCTTTTTCGGATTTTACCCGCAGGCGCCGTGCTTTGGATGCAGGATTTGCAGTTTATATTGGATCGTTTGCAATATTGCTTCGAAAAAGCAGAATTGTTTGCCTCCAAATTGACCGCCTTGGACAGCGCTGAACTGCGGGAAATATTCAGAGACCGGGCTTTTTTGTACCCCAATGATGTAAAGGAAGATGTGGAAGACCATCCCATCGTGTATTGGAAACCGAAATAGCACATGAGCCGAATTCCTACGATACAATTTCATTCCAAGCCGCAGCCCTCTTTCAACAAGAACTTTGAGTTGCTGATTCGCTCCATGCATGAATGGCATGCTTCAGGCTATGAAACCTATATTTGCTCCGATAATGCGAAACAATTGGAGCGTTTGGCCGCTATTTTTAAAGAATTAAAGGCCAATGTGGAATGGTTGCCGGTTGAAACAGCCATTCAGGAAGGGTTTATTGACGACGACCTGAAAATCGTGTGCCTCACCGACCACCAGATTTTTCAGCGGTACCACCAGTACAAACTGCGGCAGGGTTTTACGAAAGATCAATCGATGAGCATTCGCTTGTTGCGCGAGTTGCAGGCGGGCGATTTTGTGACACACATTGACCACGGTATCGGGAAATATTCCGGTTTGCAAAAAATTGAAATTGGTGGCCAAATACAGGAAGCCGTTCGATTGGTGTATAAAAACAACGATATATTATACGTTAGTATTCACTCGTTGCACAAAATTGCCAAGTATGTCGGTAAAGAAGGCGAGGCACCGCCATTATCCAAATTAGGTTCTGATTCCTGGAAACAACTCAAGGCGCGGACCAAGAAAAAAATCAAGGATATTGCCGTCGAACTCATCAAGTTATATGCCAAACGCCGCGCTGCCCCCGGGCATGCTTTCCCACCAGATGGTTACCTGCAAAATGAATTAGAGGCCTCTTTTATTTATGAAGATACGCCCGATCAGTTCAAATCGACCAACGATGTAAAGGCCGATATGGAAAAACCGTATCCGATGGATCGCTTGGTGTGCGGGGACGTGGGTTTTGGTAAAACGGAGGTCGCGATTCGCGCTGCATTTAAGGCCGTAACCGATGGAAAACAAGTGGCGGTACTGGTGCCGACGACCATTTTGGCGTTGCAACATTGGAAAACCTTTAGCGAGCGCTTGAAGGAATTTCCGGTCACGATCGATTATGTGAACCGTTTTCGGACGGCAAAAGAGAAAAAAGCCATTTTTGAGCAATTAAAAGCGGGTAAAATTGATATTTTGATTGGCACCCATGCGATTTTAAACAAAGATGTGGTGTTTAAAGACCTCGGTTTGCTAGTAGTGGATGAGGAACAAAAATTTGGGGTGGCCAGCAAAGAAAAACTGCGGGCCATGACCGTAAATGTAGACACCCTTACGTTAACGGCAACCCCTATTCCGCGTACCCTGCAATTTAGTCTGATGGCCGCGCGGGATTTGTCGGTTATGCGTACCCCACCGCCCAATCGGCAGCCCATACACACCGAAATACGCACTTTCGATACCGATTTGATTCGGGAAGCCATTTATGCTGAAATTAACCGGGGTGGACAAGTGTTTTTTGTACATAATCGGGTGAGTGATTTGAATAAAATCGCCGAATTGATCCAGCAATTGTGCCCGGATGTATCGGTGGCGGCAGCGCATGGGCAATTGGAGGCCGACCATTTGGAAAAAGTGTTGGTGGCGTTTATTGAGAAAAAATACGACATCCTGGTTTGTACCAATATTATTGAAACAGGTTTGGATATTCCGAATGCGAATACGATCATTATCAATCGGGCTGATATGTTTGGGTTGAGCGATTTGCACCAATTGCGTGGCCGGGTGGGCCGTTCTAATGTGAAGGCCTATTGTTATTTATTGGCAGCGCCTTTGAGTGTGTTGACCCAGGAAGCGCGCAAGCGTTTGCGGACCATTGAGGAATTTAGTGATTTGGGCAGTGGTTTTCAGGTATCCATGCGGGATTTGGATATCCGGGGCGCTGGTAATTTGTTGGGCGGCGAACAGAGCGGTTTTATTGCCGATATTGGGTATGAAACGTATCAAAAGATTCTGGATGAGGCCATTCAGGAACTGAAAGAAACTGAATTTAAGGAATTATTTAAAGAAGAATTGGCGACGAAAGGCTCCTACGTGCGGGATGTAACCATCGAAACCGATGTGGAAATGTTGATTCCAGACGATTATGTAAGCAATACCCAGGAGCGTTTGAATTTGTACACCGAATTGGATGCCTTGGAAACGGAAGATGAAATTACGGCGTATGGTAAGCGTTTGGAAGACCGTTTTGGGAAGTTGCCCAAGCAGGTAAATGCCCTGTTTGAGGCCTTGAGGATGCGTTGGATGTGCAAAAAATTGGGTTTTGAACGTTTGATTTTAAAGGGTGGGAAATTGCGTTGTTACTTTATCTCCGATCCGCAATCTTCCTTTTTTGAAACCGAATTATTTAAGGCAATTATCCAGTTTGTATCTACCAAAGGTCGGATCATGGGCTTGAGTATGAAGCAGACGAATAAAGAATTGATTTTTATACAGGATGAAATTCGGAGTGTGAAGGCGGCGAAGTCTACCTTGGATGTTTTGTTGGGAATTGGGGAGAATTTGAAAAAATAAAACACAAATTGTGTTTTATTTAAAACATTTTGTATTTTTGCCACACACTTAAAAACAAGCAGGTATGGCAGAAAAAACATCCGATGAACCAATTTACTATTTACCCTTTACATCCGATTATGGTTTTAAGGTAACCTTTGGCAATGAGCATGATAGCGTGTTTCTGCGCAGGGCATTACAGGCATTAATCAATACAAGCGTACCGATTGAAGAAATCTGGTTTGATAAAAACACCATTGAAGGACTTACGCTTGAAAGCCGTAGCGGCATTCTGGATCTATATTATAGAGATGCGCATCGCAACTTATTTATCGTAGAAATGCAATTAGGCGTATATATAGAGATTATTCAACGATTAAAGTTTTATGCATTTCATAAGCTGGATAAAGAAATAAGGAAAGGAAAATTTGAATTTGAAAACCTTTCAAAAATCTATTGTATTGCAATACTTGGGTACAATTTACTGCCAGGTAATCAGTACCACACAATTGCGTGTATAAGGGCAGAAAATGGCTATATTGTAGACACAAAACTGGATTTTGTGATCGTAGAGCTTGCGAAATTCAAAAAAAAGTCCGAAGATTGCATAACAGATTTAGACAAACTGCTTTTTGCCATGAACGAAACCCACCACATTGAAATAGGCGCTGAGGTTCCTGCATTTATGAAAGAAGATTGGATCGTAAAAGCGCTCCATGAACTGGATACCTCCTCCATGTCACCGGACAGACGGGCGGATTTGTCTATTTTCTTGGCAAAAGAACTCAGCGAGCGGCATTTTAACCACAATAACAGGTTACGTGCTGAGGAAGCAGAAGCTAATTTGCAAATAGAGCGCGCGAAAGCCATAGAAACCGCAGAATTGGTACAAAAGGAGCGCGCAAAAGCCCAAGCAGCCGCAGAAATGGCACAAATAGAACGCGCAAAAACCAAAGAAATGGAGCAACAAATTAATCTTGCTATTCAGAATTTATTAGATCAGCCTGATTGGAGTGACGCCCGTATTGCTGCAACTTTTCAAGTGTCTTTAGAACATATCCAGCATATTAGGAATCAAAAAAAGGCCTGATTTTGCAATAACACAAACCGCTAAACCATATTTTTTATTCGTATGCTTCTTAAAACTACCATCCGTTTTTTCTTTTTCCTGCTTTTATTTGGGTCTACTTCAAGGTTGAATGCCCAGGATTACCTACCTGCTGTCCTGGTTTTTCAATCTGGCACCCAGGAATCTGGTACCGTTTTTTATTCAAAATGGGGAGATACCCCGCAATCGTTTCGATTTAAAAAAAAGGATGGCACGGTACAAAATGTCAATCGCAGCCAACTCAAATCAATCGAGTTTACCCGTTTAGATGGTTTGAAGGAACGTTATGTTTGTGCAATCGTACCAGTTAACCGGTCCCCCAATGCATTGTCTGCCTTAGATGCAGATCCTGCCCCCCGAATGCAATTAGATACGGTGTTTTTACAGGTACTTATACAAGCAGAAACAAGTTTCTTCAAACTCCAACAACGCAACCAACTGCATCTATTCATTGGTTCAGATAGCATTCGCCCGTTGGTTTACAAACGCTTTGTAAAAGATGGTGTTTCGAGCAATAAATTTATGGAGAACAACCGTTTCCGGCAACAATTACTCGCGCTTACGGTAGATTGCCCACAATTACAACAACGGATTTTAAAGTTATCCTACAATGAAAAGCCTATTCATAAACTATTGATAGACTACCTATTATGTAAAAAAACAAAAACAGATTTTTTATTTAAACCGGAGCATATTCGCCCTCAAATTTACGTAGCAGCAGGCATTCAATATGCTGCACCAGGTTTAATCGGGTTTGATGGTTTTTATTTTTTTACCTATCCCTCCACCGTAAATTGGGTACCAACGATTGCGGCAGGCTTAAATCTTCCAATACCTTACTCAAAAGGAGGTCTTTGGTTTGTAAACGAACTTGGATTGCGGAAAATTGATGCGCAAATAAACTATGCCAATAGAAATGGTATCTGGGATTGGGATTTACAAGCGACGCATCTTCGTTTGCACTCTATGATACGTTGGAACGTGCTAAAAAAAGAACGACTTTTTATCCAGGTAGGAATAAGCAACGGTTTTTTATTGGTCAACAACAGTACCGAAGTAAGAAGTAGCCTTGGCCAAACCCCAGTAATCAAAAATGTAAATATTCGATCCTATCAAGCGGGTTATGCCGGCGGAATTGGGGGCACCTATAAACGTTTTACCTTAGAAGCCAGATACGATCAGAATAATAGTCTGAATCCTGGTACTTCCTTTAGATTCTCTGGATCCAACGTGAAAACGTTCGGATTTACCCTGGGTTACCGGATTCGCTAAGGCAAACACCATACACCTTACAACATCCGATTTAAGATATGCAATAATTCGCGTTCAATCTGTACATACCGATGGTTTACCTCAAACACATCTGACATATCCTTGAGGATACGCGCTTTGTCTTCCGGCGTTGAAACGTATTTGGTGCGGTATTGCAGCATCCCATCCAAACAATCTGCATCGTCGCAGGTATCAAAGATGGTTTTGATTTCCGCGTAAACTTCGGGCGTGATTTGTTCTTTAATCAGGCTTTCTTCTTGTTCGGTGATTTCACCATCTGCATTTGCAGCATACAGCATCGCAAAAGCGTGAAATGCTTCGTAAGTCCAATTGTCGGGAATTTTGCTCATGATGCAAGGAATACTTAGTTGTACAAATCAAGGTTTGAAAGCCACAAAGGTAATATGTCCACGGCTAAAACAGGATGACGAAGATCATAAGACACTGTGCGTTTTTGGGCCAAAAAGAAAGGTTGCAGCAAAACGACCGCAACCTTTCCATGTTTTACCGATTATTCAGGTCTTCCTCCGTCGAGGGCTGCTTGTAAAGTTTTCAAGGCATCCCAATCAGCAGCATTGGCCAAGCGTGCTTGCTCCGGCCAGGTAGCAGGTTCGTGGATATTGTAATTTGGACCAGCAGCATCCAGGATTTCGCGCAAACGTTCTGGCGCGGTTTCTGACAATGCCAACCAGGTGTTAATACCGGCAGCATTCAACAATTCTGCGATTTTCGGACCAACGCCTTCCACAATTTTCAAGTCATTCCATTTGTACTTTACACCCGCAAACGTGATGGATTCTTGTTTTGCTTGTGCAGGTTGGCCTTGGCCTTCCGCCAATTTGCTGTTCAGTACATTACGGTCGGCTTCGCAAATGATCAAATCATTTTTAGCCTTGCGCAATTGCTCGTTCAAGTTTTCGATTTGTGCATCCGCCTGGGTGAGTTTTACCCGTAAATCGGTTCCTTCTTCCGACAATTTAGCCACTTTTGCGGTCAAATCGCCGTTTTCGGTCGTAAGATTGGTCACCTGCGTGCGCAAAGAACCAACTTTGTAATAAGAGTAGGCAGCGAGCCAGCCCAGGATGGCAGGAACAATGCAAAGTGCCAGGCCTACCGGCAAATCCTGTTGAAAGGTAGATTGTAGAAATATATGAGCAAAAAACATGTTGTTTGTTAATTTTGATGGGTTAACGGTTTACAGTAAGTACCACGCGCCGGTTTTGGTGGCGGCCATCTTCTGTATTGTTATCGGCAAGGGGTTGGGGTTCTGATTCGCCTTTTGAATCGGTTTGAATGCGGTTGGCTGCAATGCCGTGGCTCGTCAAAAATTTGGCAATAGCTTTGGCACGGCCCAAGCCTAAAGCAATATTTTCTTTGTCTTCACCCACATTATCGGTGTGGCCAATGACAGAAAAGGTCGTGTTTAAACCCTTATGTTTCTCCACCAATTTGGTCAAATAAGCGTCTACGGCAGGATCGCTGTCCTTCTCGGTCGAATTGAACGGGAAAAGGAAGGTTACCGCATTATCAGACTCGATAATTGCTCCAGCTTCTTTTTTCAAAACCATTTTCAACCAGTCGAACAATGCCGATTCTTTTGGGCCCGACGAGGCGGTTAATGAATCACCATCTACCAGTTTGCCGGCAATGTGTACGCGGCTTTCAGGCATTTCAGGTGCCATCATAGCCCGTAAAGCAGCAGCGCGGGCCAGGCCCAGGTTTTCAAATTTGGTGGTATTGGTTTCTTTCGAACGGTACAAACCTGTGATCAGCAGGGTGTCGCCCTGGCCGCCTTTTGCCAACAACGCTTTTTTCCATTTAGGGAAATTTTCGTCCGGTACAGGCTGGTCTGTACTCCAGTTAAATAGGGGCACGCCGGATGTTTGGTTTTTAGCAACAGCAGTCGTAGTACCGCAACATTGACATTTGTAACAATGCCAATAGTTGACGCACCACACTGTGTAACCCGCAAACAACAAGGCGAGTATCCAAAGTGGAATTCTCATGTGAAAGTTAGGTTTTGTTTTGTAATAAAAATGTTTCGTCAAATATATGGACGAATATTTTTATTTTTTGCAAATCTTCTACTATTAAATTTATATGAACATATTGTTATTTATTGGCGTAACAGGGTTATATCGCCTTGGTAAGTTTTAATTTCCCCATCAAAAAACTCAATTTTAGCGACCCAAAGGTACACGCCCGCTTCAGCCGCACGTTCGCCATGATCTGAACCATCCCATAGCAAGGCCCGGTCGCCTGGAATCAAATCCTTCCGGCTGAAAATTTCAGCGCCCCAGCGGTTAAAAATCCTTAAATACTGAATGCGTACGGCACTTTTGCTTGGAAAAATGGTGAAGTAATTGTTGTCACCGTTATTGGATATGTCTGGATTGAACACATTCGGAGCGTAAATATCCAGTTTAGGCAACACCGTAATACGAATTGAATCCGATGCGCTACATCCCAAGGCATCTTGAACTTGTAAGGTATACATCGTAGTGCGAAAAGGTGTAGCCCAGGGTGATGGACAGTTTTTGCAATTTAAGCCAGCGGCAGGTTGCCAGTTGAAAAGGATGGGCGTATAATTAAAAGTACTGGTTATCAATACGCTATCTCCTTCCTTAATCTCATCATTGCCACTGAGTGATAATTCAAAACGCTGCGGATCAACTAACTCAAAAGGAATTTCATACCGACATTGAAGTGAGTCGGAAACAATTAGTAGATGTTTTCCAGCGAGCAACTGATCAAAATACGGCTGAATTTGCGATTTACCACCATCTATTGCAAACTGAATAGTGCCTTTGCCGCCCTGAATCGCATACGCGGTTACCCTGCCAGTACGATCGCCAGCACATACAGGATTTTCCCAATCGGCTTCTGCGGTTAATGTTACTTCAAATACCTCCAGATCGTCGGTTGCGGTACAACCAAGTGCGCTAGTTATTGTAACGGCATAAAGACCTGGGGAAGTAGCAAGGATAGTGTCAGAAATAGCACCATTTGACCATGCATAAGCAGCGTATTTGCCTGCCTGTAAAATTCCTGGCGCGCCATTACAAATGATCGTATCAGTGCCAGCGATGGCAAAATTAGACAGGTCTTCCACTTTTAATTGTGAAACACTTGAAATTGCCCGGCAATAGGGCAGGGCTAAATTTCCGATCGAACTGGCCACAATGAGCCTAAAAAAAGTACTATCAGTAGGGGTGGGTATTTCAATGCTCGCGGTGTTGGTATTGGATAGATTGGTCCAGTTTAAACTCGAATTTGGCGCAGATTGCCATTGATAAACCGTATTTGGATAAGGTGAATTTTGCAAATCCACATTTAAAATAAGGGATTTCCCCGGGCAATAAAAACTAAAAGCAGGCAAGTCTATTTCAGGCCCGCAAGCACGAAACGAGATATTATCAATCGCTAAATCATTGCCAATACCGCCGGGAGCATTGTTTCTCAACGACAATTCGACCTTCGTTTGACCTGGCACGGAAGTAAATGAAAATCGCACGGTACGCCAACTTTCATCCCTTGGGATATTGCCGGTTTCGCACACCACATTTCCATCAATCAAAAAGGCAATATTGGGCATGATTTGGACACCAGATACATTTTTTCCCACCACGTTAATTACATCAATAGAAAATTCATACAGGGTATTTTCACACACATCAACCGTTTTTCGGTAAAATAATCCAGGTTGGTAGCTTGCATTAACTACCATCATATACCCGTTGGATTCGGGACCATTATCGGGAATATTAATCCAAGCGGTAGCGGCAAACGAACCCCAATTGGTGGTATTATTGGTAATGGTATAGTACCCATCGTCAGGCGGTGGATTAAAATTGTATTGGTAGCCCGGCGCTACTCCGGGATTCATGGGTAAGATATTCGCCTGCCCGGCGCCGAAATCGCCATCCGGAAAGACATTTTCACCCAAATTGCCGGTACAAGTACTCGTGCATACGGTAAGCGGGGGAGGGTTGGTTTGACTAAATGCCTGGTTAGCCCAGAAAACCAGGCCCAGGGCCAATAATCGTGTTCGTTTCATGCTTTTGCAAAAAATACGCATCTATCAAAATCGTGCAATTGGGAACAATTTCCCGAATACATAAGTACGGTTTTTCAGCGGCTTTTACACATCTTTGTGAAAATTATCCTGTTATGGCCCGTATTGTCTTTTTAAGCATAATTACGATTGTTTGCTTCATTTCTTGTCGCAAGGAAGATACACCACCCACGCCTGTGTCGCCAGGTGATGTATACACCGAAACGGTGGCAAAATACCTGAAAGTTGATCGTATTCCTCCGAGTTATAAAGTCCAATTGCCAACATATGTCAAAGGACTTTTTCCGGCGGCACAGCCCAATGCGGCGTTGGCTCAACTGGGCAGGGTTTTGTTTTATGATAAAAAACTATCCAAAGACGGAACGGTTTCCTGCGCAAGTTGCCACGAACAAGCCCATGGCTTTGCCGATCCGGTGGCCTTGAGCACGGGCGTTTCGGGCCTGATGACCTCCCGCAACAGCATGGCCCTTGGGAATATTCAATGGTTTGGTGGCATGTTGGGCCTCGATTCGCTGGGCAATGCGACTTTGCCTTTGTTTTGGGACAGCAGGGCGCATTCCGTGGCTGATCAAAGCCGGGCAGCATTTACCAATACCCACGAAATGGGCCTTACCATGCCCGAGGTGCTAGCAATTGTACAGACACAACCATACTATCCCTGGCTATTTGCACAGGCTACCAGTGATACGGTGGTTACAGAAGACCATATTTTTACGGCCTTGACCCATTTTATGGGCGCAATGTCGGCCAATCACAGTAAATTAGATGCCGCTCTGGCGCTCGGGGGCGCACAACCAGATATAAATATAGATTTCCCAAATTTTACGGCTGCTGAAAACAACGGCAAACAACTTTATTTAGCCCATTGTGTGTCTTGTCATGGCTCTGTGAACTCGATTCAAAAGATTTTTGAAGCCAACAATGGTTTGGAAAAACCGTATATTGACAAGGGGAAAGGGGCGATTTCTGGCAAATTTTACGAAAACGGCATCTTCAAAGTACCTGGTTTGCGCAACATCGAATTGACAGCACCTTACATGCACGACGGGCGGTTTAAAACCCTGGAAGCCGTGGTGGAACATTATAATTCTGGCGTAATTGAAGTATTTGGCTTGCATGGCGACCTGCTAACCTACGATCCGGCCACCCAGGATTATTCAGCCAAACGCCTGAATTTAACGGAAATAGAAAAACAGGCCTTGGTTGCATTTTTAAAAACCATGACGGACACGCAATTGGGCACTGATGTGCGGTTTTCGGATCCGTTTCGGTAGGGTCAGGTCGCGACCTGACCCTACGTCGCGACCTGACCCTACGTCGCGACCTGGCCATACGTCGCGACCTGGCCCTAGGTACGCCCCAACATCAAAAATTTGCACATTCGGGCAAACTGACCATATCTTTGTTATTCGTTTGATTTACAATCCGCTTCCTGATGCTACGAATTTCTATATTATGTTACCTACTACTCCTAACCATCACTGCCTCGGCACAAATCATGCAATACGGATTAGGCCTAAGTTACGTTGCGATTAGTCCTCAAAAACAATCCTTTACTGCCCAATTGGCGCCCGATCGTCCACCCAGTGCAGTAGTCACACCCCTCGATTTTAAAAGTTACATTTCGCTTGCTTTTCATCCTTCCGTGCGCATTGCCTATTGGGCCAAGCCCAAAATTGCCTTGCGCATTGGTGCTCCGCTTACCCTCAGTATGTTTTATAAAACCGGGGTTTACAATGGCCAGTCTTATGTCGATCAGCGCAATTTCACCCTGTTCCAGGCACCGCTTCAGTTAGAGGTGGCTTTTGGGGAAATGAAATCAAAAAAAGACAATCCCGACAAACAAGGTATTGGCGGTTACGTGGGATTTGGCATGAGTTTATTTTACCAAAGTATCCGCAGTGAACAAATCTTTATCCGTCAAAAAGCGCCATATTTATCTGCCGGATTGCGGTATTGGTTTTCGGGTCATTTGGCTTTTCAAGTTGCGGCTGCAACCAATTTTATGCCCGTGTATGAAGGGCCCACAGGAAATGAATACTTGATCAGTACGCCAAAATCTGTTCAAATTTACCGCCCCAACGCGCCTCGGGTGGTTCGAACGCTCACTTTTAGTTTAATTTTGCAATAACATGGACCGCCCAATTTCAAGTACCAAAATTAGACGAACTCAATTTGCCACTACTGTAGGGGGCCTGTTTTTTGTATGGGCCGGATTGTTTTTGAGCAATTGTGAAACGCCCCGTTGCAACGATGGTGTTTGGAATGGCGATGAAACAAGCATTGATTGCGGTGGATCTTGCGAACCCTGCTATTCCTGCTCAGACGGTTATAAAAACCAGGGCGAATCGGAAGTGGACTGTGGTGGCCCTTGCAAGCCCTGCTCAGGGGAATGGCAGGTGCTCAACACCCTCTCTGCGAACGGCAGCTTACAACACGTTCATTTTTTCACTCCTCAATCGGGCATTATTGCCGCGCCGAATGCCTTTTATTTGACGGCAGATGGTGGAAACACCTGGCAAACTGTACAGATGCCAACCGTGGCAGGCGGCCCGGTTCAAAAAATACGCAAGTTCAAGTTTTTAAATGCGCAATTTGGGTATGCTTTGCTCAATTTGAGTGAATCTGCCAATCAGGCAGCAGCCATCCTTACCCGAGATGGTGGTCGGAATTGGACGGTTGTACAAGTACCCAATTGGCCTTCCGGCGTACCTTTTGGCTACCTTGGAATGGATTTTTCAGATCCGGATAACGGCCTGCTCATTACCCAGGAACAGCCAAACATGACCTGGTGGGGTTACGGACCCAGTTTTGCATACCGGACCAGCGATGGTGGTTTAACCTGGACGTTTGTACATAATTTTTACCAGGAAGTATCCAATTCCGAAGTATTGCTGAATGTTTATTACCCGAATGTATTGCGCGCTTATGCACACAATGGGTATAACAACTGGATCAAATCGGTTGATCTGGGCGCTACCTGGTTTTCCATGCCTAATATTCCGAATCCTTACAATTTATGGACATTTGGAAAAGATACGCTGTTGAGTCTTACCGGTGGAGGAAGCATTCAGCAATCAAATGATGCGGGAATATTCTGGACCATCGTGAATCCTAACCTCAACAACGACCAAGTTCCTGAATTTGAAGACTTACAAACGGCGTACGCAACCTACCAATACATTACGCCAAGCCCGGACGGATCACCCGGACAGGAAAACAAATACGTGGTGTTGCAAAAATCAATCGATAAAACCTTGAGTTGGCAACCTATTGGCTTCTTTTATAGCCAAATTAACCTGGCGTATCAATACAAGTTAAACGATTATGCCCATGCAGATAATACTTATTATGTGGTTGGTGAAAAAGGGCTTTTGCTGAAATTAGTGTTATAAAATGGAGCAATATTCCGCAAATCTACTGCAAGAAGCACTGGATATGACCGAACAGGGGTGCTTGGAAGCGCAATTAATGGCAAAATCACATATTGAACAATACGATTTGTACCCCGCATTTTTATATTTCGAAGGAATGCACGCCGATCAAAAGCGTGTACAGATATTAAACCGATTTGTGTGGCGGCCGAACAAAAAACGGGAAAAAATCCTTGATCTAATCGCCCAGGAAACCGACCCGCAGCGAAAACAATATTGGCAAACACAATTAGAACTTTATCCCGAGCGGGAAAAATCAGGCGACGCGCAGGAAATCGACCATGCTATTTATGAATTGATGGCTGGTGCATTTGACGCGTTTGAATTAATTCCACAATTAGAAAATGCCCCATCGCTTCGTTTTTCCAGGGTATCGGCGCATAAAATTCAAATTTCGTTTAATGACGAGCATTTAGGTCAATTTCTATTTAGGCACCGCGTTACAACATCCGATATTTCAGAAGATTGGAATAAATATGAAAACAGCATCCAGGGGCTCGGTTTTCATAAGATTGAACAAGATCATACCTGCGCGATTGCCCTAACATTTGACCCTGTCAAAGGCTGCCAAGTGATTAAAACGGTGCTGGCACGGCTTATTTTTGAAGTATATGAACGTCATACATGGCCGCTAAAATGGATGATACAAAAGAATGTATAGCGCGATTATCAAAAAAACGCCCGCCACAATATCCGCATACTCCAAAAAATGACCATCACACCTACCCCAAACATCATGTAGCGTACCGGTATTTTTCCAGCCAATCGAGCTGAAATAGGCGCGGCTGCCACGCCACCTAAGATCAAACCAAAAATGATCATCCAGTGTGCAATGCCAATAAGGCTAAAAAAGGTGACGGCACTGGCGAACGTGACAAAAAACTCAGTCAAACTCACCGTTCCAATCACATATTGCGGTGTTTTTCCTTTTGCAATCAGGGTGCTGGTAACCAAAGGGCCCCAGCCACCGCCGCCAAAGGAGTCCAAAAAACCGCCCGCACCTGCCAGCCAACCCAGGTTGCGTGCCCTCCGTTTTTTGGTGATACGCACAAAAGATTTTACTAAAATTCGAATACCTAATAATAAGGTGTACACCGCTAAAATCGGCTTGATATAGCCCGCATATTCGTTTCCCAACCAGGATAACAAGGCCGCGCCTGCAATGGCACCCAAAATACCCGGAATCAAGAGAACCTTGAATAACCGCCTATTTATATTGCCAAATTTATAATGCGCATAACCCGATGCACCTGAGGTAAACATTTCTGCCGTATGAATGCTCGAACTTACAGCAGGAAGCGGAATGCCCGCCCCCATGAGAAAAATCTGGGTGGTGACACCATAGCCCATGCCCAATAGTCCATCAATCATTTGGGCCATGAATCCAACAGCAATAAATAGCCACAAATTGGAATCTACTTGCGCAAGATACCCGCCCCACGTATGGATTGGGGCATACAAAGCCAAAAAATTGGCCATCAACAAAAGGCCGAATGCGCTCATTGCAACCGTGGCAATACGCCGCCATTTTAAGCCATTTATTTTTTCAATTTTTTCCGGTTTAAATACCGAAAGTAAATCCGCGTCTACCCTGGTTTCATCGGCCAGGGTGGTCGTGACATGGTTTAGGATTTTTACTTTACTGGCAAAATCCCCCTTTAAGCGCATCCGAATCGCCTGCATGTTGGCTAAAACCTCGTTTATTTCACCTGGAATGGCCTCGTGTAGGGTTTCTTTTATGCGCTTTGCAAGTGTGGGAGAGCGACCATTGGTAGAAATCGCAATTTTCAAATCCCCTTTTTGTACAATCGACGACAGGTAGAAATCGCAGAGACCTGGCACGTCGGCTACATTGGCAAAAACACCCCGCGCATTGGCCCATTCCTTGATTTGGCGGTTGAGTTCGGGGTTATCCGTTGCGATCATCACCAATTGGCGGCAATCCAAATCATTTAATTCAAATGTCCTTTGTAAAATGCGTACTTGAGGAAAATCCTGGGCGTACGCAAATAATTCGGGTAAAATACGGTCAGCCACCACGGTTACCGACGTCGCCGGGCTATTACCCAACATCGCACGTAATTTTTCCAAACCTACATTGCCACCCCCTACGAGTAACACATCCATTTGTTCTAATTTCAGAAAAATGGGAAAAAGAGGGTTTCCACTTGATTTATTATTGGGTTCTGCTGGTAAAACCATCAAAGGCTGCTCCATTAAAAGGGTTGGTTATGCGTGAAAATTGGTGCCACGGGTTGTTTCCGCTACGATGCCTTTGCGCAAAACATAATCTCCAAAACGTTCTCCTAGCAGCATTTCTCGGCTATAAGATTCAAAAATAGGCTGTAATGCGGTAATTATACCCGCCTCATCCAGTATTTCCAAGTATAATTTGTTTAAGCGGGTACCGTCGTGCGCGCCACCGAGGTACAAATTATAGTAACCCGGCGATTTGCCCACCAGCCCGATTTCCGACATATAAGGTCGTCCACAGCCGTTGGGGCAGCCCGTCATTCGGATGGTAATGGCATTTTTTTCAAGACCATTTGCCCGAATTAGTACATCCAGTTGATCGATCAAATGGGGCAAATAACGTTCCGCTTCTGCAAAAGCCTGGGAACAAGTTGGCAGCGCCACACAAGCAATGGAGTTTTGCCTTAGCGCTGTTTGTGCATAGGTATATTGTAAAATGCCGTATTTTTCCAAAATTGCCTGAATTGCGGGACGGTCTGCGGCGCTGATATTACCGATTATTAAATTCTGGTTGCCCGTAAGCCGAAAATCGCCGTGGTGTACCTGTGCTACTGCACCCAAGGCCTTTTTAAGCGGATAATCTGGAAAATCAGCAATGCGGCCGCCTTCGATAAACAAACTTAAGTGAAAATCGCCGTTTTCGAGACGTTTCCAGCCATATTCGTCGCCCGAATGGGTAAATTGATACGTTTCTGCTGGTGCAAATTGAATACCCGCCCGGTGTTCAACTTCGGATTTAAATGCCTCCAGGCCCATTTTTTCTACCGTATATTTTAAACGGCTCAATTTTCGGTTTTCCCGGTTGCCAAAATCGCGTTGGGTGGTAATAATGGCTTCGCAAACTGCAACAACCTGTTCTGTCGGAACAAAACCCAGCATATCCGCCAGGCGTGGAAAGGTTTCGAGCATGCCAAACGTCATGCCCAGCCCACCACCGGCGGCAACATTAAAGCCTTGCAGCACACCATTTTCCTGAATAGCAATCAAGCCAATATCATTGGAAAATATATCCGTATCATTTTGTGGAGGTACCGAAAGCGCAATTTTGAATTTGCGCGGCAAATACGTTTTTCCGTAAATAGGTTCTTCGTCTGGTTCATCATCTACCCGTTTGCCATCGAGCCAAATTTCGGCATAAGCGGTTGTTTTTGGGGTAAATACGCGGCTGATTTCCTGCGAAAGCGTCCAAACTGCGGCATGCACCGCGCTTTCTTCCGGATTTGGGCTGCACATCACATTGCGGTTTACATCGCCGCAACCGGCAATACTGTCGAGCAGGACTTCATTAAAGCCTTGAATGGTGGCTTTTAAATGTCGTTTGGCCACGCCATGCAATTGAAAGGCCTGGCGGGTAGTGAGTTTGATGGTACCATTGCCATATTGATCGGCCAACTGGTCCATGCGCAACCATTGCGCCGCCGTAGCCACCCCTGCAGGCACCCGCACCCGAATCATGAAGTAATATAATGGTTCCAGTTTCTGAAATTTGCGTTCCCGATCCAAATCCCGGTCGGTTTGCTGATAAGAACCGTGGAACTTGATCAAATTCGTATCATCGGGAAATAAGGCGCCGGTGATGCGATTTTCCAAACTTTGCACCAGGCTACCGCGCAAATAATTGCTATTTTCTTTGATTTGCTCTACTTCGGAGCGTAATTTGTCTGACATAGGGTGTTTTTATTGGATCGTTGTAAAGTCTATCGTGCAAGCAAGGTAGTACAGGCCGCCGATCGTAGGTCCGGCCGCATATTGAATATAGCGCTGGTTGAGCAAATTGGTAGCCCCCACTTTAACGGTTGTTTTTAAATTAGGGATCCGTATATTGAATTGCGCGTCCAGGCTACTATAGGCAGGAATCGATCCATTGGCCAATGGGCTTTCCCACTTGAAAGCCTGCTGTCTGCGCCAAAGCACATTAAAACCGATGTTGCGAACAATTTCGCGGTTGCCAAATGCAATATTTCCAGACCACCGAGGTGTATTGAATGCGGTGATAAACAAGTCGTTGCGTGCGGTATTTTGGATATCGTTAAAGTTGAGCGTGCCGGAAAGTGTAAAACGCCGGAAGAAATTATACACCAGTCCGAGTGTAGCGCCGTAACTGTTGTATTGTGTGCGGGCATTGGTAAATACCCGGTATCGATCCTGTTTAGAACGAGAAAGCATGTCCTGTACTGCTGCATCTGAACCAACTTTGCCTGATTTTGGAACTGCTACCTCTACTTGTCCTAAAAAGCCATTGTATTGGTTATAATACAACTCGCCATCCACCGATAATTTATTGTCAAAAAGGATACTTTTATAACCCAGTTCAAAAGCATTGATATGCTCTGGTTGTAGGGTTGGTAAATTGGCAATGGTTAAAATGGCGCGATTTTTTAATGCCGCAGTAGATTGGGTAAGGCCACTGGCCACGTCTGCATTGACGGCTGCTGTGAAGTTATCGATGGATTGCAGGGTATAGGAATTTTCAAGGTAGCCCAACCCCTCATTGATGCGCGCCAAGCCGCCTACACGCCGAACATTGCCATTGTTGACGTAGGATAATGCTTCAAATAAGGCCGGGAAGCGCCAACCATTTTGGTAAGAAGCCCGTAGGTTGTGTTTTTTATGCAACGTATACACTACTGCAATTCGCGGATTTATTTTGGGATCAAATTCAGGGTTGTAATCTACACGCAATGAGCCATTTACCTTTAATTTATCCTGAAAAAAGGTTTTCGTGGCTTGCGCAAAAGCGCCTGTTTTTCCGTAATACTGGTTTTTGCCACCCGGCAGACTGCGTTCGGAAATTGGGCGAGAAAAATCCACAAAATTGTTGCCATCTGGAAGGACTTCATATAAACGGGCATCCAGGCCAATCAACACTTTGGCCCAATGCACATAACGGTCGAGGTCCCATTGTACATCCGAATGGTAAAAATGGCTTTGTTGCTTTAGCCAGGCACCACCTGTAGTGGGAGCACCGGGTACATTTACTGCAATATCCCAGTTATTCGTACCAATGATGGTATTTTTAAGTGTTTCAAAAGCAGCCGTACCAGGTTCTACCCGGCCAGCGTCGGCAGTTTGGCGCGCCAACTGCATGGCCTGGGGTAAGGCAATATCCTGATCAATAGCATTTTGCAAGGCTGTAGCATATTTTGCCCCCCAGGCCGAGTTGGAGCCATTGTTCAAATCCAGATTGTCTGCCAACGGTTTAAGGTTGTAGGATTTGCCTGTTTTTTCAAACGCAGCATAGGTTCGGAATAAAAAATAGGCGCCTTTGAGTTCTACTTTGTGGTTTTGTACTGTCACATCTTTCAATTGCACTTTGTTACCTCGTTGAAAAATACCGTCCATCAGACCAAAACGATAGCTATAGGAAATCTCCAGGCTTGGACGTATCCGATAATGCAAGGCTGCATCTACTTTTGCATTTCGCACCGTCGGATTGATCAAATCGCGCTCCCAATAACCCGTCCGTCGCACATTGAAGGTTTCATTTTTACCTTTATACAGCACTTTTACCGGTACATTGTTGTTGCGCTCATCGCCATATCGGTTCCAGATATCGGCTGCCGGGTTGTCGGCACCGGAAAGTTCGGAAAAGCGCGGGTTGGCAGCATTTAGGTATTGAGGGTTTTGATCAGTTGCAGTATTCGACAGCCAATCAGTGCCTTGCATATATCCCAAGTTGATTTTGAACGCCCAGCGGTTGTTCCAGGCTTTGGCATAGCGGAGTGCGGTTTCGCTAAGCAAACTTGGGTCGTAATCTGTTCCTTCTACATGGTTGACGCCAAATTTTTGGTAAATGCTCAAGCCTTGGAAGGTAAATGGGTTTTTAGTGGATAAATTAGCCATGCCATTGATGGCATTCATACCATAAAGTGCCGAAGCCGCCCCTGGTGTAATTTCCACACTCGCTATATCCAATTCGGTAGGGCCAATCGCATTGCCCAAGGGTACGCCGAGTGTAGCCGCCTGCATATCCACTCCATCCACCAATTGCATGAACCGGAAATTATTCGGGATATTAAAACCACGGGTATTGGGTATTTTAAACGTAAGGCTGGAGGTAGTCATTTGTACCCCTTTTACATTTTCAAGGGCGTCATAAAAACTGGAAGCGGGCGTCTCTCGAATTGCTCGAATATCAAGTTTCTCAACCGCTACGGGCGATTTTTGCAGACTTTCTTCAAATCGGGATGCCGAAACTACTACTTCTTGGGCCCAAATAGGTTTGGCATCCAGGGCAACTGCCAATTTTTCTGAGGGGCCTTGAATACGCAATGTTTTGGGTTCAAAACCCAGGCTATTAAAACTGAGCGTGAGTGGAAATTGCAACGCTGCTTTTAGGGTAAATTGACCACTTTCATCGGTAATTGTGCCGCCGGACTGTTGGAGGACTTTAACCGTTACTCCGGCAAGCGCCTGGCGCGTGCTTTGGTCCAATACCTGACCTTGAATTTGCAATTGTTCACTTTGGGCTTGTAAGTGAAGACCAAAGTGCATGGAAACTGTTGCAAAAAGCAGGATGTAAAGATTTTTTTTCATCGTTTCAGCATTTAAATCCGGGTTAAACTCAGGTTTATCATTGATTTGTTGCAGATAGTTTAGTAAACGTCTTCTAAAAAACGCCGTTGTTTTTTAAGCGTTTGAAGGTATTCCTGGGCCGATTCGAGGCTTTTTCCACCCGCTTTTTGGATGATTTCAAGTAAAGCCTGCTGTACATCGTGCGCCATGCGTTTTTTGTCACCGCAGACATAGAAATAAGCCCCATTTTCCAGACGTTCATACACCAATCGGGCGCGTTCGAGTAAACGGTGCTGCACATATATTTTGTCCGACTGATCACGAGAAAAAGCGACATCCAGACGGTCTAAAGCACCACCTTTTAGATGTTGCAGCCATTCTGTTTGATATAAAAAGTCGGTTTCAAAGTGCGGATTTCCGAAAAAAAGCCAATTCTTTCCACTGCTACCACGTTCCAAGCGCTCTTGAACAAAGGCACGGAAGGGGGCTATACCGGTGCCAGGTCCTACCATGATAATATCACGGTCGTCGTTTTCGGGTAATTTGAAATAAGTATTTTCTTCTATAAAAACCCGCAATTTGTCTCCTGCTTTGATTTCATCGGCCAAAAAACCGGATGCAACACCTTTGCGCGGTTGCTGGTTAAAATGATAGCGTACCGCTGCCACCGTGAGATGTGCCTCTTCCGGTGAAAATGCCAAGCTGGATGCAATTGAGTATAAGCGGGGTGGAAGTTTTCGAAGCACCTGCATCAATTGTTGCTCCGATAGATCAAATGGGAATTCATGCAAAAGATCGCTGACATTCCGGCCCCACATATAATTTTTAAGTTGCTCGGGATTTTGTAGTAGGTTGAATAGTTCTGTATTTCCACTCAGTTCCTGATACTGTTGCAATACGCTGCGGTTGAGCACCGACAATTCGAGTGCTGTTTCCAAAATTTGGGCAAATGGCAGGCTTTGACCCTCCCATTCGAGTTGTGCGTCCCCATTCAGTTGGGCTGCATTCAAAACAGATTCTACCAAAGCATTGCTGTTTTGGGCATACACACCCAGTGCGTCACCCGGAGCGTATCGGAGTCCGGAGCCTTCCAGGGAAATTTCGAAATGCCAGGTTTCTTTCTCCGCTCCCCGGCCATGCAGTTGTATTTTCTCCAAAACAGGTGCTTCTAAAGGATGGTTTCGATCAAATACAGGGGTATTTTGCTCCTGTGTCGCTTTGGCACGCGCGGGCACTGAAGTATCCATTTGATTGGTTTGATTTAAAATACCCAGCACCTGCAGATACCATTGTTCGGCATCTGCTTCATAATCAACATCGCAGCAGGCACAGCCCGAGAGGCGTTTTGCACCCAAACCGGCGAACCTTTCATCTATATCCAACCCAGTTTGGCAATATTTCAAGTAACTTTTATCGCCCAAAGCACAAACTGCGAATTGCAAATCAGGCAGTTTCGGAGCACGCGCGCCCATTAACCATGTGTAAAAGGATTCGGCAGCTATCGGAGGCTCCCCTTCGCCCTGGGTACTTACTACGAGTAACAAGATTTTTTCCTGTTGCAATTGCCGTGTGGGGTAATCGTTTAAGTCCTGCAATTGCACGGTCCAGCCCTGCGCTTCTGCCACTTTTGCTGCCCGGCTTGCCACTTTTTTACTGTTACCCGTTTGAGATCCATATAAGATGGTTAATGCTTTGGTGGTTGGAAGCGGGGATTGCGCAATCGTTTCTTGCGCGGTAGCCAAGCCATACAAATATCCACTCAGCCAAAACTGTTGTGCAGTGGTGGTTTCCTGCGAAATTTTTTTCAACAGCCCTTCATCTAGGCCTGCGGTAAGGAAAGTGGATGTATCTGCCATGATTTAAGAATTAAGCAGCATGTAAAAGAGTAAGTGTTTTATAATCAATAGTTTGTAAAAGCCCTTGCCTTACCACATCGCCAAACACCAGAATTGCCGGACTTTTCAAACCTGCGGCCTTCGTTTTTGATGCGATATCTTCGATGGTACCCGTCACAATTTTTTGGGTAGGTAAAGTGCCATCCTGAATGACTGCGACTGGTAAATTGGCTTTGCCTACAAGGACAAACTCGGCTGCGATTTCCGCCAATTTGGATAAACCCATCAGCACCACAATGGTAGCATCGGTATGTACAGCCAATAGAAGATCAGGATTAAGTGTGCCGAGATCGGTGGTAGCGGTAATTACCCAAAAGCTTCGACTCACGCCCCTTTGTGTCACGGCAATACCAGCCGAACCTGCCACTGCAATGGAACTGGAAATGCCTGGAATGTAGGCAGCAGGAATACCTTTGGATTGCGCGAACAGGATTTCCTCCATGCCACGTCCAAAAACAAAGGGATCGCCTCCTTTCAGGCGCACCACATGTCCAAATTTGCTTGCATACTCCACAATTGCAGCATTCAACTGGGGTTGCTCCATTGATTTTTCATATTGACGTTTTCCTACATATATTTTTAGGCTTTTCGAGGGTGCGTGTTCGAGTAATTGCGTACTCACCAAAGCATCGTACAAAACGACATCGGCACTTTGCAGGGCGCGTAAAGCTTTGAGCGTAATTAATTCGGGGTCACCTGGACCAGCACCTACTACCGTAAGTTGCGGCTGATTGGGGAGAGCATTGACATGTTTCATAGCTTAACCGGTTATTTTATGGTTTTAAGGGCAGATTTAGATACTGTTTTCCAATACTTCAGCGGCCAGGAACATGCCCGCTGCCACGGTGTCTCCACTGTCTTCCTGAACCAGGATAAAACTGCCGGTGCGGCGGTTGACGAGGTATGCATCGTAAGGGACAGGCTGGGCTGTACGGAGCCGCACTTTTGCGATATCATTCAGTTGTAAAATCGTGGCAGGCAGGTGTTTAAAACTGTGTACGTCTAAACGGTGCTCAATTTCTTGGACCATTGTTTTCACCGCACCCGACTTGTAACGCAGGAGCAAACGGTCGCCCACACGCAAGGGGCGCTCATGCATCCAGCAAATTGTAGCCTCTAATTCGCTTGAAATCGAAGGTTGTGCTTTACTGGGAACAATATAATCGCCCCGGGAGATATCAATATCGTCGCTCAAATGCAACACAACAGGTTGTGGCGCAAAGGCTTGTGTAACCTTTTTTTGATTTACTTCAATTTCTGAAATACGGCTGCTAATTCCTGAAGGCAGTACTGTTACAACATCACCCACCGAAAATACCCCGCTCAAAACACTGCCTGCATACCCGCGATAATCATGCAACTGCTCCGATTGGGGCCGGATTACATACTGTACCTGAAAACGCGCTTGCTCGGCCTGGCGGTCGGGTAGAATCTCAACCTCTTCCAACTGCGTCAACAAGGATTTTCCTTTGTACCAAGGCATGTTGTTAGAGACTTTCACAATATTATCGCCAGTAAGTGCACTGATTGGAATGTATTGGATATCGCGCACATCTAAGGAACCCAGCTTTTTGCGAAAATCACCCACTATTTGCTCATATACAGATTGTTGATAATCTACTAAATCCATCTTGTTGATGGCCACAATCAGGTTGGGAATCCCCACTAAACTGGCAATTAAGCTGTGGCGATGTGTCTGTTCAACCACTCCTTGTCGGGCATCAATCAGGATAATGGCAAGGTCGGCATTGGAGGCACCTGTAATCATGTTGCGTGTATATTGCACATGTCCGGGCGCATCCGCAATAATGAATTTGCGGCGTTCCGTGTGGAAATATTTATAAGCAATATCAATTGTAATGCCTTGTTCGCGTTCTGCCCGCAACCCGTCTGTCAATAAAGAAAGATCGATTGAGCCAGGTAATTGGTTGCGGGTTTGGCGTTCGATGGTGTGTAAAATATCGTGTGAAACCGCATTTGAATCGTATAACAGCCGACCAATCAGGGTACTTTTCCCGTCGTCTACACTGCCTGCAGTGATGAATTTGAGCATTTTCATAAAAAATGTTTGTTTAAGGCAAAAAAATGGCTGGCCGCATAGGTGCAGCGTAAAAAATGTGTATCGAACTTTGGGTTTACAATTTAGAAATAACCGTTCTTTTTACGGTCTTCCATGGCAGCTTCCGAAAAACGATCGTCCAGTCGGGTAGCGCCTCGTTCAGATATTTTGGAGTGTACAATTTCGTCAATAATCTCCTCTAGGGTGGTAGCGTCGCTTTCTACTGCTGCGGTACAAGTCGCATCACCCACGGTTCGGAAGCGCACCTTGCGCACCACAATTTCGTCGCTGGGTTCCAATTGGATATGTTCGGTTACTGCCAATAACTGATCTCCTGGAGTTACCACGCAATTGCGTTTGTGTGAAAAATAAATTTCAGGAAGTTCCAGGTTTTCACGTCGAATATAATTCCAAACATCCAGTTCCGTCCAGTTTGAGATAGGAAACACCCGCACATTCTCTCCTTTTGGGATTTTACCATTGTATATATCCCATAATTCTGGGCGCTGACGTTTGGGATTCCATTGCCCGAAAGTGTCGCGCACACTAAAAATCCGCTCTTTGGCGCGGGCTTTTTCTTCATCACGTCGCGCACCTCCAATACAGGCATCAAATTCAAATTCTTCAATAGTTTCCAGTAAAGTGTAAGTTTGAAGGGCATTTCGACTCGGGTATTTACCGGCAGGCTCCTTCAATCCCCGTTTTTGCATGGTTTCCTCTACAGATCGGACAATCAATCGCTCGCCAAGTCGATGGGCCAAATTGTCTCGAAAATCAATTACCTCTTGAAAATTATGGCCTGTGTCAATATGCACCAGCGGGAAAGGAAACTTACCCGGACGGAAGGCTTTTTCTGCAAGCCGTACCAGGGTAATAGAGTCTTTTCCACCCGAAAAAAGTAGGGCCGGGCGTTCAAATTGGCCTGCCACTTCTCTTAAAATGTATATGGCCTCCGCCTCCAATTCATCCAAATAGTCAAATTTACTTTTCATATTGTCTGATTAAACGGTGTGTTTGTTTATGATTGCTTGGTAGTTGCTGCAGGTAAATGAAGTCCACATTCCTTTTTGGAAGCCTCTTCCCACCACCAGCGTCCTGCGCGAAAATCTTCACCAGGCTGGATGGCACGTGTACAAGGTGCACAACCGATACTCACAAAACCCTGGTCGTGCAGTGGATTGTAGGGAATGTGATGGGCGTCAATAAATGCGCGTACCCTTTCAAAATCCCAGTGAAACAGCGGGTGAAACTTGAACAGCCCGTGCGCATCATCCCATTCCAACCAATTCATATCCTTGCGGTTTTTGGATTGGTCGGCCCGAATGCCCGTAATCCACAGAGACTGCCCCTGTAATGCGCGTCCCAAGGGCTCTACTTTCCGAATACGGCAACATTCCTGGCGGTTTTCAACGGAGGTATAAAAACTATTCGGGCCTTTTTGATCCAATAAAGCCGTCACTGCTGCCTCAACCGGTGCGTATACCTCAATTGATGCTTGATACCGAATCAAGGTATCACTCCAGGTTTGGTAGGTTTCCTGAAAATTACGTCCTGTATCGAGGGTAAAAACACGGATAGGCAGTGCATTTTCGAAAATCAAGTGCGTAATCACCTGATCTTCCAAGCCAAAACTGGTAGAAAATACCACGCCTTGGTCGAACTTTTCGGTCAATAAATGCAACACAACCGATGGTGCTTCCTCGGCATGTGTTTGTAATAAGGCATTGACTTCGGCGTGTAGGCCAGCATTATATTGCATAGAAAAAAGCAAACGATAAACAAAAACGCCCTTCGGTGATTGAAACCGAAGAGCGTTTTTAAAACCGCGTTTTATGTTGAAAATCAGAATGTTGCAATTCCAATATAAACGCGCTGTGCTTCAGCTTCGGCAACTTGAATCTGACAGCAACAACACGATATAATATTTGGTTTATTTTTTAACATGAAGCAAATGTAAGTGCTTCCTTTGCACAATACCAAATGAGTACTTCATTTTTTTACAATAAATGCAACTTATTTACAATAAAATTAATATTTATTATAAATTATAAAATATTGATAAAAAGTATTTTATGACATAAAATATCGTTTAAAATCGTGAATGTTAAATAAAAAATTTTATTCTTCAGTCTATCGAAAATGTAGATTTTAACAGATTGGTTCGAGATTTGGCGCGATTTTTCTGTTTCAAAAACAATGCGGATATTGTCAACATTTACGCACATCTACGATAACCACATGGACAAACAACACCATTACACCTTACAATTGACCTGGACCGGCAACGATGGCGTCGGCACCCGTGATTACCGCGCATATCGACGCGACCACACGATCCAGGCTGCCGGAAAACCCGAACTGCCTGCTTCATCTGATCCAGCCTTTCGCGGTGACCCAGCGCGTTATAACCCCGAGGAATTGCTGGTCGCATCGCTTGCCTCCTGCCACATGCTCTGGTTTTTACATCTTTGTGCCGATGCCGGCATCATCGTTGTTGATTATCAAGATAACCCCAAAGGTGTCATGCAGGAAACAGCCGATGGGGGAGGTCAATTTACGGAAGTCATTTTGCATCCAACCGTTATTGTCGCGCATCCAGATCAAGTGGAAATTGCTCGGAAATTACATGAAAAAGCACATAAATTGTGCTTCATCGCCAACTCCTGCAATTTTCCGGTACACCATGAAGATACGTGTACCAGTGTATGATCGTATCTTCGCCGCCCTATGCACAAGGAAAAGCAACACATCGCCATTTTCGCCTCAGGCGGCGGCAGCAATGCCCGAAAAATCATTGAGTATTTCAAAAATTCGGAAACGATCGCGGTACGGCTGGTTGTTTCCAATAAAAAGGATGCTGGTGTACTCGATATTGCTCAATTGCATGGCATTGAAACGTTGGTAGTTCATCGCACCGATTTTGCCGGTGATGATCAATTCCTGCTCGAACTCAGTACCCGCAATATTGACTATATTGTTTTGGCGGGCTTTCTTTTGCTGGTTCCCGCATACTTGGTTTCGGCATTTCCACAGCGTATATTCAATATTCACCCGGCCCTTTTACCCAAACATGGCGGCAAAGGCATGTATGGACATTTTGTACATGAAGCCGTGAAGGCAGCCGGAGATACTGAAAGCGGGATGACCATCCATTGGGTGGATGAACACTACGATGAAGGCACCATCCTCTTTCAGGCGCGTTGTACGCTTGCACCCGAGGATACACCCGAGGATATCGCCCGAAAAGTGCTGGAATTAGAACACCGGTACTATGCGGAAGTCATCGAAAAAACGATCACTGAAATGGCTTAAATTGGAGATTAGACTGTCCGTTTCCGTACGCTTATTGTCCGTAAACGAACTTTTTCCTGGTCACATAAAATCACAAAACACTGTTTATCAAATACTTGTAAAGATGGCTGCGAATTTGCAGGGTTCCTTAAAAAATCAGGCAAATGTTATACTACTATTTTAAAATAGCCCTTCGCAATTTTCGCACCAACCGTATCTACCTGTTGTTGAATGTATTCGGCCTGGGTTTAAGCATCGCGTGTTGTATCCTGATTTTTATTTTGGTACACCACCACCGCAGTTTTGATGCTTACCACACAAAAGTCGATCGGATTGCCCGTTTTATCACAGAACTACACCTCGATCCAATCATGAAATTGGGGGCGGTGCCGAATCCTTTTGCAACGGCTTTACGCACCGAATTTTCCTGCCTGGACAAAGCAGCCATGCGTTCTAGCTATAATAATGTGTTGATCACGGTGCCCAATCCACAAAACGGCAAAGACAAATATTTTGAGGAAGAAGGCGTTTCTTTCGCCGAACCCGAATTGTTTCAAATTATGGATTTGCCAATAATAAGTGGCACCTTGGAAGGCTTGCGAGCACCCAATACGGCCATTATTTCTGAGGCATTTGCGCAAAAATATTATAAAACCACCGACGTATTAGGTAAAACCTTGCGATATAACAACGAACTCGACGTACAGATCGTAGGCCTTATGGCCGACCCGGTGTCCAATACTGATGTACAGGATCATTTAATCTTTTCTTGGGAAAGTTTGAAAAACCTGCCAAATGAAGCGCCCAACCTCAATTCCTGGAATGGCGTTCGTGGGTCAGTCGGTTGTTACGCCTTGGTAAAAGAAGGCCACCAAATATCAGAATTGGCCGTAGAAAGTCCTGCTTTTTACAAAAAATACCGACATCGGGACGGCGAGGAACTGTTTCAATATAAAACCATGGCCCTGACCGCACTGCACCTGGATCCGGATTATGGTTCGGGCACCACCGAAAAATATCTGTTGGGCCTCCTTTGCATTGGCGTTTTTTTATTGGTGACAGCCTGTGTCAATTTCATCAATATCTCCACGGCACAAGCGCTTAAGCGTGTGCGGGAGGTAGGTGTTCGCAAATCACTGGGTAGCACAAAAACGCAACTATTTTGGCAATTTATGTTTGAAACCGCCTTGGTAGTGGTGGTAGCGATTGGCTTGGGCATGTTAGGTGCTTATCTCAGTTTGCCCTATTTGAACAAACTGACCGAGCAAAAAATGACGTTTTTCGAACCAGGCGTTGTCTCAATTGGGTTGTTTTTAACGGGCCTGGCCATCGTGCTTACGTTTGCTGCCGGTGCTTATCCGGGCATGCTACAGGCGCGTTTTCAACCCGTCATTGCTTTGCGCGGCCAACATACCCCCACCCAAAAAGGCGGCTTTTCGCTGCGGCGGCTTTTGGTTACTTCTCAGTTTACCATTTCGCAAATATTGCTCATCATTACGGCCGTCATTACGACACAAATGCACTATGCCCGCAATGTGGACTGGGGTTTTCGGCCAGGCACGGTGGTCGTGTTGCCCATTCCGGTGCAGGATGTGGCTAAAATGTCGACTCTGCAACAACAACTGGCCAATACGGCCGGGATAAAACAAGTGACTTTGTGTTACCAGCCCCCCGCATCCAATTTAAACAACCAAACTGGCTGCCGCTACGACACCCGCCCGGAAAGCGAAAAATGGCTGCTCAATACCAAACCCGCCGATGAACATTATATCTCAACCTTTGGCTTAACACTCATTGCCGGACGCAATTTTCGCGCCAGCGATACCGTCCGCGAATACGTTGTAAATGAAACTTTTGTAAAAAAACTAAACCTCGCTTCCCCCGAAGAGGTCTTGATGAAAAACATCAGTATTGAGGGCAAATCAGCGCCTATTGTCGGTGTCGTAAAAGATTACCACAATTGGGGGCTCACAGAGCAAGTTTCTGCAATTGCGTTTTACCCGAGTGTAAAAGAATATTCCACCTGCGGCATCACCTTGGCCGCAGGCAACCAACCCGCTGTTTTAGCGCAAATCAAACAAATTTGGGAAAGTACTTACCCCGATCATGCTTTTGATCAGTATTTTTTGGATGATAAAGTGGCTGATTTTATGCGCATCGAAACGAACTTACTGCAACTTATTGGCGCATTTTCGGGCATTGCTATCTTTATTGGATGCCTGGGACTGTATGGTTTATCCGCTTTTATGATCGAACGCAAACGCAAAGAAGTAGGAATCCGTAAAACACTGGGCTCCACGGTTGCAGGCATTGTCTGGATTTTCAGCAAAGAATACCTGCGCTTGATGCTGCTGGCTTTTGTTATATCCGCGCCGTTGGCTTGGTGGTTGAGTAATTTCTGGTTGCAACGCTTTGTTTACCATATCACGCCAGGCATAGAACTCTTTGGTTTGGCCCTGTTGATCAGTTTTGTGGTAGCGGCGTTGACCGTTGGCATACAAAGTCTGCGTGCCGCGCTGGCAAATCCGGTGCATAGCTTGCGAAATCCGTAGGGTCAGGTCGCGACCTGACCCTACAGTCGCGACCTGACCAGGCGTTATCGCGTTACCCTGGCCAGGCGTTATCGCGTTACCCTGGTCAGGCGTTATCGCGTTACCCTGGCCATGCGTTATCGCGTTGCCCTGGCCAGGCGTTATCGCGTTGCCCTGGCCAGGCGTTATCGCGTTGCCCTGGCCAGGCGTTATCGCGTTGCCCTGGCCAGGCGTTATCGCG